>NZ_JBHWKR010000002.1:414912-950964 GCF_042730855.1 Kribbella sp. NPDC059898
TCTTCGGGGCGCTCCCCCGCCGCCCACATGGTACCCCCAACAACACCCCCCCGGGGGCGGCCCCTCTCCCCCCCCCTTGGGTTCGGGCCCCCGCCGCAGGTGCTACTTGACGTACGTGATGGAGACCGACGGGCTCGCGGTCTTCGCAGCCACGACGCGGAACTGGTTCACGCCGGCCCGGCCGCTGGCCACCCACACCGAGTAGGTGCCCTTGCTGGTCACCTTGGTGGTGGCCGGGAAGTTCACCCACTTGCCGTTCTGCAGCCGCTGCACCTGGACGACGGTGTTCTTCGCGATACCGACGGTCTTGCCGGTCAGCGGAACCTTCGCCCAGAGCGGGACGTAGGTGCCGGCGGCCTTGATCGTGATCGACTTCGCCGCGGCCGGCGTGCTGACCGCCGCGACCTGCGTCGTGGCGGCGTTGGCCTGCAGGGCGCCGGCGACGCCGAGACCGGCGGCGGCCAGGGCGACACCGGCGAAGGCGGCGGCGGTGCGGCGAACGAACTGAGTACGCATGATCTGTGGTTTCCCCTCGTTTTGTTGGTGTTTCAGAGGAGAAGACGCGCCGCGCGGGCGAAAGGTTGATGCGTTGTGTTACGACTCCGTCTCAGGTCCCGCGGGCAGCACGAGCCGCGCCAACGCACCACCACCGGGCGCCGCACCGAAGGTCAGCTCGGCGCCGAGCACCTTCGCATGCCCGGCCGCGATGGTCAGCCCGAGACCGTGCCCGACGCCACGTTCAGCCATCCCGGACCGGAACCGGCGCGGGCCTTCGGCAATCAGTTCCTCCGGGTACCCGTTGCCGTGGTCAACCACCTCGACCGTCCGGCCGCTGACCGTCACCTCGACCGGCGGCTTGCCGTGCCGCAGACCGTTGACGATCAGGTTCGCCAGGATCCGTTCGATCCGCCGGGAGTCGGTGGAGACCGTCTCGTCCGGCCCGTTCAGGTGCACGATCACGTCGTCGGCCGCAAGCGCCTGCTGCATCCGCAACCGCCCGACCGCGGACCCCACGAACGCGCCGAGCCCGACCAGTTCCAGGTCCGCCTGCTCCACACCGGAGTCGAACCGCGCGATCTCCAGCAGGTCCTCGACGAGCCGCCGGAGTACCTTCGCCCGGTCCCGCACCAGCTCGCTCGGCCGGCCCGGCGGCAACAGCTCCGCCGCGGTGGTCAGACCCGTGACCGGCGTCCGCAGATCATGAGCGACGTCCGCGGTGAATCGCCGTTCCGCCTCCAGCTGGCCACGCAGCGAGCTGGCCATCGTGTCCAGCGCGGTCGCCAGCGACTGCACCTCGTCCTTGCCTTTGCCGACGGCCTCCGCCGCGGACGCGTCGAGGTCACCGGCCGCGATCCGCCGCGCCGTACCGGCCACCGCGACGATCCGCTTCGACAGGCTGCCCGCGAGGATCACGCTGACCAGCGCGACCAGCGCCACCGTACCGATCCCGCCGAGGATCAGCGCCTGCTGCAGCGCCTGCATCGAGTCGTCGGTGTTGTCGTAGTCCTGCTCGATCGACAGCACCTTGCCGTCCTTGACCGCGACCGCCGCCCACATCTTCGCGTGCGGCGACCCGGTCTTGAACGTGGCCCGCTTCCCGGACAGCACCGCGTCCCGCAGCTGCGGCGGCAGGTCCGGGTCGTCGAGCTTCGCCCCGAACACCGGTACGTCGTTGGTGTCGTAGCTCTGCGCCGCGAGCTGGATCCGCTCGTCCGCGAAGCTGCGCGTCCGGTCCAGCCGGGCCGACTGGGCCTGGGTGTAGACCGCGACGCACAGCACCAGGATCGCGAGCGACGAGACCAGCAGGAAGATGAGACCGAGCTTGCCGCGCAGTCCCATCCGCTAAGCCCGCAGTTTGTACCCGAAGCCGCGGACGGTTTCGATGCGGTCGGCACCGATCTTGGTCCGCAACCGCTGCAGGTGCACGTCGACCAGCCGGCCGTCGCCGCCCCACTCGTAGTCCCAGACGCGCTGCAGCAGCGTCGAGCGGCTGAGCACCACGCCCGGGTTGTTCGCGAACTCGATCAGCAGCTTGAGCTCGGTCGGCGTCAGCTGCACGGTCGCGCCACCGCGCCGTACCTCCAAGGCCTCCCGGTCCAGCTCGAGGTCACCGAACGACTCGACGCCGGAACCGGCCGCCGGTGCCGGTCGCTCCGGATCGGAGACCGCGCGCCGCATCACCGCCCGCAGCCTGGCCACCAGCACCTGGGTGTCGAACGGTTTGGTCACGTAGTCGTCCGCGCCGGCCTCCAGGCCGAGTACGACGTCGAGCGCGTCGCCGCGGGCGGACACCATCACGATCGGGACCGTGCTGGTCTCACGGATCCGGCGGCACACCGAGATCCCGTCCAGCCCGGGCAGCATGATGTCCAGCATCACGACGTCCGGGTGGATCTTCTCGAAACGCTCGATCGCTTCCAGGCCGTCCTCGGCCGTGGTCACGTCGTAGCCGTGCCGCTCGAGGGTCAACTGGGTCGCCTCACGGATCACCGCGTCGTCCTCAACCATGAGAATGCGCGCTGCCGGTTCTTCCGGTACCACCGAACTTCAGTCTCCCTACTGGTCCGTCGAGCTCACCTTGGTCATCTGCCGACCGTTCCAACGGTAGACCTCGACCCGGCGACCCGACGGGCAGCAGACCGGGTCGTTGATCGTGAAGATCTTCGACTCGACCACCAGGTCCCCTCCGGGACTGGCGTTCACGGTCGGCTGCTCGACGTTCAGGTTCCAGATCGGCCGCGGGCCCGAGGGCTCGAGCGCGATCAGGAAGATACCGAAGACGAACTTGTCCAGGGTGTGGATCAGGACGATCTGCTGAGGTTTACCGCTGTGCAATACATCAACGGTCTTACCCCTGCTGAGGCAACGCGAAATCACGGTGCAATTCGAAAGCACTGTCCGGTCGTAGCTGGACAGGCGCCGGTCGGCGAGCAGCCGGGACCGGACTTTGTACAGGTCGACGGCCACTTCCGGGGTCTTCTCCGGGTGCGGCGGCGTCGTGCTGGTGCCCAGCGCGACCGACGGCGTCGGGGTGGCCGGCGGCGGCGACTCGGGGCCCTCGACCCGCAGTCCCCCGCCGTTCCCGCAGGCGGAGAGCATTGTGGTCGCGACCACGGCGGCGACAGCCGGGAGCACGGTACGGCGCCACCAACCCATCGGGCGCCTCCTACCCTGCATCCGGTCCTCCGCGAGTTCTAGCCTCTTATGCTCCAGTCCCGACGTCACATTCGATGGCCGTGGACGTCGAATGGGTTCGGCAGTTGTGTTGCGGTTACGTCACAGCATCAGTCCGCCACGATCTTGCCCGGGTTCAGCAGGTTCTTCGGGTCGAGTGCGTTCTTGATCGCCCGGTGCACGTCGAGCGCGACCGGGCCGATCTCCTCGGCCAGCCAGGTCCGCTTCAGTACGCCGACCCCGTGCTCGCCGGTGATCGTCCCGCCGAGCTCCAGCCCGATCGCCATCACCTGCTCGAACGCCTGCTGTGCCCGCTCGGCCTGCGCCGGGTCGGTCTGGTCGAACACCACCGTCGGGTGCATGTTCCCGTCGCCGGCGTGCCCGAGGACGCCGATCGTGATGTCCAGCTCCGCGGACAGCTGCTCCAGCCGGCCGATGAACTCCGCCAGCCGCGACCGCGGTACGGCGACGTCGTCGATCATCGTCGTACCGAGTTGCTCCAGGGCGGTGAGCGCGACCCGGCGGCCTTCGAGCAGCATGTCGCCCTCGGCGTCGTCCTCGGCCTCGATGCACTCCAGCGCGCCGTGGTCGCGGCAGAGCTTCGCGACCGCGGCGACGTCGGCCGCACCCGCCTCGCCGCCCGCGTCGGACTGCGCGATCAGCATCGCGCCGGCCTCCTCGGGCAGGTCCATCCGCTTGTACTTGTTGACCGCCTGGATCGTGGTCCGGTCCATGATCTCCAGCAGGCTCAGCGAGACGCCGCTGCGGATGATCTCCAGGATCGCATTGCCGGCCTCGACGCCGGAGGCGAACAGGGCGGCCATCGTCTTCGGCTTCGCCGCGGCCGGGCGGAGCATCAGGGTCGCCTCGGTGATGATGCCGAGGGTGCCCTCGCTGCCGACGATCAGCTTCGCGAGGTCGTAGCCGGCGACGCCCTTCACGGTCTTCCGGCCGGTCCGCAGTACCCGGCCGTCGGCGAGCACGACCTCCAGGCCGAGCACGTAGTCCGTGGTCACGCCGTACTTCACACAGCACAGACCGCCCGAGTTCGTGGACAGGTTGCCGCCGATCGAGCAGAACTCCCAGCTGGACGGGTCCGGCGGGTAGAACAGCCCGTGCTCGGCGACCGCGCGGGACAGTACGGCGTTGTAGACGCCCGGCTGCGTGACGACGTACCGGTCGACCGGCTCGATGGCGAGGATCTTGTCCATCTTCTCCAGCGAGATCACGATGCACCCGTCCAGCGCGTTGGCGGCGCCGGACAGGCCGGACCGCGCCCCCTGCGGGACGATCGGTACGCCGGCCTCGTGCGCGACCCGCACCGCCGCCTGCACGTGCGCGGTCTCCCGGGCCAGCACCACCGCCGACGGCATCCCGGCCGGGCAGAACATCGCCCGGTCGTACCGGTAGCTCTCCATCCGGTCCGGATCGGTCACCAACGCCTCGGGCGGCAGCACCTGACGCAACTGCTCGACAACCTCACTCATACGCCGAGCCTAATAACTACTGCGCGGTACTGCGCACCCGAGTCTCAGCGCGTGCGGGTGGTGGAGTTCTCCGAGATCTCCTGGTAGCCGCCGCCGTAGTTGTGGTATTCGCGGCCGGTGGCGGTGAAGGTGATGCTGCCGTTGGTGGCCTTCACCTTCGGTGTCCGGCAGGTGCGCTGGCCCTGGATGACGGAGCCGTTGCCGCCGCTGCTGTCGCAGCTGAGCACCCGGCCGTTGTTGCCGCCGCCGGACTGCACCAGGAAGGCGTTGGCCTTGGCGTTCGCCACCACCGGCGACGCCATCGTGATCTCGGCCCAGTACTGCGAACAACTGTCCCGGACCAGCCGGATGGTTCCCCAGCTCGGCGGCTGGTGATTTCGCAGCATCGGCGCGGACGCGATGGATGTCGCGCCGGAGCAGCTGGCGGCGTTGACCGCCGCGGCCGGCATGGCGGAGAGGGCGATCGCGCCCACCCCCACACCGGCGGTGCTGAGCAGCAGGCCCAGTGTCTTCATGACGAAACCCTTCCTGAGCACGCGCCCCGACGCGCACTCAGGAAGGCACACTACGCGAACGGAGCCTGCCCCAACAGTCATTCCGGTAATCGGACGGCGACACGCCGTGTTCAGTTGCATGCGGCAAGCTTTTGATCGTCAAAGTGACGTCAGGTGCCGCTCAGAGGTTGCCGCGGCGCTCCTGCTCGCGCTCGATCGCCTCGAACAGCGCCTTGAAGTTGCCCTTGCCGAAGCCCAGCGAGCCGTGCCGCTCGATCAGCTCGTAGAACACCGTCGGACGGTCGCCGATCGGCGCGGTGAAGATCTGCAGCAGGTACCCGTCCTCGTCCCGGTCGACCAGGATGCCGCGCGACTGCAGCTCCTCGATCGGCACCCGGACCTCGCCGATCCGGGCCCGCAGCTCCGGGTCCTCGTAGTACGAGTCCGGGGTGTTCAGGAACTCGACGCCGTTCGCCCGCATGATGTCGACGGTGCGCAGGATGTCGTTGGTGGCGAGCGCGATGTGCTGCGCGCCGGCGCCGTCGTAGAACTCCAGGAACTCGTCGATCTGCGACTTCTTCTTCGCCACCGCCGGCTCGTTCAGCGGGAACTTCACCCGGTGGTTGCCGTTGGCGACGACCTTGCTCATGAGAGCGGAGTAGTCGGTGGCGATGTCGTCCCCGATGAACTCCGCCATGTTCACGAAGCCCATCACCTTGTTGTAGAACGCCACCCACTCGTCCATCCGGCCGAGCTCGACGTTACCGACCACGTGGTCGACGGCCTGGAACAGCCGCTTCGGGTGCCCCTCGGGACGCCGTACCTGCGTCTGCGCGGCGACGAAGCCGGGGAGGTACGGGCCGTCGTACTTGCTGCGGTCGATCAGCGTATGACGGGTGTCGCCGTACGCCGCGATCGCCGCGCGGCGGATCGTGCCGTGCTCGTCGGAGACGTCGTTCGGCTCCTCCAGGACGACCGCGCCGACCTTGCGGGCGTGCGCGACGCACTTGTCCACGTCCGGCACCTCGAGCGCGATGTCCGCGACGCCGTCGCCGTGCTTGCGGTGGTGGTCGAGGATCGCGCTCTTCGGGCTGACGCCGCCGGAGATCACGAAGCGGGCCGACCCGGACTTCAGGACGTACGACTTCGCGTCCTTGCTGCCGGTCTCCGGGCCGGCGTACGCGACCAGGTCCATGCCGAAGGCGAGCTGGTACCACTTCGCGGTCTGGGTCGCGTTGCCGACCACGAACACCAGCGCGTCCATCGCGGTGACCGGGAACGGGTCGGTGCTCTCGTCGTACGGCACCAGGCCGACGAGCTGCTTCAGCTGGTCGAGGTCGAGATCGGCGTCGAGCTCTGCAGGGGTGAGGTCGGTGCTGGTCATCGGTGCTCCTCCGGTTCTCGGATCGGTGCACCGAGCCTTGTTCCTGGGCGGCAGGTTGCGCAACACATCCTTGTTTGACTAGGCATGATGACTACTCATCTACCAGCATTGGTAGGCTATTTGGTCAGTCTGACTATCTACGGAGGATTCGTATGTCCGTCGACGAACTGGATGCCCGGATCCTCAGGCTGTTCGCGGCCGAACCGCGCGTCGGCGTACTGGAGGCGTCACGTCGGCTCGGGGTCGCCCGCGGGACCGTCCAGGCCAGGTTGGACCGGCTCCAACGCGACGGGGTGGTACGCGGCTGGGGCCCCGACATCGACACCACCGCGATCGGCTATCCGGTCACGGCGTTCGCCACGCTCCAGATCGAGCAAGGCTCCGGCCACACCACGGTCGCCGAAGCCCTCGCGCGGATCCCCGAGGTCCTGGAGGTCCACACCATCACCGGCGCCGAGGACCTCTGGTGCCGGATCGTCGCCCGCTCCAACGCGGACCTCCAACGCGTGATCGACCAGGTAGTCATCGTGCGAGGCATCCAACGCGCCTCCACAGTCATAGCCCTGGCCGAACAAATCCCCCACCGAGTCCTCCCCCTGGTAGAAGCCGCCACACAGAGCTGATCGGCCGGCACCCCGCCCCCGCCCGCCCCAGACCCCGCCCGCCCCACTCCCGACCCGCTCCAAGCAGCCGCCGATTGAGGGGTTAACCCCGGGCGTTGCCCCTTCACCACCCGCATACAGACAGCGAAGGAGCCGTCTGAGGGGTTCACCTCTCAAACGCCCCGCGGGGGAGCGGCCGGGGGCGAGTGAGTGGACGGGGTGGGTGAGTGGACGGGGTGGGTGAGTGGTGCAGCTCTTCCTGCGTGGGGCGGGGTCAAGCGAGGCGTTTGGCTACTTCTACTGCGGCTCGGGCTACTCGGGGGCCTACGAAGTCTCGGTCGAGTTTGCCTAGGACCACTACGCCGATGGAGGCTTCTACGCCGGGGACGCCCAGCACCGGGGACGACACGCCTTGGGCGCCGGCTTGGAGTTCGCCGGCGGTTACTACGAAGGGGCGGCCGGCGGGGTCGGGTTTGCGGCGGCCGGCGAGGATGGCCTTGCCTGCCGCGCCCTGGTCGAGGGCGTGGCGGGAGCCCATCCGGTACGAGACGTGGTAGTCGGTCCAGCTCGGCTCGACCACCGCGATCGCGAGGGCTTCCTCACCGTCCGCGACCGTCAGGTGCGCGGTAGCGCCGGTGTCTTCGGCGAGCGAACGCAGCACCGGAAGCGCGGCGTCACGCAGCGTGGGCTGCACCCGGCGGCTGTAGTGCAGTACGGCGAGACCGAGCCGGGCCCGTCCTTCGCTGTCCCGCCGCACCAACCGGTGCAGCTCCAGCGTGTTCACCAGGCGGTACACCACCGTCCGACTGACCCCCAGCGCCGCGGCGAGCTCGGTGATGGAGAGCCCGTCCGGGGCGTCCGCCAGCAACTCGAGGACGGTGAGTCCCCGGTCGAGCGTCTGCGAGGTCTCGGCTGGCACCCAGACAGCGTATCCGCTATTCGGGCACGGCCCGATGGCCCCGTATCTTGCTGCCGTGCGAAATTACTGGTCGCTGCTCCCCGCCGTCCTCGTGATCGTGGGTCTGATTCTGGTCTACGCCGTTCCGACCATCATCAACCCGCAGTGGACGAGCTCGATCATGGCGCTGTTCCGCGGTACGGCGCTGCCGGCCGACGCCACGCCGGAGGAGACCCGGCGGGCGGCCGGCGTACTGGGTCCGCAGCAGCTGCGGTCGCGCCGGATGCTGGCGATCTCGATGGTGGTCGGCGCGCTCGCGATCGTCGGCTTCAACGTCTCGCTGAACCGCGAGGCGGTCGGCTGCTACAAGGCGGCCCGGGCGTTCGGCGCGATCGACGGCCCGGACACCAAGGACCCGTGCTACGAGATGATCTACGGCAGGTTCCTCGGCGACGGCACCGGGACGGCGGAGGAGAAGTCCCCGCAGCCGCTGCAGTACTACCAGCTCGTGAAGGGCAGCCGGCCGAAGTACCTGAAGTGGATCCAGAACGCCCCGAAGTACGACGAGGCGAACCTGCTGGTGCCGGCCGGCGGCAAGTGTGACAGCGACCTCCGCGTCGAGCAGTCCGACACCGAGATCAAGATCTACCTGGACAGCGACGTACCGTGCCCGCCGGACAGCAACATCTCGCTGACCCCGATCAAGCTGAAGAAGCCGCTCGGCGACCGCAAGATCGTCACGGTCGGCGGCAAGGAGATGACCGAGGTGAACCCGGACATGGACTCCTGGTTCACCGTGCTGAAGAAGCTCGCCACCGGCGGCTGACCGGCGTCAGCTCAGCGCCCGGGTCCGCGCGTCGTACACCCGGAACGGCCGGTTCCGGGCGAGCAGGATCAGCAACCCGGTGACGCAGACCGCGGCGCCGCCGAGCAGCGCGACGGTCGGGCTGGTCAGCGAGGACGTCGTACCGACGACGAAGTCGCCGAGCCGCGGCCCGCCCGCGACCACCACGATGAAGACGCCCTGCAGCCGCCCGCGCATCGCGTCCGGCGCCGCGGACTGCAGCACGGTGTTCCGGTACGCCGAACTCACCATGTCGGCCGCCCCGGACATCGCCAGCAGCGCGACGCCCAGCCAGATCGTCCGCGACACCCCGAACAGCCCGACGGCCGCGGCGTACGCCGTGATCGCGACCACGATCGCCACGCCCTGACGGCGGACCCGGGTCACCCACCCGGAGAACAGCACCCCGACCAGCGCCCCGATCGCCGGCGCGGCCTGCAGTACGCCGACGGTCCGTACGCCGCCGCCGAAGAACGCCCCGGCCACCGCCGGGAACAGCGCCCGCGGCTGCGCGAACACCATCGCGAGGATGTCCGCGAGGAACGTCGCCAGCAACGCCGGCGCCGCCCGCAGGAACGTGAAACCTTCGAGTACGGACCGCAGCCCGGCCCGCCGTACCTCGCCGGTCGGCGGCACCGGAGGCAGCCGGAACAGCGCGTACAGCGCCGCGGTGAACGTGATCACGTCGATCAGGTACGCCGCCGCGAACCCCTGCCAGGCGATCACCGCCGCACCGAGCAGCGGCCCGGCGGTGAAGCCCAGGTTGAACGCCGCCTGGCTGAGCGTGTTCGCGGCCGGCAGCAGTTCAGGCCGGATCAGCCGCGGGATGATCGCGGACCGGGCCGGGTTGTTCACCGCGAAACACGCCGACTGGCAGGCGACCACGCCGTACAGCACGCCCACCTGTCCCCAGTCGAGGTGCGACTGCAGGACCAGCACCATCGACAGCAGCCACAGCCCGGTCGACGAGACGAGCGCGAGCGTACGGCGGTCGATCGCGTCGGCCATCGCACCGCCGTACAGCCCGAAGACGATCAGCGGGACCAGCGAGCAGAGCCCGACCAGGCCGACCGCGAACGTCGAGTGCGTCAGCGCGTACACCTGGATCGAGACCGTCACCGCGGTCATCTGCTGACCGAGCTGCGACACCGTCGACCCGATCCACAGCCTCCGGAAGTCGGCGGACTCACGCAGCGGGCGGATGTCGGTGAGCAGACGCACGCAGACAACTTATGCCACGGTGTAAACGCTCACACGCGAGGGAACAGCTCGTGGTCGAGCGGCCGGCCGACCGGCAGGTCGAGGCCGTCGGTGCAGACGTGGCCGCCGCCGGTGTACGTCGCCTCCGCGTCGATGTAGATGTTCACGTGCGCGATCCGCGGGTCGTCGGTCAGGTTCGGGGTCGCGGAGTGCGCCAGGTACGCGTTGTGGAAGGTGCAGTCGCCGGCCTGCAACGGGATCGTCAGCCGCTCCTCCCAGCGCAGGTCCGGTGCCGCGCGGAACATGTCGTCGCGGTCGGAAAGGTCCTGGCTGCGCAGGTCCTGGTGGTTCTGCGAGCCGGGGATGAAGGTCATGCAGCCGCGCTCCACCGGTACGTCGACGAGCGCGATCCAGGCGGACAGCGAGGCGCGGGAGCCGGCGTGCGGCCAGTACGGCGCGTCCTGGTGGAACTCGGTCGCGGCGCCGTTGTGCGGAGGCTTGATCAGCAGCTGGTCGTGCCAGATCCGGACCGGTACGCCGGCCAGCGCGGTCGCCGCCGCGGCGAGCCGCGGGTCCAGGGTGAGCTCTCGCAGTACGTCGTTCTGCCGCCAGACGTTGACGTACTGGTTGAAGATCTTCGAGCCCTCGAAGTTGTCGTTCGCGTTCGCGGTCCACTCGGTGGCCGCGGCCGCGAACCGGGCGGCCTCGTCGCGGCCGATGATGTTCCGGATCCGGACGACGCCGTCCCGGCGATAGGCGGAAATCGTCTCGTCGTCGAGGGTCGCGGGTGCCGTAGGGTCGGTGGTGGTCATCGGGTTGCTCCTCGGATTCCGTCGTACTGGAAGGTGTTTCCAGGGTCGCGGGGCGGGAGCGGCGGGGACAGGATCTGGTTGACCTCGGGTTGTCCGAAATTCACCTCCTGGGAGGTCGTCGGTGCACAACGTGCTGAGCAGTGAGGTGTTTCCGGATCTGCGGCTGCCGGTGGCGGGCGAGCGGATCGAGGTGTTCGCGGACGTGGCGGTGCACAGTCACGCATTCTTCGAGATCGCGGTGGTGGTCGCGGGCCGCGGGACGCATGTGTCGGCGGGTGGCGAGGTGGAGTTGGGGCCGGACTCGGTGGTGGTGATCCGCCCGGGCGAGTGGCACGGGTACGTCGAGTGCCACGGCCTGGTGGTCCGCAACGCGTACCTGGGACCGGATGTGTTCGGTCTGCTCTCCGGTGCCCTCGTCCCAGGTAGTGGCAGCTTGCAGGCCGCGGTGCATCCGGCGGTGCAGCATGCGATGCGGGTCCTGGAGGCCGATCTGACTGAGGCGTGGACCCTCGAACAGTTGGGGTCTCGCGTCAACCTCGCCCCCGGGTACCTGATTCGGCTGTTCGGAAAGAGCGTCGGCATGTCACCGATGGCGTACCTGAACCGCATCCGCGCCGAACGAGCCGCCGGCCTGCTGATCGAGACCGAACTCCCGGTGGCGACGATCGGAACGATGGTCGGTTGGCACGACCCGAGTCACGCGACCCGGAGATTCCGCTCGACATTCGGACTCAGCCCCTCCCAGTACCGGAGTGCTTTCAGGCCGTAAGCAAAGATGGGCACATGACGTCGTCTGTGCAAACGCCTGACCCCAATCCGGGCTGGCTGTCCGAGTTCGCGCTGGCCGAGACCCGGACGCGGGTGCCGATCCTGTACGTCGAGGCGGTGCCGGCGCGGGTCGACACGCTCGGGCAGATCGAGCACATCGGAGTGCTGCTCCGGACCTCGCCCGCGACCGGTGAGATCACCCGCACGCTGGTCTCCGGCCGGGTACTGCACAACGAGTCGATCCGGGACGCGCTGCAGCGCAACATCGAGAAGGACCTCGGCCCGGCGGCGTTCCCGCGGCTGCCCGCGTCGCTCGTCCCGGTGACCGTCGCGGAGTACTTCCCGTTCCCCGGGATGACCCCGCTGCACGACCCGCGCCAGCACGCCGTCGCGCTGGTGTACGTCGTACCGGTCACCGGCGAGTGCAACCCGCGTCAGGACGCCCTCGAGCTGACCTGGCTGACCCCGGAGGAGGCCCTCGCCCCGAGCCTCCTCAACGACCTCGAAGGCGGCCGCGGCCAACTCCTCAAGCAGGCCCTGGCCTGGTCCGGCGCCATCGTCTGAGCGCACGAACCGCCCCCTCGACGGCGTCAACACCTGGGGGCGCCTCACCAGGGCAGGCGGCCCTCCTCCGCAGAGACCTGCCCGGTGGGGCCGTCCGCGTCCAGCGTCGCCAATCCGACGGCGACGGCTGCGCCTTGGGCCGGGGTGCGGGCGGCGGTCCAGCCGCCCATGTCGGTAGCGCAGTTGCCGGGATCCGCGGCGTTGACGAGGATGCCGGTGCCGCGGAGTTCGTTGGCGAGCATCACCGTGACCATGTTCACGGCCGCCTTCGACGCGTTGTACCCGAGTGTCAGCACCGTCGACATCCGCGACTCCGGATCCCCGACCTGCGCGAACGACGCCAGCGACGTCGACAGGTTCACCACCCGCGCCCGCTCGGCGCGCCGCAGCAACGGCAGGAACGCCTGCGTCACCCCGACCAGCCCGATCACGTTCGTCTCGAACGCGGACCGCAGTACGTCGCCCGCCACCTCCGACACCGCCCCGTCCCCCGCCGGGATGATCGCCGCGTTGTTGACCAGTACGTCGAGCCGCCCGTAAGCAGACTCCACCGCCGCAACCGCCGTACCCACCGACTCCGGCGAGGTCACCTCCACCGCTAGCGCGACCGCATCGTGGCCCTCGGCAACCAACTCCTTGACCGCGACCGCACCGCGCTCCACATCCCGCGACCCGACCAGCACGGTGAATCCCAGCGCCCCCAACTGTCGCGCGATCTCCTTGCCGATGCCTTTGTTGGCGCCCGTGACGAGCGCGACCTTGTTCGTGTTCATGCCCTCAACGCTGCGGCCCCCGGACCGTCCGAGGCAGAGCGAGCCGACCCTGGGACCGGTAGTCCCTGGCTACCGCCCGAGCCCGCCTGCGATCCTGGGAGCGTGGATCGCGACGCGCTGGCGGAGTTCCTTCGGGTACGCCGGGAGGCCCTGCAACCGTCCGACGTAGGCCTCCCCGCCGGACTGCGCCGCCGTACCCCCGGTCTCCGCCGCGAGGAGGTGGCGAGCCTCGCGACCATGTCGACCGACTACTACACGCGCCTCGAACAGGCCCGCGGTCCGCGCCCGTCCCGCCCGGTGCTGACCGGTCTCGCCCGCGCGCTCCGGCTGTCCGACGTCGAGCGCGACCACCTGTTCCGGCTGGCCGGCGAGCAGCCCGGGCCGCCGCCGGGTCCGCCCGCGGACGTGCGGTCCGGCGTACTGCGGATGCTCGCGCGGCTCGACGTACCGGGGCTGGTCCTGGACGCGAAGTACGACGTACTGGCGTGGAATCCGCTGGCGGCCGCGCTGATCACGGACTTCTCGGCGATCCCGCCGCGGGAGCGGAACCTGCTGCGGTTGCGGTTCCTGACCGATCGGCAGGTGGAGCTGTTCGGCGAGGAGGCGACCCGCGAGTTCGCCCGCGAGGCCGCGGCGGACCTGCGAGCCGCGACCAGCACGTACCCGGACGACCCGGAGGTCGCCCGACTGGTCGACGACCTGCGGCACGGCAGCCGCGAATTCGCGGCGATCTGGGCGCGGCACGAGGTGGGCCGGCAGCAGTCGTTGTGCCAGACGATCTTCCACCCGCAGGTCGGGCGGATCGACGTGATCTGCGAGGTGCTCGTGGTCCCCGAACGCGACCAGCGCGTGGTGCTGTACACGGCCGAGCCGGGATCGCCGTCGGACCAGGCGATCCGGCTGCTGGACGTGATCGGTACGCAGGAGTTGACAACCAAGCCCTGATCAAGCGATTGTTTGATCCGTTCTTTTCCGACGGAGAGGGTTGCCTGATGCGTAAGTTACTTACGGCTGTGGCGGTACTCGGACTGCTGGTCATCCCGCTCCGGGCCGCCGAGGCGGCAGAGCCCGGGAAGCTCGTGTTCGCGGACGACTTCGACGGTACGTCGATCGACCGGACGAAGTGGGCGATCCACTCCAACGCCGAGGGCGACCAGTGCCTCGGGAACAAGAGCAACGACCAGCTCGAGTGGCACACCTGGGACGCGCTGTCGGTGCGCGACGGCAAGCTGACGATGACCGCGACGAAGAACAACCCGGCCCCGGGCTACGAGTGGTCGGGCGCACTGATCACCACCGGTCAGGCGTGCGGGCACGAGCCGTCGGACTCGTTCGCCGTACAGCCGGGTGACTACGTCGAGACGCGGCTGAAACTCCCGTCGGCGCAGGGTTTCTGGCCGTCGACGTGGACCTGGAACGGCAACGGCTCCAACGAGCAGGACACGTACGAGTTCTACAGCGACAACCACAACACGCTGTACCTGACGAACCACCAGTCCCCCGGCGGCAGCTGCAAGTACGAAGCGCCGGCCGACCTCACCACCGACTGGCACACGATCGCCGAGCGGCTCGGACCGGACCATACGGTTTGGTATGTCGACGGCAAGGAGGTGTGCCGCCAGGGCGCGTACGCCGGCACCGGCGACGCGCTGATCCTCGACCTGTTCGTGTTCGGGAAGATCCCACCCACCGTGACCTCGGAGTCGATGCAGATCGACTACGTGCACGTGTACCGCCCTTGATGGACTGAGGCCCAGCACCTCGGGCGGGGTGCTGGGCCTCGGGGATCACGTCGCGATCAGGCGCGGCGTTGCGTCGCCCAGTCGCGGATCAGCTCGATCCGCTCCTTCAGCTGGATCGACGACGCGTGCGCTGCCGCCGGACCGCCGAGTTTCCGCCGCAGATCGTTGTGGATAACCCCGTGCGGCTGGCCGGTTCGGTGGTGCCAGGCGGCGACCAGGCCGTTCAGGTCGCGGCGGAGCAGCGCGATCTGCTCGTGGGTGGCCAGCTCGGTCGGCGTGGGATCCTCGCGGTCGGCCGGCCGTTGCGACTTCTTCTGCGCGGCGAGCGACTTCTGCTGCCGCTTGTGCAGCAGTTCGCGGACCTGGTCCGGCTCCAGCAGACCGGGCAGCCCCAGGAAGTCCAGCTCCTCGTCGGACGCGTTGTCGCCGCCGGTGCCGTAGTCGCCGCCGTCGAACACGACCCGGTCGAAGCTGGCGTCCGACCCGAGCGCCTCGAAGTTCCCCTCGAGTTCGTCGCTCGCGCCCTCGGCCTGGTTGGCCTGCTTCAGCAGGTCGTCCTCGAGCGCGAAGATGTCGCCGTCCTCGTTGCTGTTCTTCCGGCCGAGGACGTGGTCACGCTCGACCTCCATCTCGGCCGCGAACCCGAGCAGCCGGGTCACCGACGGCACGAACACCGACGCCGTCTCACCCCGCTTCCGGGCCCGGACGAACCGTCCCACGGCCTGCGCGAAGAACAGCGGCGTCGACGTCGGCGTCGCGTACACACCGACCGCCAGCCGCGGTACGTCAACCCCCTCGGACACCATGCGTACGGCGACCATCCAGCGCGACTCGTCCTCGGAGAACTTGGCGATCTTCTTGCTCGCCGCCTTCTCGTCCGACAGCACCACCGTCGGCGCCTCCCCGGTGATCTCGCGGAGCGTCTTCGCGTACGCGCGGGCCGTGTTCTGGTCGCCCGAGATGACCAGCGCGCCGGCGTCCGGCATGTGCCGCCGTACCTCGGTCAGCCGCTTGTCCGCGGCCGCCAGCACGGCACCCATCCACTCGCCCGTCGGGTCCAGCGCGGTCCGCAGCGCCTGCGCGGTCAGGTCCTTCGTCAACGGTTCGCCGAGCCGCGCCGCGACCTCGTCGCCGGCCTTGGTCCGCCAGCGCATCTCGCCGGAGTACGACATGAAGATGACCGGCCGTACGACGTGGTCGCGGAGCGCGTGACCGTACCCGTAGGTGTAGTCCGCCTTGCTCCGGGCGACGCCGTCGTGGCCCGCCTCGTAGGTGACGAACGGGATCGGGTTGTCGTCGCTGCGGAACGGCGTACCGGTCAGGCAGAGCCGGCGCGCGGCGGGCTCGAACGCCTCGCGGACGCCCTCGCCCCAGCTCAGCGCGTCGCCGCCGTGGTGCACCTCGTCGAGGATCACCAGCGTCTTGAACCGCTCGGTCCGGACCCGGAAGGCCAGCGGGTTCACGGCGATCCCGGCGTACGTCACCGCGACGCCCTGGTAGTCCTTGTTGGTCTTGCCGCGGCGCCCGGCGAACGCGGGGTCGATGGCGATCCCGGCCCGGTCCGCGGCGTCGGCCCACTGCACCTTGAGGTGCTCGGTCGGTGTCACCACGGTGATCCGCTCGATCACCCGCCGGTGTAGCAGCTCGGCGGCGACGGTCAGCGCGAACGTCGTCTTACCGGCGCCCGGTGTCGCGACCGCGAGGAAGTCCCGCGGATTGGTGTCCAGGTACTGCTGCAGCGCTTCGGCCTGCCAGGCGCGCAGCTTGCTCGCGGTACCCCACGCCGCGCGGTCCGGATAGGCCGGTGGCAGGACAGCAGGATTGGCCGGCACGTGCGAATCCACAGACAGCTACTCCCCCGAAGGTCGACAGTGTGCCGGGCAGGAAGGTTACCTGACGCACGTGACAACTGCGGGGTGCCGTGTCGGGGTACGGGCGATCTGTGGAGAAAGTTCCAGGCCGGCTGGTGACACGTCCTACACTCGGGGGTATGAGTACTCAGCTGACCCCCGGCGCGGAGACGGTTGTCGACGAGCGGACCCAGACCTCGCCGGCCGAGCCTGGCGATCACGAGCGGTTCTCGCACTACGTGCCGAAGGACAAGCTGACCGAGGCGATGGTGATGGGCACGCCGGTGGTCGCGCTCTGCGGCAAGGTGTGGGTGCCGAGCCGCGACCCGCAGCGCTTCCCGGTCTGCCCGGAGTGCAAGGAGATCTGGGACTCGCTCAACCCCGGTGACGACGGCGACGGCGACGAGTAGCCGTCAGTTCTGCGTCGGGTCGTCGGGGTAGGTCGACACGTAGGCCATCTGGTCGTTCTGGCGGCGGAGCACCCGCCGCCACAGCGTGTCCGGGTCATGGCCGAACACGTCCGCCGGTTCGGACTCCACGACGTACCAGGCGCCCTCGGCGATCTCGCCCTCGAGCTGGCCGCTGGACCAGCCCGCGTACCCGGCAAAGATCCGCATCCGGGTGATCGCGCCCTCGAGCAGCTCCGGCGGTACGTCGAGGTCGACCAGCCCGATCCGCCCGTAGCACTCCCGCCAGCCGGGCGGGTCGGTGTCCGCGACCACCTCGGCGACCGCGAGCGCGCTGTCGGTACCGACCGGGCCGCCCATGAACAGCACGCCGGGCTCGTCGACGGCCGTCGACCAGTTCGGCAGCACCCGGTCCACGGACAGGTCCGCGGCCCGGTTCACCACCACCCCGAGCGCGCCGTCGTCGTCGTGGTCGAGCAGCAGGATCACCGAGCGACGGAACGGCGGCTCGTCGAGCAACGGGGTCGCCACCAGCAGCGATCCGGTCAGGGTCGAGACCGTCATGTCTCCATCATGGCGTACGGCGGGGCAGCCGCGGCCGCTTTACCGTCGCCAGCCACGCACCCAGCGCGACACCGGCCAGGTCCGCGAGCGCGTCGAACGGGTCGCCGTCGCGCTGCGGCAGGAACCAGTGCTGCACCAGTTCGCTGACCACCGCGTTCGCGGCCAGTGCCCCGAGCAACCAGCGCGCCGGTACGCCGACCTTCAGCCCGGTGAACGCCACCGCGCCGAACAGGACGCAGTGCGCCACCTTGTCGAGCTGCGGGATGCCGAGGTTCGGACCGGCCTCGCGCGGCGCGTAGACGCCGTACAGCTGCAGCGCCACCGCCGCGACGAAGGCGATCCGCCAGGCCCAGACCGAGACCTGGGAGGTGTTCTCCGTGGTGACCGTCACAGGGCGGGCGCGTCGTCCGGGAAGTTCTCGTGCGCCGGGGCCTTGCCGCCGGCCGCGTCCCGGACCGCGTGCGCGACCCGGGTGTGCACCTCCGGGTGGAAGACGCTCGGCACGATGTACGTCGCGTTCAGCTCCTCGTCCGTGACCACACCGGCGAGCGCCTTCGCGGCGGCCAGCTCCATGTCGACCGACACCTTCGACGACTGCGCGTCGAGCAGACCGCGGAACACCCCGGGGAAGACCAGCACGTTGTTGATCTGGTTCGGGTAGTCACTGCGCCCGGTGGCCACCACGGCAGCGTGCTCGCCGGCCTCGCCCGGGTCGACCTCCGGGGTCGGGTTCGCCAGCGCGAACACGATCGCGCCGTCGTTCATCGTGGCGATGTCGGCGCCGTTCAGGATGTTCGGGGCGGAGACGCCGATGAACACGTCGGCACCGGCCAGCGCACCCTTCAGGTTGCCGCTGTACTTGGCCGCATTGGTGTTCTCCGCGATCCAGCGCAGCTCCGGCGACAGGCCTTCACGCTCGGTGTGGATGACGCCGTCGATATCCGCGACCACCGCGTCCTTCACGCCCGCGAGGAGCAGCAGCTTCAAGATCGCCGTACCGGCCGCACCGGCGCCGGACAGCACCACGCGGACGTTCGTGATGTCCTTGCCGACCACCCGGAGCGCGTTGAACAGCGCCGCCAGCACCACGACGGCCGTACCGTGCTGGTCGTCGTGGAAGACCGGGATGTCCAGCTCCTCACGCAGCCGGGCCTCGATCTCGAAGCAGCGCGGCGCGGAGATGTCCTCGAGGTTGATCCCGGCGAACCCGGGCGCGATCGCCTTGACCACCTGGATGATCGCCTCGGGATCCTGGGTGTCCAGGCACAGCGGCCAGGCGTCGATCCCGGCGAACCGCTTGAACAGCGCGGCCTTGCCCTCCATCACCGGCAGCGCGGCCTTCGGGCCGATGTTGCCGAGGCCGAGGACCGCCGAACCGTCGGTGACCACCGCGACGCTGTTCCGCTTGATGGTCAGCCGGCGGGCGTCGTCCGGGTTGTTCGCGATCGCCAGGCAGACCCGCGCGACACCCGGCGTGTAGATCATCGACAGGTCGTCGCGGTTGCGGATCGGGTGCTTGGCCTCCATCGAGATCTTCCCGCCGAGGTGCATCAGGAAGGTCCGGTCCGAGACCCGGCCGATCTCGACGCCCGGCACGGCGCGCATCGCCTCGACCAGGCGGCCGGCGTGCTCGGTGTCGGCCGCGGCACAGGTGACGTCGATCCGCAGCCGCTCGTGGCCGGACGCGGTCACGTCGAGCGCGGTGACCAGACCGCCGGCCTGCTCGACCGCGGTCGTCAGCTTGCTCACCGTCGAGCCGCCCGCGGGCACCTCGAGGCGAACGGTGATGGAGTACGAAACACTCGGCAAGGCAGTCACGCGGGTGATCCTCTCATGTCACTGGTAAGGCGTGGCGGTTCCGTACGTTAAGAACATGGGTAATCCATTACTCGGCGCGCTACTGTTCGGTCGGGAAGGGGTGTGATCGTGCCGACTGTCAGCGACGTGGCCGCGCGCGCCGGGGTGTCGACGGCGACCGTGTCCCGGGCGCTGAACGGCAAGCCGACGGTCGATCCCGACCTCGCCGAGCGGGTCCGGGCCGCGGCCGCCGAGCTCGGGTACCGGCCGAACGGCCCGGCGCGGAACCTGCGCCGCCAGGAGGCCGCGGTGGTCGCGCTGATCATCTCCGACGTCGAGAACCCCTTCTTCACCGCGATCGCCCGCGGGGTCGAGGACGTGGCGCACGAGGTCGGGTACTCGGTCGTGCTGTGCAACTCCGACGAGAGCGTTGCAAAGGAACGCCGGTACCTCGACGTCGCGTTGCAGGAACGGGTCGCCGGGGTGATCCTGTCGCCGAGCGGGCCGGAGTCGTCGGTGGCGCAGCTGGCGTCGCTGGGTACGGCGTACGTCGCGGTGGACCGGCCGCTACCGGGGACGGACAGCGACGTGGTGCTGGTCGACACCCAGGCGGCCGCGCGCGAGGCGACCGCACATTTGGTTGCCCAGGGCTACGAACGGATCGGGTGCATCACCGGCCCGTCCGGAGTGCGGACCGCGGACGACCGGCTGGCCGGATACCGGGACGCGCTGAAGGCGGCCGGACGGCGGAGTACGACGAAGCTGGTACGGCGGACCGAGTTCAAGGCGACCGGGGCGCACCGGGCTGCGCTGGAACTGCTCGCGCAGCCCGAGCCGCCGGACGCCCTGCTGATCGCGAACAACGCGATGGCGGTGGGGGTGCTGCAGGCGCTGCAGGAGCGCGGCGTCCGGGTGGGCCGGGAGGTCGGCGTCGTCACCTTCGACGACGCCCCGTGGGCAGCGTTGGTCGACCCACCGCTGACGGTCGTCGCCCAACCCGCCTACGAACTCGGCGCCGTAGCCGCCAGCCTCCTGCTGGCAAGGATCGCCGACAACACCCGCCCACCCACAGCCACCACCCTAGGAGCGCGCCTGATCCCCCGAGCCAGCTCCCTCCGCGGCTGATCTGCTGGTGTGGGGAGGATTTCTTCCCTGTCCGGGGGCAAAATCCTCCCCAACTCGTCAGCCGTTGGGGTTTTCCTCGGCGTAGATCTTGGCGGCGTTGGACGGGTCGATCAGGCGGGTCGGGAGGGTCTGGGTCTTCTCGATGGTGCCGCAGTCGATCAGGAGCTTCTTCGCGGCGGCGATCGCCTCCTTCCCGTTCGTCGGGTACGTGAACGTCGCCGACAGCCGGCCCTGCTCGACCGCCTTGATCCCGCCCGACGGGATCGGCAGCGCGTCGATCCCGGTGAACTTCATCTCCTTCTCCCGCCCGACCGCTTTCGCGGCCAGGTACGCGCCCTCCGCCATCGGGTCGTTGTGCGAGAACACGACGTCGATCTTCGGGTTCGCCTTCAGCAGCGCGTCCATCTGCGACTGCCCCTTCTCCCGCAGCCAGTCACCGCTCGCCGACGCGATCACCTTGACCTTCGGGTTCCCCTTGATCCCCTCGACGAACCCCTCGTGCCGCTCGGCCTGCGGAGTCGCACCGGCCAGCCCCTTCAGCTCGACGACGTTCCCGCCGTTCGGCAGCAGCTTCTCCGCGATGTACTTCCCGGCCTCGCGGCCGATCTGCACGTTGTCGCCGCCGATGAACCCGGTGTACGCGTCGCCCTCGACCTTCCGGTCCAGCACGATCACCGGGATGCCCTTGTCGTACGCCTTCTTCACCACGGCGGTCAGCGGCTTCGCCTCGTTCGGGCTGATGATCAGCAGGTCGATCTGCTGGGTGATGTAGTTCTCCACGTCCGCGACCTGCTTGGCGTTGTCCTGCGCCGCGTCCGCGAACTTCACGTCGAACTGCGGCACCTCCTTGGCCGCGTTCCTGATGTCGTCGTCCATCCGCTGCCGGTACGGCTCGGCGACGTTCGCCTGGCTCATCCCGATCGTGTACTTGCCGTCGGCCCCTTTGCACGACTTCGACGCACCGGGCGACGAGCCCGCGGTTCGTTCGTTGGTGGTTCCACAGCCGGCCAGTACCAGGACGGTGACCGCGGCAACTGCGAGCGGCAACTTCATGACAAACCTTCCTTACGACGTGGGGCGGAGACGTTGCAGCGCGGCGGCGGCAACGATCACCAGTCCCTTGATCAGGAGCTGGATGTTGGAGTCGATGTTGTTCAGGGCAAGGATGTTGTTCAGTACGCCGAGCAGCAGCGCGCCGGCCACCGTCCCGGCCACCGAACCGCGGCCGCCGGCGAGGCTGGTACCGCCGATCACCACCGCGGCGATCGCGTCCAGCTCGTAGCCGATGCCGTCGTTCGGGCTGCCCTGGTTGAGCTGGACGGCGTGCACGATGCCGGCCAGCGACGCGAGCAGCCCGCAGATCGCGAACACCGCGACCTTGACCCGCACGACCGGTACGCCGGACAGCCGCGCGGCCTTCTCGTTGCCGCCGACGGCGTACAGGTGCCGGGAGAACGCGCTGACCCGGAGGAACACCACCGCGGCGGCCGCGACCACGGCGAAGATGATCACCGGGATCGGCACCAGGCCGCCGAAGGTGCGTTCGCCGAGCAGCGCGAAGGACGCCGGCGCCTCGTTCGGCCCGTCGCCGTACGCGATCGCGACGCCCTGCCCGCCGGACCAGATCCGGGCCAGGCCCCTCGCGATCTGCAGGCCGGCCAGTGTCACGATGAACGACTGGATCCCGAGCATCGCGGTCGCGATCCCTTGCAGGGCACCGAACACGAGCCCGATCGCGAGCACGAGCACGACCGAGGGCAGGAAGCCCCAGTTGTCCTCGACCATCAGTACGGCGGACCCGACCGCGGCCAGGCCGAGCACTGCGCCGACCGACAGGTCGATGCCGCCGATCAGGATCACGAACGTCATCCCGACCGCGATGATCCCGATCTCGGACATCGCCCGGACCACGTTCGCCAGGTTGTCCGCGCTGATGAACAGGATCTCGCCGTTCTTCCGCGGCGAGAACACGATCGCGGCGATGAAGACCGCGATCAGCCCGAAAACGCTCTGGAACCGGAACAGTGTCGCGGCCACGGACGTGTTCTCAGCCGGGGTCACCTTGTCCTGCACAACGTCCGTCACTGCATCGCTCCTTGTCCCATCGCGGCGGCCAGCAGATCCCCTTCGCCCGAGTGCGCCGTACTGAACGACGCCACGTCCCTGCCGTCGCGCAGTACGACGACGCGGTCGCAGACCCCCACCAGTTCGGGGAGTTCGGACGAGGCGAGCAGTACGCCGATGCCCTGCGCCGCGAGCTCGCCGAGCAGCCGGTAGATCTCGGCCTTGGCGCCGACGTCGACGCCCCGGGTCGGCTCGTCGAGGAGCAGCAGCTTCGGCTCGGTGAGCAGCATCCGGCCGAACACGACCTTCTGCTGGTTGCCGCCCGACAGCGTGCCGACCTCGTCCTGCAGCCGCCCGAACTTCAGCCGCAGCCTGTCCGCCATCGACGCCGACGCGGACCGTTCCAGCCGGCGCGCGACCACCCCCAGCCGGCCGTACGCACCGAGACTCGAGACGACCGTGTTCGCGAGGATCGAGTGGAACAGCACCAGCCCGGACGCGCGCCGGTCCTCCGGGACGAACCCGATGCCGTGCGCGAGCGCCTGCCGCGGGCCGCGCGGGCGGATCGGCTTGCCCTGCAGGAGAATCCGGCCGGTCAGCGTGCCGCCGGGCGCGACGCCGTACAGGGTCTCGAGGAGTTCGGTGCGGCCGGCGCCGAGGAGCCCGGCGAGGCCGACGATCTCGCCGGCGCGGACGGTCAGCGAGATCCCGTCCGGGTCGCGGCGGCCGGGGCGTACGGCTCTCAGCGCGAGGTCCTCGACCCGGAGGAGTTCGTCGCCGGTGTCGTTGTCGGGGGTGCTGAACATGGTCTGCACCGGGCGGCCGACCATCGCCTCGACGACTTCCGCCGTACTGAGTTCGCGGGGGTCGAAGCTGGTGACGATCCGGCCGTTGCGGAGGACGGTCGCGCGGTCGGCGACCTGGGCGATCTCCTCCATCCGGTGCGAGATGTAGACGATGCCGACGCCGCTCTGCCGGAGTTCGCGGATCACGTCGAAGAGCCGTTCCACCTCGGAGCTGGTGAGCGCGGAGGTCGGCTCGTCCATGATCAGCACGCGGGCGTCGAGCGAGATCGCCTTCGCGATCGTGACGAGCTGCTGCTCGCCGACGCGGAGGTCGCCGACCGGGCGGCGCGGGTCCAGGCTGACGCCGCTGCGGTCGAGGAGTTCCCTCGCCTCGCGTTCCATCCGGCGACGGTCGACGGTCCGGTACGGCGTCCGCAGCTCGCGGCCGAGGAAGATGTTGTCCGCGACCGACAGCGCCGGGACGAGATCCAGCTCCTGGTGGATCATCGCGATCCCCGCCGACTGCGCGTCGGTCGGACCGTTGAACCGGACCGGGCGGCCGTCGATCGCGATGCTGCCGTCGTAGTCCGTGACGTCGCCGGACAGGATCTTCATCAGCGTGCTCTTCCCGGCCCCGTTCTCGCCGAGCAGCGCATGCACCTCACCGGCGCCGAGCACAAAGTCCACCTCATGACAGGCCCGCACCCCGCCGTACCGCTTCCCGATCGCACTCATCGTGACGAGGTCCGGCACCACAGCACCTCCACGATTCGGGCGAGTAATCGATTTCCCGGACGCTAGACGGGTCCCTGGCGTCCGTCAACCCCTCACCACGCCAACGGTCCAACCCGTGACGCACCTGCGAACGCACCGGCAGCTATTCGACCCGGATCGAAAGGTGTGCCGGATCGCCAGGCCATCACAATCGGTCGCCGGAGCCCACGCCACGCCTGCGGGCGGCGACCGCACGCGCATTGTGATGGCGTGGCGGTTCGCCTATTCCTCGAGCCAGGCGCGGACCGACTCGTTGTGCTCGCCCAGGCGGGGCGGGGGGAGGTTGGTTTCGCGGGCGCCGGCGTACGGGTTGTCGTCGAAGCGCAGCGGTGGGCCGGGGAGCTGGATGGTGCCGAGGGTGGGGTGGTCGACGTCGATCAGGAGGCCCTGGGAGCGGGTCTGTTCCCAGTCGTAGACCTGCTGGAAGTCGCGGACCTTGCCGGCCGGGATTCCCTTGTCCGCAAGGCGTTCCAGCCACGTGTCGGCCGAGTCCCCGGCGAAGGCGGTCTCGATGGCGGCGGTCAGTTCGTCGCGGTGGGCGACACGCGCCGGGTTGGTCGCGAAGCGTTCGTCGTCCGCGTCGAGGCCGACGATCGGCGCGAACAGCCGCCACAGCCCCTCGCTGCCGACCGCTACCTGCACGATGTCGTCGCGGGTGCGGTAGAGCCCGTACGGCGCGATCTGCGCGTGGTGGTTGCCGACCCGCTCGGGCAGCTCGTGCGCGACCGTCCATTTCGTCCCGTGGAACGCGTGGACGCCGACGACCGCCGCGAGCAGGCTGGTCCGGACGACCCGCCCCTTGCCGGTGATCGCTCGCTCGTGCAGGGCGGCCAGCGCACCGTACGCGCCGTACATGCCGGCCAGCAGGTCGGAGATCGGGGCGCCGACCTTCGTCGGTTCGGTCTCGCCGGTGATGCTCATCAGGCCGCCCTCCCCCTGGGCGATCTGGTCGTACCCGGCGCGGCCGCCTTCGGGGCCGTCGTGCCCGAAGCCGGTGATCGAGAGGATCACCAGACCGGGATTGAGCTCGTGCAGCCGCTCGGTGCCGAACCCGAGGCGGTCGAGCACGCCGGGGCGGAAGTTCTCGATCAGTACGTCGGCCTTGCGGACCAGCTTGGCGAGGAAGTCCTTGCCTTCCTCGGACTTGAGGTCCGCGGTCACCGACTCCTTGTTGCGGTTCGCGGACAGGTAGTACGTCGACTCCCCGTCCACGAACGGCGGTCCCCAGCCCCGGCTGTCGTCGCCACCGTTCGGCGTCTCGACCTTGATCACCCGGGCGCCGAGATCCCCCAGCATCATCGCCGCATGCGGCCCGGCCAACGCGCGGGTCAGGTCAACTACGACGACGTCCGAGAGAAGGTTCTGCACGGAGTCGAGCGTAGGCGAGTACGCCGCGGTGAGCCGTGACGAGACTCTCAGGCGGAGGCCTTGCGGGCGAGGGAGGCGAGGCGGTGGGTGACGTCGCGGGGGCGTTCCTGCATGAGCATGTGGCCGGCGCCGGGGTAGATCCAGAGGCGCGCGGTCGGGAGTTGGGCGGCCATCCGGTTCGCGTGCCGCGCCGGGAGCAGACGGTCGCGGGTGCCGTGCATGATCTCCACCGGCAACTCCTCCAGCACCTTCAGCGCGTCGCCGCGGTCGTGCTCGAGCATCGTCTCGAAGAACCCGCCGTACGACGCCCCCGGCACCACCGCCAGATCCTCCAGGAACAACTCCACCTCGGCCGGATCCACCTTCTTCCCGAACACCACCTGCTTGAGCGCGGGCCGCTGCAGGTTGGCGGCCAATCCGGTTCCGGTGGTACGAGCGCGCCGGTCGACTCTTCTACCCACCGCGTTCAGCACGCGGGGGGCGATCCGGGCGGCCGTGGGGTCGAAGCGGGCGGGCATGCCGAGGGCGCCCTCCGTGAGGTGGCCGGAGGTGGTGCTGACCAGCGCCGCGGCGCGGATGCGGGAGCCGAACAGCTCCGGGTAGCGGTCCGCCGCGGCCATCAACGTCATACCGCCCATCGAATGGCCGGCGTACACGACCGGTCCGTCGCCGACGACCTCGTCGAGGACCGTGACCAGGTCGTCGGCCAGCTGGTCGAGCCGGGTCGACCCAGCGGGCGCGGCATCGGAGCGCCCGTGGCCGCGGTGGTCGTACGTGACGACGCGTACGGCGTCCTCCCCGAGGATCTGCGGCAACCCCTCCACCTGGTTGTGCCAGGACCGGGTCGAACACGTCCAGCCGTGCACCAGCAGCACCGTCACCGGTGCGTCGGCCGGACCGGTCACCTCGACGTTCAAGCGCACTCCGTCAGGGGTGGTGACCCCGGAGCGCTCCAGCTGGATCGTCACGCGATCTCCCGTTCTCGATCATCGGCATTGCTCAAGTGGGCGGCTCGGAGACGTCCGCCGCGGGCGCCGCGCCCGACCAGCCAGGCGATCCCGGCCACCTCGAGCAGCCCGACCACGGCCAGCAGCGCGTACCCGCCGTTCCACATCCATCGTGGCACGTCGGTCCGCTCCTCGCGCCGCAGCACCTGCTGCTCGTCGACGAACTCGACCGTCTGCCCGTTCGACACCTGGACGGCGGGTTTCGCGATCGCCGCGTCCTCCGGCGCGTACACCCAGGCGGCGACCATGTCCCGCTGCCCCTGGTGCAGCCGCACCATCGACTTCCACTTCCCGTACATCGGCAGCGCGTCCCGCGACCGGTACGTGCCGTCGGCAACCTTCTCCATCGGGTGGTACACCAGCCCGCCGCCCTGCCAGGCGAGCGCCTCGAACCAGCGCGCTCCGTCGGCCGCGTCCGCGGGCGTGAGCGAGATCGTGACGTACGCCGTCGGCTCGGCCCCCGTGGCCACCCGCTCCAACGACACGACCCCGCTCACGCCCGGATCCGCGGACCGCGGTACGCAGAAGAACACCGTCGCGGCGACCGCGACGAGTCCGACGGCGCCGAGCTGATGGGTACGCCGGACCGCGACCGTCCGGATGTGCTTGATCCCGATCGCGCGCTGCTCGCCGGCGACCTCGGCGTACCGGGTCGCCAGCCAGGCTCCGACGAGACCGGCCCCGGCGCCCACGATCACGCCGTAGCCCAGAGCGGCCGGCAGCATCGACGACGGCCAGGCGATCGGCATCCAGACGTGACTCCAGGCGTACTCCGCGACCACGCCGACCGTTCCGATCAGCACGCCGGAGACGAGGCCGAGCCGGAACCGATTCTTGGTGCCGAGGGCGAACGCCGTCACCTCGACGAGGACCGCCTCGACGATCAGCAGCGGGAAGTGCCCGACGATCTGCCCGAGCGGCTCGGCCACGGCGTACGCGATGCCGCCGCGGATCACCAGGTACACGCCCAGGGCAACGAACGTCGACCCCGGACCGCGCCGCGCCCGCAGGATCGTGAACCCGAGCGTCGCACCGAACGCGATCAGGATCGGCTGCAGGATCAGCGGGAACTGCGGTACGCCGTAGTTGAACTCGGTGCTGAACAGGTCCCAGGCGATCAGCAACGCACCGACCGACACCATCTCCTGGAACACGCGGCGCTTGTTCGCGCCGGCCAACTGCTCGACCTCGGCGATCGCGAGCAGCCGGGCGAAGATCGAGAACACCACGCCGCCGATCATCAGCAGGTGCGTCGGGCCCCACAGCGTGACGTCCTCACCGAACAGCCGGTGCCA
Organism: Kribbella sp. NPDC059898; assembly: GCF_042730855.1. NCBI lineage: Bacteria > Bacillati > Actinomycetota > Actinomycetes > Propionibacteriales > Kribbellaceae > Kribbella > Kribbella sp. NPDC059898. The sequence goes on from NZ_JBHWKR010000002.1 coordinate 442,691, forward strand.
GACGTCGTCGAGCGGGAACCCGACCAGCGCGAACGTCCCGCACACCGTGACCAGCGCCGCGCTGCACGGGATCCGCCAGCCCTTCGTGAGCCGGATCGTCCGGGCGGGCAGCGGCTTGCGGGCGAGCGCGATCGGCAGTACGCCGGACACGATCACGCCGAGGATGCCGAAGAAGATCGGGTAGTGCGCCGCGGTCCCGAACGGGCCGGTGTCGCGGCCGCGGTCGATGTGGATCGCGATGTCCCACCAGACCCCGAACGCGCAGGCGAGCAGCGAGACCGCGTGCAGGTACGGCGTGAGCGCGGCCCATCGGGGGACTCCGTCCAGTCTCCCGATGGTGTCCGCGAACCTCCCCACCAGGGTCTCGTGGCCGGTGCGTTCGCGCCACAGGAGCACGGCGAGTGCGAGGTACAGACAGCCGACCACGCCGGTGACGATGGCGATCTGGTCGAAGGTCGCGGTGCCGGTCGTGGCCAGCGGGACTGCCATTGGCGTACTCCTTCGGGACCTGAGGCATGCGCCATGCGGCATGTTACATCCGCTATGTAACGTGAAGTCTGGAAGACTGTCAAGGGTGGAAGCGGAGCTCACTGTCGACCAGCTGGCCGCCAAGGTCGGGATGACGGTCCGGAACGTGCGTGCGTACGCCGGGCGCGGGCTGATCGCGCCGCCCCGGCTGGTCGGCCGGACCGGGTACTACGGACCCGATCACGTGGCCCGGCTGACCCTGGTCCGCGAGCTGCTCGACAAGGGCTACACGCTGGCCGCGGTCGAGCGGATGATGGCCGAACTGCCGGACGGCGAGCTCGCGCTGGGCGTGTTCGAGACCCTCGTGAATCCGTGGACCCCGGCGGAGCCCGAGGTACTCGACGAGCTCCAGCTGGCCGAGCGGGCCGGCGTACCGCACGATCCCGCGGTGATCGAGCAGATCGTCGAGCTCGGCATCGCGGAACGGCTGCCGGACGGCCGGCTGCGGATCCCGAACCCGGACCTGCTCCGCACCGGCCTCGAGGTGATCAAACTCGGCGTCCCGATGCAGGCGATCTTCGAGATGCTGCCGAAGCTGTTCACGCAGGCCGACGCGGTCGCCAAGACGTACGTCGAACTGTTCCGCTCGACCGTCTGGCGCGACTTCACCAAGGCCGGCATGCCCGCCGACGGCTGGCCCGGCATCCAGCGCACCCTCGAAGGCATCATCCCCCTCGCCGGCCAGGCCCTGGTCGCCGCCTTCCGCGAGGCAATGGCCCGCGAAATAGAACAGGTCGCCTACGAAGAACTGGGCCTCAGCCCCGACAACCTGCCTTCCACCGGATAGGACCCCGGCTTCCTCCCCTAGTGAAGATCAGGGTGCGGGTAGGTAGTTCTCCGCATGTGTGAACCGGTCCTCATGCGCGAGCGTGTAGCTATCAGGACAGACACCCAGGCAGGAGGAAGAGGATGCGCCAGATCCAGATCCGTCGGCGGCCGAGCATCAGGACGACCCGGCAGGAGCAGAACCGGACCCTCGACCTCCGGACGCCGTCCGGACGCAAGCTTCCGTTCTGAGCGCCCGTCATGAAGCTCAGACTGCACGTCCACCATGTCCACACCGGCGGCTGGTGTGCCGACATCGACGACGACAACGACCGACAGCCCGACGACCCGTACTGGTGCGTCGACGCCTGGCCGACGTTGGAGTCGGCGTTGGCCGCCGGTTGTGCCGAGCTCGCCAAGCTGGTGGCCACCGCCCAACTGCCGCGCCTGAGCGGCGCCTACGAACCGGTGCTGGCTGCCTGAACCAACGGGGAACGGGGTGAGGTCCGGCGAACCGCAGGGGGTTCTCCGGACCTCACTTGTTCGGCAGGTCGCCGAGGTCGGCGTCCCAGTCGTCCTCGTCGTCGGTGACGCTCGCCTCGTTGCGGCGGGCGATCCGGATGAACGCGATGATCAGGAAGACCGGGCCGAGAACCATCGCGGCCTCGGGGATTCCCCCCATGTGCAGCGCGATCATGACGCCGTCACCAGCGCGATCCCACCTGCGGTGAACGCGACCATCGCGGCCAGCATCGGGTACTGCGCCCGCCGCAGCTGCCGGCGCCGGAACAGCGCCGTCGCCCGGTCGTGCGCCGCCACCACGCCGAGCACATGCCCGAGCACGATCGCACCGATCTGTACGGCGGCGATCAGCCCGGTCCCGAGGAACGTGTAGTCGATCCGCGTCCCGCGCGTCCCGAACAGATCCCACCCGCGCCCGAACGGATCGGTCGCGAGCAGCCAGCCGTCCTGGCCCTGGAACATCGCGAACGAGAAGTAGTGCGCGACGGCGTACCCGATCGCGATCGGCACCAGCGAGTGCACGAACGCCCCAGGCAGCCCGGCTTCACCGAGTGCTCCTGGGCGGATCTGGGCGGCGCCGGTCGTGCGCGCGGCGAGCAGGAACAACCCGGCGACGACCGCGACCGCGACGATCAGCCCGAGCGTGTAGACGACAAGGTGCTGCGGGCGGCTCAGCTCGCCGGTGCGCTGCGACCACGCCGACCAGCGGGAGATCCCGTCGAAAGCCGTTGACCCGAGCAACAGACACAGCAGCGCGACGATGCCCCGCCGCTGCGGCAGCGTCGCCAGTCCGGCGAGCGGGTTGCGCAGTACAAGCTGACCGTCCGAGCGGCCGAGCGGACTCAGCCGCGCGAGTACTTCGGCGTACACCTCGAAGCTGTCGCCGATCGGGAACCAGGCCGGTCCGTACACGATGCCCGCGGCAACATTCACGACGGCGTACGCCGTGACCGCGATCGCGACCACCCGCGGATCCGAGCCGTCCGGGTACACGAGTTCCAGCCAGAGGAACCCGGCCAGCCCCGCCACAGCCGGCCAGTACGCGATCCGGCGAGGCAGCGGCCGGTACGACGTACGCCGGACGAGCCCGGCGATCGTCCGCAGCGGGTTGGCGAGCCGCCAGATCGGGCCGCAGACCAGGGAGAGCGGGATGATCCCGACCCAGATCCACACGTACAGCCAGGTCGGCGCGGGGTTCTGCTCGGGGCTCCCGAACCAGGCGGCGCCGAGCAGGACCGCCAGCGCCGCGACACCCAGCACCTTGAGCACGATGCGAACAATCGGATTGTCGGCAATCCTCGTGGCGGCGGTCAGCGGTGCGCCCGCGGTCCCCTCGAACCGCGGGCGCGACCAGAACGCGGACAGCGCGAAGAACGACACCGCGACCGCGGCGCCGGCGGAGTAGATCGCCAGCCACAGCGGTACCGGCAGGTCCCCTCGACCGCCGATCCCGTGCAGTGGCAGCAGCTGGACCACCACGCGGCGCGCCTCCGATCATTCGACCGGATGAATGTAACACGCACGATGTCACATAGCGAGCGTCTGATACTCCGAGGCATCGAACCGCCGGGTCAGCTGCCGGAACCGGAACGTGAACGACGGCCAGAGCGTCGTGTTCCGGCCCTCCGCATCGAGGTACCAGCTGCTGCACCCGCCCCGCGTCCAGACCGTGTTCCGCATCGACGACCGGACCCCGTCGACGAACGCGCGCTGCACGTCCCGCCGTACCTCGACCTCTTGCAGCCCCTGCGCGTCCATCGTCTTCAGCGCGTCCACGATGTACGCGATCTGGGACTCGATCATGAACACCATCGAGCTGTGCCCGAGGCCGGTATTCGGGCCGATCAGCAGGAAGAAGTTCGGGAAGCCGTTGATCGCCGTACCGAGGTGCGCCTCCATGCCGTCGGCCCACGCCTCCCGCAGCGAGACACCGTCGCGGCCGTGCACCATGTCCATCACCGGCAGGTCGGTGACCTTGAAACCGGTGCCGTAGATGATCGTGTCGACCTCGTGCTTCACGCCGTCAGTGGTGACGATGCCGGTCGGCGTCACCTCGGCGATCGCGTCGGTGACCACCTCGACGTTCGGCCGCGCGACCGCCGGGTAGTAGTCGTCGGAGATCAGCACCCGCTTGCAGCCGAGGGTGAAGTCGGGCGTGAGCTTGGCGCGCAGCAGCGGGTCGCGGACCTGATGGGCGAGGTGCTTCTCGGCGACCTTCTGCGCCTGCTTCATGATCGCGGGCAGCTTCGCGAACCCGAGCACCATCGACTCGCGGCCCCAGTAGATGCCGGCCCGGATCGCCTTCTGCACCAGGGGGAAACGCCGGTAGACCGCCTTCTCGGCGGCCGAGATCTTCCGGTCCGGCCGCGGCATCACCCACGGCGGCGTCCGCTGGAACAGGTGCAGTTCCTCGACCTCCGGCTGGATCGCCGGCACGAACTGGATCGCCGACGCGCCGGTGCCGATCACCGCGACCTTGCGGCCGCTGAGGTTCAGGTCGTGGTTCCAGCGGGCGGAGTGGAAGACCTCGCCCTCGAAGTCCTCGATCCCGGGCAGCTTCGGGGACGACGGTTCGGCCAGCGGGCCCATCCCGGAGAGCAGGATGTCCGCGGTGAACGTGCCCTGGCTGGTCGTGATCTGCCACTTGCCGTCCACCCGGTCGGCGGTCTCGACGGCGTGCCCGAAGCGGATGTGCGGGCGGACGCCGAACGCGTCGGTGACCTTGCGGAGGTAGTCCTCGATCTCGGGCTGCGGCGAGAACGTCGACGACCACTCCGGGTTCGGCGCGAACGAGAACGAGTACAGGTGCGAGGGTACGTCGCACCGGCAGCCCGGGTAGGTGTTGTCCCGCCAGGTGCCGCCGACGTCGTCCGCGCGCTCCAGGACGACGAAGTCGTCGTACCCGGCCTGCTTCAGCCGGACCGCCATTCCGATCCCCGCGAATCCGGTGCCGACCACCACGATCCGGTGCTGCTCGCTCATCCTGGCCTCCTGCTTCGGCTCGAACTTACTCCCAGTAAGTTACTCGGAGTCAGTTAGACTGCGCAAGTGACGTCCACCACCGCACCCAAGCGCCGCCGCGACCGGGCCGCCCGTGAGCGGGAGATCCTCGAGGCGGCCGAGCGGATCTTCGGGGAGCGTGGCTACCAGGGCACCTCGATGGACGACGTCGCGGCGCAGGTCGGGGTGTCGAAGCCGCTGATCTACCAGTACTACGGCTCGAAGGACGGCCTGTTCCTCGCCTGCCTGGCCCGGCTCCGCGGTCAGCTGCTGGAGACGGTCGCGGACGCGGTGATGGCGGCAGCCGATGCGGAGGACGCGCTCTACGCCGGCTTCCTGGCGTGGTTCCGGTTCCTCGACGAGCACCCGCAGGCGTGGTCGGTGCTGGTCGACGAGGGAATGCTGAGCGCAGGCCCGGCCGCGGAGGCGACCGACGAGGTACGGGCGGCATTCATCGAGCTGATCGCGACGATGGTGCGGATGAACATCCCGGCCGACCGCCCGGCCGACGACGACGAGGTCCAGATCGTTGCCCAGAGCATCTCCGGCGCCACCGAGCGGCTGGCGATCTGGCGGACCCGCAGCGCGAATCCGCCGACGCCCGAGAAGGTCGCCCGTACCCTCCAGGACCTGCTCTGGCAGGGTCTGCACACCCTCAAGACCACATGATTCACACGTACGCCGAGATCCCGGAACCCCTTCGCGGTCAGATCCAGGCCCTGCAGGACGAAGCCTGGCCGTCGCCGCCAACTGACGGACCAGTGCACGACCCCGCACTTCAGCCGTTGTCGATGGTGCTGGTAGAGGACGGGGTGGTCCTCGCGGCGCTGGACATCCTGCGCAAGCAGCTCGAGCACGCCGGAAATACCTTCCAGGCAGGCGGTCTGAGTACGGTCGTCACGCGCGCCGACATCCGGGGTCAGGGCCACGGCCGCCGGCTGGTCAGCGCCGCCCGCGCCAGGATGATCGACGAGCACCTCGACCTCGGCCTCTTCACCTGCGACTCTCCCTTGCTCCCGTTCTACGAATCCGCCGGCTGGCAACACCTCCCCGGCACCGTCCTGATCGGTGGCACCCCCAACGACCCGTTCCCCAGCGACCAGCCAGGCTTCGACAAGGTCACCCTCGGCGCCTTCTTCACCGCCGCCGCCCAACAGGCCGCGGCAACCTTCCGGCAGGCCCGGATCGCCCTCTACCCGGGCCAAATCGACAAGCTCTGGTAACTCAGAGGATGTCGTTCGGCTCGAGGGTGGGGCCGATGGTGGAGCGGCCTTCGACGAAGGTCGGTTGGACGTAGTGGATGCCGGGGGTGGTGGTGCCGCCGATGGCCTGCAGGAGGCGTTCGGCGGCGCGTTCGCCGACGGTGGTGAGGTCGGGGTCGAAGGTGCTGAGCGGGTGGTCGGGGCGCATCACGCCGGCCAGCCGGTTGTCGTACCCGACGATCGCGATGTCGTCCGGGACCCGGACGCCGTGCCGGTGGAAGGTCGCGAACAGGCCGATCGCGATCTCGTCGTTGGCGGCGAAGATCGCGTCCACCGGTTGCCCGCCGGCCAGGATCCGCTCCCCGGCGTTCAGGCCCCAGCGCTGCTGGTAGCTGCCGTACAGCGGGGCGCCCATCGCGATCGGCATCCCGGCGGACCGCATCGCCTCGGTGAACCCGTCGACCCGCGCGTCGACGGCGGGGTCGTGGACGGCGGCGGTGACGTGCGCGATGTTCCGGCGCCCGATCCCGATCAGGTACTCGGCGGCCGCTCGCCCGGCGCCGCGGTTGTCCGGCGCGACCACGTAGTCGGTCTCCGGCGTCGCGGACGAGGACGCGAACACCACCGGTACGGCGAAGTCCTCGGACAGCACCAGGCTGGCCCGGTTCGGATCGTCGCCGACGACCAGCAGGCCGTCGATCCGGCGTGACCGGAGCCGCTTCAGGTACTCGTTCAGGACCCGCGGCGTACCCCGCGCGTCGAGCGTGACCGTGGCGATGTTCTCCCGGCCGAGGTAGTTGGTCGCCCCCATGATCAGCGGCATGCTGAACCGGCCCAGCGCGGACTCGGCCAGGACGCCGACGATGAAGCTCCGGCCGGTGACGAACGACCGCGCCAGCATGTCCGGCTGGAACTGCAGCCGCTCGGCGGTCTCGATCACCCGGGCCCGGGTCTCGGCGGACACCCGGCCGACCCCGTTCAGCGCCCGCGACGCCGTGGTCAGCGAGACGCCCGCGACCCGCGCGACGTCACTCATGCTGGCCCGCTTCGCCATCGTCCCTCCCGTCGACTCATTCCGACCAGAGTGTAAACAGTTGCGCACAAGTGCCCTCTGACCGGGGAGAATCGGGCGCGAAAATACTTGCGCTGATGATGGGAGTACCGATGCCTCTGCCACCGCTCGGACCGGATGTCGTCGAGGAGTTCACCCGCACGATCTACGGCCGTACGCCGGACGGCGGCAAGCTGAGCGAGCTGGTCCTGCAGTCCCGCGAGGACGGCGTACTCGACGGCGCCGCGGACCGGCTCCGGCATCGTGCCACCGTCGCGTGCCCGCTCGGCGATCTGTCGTTCGACACCCTCCTGCACCTCCCGTCCGGCGGCGATGCCGCACCGGTCGCGGTGATCCTGAACTTCGACGGCAACGACCAGACCCTCACGGGTTTCCCGTACGAGAAGATCGTCCAGGCCGGGTACGCCGTACTCACCGCGCACTACCAGCAGCTCGAGCCGGACGACCCGAATCCGCCGGCGCCGGGCGTCCGCGGCCTGTTTCCGGCGGAGTCGTGGGGTGCGGTGGCCGCGTGGGCGTGGGGGTTGTCCCGGCTGCTCGACATCGCCGCGACGCTCGACGGCCTCGACGGCCTCGACGTGGGACGTGCCGTGGTGATCGGCCATTCCCGGTTGGGCAAGGCCGCGCTCTGGGCCGGCGTACGGGACGAGCGGTTCGCGCTGACGGTCTCGAACGACTCCGGCTGCTGCGGCGCCTCGCTCTTCCGGCACCCGGGTGGTGAGGACATCGAGGCGATCACCAGGAGGTTCCCGCACTGGTTCGTCCCGTCGTTCGCGCAGTACGCCGGGAAGGAGGACGAGCTGCCCGTCGACCAGCACCAGTTGCTCGCGAGCATCGCACCCCGCCGTGTATACGTATGCAGCGCGGAGGACGACGCGTGGGCGGATCCGGAGGGCGAACGTCTGGCCGTCGAGGCGGCCCGGCCGGCGTTCGGCCCTGACGGGATCGGGTACCACCTCCGGCCCGGCGGGCACGCACTGCTGGAGGAGGACTGGATGAAGGCGCTGGCCTTCTGACGCCGTCGGGCCGCCCTCCCTCATCGAAGGGCGGCCCTTCAGGCCGTCAGTTCTGCTGCAGGGACAGGTAGAACACGTCCTCGTTCTCGGTCTGGTTGAGCGCCTTCACGGTCGCGTCCGGGTCGACGATCGGCACCTCGACCTGGACCTGGTTCTGGCCGATGCTCTTCCACTGCAGCGGCGTACGGTTGCCGTACAGGTCGACGCGCTCCAGCGACTTCACGGTGCCGACGTTCCGGAAGGTCACCGACATCGTCGGCTCGCCGAAGTTCAGGTGGATGGTGTCGCCGGTGTTCGGATCCTCGAAGATGTCGGCCTGGTTCTGCCGCTTCAGGTCGATCGCCAGTACGACGTGCTTGTCGTCCAGACGGAAGCCGTTCGCGGTGGACAGCGCCTCGTTCAGCTCGGGCTTGAGCTCCGGGGTCGTGGAGAAGTTGTCGTACGTCTCGGCCTTCGCTCCACGGAGCAGACCTGCCAGCGTGGTCAGCGTCTTTCCCTTGGGGCTCAGGTTGTTGCCGTTGCGCAGCGTCCGGTTGTACCCGAACGCGTTCGGGTCGTCCGGCGCCCACTCGGCGAAGTACAGCAGCTTGAACCGATCGAGGTTGTTGCCGCCCTTGCTCAGCGCCCAGTGGAACGCCCGCGGGTAGACGTCGGCGACGAACTTGTCCTCGGTGGTGAAGCCGAGCTCGGTCTGCCAGACCGACGGGTTCTGTACGCCGCGCTTCTGCGCCGCCGCGTAGATCGTCTGCATGGTGCCGATCGGCATGTAGTGCATGTCGAACACGTCGATGCCCTGCCACGCCTTGTACTTGTCCAGCAGGGCGATGTACTCGCTCAGCGGGGCGCCGCAGATCCAGCCGCCGTACACAGCCTTGACGCCGTTGTCGTGCAGCACCTGCACTGCCGGCAGGTGGATGTCGGTCATGTACTGATCCATGCCGCCTTCCCAGAAGCCGGAGCCGGGGTAGGCCTCGTTCCAGATCTGGAAGTACGTGATGCCGAGCGGCTTCAGGGTGTCGACGGCGAGCTTGACGAACTTCTTCCAGTCCTCCGGGTTCTGCGGCGGCGTACGGCCGATGCTGGTCTGGACATCCTTCGACGACAGGACCTTGCCGCCTTGCGTGACGGTCAGGTGCCGCGTGAACTGGCCGTTGTTCTCCGACGTCACGGCGCCGTACTCGTAGGTCTTGCCGTGGAAGTCGTATGTGTAGCCGGTACGGTTTGCGGCCCAGCCGGCGGTGTACGCCAGTACCGGCAGGATCGTGATGCCGTGGGCCTTCGCGAGGGTGAACTGGCGGACGTACTCCGCGAGCGCGGCCTGGTCGATCTGGCCCTTCTTCGGCTCGACCGAGCCCCAGTCGAAGTCCATCCGGTCCCACTGCATGCCGGCGACCAGTCCGGTCTGCGTGCCCTGGTTCTCGCCCGCGAACGCGCGGAACGGCTCATTGAGGACGAACGGGAGGTCGGCGACCACGCTCGGCGCGTCGCCAGTCGCCCCGGCGACGGCCTTGACATCCGTGTCGGCGGTGATCGCGATCGGAGCGGTGTACGGCTTCGCGGTCGTCGACGTGGTCGGGTCGCTGCCGTCTGTGGTGTAGGTGATGCAGGCGTTCGGCGTCGAGCTCGCGAGCTGGACGCTGGTGCCGGAGGTGACCGCGCCGGGGCCTGGCGTCGCGGTGACCGGGGCCGTCTCCGGGGCCAGCTCGGTCGTGATCGATGCCTTCAGCTTCCCGGGCACCCACCAGGTGGTGACCTGGTCGCTCACGAACAGGATGTCGTCGCCCTTCGCCGCGACGAGATTGAGGTCGAACGAGGCGGCCGTTCCTGAATACGTATACACCTCGGTGAACGGGCCGGCGACCTTGGTGGAGTCGCCGTCATGAGCGAGCAGGACGCGGAACCGGCCGCCCGGCGAGCTGAACGAACCGCGGACGTGCAGGGTCTTGCCGTCGGCCTGGTCGGCGACCGTGTAGGTCTCCGAGATCGACCGGTAGTCGGTGCCGATCGAGCCGTCGGCCTTCACGAACCAGGCGTGTTCCGGCTTCTTCACGTCGGCGGCCCACTCGTCGGCCGCGAACACGCCGGAGCCGCCCTTGTTCAGCAGGCTGGTGGTGCCGCCGTCGATCGACTGGTACGACCAGCGGCCGGGCGCAACCACGTTCGTGTCGAGCCGGTAGTCGGCGACGTTGTCAGCGGTCGGGTTGGCCGGCGCCGGCGTGCAGTCCACCGGCAGCGCAGCCTCCGCCGGGACTTCGGGAGCGAGCGAAAACGCTTGCACGGTTGGCGGGGTAGCGATTGCGCAGAGCACGACAAGCGCGAGCCCTGCCGAGAGCGGGCGAATCTTCACGAGGACTCCGTCATTCGAGGATGATTCACGCGTGAACAGGTGATGATCGGGGACGGTAGAGCCGCCGAGACAACCTTGTCAACGGGGTAGCAGCGAGCTCTTGACGCCGCCGTACCGGCAGCGCAACCTGGTTGCGCACACGCTTGCGCACATTCGCCTCGTCCGCACCTCGAGGAGCTCCCGCATGCCCGAATCCGCACCGTTCTCCCGCCGGCTCCTGCTCGGCGCCGCCGGCGTCACCTCGATCGCTCTGACCACCGGACCACCGGACTGCCGGCCTCGGCGGCCGACTCGCCCAACGCCTCCCCGAACGGCACGTCGATCTCGTCGGCCACGTCGTTCACCGACAACGGCGGCAATGTCTGGACGCTGTCCGGCGGCGTCATCTACCGCAACGGCGGCACAGTCGGGAACACCTACAACGTCACGGTCCTGCTCTGGTACGGCGGGATGGTCTACCACTGCGGCACCGGCGGCCAGTGGTACGTCGTACTCAACGACACCTGGCGCCCGTGCAACGACCCGCGCCTCTCGCTCTCCGCGCCGCCAGGCCTGATGTACGGCGTGAACGGGCACCACGACTCGTCCCTCTCGCCGGCCATCATCGCGGACCGGATGTCCGGGCTCGGGGCGACCGTCTTCCGGGTGAACACCGGCAGCAGCGCGGACACGATCGGCGCGGTGGCGACCATCGCGAGCTCCCTGAACGGCGCCGGCAAGAAGACGTTCCCGGTGATCGACGCCGGTCTCCGCGACGGCGCCGGCAACCTTGCCTACAGCAACGAGTCCGGCGCCTACAACGCGGCGCACGCGATCGGCGCACAGGTGGCTCAGGCCTGCGCGCCGCACGGCGTCACGATGTACGAGTGCGGCAACGAGCTCACCCGCGACCCGTACATCATCCTGCCCGACCACCAGGCCGACGCCGGCACCAAGGCGATCGACTTCAACAACACCAACTGGCCGATCATGCGCGGCTTCATGAGAGGCCTGATCGACGGCGTCAAGAGCGTTCAGCCCGGCGCCCTGTGCGGGATCAACTTCTGCAACTCGGACGTCGCGGCAGCGGACGCACTGTGGGACGGGCTGCAGCCGGACGGGAGTGGCGGCTATCCGCAGGTTCGCTGGGATCTGACGACGTGGCACAACTACGAGGGCGACGGCGACATCTTCCACATCGGCACCGACGGCGCCGGACCGTCGTTCAACCTGCCCGTGTACGTGAAGGCGCGGTTCGGCAAGCCGTTCATGCTGACCGAGTGGAACTCAGATCCCAACCAGGGCACGACACACCGGGCGTCGTACATCCAGACCCAACTGGCCGAGTTCCAGTCAGCACGCACGACGGAGGGCTTCCTGTCCTCGATGTTCTACGAACTCGACGGCGGCACCCAGTGGGGCCTCACCGAGTCGGACGGCACCCCCCTGAACCCGCCGTACACCGCCTTCCAGAGCTTCGCCTCCTCACACCCGGACATCTGACTGCATGGACACCACAGATCTACCGCAACCACCGGCCGGATGATTTCATCCCAAATCGCTTCAAAACAAGGCCTTCTGCTTTGAAAACTGTCGGAGGCGCCAGCTAGAGTCTGTGCATGGACATTCTCGACGGACGCACGGTGGTTGCTATAGGCAACCATGAGGTGATGCCTGCCCTCGACGAGGTCAACGCCGAGATCACCCGCCTGCAAGCCGTCCGCCTCCAGCTCATCGCCCGCGCCGAGACCGACGGCCTCGCCCAGGAGCTCGGCGCCCGCGACACCATAGAACTCCTCACCTTCCGCCACCGCCGCGACCGCACCGAGGCCTGGCGCGACGTCCACCTCGCCCGCGCCCTCCCCAAATACAAGGCCGTCAACGCCGCCCTCACCCACGGCATCCAGTCGACCGACGGCACCGTCCACCAGATGCAAACCGGCCACGCGGCCGCGATCATCACCGAACTCGAACGCGTCCGCACCCGCGTCCCGGTCGAAACCCTGGACGTCGCCGAGGAACAGTTGGTCGGCCTCACATCGCATCTCACCCCCAAGGAACTGCGCACCGCCGCGAAACAGCTGTGTGACCGGATCGACGCCGACGGCCCCGAACCCGAAGAACACAAGGCCAACGCCCGCGAATCGCTGACATTGAGCACCGCCGAAAACGGGGTCAAGTTCCGCGGCTACCTGGCCAACGAGAACGCGGAGTTGTTGCGGGCGATCGTCCACGCCGGCGCCCGCCCGCACAAGACCGTCGACGGGGAACACGATCCCCGGCCGCGGGACAAGCGTCAGGCCGATGCGCTGACGACGGCGTTGACGGTGGCCGCGAACGCCTGGGACACCGACACCGCCGGGCACGGCGCGAAGGCGAACATCACGGTGACGATCGACCTCGACGACCTCCGCTCAGCGACGGCGACCGCGCACGCGACCGGCCAGACCGTGTACGGCGACGACCTCTCCGCCGGCAGCATCCGGCGTCTGGCGTGCGACGCGAACGTCATCCCGCTGGTCCTGGGGTCGAACTCGGAACCGCTGGACGTCGGGCGTAGCGAACGCCTGGTGACCAGGCATATCCGGCACGCGCTGGTCGCGCGGGACCGGGGCTGTGTGGTGTGTGCGGCGCCGCCGGTGATGTGTGACGCCCATCATCTGACGCACTGGGTGGACGGCGGACCGACCGCCGTCGACAACCTCGCGCTCTTGTGCCGACGGCACCATGTCGATCTGCACAACGACCGCTGGGCGATCGCCATCACCGACGGCAAGGTCCACGTAGCCCGCCCCACCTGGGCCGACCCGACGCCTGCACGCCCCACCCAACCACCGAGACCAGCCCCGGCCCACCCCAACTCCCCACCCCGCGAACCACAACGCGACACCCCCACCACCCCCGTACCACCACTCGCCGCACCCGCCCACCCCGAGCCAGCGGGCGCCGCACCCGCCTACCCCGACTCACCAGGCGTCGTACCCGCCTGCCCTGAGCCGGCGGGCGTCGTAGCCGCCTGCTCCGATTTACCAGGGCCTGTGCCTACGTGCGCCGGCGACCCGCCTCCAACGCTCAACCCCTGGGGCGACACCGCCCCACGAACCAGCCGCTGGACAGCCGACGAAGCAACTCTCACCGCCGCAACCCACTTCGCCGTCTGGGGAAACCGCACGCCCACCGAGCCCGCCACCGGCCCACCCTTCCCGCCACCATCTGAGCCCTCGGCCTCAGATCGAGCAACACGCCACCAGCCTGTCGAACGCGGGGCACCCAACACCCGCGTTCGACAGATCCCGCACGCCTCAAATCGACCAGGCAACCTCACAGACCCGGCCCCGCCGCACCCCCAACGCGCCCAGCCGACCCCTGGGACTACAGACCCGCGCCCGCCCCACGGACCAGCCGCTGGCAAGCCGACGAAGCGACCCTCACCGCCGCGGCCCGCTTCGCCGTCTGGGGCGACCGCGCCACGGCCGAGTCCGCCACCGGTCCACCGCCGTTCGTGACCGTCCGAGCCCACGCACCCCACGCCGACTCGGCTCAGCTGATCTGCGCGCCGCAGCTAATCCGCGAACAGTTCGTGGATCGCATCCTCCTGCTCGTCCGACAGATTCGACCGAATGAGCCGAGCCCGGAGCCCCGTGGCCCTGAAGGTATCCCGCACCTTCTCCGTCGCCTCATCACTGGACAACAGAAACAACGCCGACGTCCCAGGCGTCACCTCGTCCCGAACACTCCTGATGAAGTCGTCATCGATCCCCACATCCACCAAAGACCCCGCCAGTGCCCCGGTCGCCGCCCCGATCGCCACCCCCGCCACCGGCCCCAGAAAGATCGTCCCGAACAACAACCCCCAGAACATCCCACCCACAGCACCCGGCCCGCTCATACTCCGCAGCTGCCGAGTCCGCGGCCGCCGCTTCTCCGGCTGCCACGACACCGACGCCGCATCATGCATCCGGATCACCCCGTCCTTGGCCAACGCCTCCAACGTCCCGATCGCCTGATTGGCCCCGTCCCAACTACCAAACTTCCACACCGTCAACGTCCCCATGGCCCACTCCTCTCCCCCAACCCGTACTCCCCCCGGCCCCCGCCCCACCACCCCCTGAGCCGACAGCACCTCAATCCCAGCCCAGACCCAAGCAGCCGACAGCCGCCGAGGGTCCATCCCCGCCCCACGACTGATCTCCCGACAACCCCGTGCTCTCCCGACACCCCACGCGACTCCCCACGACCGACGAGCACACGCCCGACCAGCCAGCCGCAGCTCCCACCCGGCAGGTCCTTCCCGACCTCAGCCACCACACCGTTCCAGCCCACCCCAGCCACACCGCTTGCCGGCCCAGCCCAACTGGCGCACGCCGCAGCCCACCACGACACGGTTCGCAGCCCAACCAGCACACCCTCAGCCCAGCCGGTGCACCCTCAGCCCAGCACAGCTCGTCCACCCTGCACCCCGGGCCGCCCAGCGATGATGAGCCGGCCGAGGCTGCTGATGCTGGACGAGCACACGTCTTCCCGGCCAGCTGGCACGCCCTCAGCGCAGCCCGCGTTCTCGTCTCGTCCAGCGGGAGCGCGTCGACTCCGACGCGAGCGGGCTGACGGTGGTGTCGGACGCCGTACGGCGCTCCTACGTCTCCAGTCGGTGCCTCGTGGCCTCCGAGGCGGGTGCCGTTCCGCGGCCTGCTTCCGGACACGCGGCTGAACCTCACGCGCAGTCTCGCCCGACAGATCAGTCGATCAGGCCGTTGGCCCTCGCCCGCCACAGCTGTTCGCGCGCCGACTTGCTGTCGAGCATCTGCAGACCCCGAACCGCCCAGCCCCGTAGCAACTCGTCGTCGCTCTGCAACTGCTCGACGAGCAATGGCAGGGCTTCCTGCGAACGCGCTTCACCGACGAGCTCAAGCAGCCAACGCCGCAACCCCTGGTCAGCCTGTTCCAGCCTGAACGCCGTCATCAGCTCGTGAACATGTTCAGCAGCATGCGGCAACAGCAGCTGAAACCCGCTCTCCTGCACCTCCGGGTCCCGCCGACGCATAAGCCCCAAAGCCCGCTCGAACCGCTTCGTCACACCGCGCCCCTAACCACCAACCTCGAGCCAGTCGCCAGACATCCACCAACCATCTGAGGCCCCCGGTCAGCCTGCTCGTCGCCCGCGGCCTCGAACCCCGAATCCGCTGATCAAGAGTCACAGCTACCAACAACATTCTGCGCGCAAGGCCCTGCGCCTCGCCGACGCTGTCCACACCATCTCCCGGCCAACCGCACGCGGCAACTGCTTGACCAGCGCGGTGACGGGCCTTCATGGGGGTAGCACCTCGGTCCACGCCGCCATCTTCGCGGAAACCTTTCGCCGCCTTCGGCGGGGTGCGTGGGGGTGGTGTCGCGCGAGGTGCTGGCGCAGACGGGGGTGGTGTGAACATGAAAGGACAGCGTTGCGCGCTGGCTGTTTGCCCGCGGGGTGCGTGGGGTGGTGCCGCGTGAGGTGATGGCGTGGGCCGGGGTGCTGTAGCTGGTGTGCTTTGTCTACCCCGAGGGCATCCCTGAGGGAGGACCCTGAGGGTGGGCTGACGGATGTCATGGATGGGTTGTGACGGCTGGTCGAGGAACTGGTGGGCAGGGTTCGGGATGCTCTTGGGTATGACGACAACGACTGCGGTCAGCCTGCGGGGTGTGACCAAGAAGTATGCGGACGTGCAGGCCGTCGCCGGGGTGGATCTGGATATCCGGGCCGGTGAGGTGGTGGCGCTGCTGGGACCGAACGGGGCCGGGAAGTCGACCACCATCGAGATGCTGCTCGGGCTGGTGCGGCCCGACCAGGGGACGGTGCAGGTGTACGGCGGTACGCCGACCGACGCGATCGCGCTGGGGCAGGTCGGGGTGATGCTGCAGAGCGGCGGCATCATCGAGGACGCCAAGGTGGGCGAACTGCTGAACCTGGTGGCCGGCCTGCACAAGGACCCGATGCCGGTCGAGGAAGCCCTGGAACGCGCCGGGATCGCGGACCTCACCAAAAGGACGATGAAGGGGCTGTCCGGCGGGCAGAAGCAGCGGGTGCGGTTCGCGATGGCGATCATCCCGCAGCCGGACCTGATCGTGCTGGACGAGCCGACCACCGGGATGGACGTCGAGTCCCGCCGGGACTTCTGGGCGTCGATGCACGAGGAGACCGCCCGCGGGCGGACCGTGCTGTTCGCCACCCACTACCTGGAGGAGGCGGACGCGTACGCCGACCGCGTCGTGCTGATGCGGAACGGCAAGATCGTTGCCGACGGCACCGCCGCGCAGATCAAGGCGAGCGTCTCCGGCCGTACCATCCGCGCCACCGTCCCGGGCGCCGACCTGGCCGCTCTCGCGGCGCTGCCCGGCGTACGGAACGTGGAGACCCGCGGCGAGGTCGTGCTGCTGCAGTGCGCCGACTCCGACGACACGCTGCGGTACCTGCTGGGCAACACCGGCGCGCACGACATCGAGGTGACCTCGGCGGACCTCGAGGACGCCGTACTGGCCATCAGCTCGGCCCAAGAGGAGACCCTGGCATGAACCGCGACTACCTGATCTTCGACATCCGCCGCACGCTGCGGAACCGGCGGGTGATGATTTTCTCGATCCTGATGCCGGTGGTGCTGTTCCTGATCTTCGGGCTGACGATCCCGAAGCAGGCCACCGAGGGCGGGATCTCCGCGATCGCGTACGTGATGGTGAGTATGGCGATGTTCGGCTCGATGTCGGCCGCGATGAGCAGCGGCGGCGTGATCGCGGCCGAGCGCGACGGTGGCTGGAACCGGACGCTCCGGCTGACCCCGCTGAAGCCGCAGGCGTACGTCGTCAACAAGGTGATCCTGAGCCTGCTGCTGGCGGTCCCGCCGTTGCTCGTGGTGTTCCTGTTCGGGATGACGATGGGCCACGTGCACCTGAGCGTGGCGCAGTGGGTGACGGTCGCGCTGGTGTCCTGGCTCGGCGCGCTGCCGTTCGCGGCGATCGGCCTGGTCATCGGGTACATCGCCAAGCCGGACAGCGTGCAGCCGATCACCGGTCTGAGCACGATGCTGATCGCCGCGTTCGGCGGCCTGTGGCTGCCGGTCGACCAGATGCCGAAGGCGATGAAGTACGTCGCCGAGCTGACGCCGGCGTACTGGACCGGGCAGACGTCCCGGAGCGCGCTCGCGCAGACCGGGCTGGACACCCACGCGCTGCTCGTGGTGATCGGCTGGACCGTCGTGCTCGGCTTCATCGGCCTCCGCCGGTTCCGGGCCGACACCGCCCGCGCCTGAGCCGGAGTACGTCCCGAAGGATTACCGTGACCACCGTGAAGACGAATCCGACGATCATGGACGGCCTGGCCGACCGGGTCGGCAAAGGTCCGGGCCGCTGGGCGTGGGTGGCGGGCGGCATCTGGCTGTTCTACCTGTCGCAGCCGCTGCAAAGTGTCGCCGACCGCCAGCACGGCGTGGTCCGGATCCTCGGGTTCCTCACGGTGGTCCTGTTCGCGGCGAGCTACCTGGCGTTCTTCGGGCTGATCCGGGTGAGCGCCCGGCGCGGGCAGCTGGCGCCCTGGCAGCGGATCGGCTACCTGGGCGCGATGCTGGCGCTGTGCCTGCTGATGATCCCGACCGCCGGGCAGACCGCGCTCACCGGACTGGTCTACATCGCCGCGTGCGGCGTGATGCTGCTGGAGCTGCCGGTCGGGATCGCGTTCGTGCTGATCCTGCTCGGCGGGGCCGAGATCTCGATGCGGGTGGTGCCCGGCTGGACGGACGACGGCAGCTACGGCTTCGCGATCTTCCTCGGCGCGCTCGCCGTGTACGGGATGCGGCGGGCGATCCAGCGCACCATCGAGCTGGACGCGACCCGCCGGGACATGGCCGAGCTGGCCGTCCAGGAGGAGCGGAACCGGTTCGCCCGCGACCTGCACGACATCCTCGGCCACTCGCTCACCGTGATCACGGTGAAGGCCGAGCTGGCCGGCAAGTTGATCGCGGCGAACCCGGACCGGGCGGCCTCGGAGGTCGCGGACGTCGAAAGTCTCGCCCGTGCCGCGCTGGCCGACGTACGGGCGGCGGTCGCCGGGTACCGGGAGCTCAGCCTGGCCGGTGAGCTGGTGTCCGCGCGGGCCGCGCTGCAGGCCGCGGAGATCAAGGCGGACCTGCCGACCACGGTCGACGAGGTACCGGAGAACAACCGGGAGCTGTTCGCCTGGGTGGTCCGGGAGGGCGTCACGAACGTCGTACGGCACTCGGGCGCGAAGCGTTGCACGATCAAGATCAGCGCCGCGGAGATCGAAGTACTCGACGACGGCAAGGGGCCGACGCCGGACGGTGGCGTGCCCGGGCACGGGCTGGTCGGGCTGCGGGAACGGGCCGACCAGGCGGACGCCGCCGTACAGGTCGGTCAGGCGGCCGGTGGCGGCTTCCGGCTGGCCGTCACAGTGGGAGTGTGAGGATAGGCCCGTGAGCATCCGACTGCTGATCGCCGACGACCAGGCGCTGGTTCGCGGCGCCCTCGCCGCCCTCCTCGACCTCGAACCCGACCTGGACGTGGTCGCCGAGGTCGGCCGCGGCGACGAGGTGCTCGACGCCGCGAAGAACTCGCAGCCCGACGTCGCGCTGCTCGACGTGGAGATGCC
Source organism: Kribbella sp. NPDC059898 (assembly GCF_042730855.1). NCBI lineage: Bacteria > Bacillati > Actinomycetota > Actinomycetes > Propionibacteriales > Kribbellaceae > Kribbella > Kribbella sp. NPDC059898. Next base: position 461,751 of record NZ_JBHWKR010000002.1, read on the forward strand.
GGGCCTGGACGGGATCGAGGCGGCCGCCGCGCTGCGGACCGCCGTGCCGGGGGTTCGGGTGCTGATGGTGACGACGTTCGGCCGGCCCGGGTACCTGCGCCGGGCGATGGAGGCGGGGGCCGCCGGGTTCGTCGTGAAGGACACCCCAGCGACGCAGCTGGCGGACGCGGTACGGCGGGTGCACCAGGGGCTGCGGGTGGTCGACCCGTCACTCGCGGCCGAGACGCTGGTGGCGGGGACCAGCCCGCTGACGGGCCGCGAGTCCGACGTACTGCGGGCCGCCCGGGACGGCGGGACCGTCGCCGACATCGCGAAGGAACTTCATCTCTCCGAAGGCACCGTCCGCAACCACCTGTCCGCGGCGATCGGGAAGACCGGCGCCCGGACCCGCGCCGAGGCCGCGCGGATCGCGCTCGACAACGGGTGGTTGTAGCCGGTCCCTACCTCTAGGCTTGGCCTCGGGGAGGGGGGATCTGGATGTCTATCGGCGATTTCAGTGTCCGCGGGAGGCTCGCGGACACCGGTGAAGGGATCACGCCGGACGAGCTCCAGCTCGCGGCGCGCAACCACGCGATGCCGTTGGAGAGCCTGCGGTACGACGTGACGCCGCCCGGGCTGCACTACGTCCTGGTGCACTACGACATCCCAGGGACGGACGCGGGCGACTGGCTGCTCAGCCTCGACGGGTGCGTCGAAGAGCCGTTGTCGTTCGGGCTGACCGAGCTGCGGGCGATGGGGCGCCGGACGATCCGGGTCACGCTCGAGTGCGCCGGGAACGGGCGGGCGACGCTGCAGCCGCGGCCGATCAGCCAGCCGTGGTTGTCGGAGGCGGTCGGTACGGCGGAGTGGACCGGCGTACCGCTGGCGGATCTGCTCCGGTCGGCCGGGCTGCGCGAGGACGCGGTCGACGTGGTGTTCACCGGTGCGGACCACGGGGTGGAGCGCGGGGTCGAGCAGGACTACCAGCGGGCGCTGACGGTGGCGGAGGCGGTCGAGTCCGGCGCGATCGTCGCGTGGGAGATGAACGGTACGCCGTTGCCGCCGCAGCACGGGTACCCGTTGCGGCTCGTCGTACCGGGGTGGTACGGGATGGCGAGTGTGAAGTGGCTGCGGTCGATCGAGGTGATCGACCATCCGTTCGACGGGTTCCAGCACGCGGTCGCGTACCGGTTCCGGACCGGGGCGGACGAGCCCGGGCTGCCGGTGACCCGGATCGAGCCGCGGGCGCTGCTGGTGCCGCCCGGGTTCCCGGACTTCATGAGCCGGCACCGGTTCGTTGCCGCGGGCCCCGTTCCGCTGTTCGGCCGGGCGTGGTCGGGCTGGGCGCCGATCGACCGGGTCGAGGTCAGCACGGACGCCGGCGTCAACTGGCACGAAGCGCGATTGGATGCCCCCGGCAACGACGAGTTCGCCTGGCGGGCGTTCGCGTACGACTGGGAGGCGACACCGGGCGAGCACGTGCTGACGGTCCGCGCGTACGACACCAGCGGCCGCGAACAGCCCGTCGAGGCCGAGTGGAACCGCGGCGGCTTCGCCAACAACACCGCCCAGCGGATCACGGTCCTGGTCACCTGACGTACCGCGTGTCGCTCGCACGTTCCGCCGTACCGCCGTCACATCCTGGAGTTGGGTACCCGGTCCTCACTCCAGGAGTGTGACGGTGAACGACAACCATCTGCATGCCCGCATCTTCCGCACCACGGACGAGTGGTACGCCGACGTCGACGACGAACTCGACCCCCAACCGGACAACCCCCTCTGGCACGGCACCTACACCACCCAACCAGCCGCCCTCCAAGCCGCCTGCGCCCACCTCGCCGCCGCCGACCAGCAGGCGTCCTGACTACTCCGGTTCGTTGTGGGAGGTTCCGCCTACTCGGTAGGGGGTGGTGATGCCTTCGTACATGAGGTGGGTCATGAGGCCTTGGGAGGCGTGGGGGAGGTTGTGGCAGTGGTCCATCCAGAGGCCTGGGTTGTTGGCTACGAAGGCTATTTCGTAGGCTTCCTTGTTGCCTACCTCCAACGTGTCGGTCCACCAGGGGGAGCCGGTGGCGGGTACGCCGTTGCGGGAGAGGACTACCGCGTGGTGGCCGTGGAGGTGCATGGGGTGGGCTTGGCCGCTGGTGTTGGAGATCTTCATGCGTACGACGTCGCCCTCGGCCACCGTGAACATCGGTACGTCGGGGAACTTGTGGCCGTTGATCGTCCACCACAGACCGGGCTTGCCGTCCAGGAAACCCGCCGTACGGCCGATCCGGTACTCGAAGTTGCGGTTCGCCTTCGACGGGTCGAAGCCCAGCGGTGCGGGCGTTCCGTACTTCAGCAGATCCACCGTGTCGCCAGGCAGGTCCCCGGTCGGCGGATCGGTGCCGGCGGGGGCGATGCCGAGCGACAACGAGGAAGCACCGGCCACCAACCGCATACCACCCGCGGGAACAGCCGCCTCCAGGTCCACGCGACCGCCCGCGGGTAGTGCATAGGCGGCGGTCGTCGGGGTCGGCCCGTGGACGTCGTGACCGTCGACGGCGACCACCTTGTACGGCGTTCCGAGCAGCCCGACGCGGAGGATCGCGTTGTCGGTGTTGATCACCCGTACGCGCGCCGTCGTACCCGCCGGAAGATCCACCCGTGCCGTCCCGGTCCGCCCGTTGATCGTGCGTTTCCCGTCGTACGTGTGGATCGTCGCAACCACATCACCAGAAGTGGCCGGCGCGATCACGATCGGGCCGAACAGCCCGCCCTTCACCTCGTCGCTGGACACCTGGTGCGAGTGGTACCAGTACGTCCCGGCCTGCTCCGCCTTGAAGCGGTACACGAACTTCCCGCCCACCGGCACCGCGTCCTGCGTCACCCCGGCGACACCGTCCTCGGCGTTCGGTAGGTCGATCCCGTGCCAGTGCAGCGTCGCGCCGTCCTTCACGGACTCGTTCACGAACGTGACCTGCACCAGGTCGCCGACCTTCGCCCGGATCAGCGGGCCGGGCGACGTGCCGTTCACCGTGTACCCGTCGACGGTCTCGCCGGACGCGAGCTTGTACTTCTGCTTCCGCGCGACCAGCGTCACGTTCACGTCCGGCGTACCCGTCTTCGGCCCGGTCAGGTCCGCGACGCTCATCCCGCCCGCGTGGTCCATGTGGCCCATCGAAGCCGGTCCGCCGCCGTAGTCGGCGTACCCCATCTCGGCCGGGTTGTACTCCCCCGGGACCAGGCTGGTCGCCCACAGGTAGCCCAGCGGTACGAGTACCGCCAGGACCACCCCGAGTGCGACCAGCCGGCCCCACTTGCTGCCCAACGATCGACGCAGTTTGACCTCAGGCACTGGTCACGGATTCCTTCGGTACGGCGGCCCGCCGGGCGCCGGCGCTCGCGATGCCCGCGATCACCAGGCCGTTGATCCCGTGCAGCACGCCCAGCGCCGGTACGCCGAACGACACCACCGCGAGCAGGAACTGCACGACCACGAGGCCGACCACGATCCCTGCCAGCACCCGGCCGCGCGGTACGTCGGTCAGGAACGACACGATCAGGAACACCAGCGCCAGCAGGCCGATCACCGACCCGGCGATGCTGTGGTACGCCTCGCCGAAGTTGCTGTAGTCGGCGCCGATCGACGCGCCGTCGTTGGCGTCCTTGGCGATCGTGAAGCCGGACAGGGCGATCGAGGCGACCTGCAGGACGACCGCGATCGCGATCGTCAGGCCGACGATCCGGTACACGTTTCTCATCCCCGGCGCTCCATCCGGCGCTTCCGGATGATGAACACCGCGGCGACGATCAGCGCGATCGGGAGGATCGGCGGGTGGCCGCCGCCGAACACGCAGCCGATGGAGGCGAGTACGCCGAGCACGCCCAGCATGATCAGCAACGGAAGCGGCACCCGGCTGATGAACCCACGCGCAGCCCACGGCGGACGGCCGCCAGGACCAGGAGCGGATTCAGCAGCGGCGTTCTGAGGTGCGGTCCACGGCGGCTTGCTCCAACCCCATGGTCCAGCCCAGCTCTCACCCTCGCCCGCAGTCGTCTGCTGTTGACCCGGCAGGTCTGCGAACAACTGTCCGATATCTGCCTCGGTCTTGGCCTTGAGGGCCTGCTCGACCCGGTCGGAGTGTTCCTCCGCGGTCAGCCGGCCGGCTTCGTAATGTTCGCCGAGGCGCCGGACGGCGTCCTCGCGTTCACGGTCGCCGATGCGGATCGGTCCGCCCGGCCTCTCCTCGTTCATGACTCTCCCTGGTGCTCAACGGGTGCTCGAAGGTTTCTCCGATGGCACCAAGGTTGTCGTTCCGGACCCCTGTCCCGCGTCGCCTCAGCGGCGGCACCTCCGCTACCCCCGGAGGAGCACGCTGCACCGCTGGACGCAGTACGGCGTACTCCCCCGGGCGTAGGACGACCCAGGGTTTACCCTCAGCCGTTCACCGAGAGGATCTGGTTCACGTCGTTGTTCGCCTTCGCCAGCGACGCCGGGTCGGCCTCGAACGCCATCACCGCGTCCATCGCCGGCGTCATCACCGCGGTCACGTCCGCGGCGTTCGGGTTGGCCGGGTACGGGAACACGTCACCGGCCTCGACCGGCTCCAGGAACGGCGTCACGTCCCACCCGCTCTTCGCGAACGCGGCCTTCGCCGCCGGCATGCTCGCCGCCACCGCCGGGAACACCACGCCCGCCTTGGCGACAATGTCCTGCGCGGTCTGCGACCCGAGGAACTTCACCCACGCCCACGACGCGTCCCGCCGCGTGGTCCCGGCCCAGATGGTGTCCGCGAGCCCGTTCATCATCGACATCCGCTTGCCGACCGGCCCGATCGGCAGCCGCGCGAGCTTCGTCTTCACCTGTTTCAGGGTGCTGTACGTCCCGAGCATCCAGGATCCGTTCGGCGTGATCGCGTACTTCCCCGCGCCGAACGAGGTCGTTACGTCGACGCCGGACTTCGCCTGGGCGTACGTCGGCATCAGGCCCTTGGTGATCAGCCCGCGCCACCACCCGATCGTGTCGGTGAACTTCGGGTCCCCGTAGAAGAACTTCGTCCCCCACGGTTCACCCTCGGAGTACTTCCAGCCGTTGGTCGCGGCGTACCAGCTCCAACTGGTCTGCCCGTCGCCACCGCCGGCGTCGGAGTACCCGAGTCCGTAGACCTTGACGTGGTCCTTGTCGAACCCAGGCTGGTCGCCGCGCCGCCCCTTGGAGTCGACGGTCAGCCGGCGGACGATCTGCTCGAACGTGCCGCCGTCCCGCGGGTTCCAGGTCATCGAGTTGAGCTGCTCGGTACTGATCCCGGCGGCCTCGGTGAACGCGCTGTTGTAGAAGTAGACCTCGGTGTCCCAGTCCTTCGGCAACCCGTACCGCTTGCCGTCGGCACCGATCCAGCGATCCGCCAGCCCCTTCTGGTAGATGCCGAGATCAACGTTGTCTCGGGCAACATAAGAGTCGATCGGCAGCACCTGCCCCTTGGCCGCGAACAGCGGGTACTTCGAGGAGTGCCCGGTGAACACATCCGGCGCGGTGTCCGAGATGAACCCGGTGACGAGCTTCGACCAGTAGTCGCCCCAGCCGTACTGCTCGATCGTCACCGAGTACTGCGGGTTCTGTTCGTGGAACACCTTCGCGCACTCGGTGTACATCGGCAGCTGTGCGGAGTCCCACAGCCAGTAGATGATCTCGCCGTCCCCGCGCGCCGTCGCACCGTTGTTGCACGCGGCAACGGCTGGTACGGCGAGCGAAGCGAGTCCGGCCTTCAGCAGGGTCCTGCGTGAGACATTCATTTGATCCCCGAGAAGCCGATGGAGTTCGTGATCCGCTTGGCGAACGCCAGGAACAGGATGATCATCGGCAGCGCCGCGACCAGCGTCGCCGCCATCAGCCCGGCCCAGTCCGGACCGCCCTGCGGCGTCTGCGACCGGAACACGCCCAGCGCGACCGTCAGCACCCGGACGTTCTCCTGCTGACCGACCAGCAGCGGCCAGAAGTAGTCGTTCCAGGAGTTGATGTAGGTCAGGATCGCCAGCGTCGCGATCGGCGCCCCGCTCATCGGGATGATCAGCCCGAAGAAGATCCGCCGGTGCCCGGCGCCGTCGATCATCGCCGCCTCCTCCAGCTCCCGGTTGATGCCGAGGAAGAACTGCCGGAGGAAGAAGATCGCGAACGGCGTCATGAACGCACCCGGCAGGATGATGCCGGCGAAGCTGTTCAGCAGCCCGAGGTTCTTGATCAGCACGAAGTTCGGGAGCGTGGTGAAGATCGGCGGCACCATCAGCGCGGCCAGGAACAGCGCGAACACCTTGTCCCGCCCGGGCCAGCGCAGCCGGGCGAACGCGTACGCCGCCATCGCGCTGAAGAACACCTGACACACGGTCGTGACCGTTGACACCACCAACGAGTTCCGCAGGTACAGCCAGAAGTTCACGGCCGCACCGGAGCCGCCCTGCGCCTGCGCCTCCTCGATCGACGCCAACCCGAGGACCCGCTTGAACGCGCCGAGCGTGGTCTCCACCGGGAGCAGCGAGTTCGGGTGCCCCGGGAGCTGCGTGTTGTCGGAGAACGCCGTACGCAGCATCCAGTAGAAGGGAAACAGCGTCACGATGAGCAGGATGAACAACATCACCCAGGCAACGGTTCTGCCTACGCCGAGCCTTCTCATGCGAGATCACTCTCCTTCGCCCGCAGCAGCCGCAGCTGCACCAGCGACACCACGGCGAGGATCGCGAACAGCACCAGCGCCATCGCCGACGCGTACCCGAAGTCGAACCGGGTGAACGCCCGCTCGTAGATGTAGTAGTAGATGACCCGGGTCGCGTTGATCGGACCGCCCTGCGTGGTCACCGCGACCGTGTCGAAGATCTGGAACGACCCGATCATGGTGACCACCAGGACCATCACCAGAACGGGCCGCAGCAGCGGCAGCGTGATCCGCCAGAACGTCTTCCACTCGGTCGACCCGTCCACCTCGGCGGCCTCGTAGACGTACGCCGGAATCGTCTGAAGTCCGGCGAACACCAGCAGCGCCGTGTACCCCATGTGCCGCCAGACGTTGATCCCGGCAACGGTCGGGATCGCCCAGTGCGAGTCGCCGAAGAACGCCACCGGGTCGACCCCGAACCAGCCGAGGAACGTGTTCACGACCCCGACCTGGACGTCGAGCATCCAGTACCAGACCAGCGCGACGACGACGTTCGCGACCAGGTACGGCGCCAGGATGATCGCGCGCACCGTGATCGACTTGGTCAGCCGGTACATCAGCATCGCGATCCCGACCGCGAGTACGGTCTGCAGGCCGATGTTGATCACGACGTACTCGACCGTCACGCCGAGCGCGTTCCAGAAGAAGCTGTCGTGGATCATCCGGTCGTAGTTCGCGAGTCCGTTGAACTTCGGCGCGGTGAGCAGGCTGTACTCGGTGAAGCTCAGGTACGCGCCGCGCAGCGTCGGCCAGATGTAGAACACCACGAAGCCGAGCGTGGCCGGGGCGAGGAAGATCATCGCGACCTTGAGGTCTCCCAGGCTGCGCCGCTTCCCCGGCGGCGCCGCCTGTCCCCCGTGACTTCGTTCGGTTGCCGGTGGTGCGTTGGTGGTGGTCACGGGGGATCTCCTTCTGTTGTCCGGCGGCCGGGCGGGCTTACCCGGCCGCTGTCACGTCCAGCAAGATCGCGCTCTCGGGCCATTGCGCGGGCATGAGCACTCCGACCGAGGCGAGGGCGGCGCCGTTCAGCTCCACGCTTCCACCGTCGGCCGACCAGCCCGCGGACCGCGACTCGGGCCCGGGTGTCGTGACCTTGCTGATGCGGTACGTCGTCTGCGGGTCGAGTCCGGGCAGCCGTACCCGCCCGACCGCCGACGTCACCGATTGAGCGACCTGTACGACGCTGAACACACCGCGCGACCCGTCCCGCGCCACGACGCCGTGGACGAGTACGTCCTCGGGACCGCGGTCCGCGCGGACCACCCGGCCGGTGTGCAGCAGCGGCCGCAACTCCTTGTGCAGCGCGACCCAGCCCTTGAGTTCCTCGCGCTCCTCAGGGGTGGCCGACGCGATGTCCCACTCGATGCCGAAGTGCCCGAACAGCGCGGTGATCGCGCGGAACGACAGCGTCTGCGTCCGGCCCGTGGTGTGCGCCCGCGGCGGGCCGACGTGGCAGCCGATCAGCTCCGGCGGCAGCAGCAACTGCGTGTACCGCTGGATCGTCTGCCGCTCCAGCGCGTCGTTGCTGTCGCTGCCCCAGACCCGGTCGGTGCGCTCCAGGATGCCGAGGTCGACGCGGGCGCCGCCGGACGAGCAGGACTCGATCTCCAGGCCCGGGTGCCGGCGCTTCAGCTCGTCGATCAGCCGGTACACGGCGGCGGTCTGCTCGTGGATGCCCGCCGTACCGGTGTGCTGGTTGCCGCCGTCGACGAAGTCGCGGTTGTGGTCCCACTTCAGGTACGCGATGTCGTACTCGCCGAGGATGCTGTCGAGACGCTCGAGGATGTAGTCGTACGCCTCGGGGATGCCGAGGTTGAGTCCCTGCTGGTTGCGGGCGGTCGGCGGCGTGCGGTCGCCGGCGGCGAGGATCCAGTCCGGGTGCTTGCGAGCCAGGTCCGAGTCCGGGTTCACCATCTCCGGCTCCACCCACAGCCCGAACTGCAGGCCGAGACCCCGCACGTGGTCGACCAGCGGGTGCAGGCCGTTCGGCCAGATGCCCTCGTCGACGTACCAGTCGCCGAGCCCGGCGCGGTCGTCGCGGCGGCCGCGGAACCAGCCGTCGTCCAGGACGAACCGCTCGGCCCCGACCTCGGCGGCCGCGTCCGCGAGCGACTTCAGCTTCGCCAGGTCGAGGTCGAAGTACACGGCCTCCCAGGTGTTCAGTACGACGGGACGCTCGGTCTTCGGGTGCTGCGGACGCGCGCGCAGGTAGTCGTGGAACCGGTGCGAGAGCTGGTCGAGGCCGACGCCGTACGAGCCGTAGATCCACGGGGTGCTGTAAGTGCCCTGCGGCTGCAGGCGGCCCTCGCCGGGGAGGAGCAGTTCGCCGCCGCCGATCACGCCGTACCCGGTCATGCCGCGCTCGGCGTACGAACGGTGGTTGCCGCTCCAGGCGGTGTGCACGCCCCAGACCTCGCCCGTGCGGAACCCGAAGCTCTCGGTACCGGCCAGCAGCAGAAGCGTGGCGTCGGCACCGGTGCGGCCGCGGCGGTTGTCGCGGATGTGCGCGCCCTGCGTGAACGCGTGCCGCTGCGGGTGCCGCTCGCCGATGTGCCGGCCGGTCATGTCCAGCAGCTCCGTCGCCTCGGTCGGCACCGGCAGCGCGAGGAACAGTCCGTCGACGGTGTACGGCGTCGTACCGGTGTTGGTCAGGTCAGCCTTGGCCTTCACCAGGCCCGAGTCGGTGAGCTCGATCGTCAGGTCGAGCTCGAGTCCGGCGTCGGCGGCCTTGACCTGCACGGTGTTGCCGGTCTGCGCGACGCTCGTCAGGCGGAAGCTCGCGGAGAAGTCCTGGCCGTCGCGGTGCCCGTTCAGGCCGGGCAGGCCGAACCAGCCGGCCGAGTACTCCGGCACGATCGCGACCGGGAGGTCCTCGTTCAGGCCGCTGCCGGACTGCACCGCGCCGGCACCGCGCCGCAGTTCCAGCAGAGCGTTCCCGGTCAGCTCGCCCAGGTCCGCGCCCCAGTGCAGGACGGACGGCAGCGCCGGACCGGAGCAGTCCAGCACCAGGCTGACGCCCGCCGCCCGGAGCTGCAGAATCTCGATGTTCGCCACTGTTGATTCACTCTGCTTTCTGATTGATTTCAGGACGGAACTATTTACCCCGTCAGCCCGGTTGTCAATGCTTCACGAAGTTAAGTAAATAGCCTAAGGGTGTCTATAACGAAGGAAAAGAGCCTGATCAGGCGCGGAGACGAACCTTGATCAGGTCACGCGCCGCCGAGGCTCCTACGCCGAACCGAGCGCAGCCAGTTGTCAACGGCCGCCACGTCCGGCGTCGCCGGGAGAACCGTCCGCCGCAATGCCTCGTCGAGCTCCCGGTGCAGGGCCAGCCGCCAGCGCTCCACCTCGGTCCAAGGCAACTCACCACGTTTGACCATGAGTAGACGTTCGCGATCCCGCCCGACGTCGACCTTGAGGGTTGCCTCGAGCAACAGTTCGCGAGCGGACAGCAGCAGCCGGATCAGGTGCATGACGTGCTTCCACTTCGGCGTACCGTCGCGGCGGAAGTCGGTTTCGAGTTTCTTGAACTGGCTGAGCACGTAGCCCGAGTACGTTTGGTATGCGAGCTGGGACAGGAAGGATCTCCGCAGCTCGAGCAACTCCTCACCCAGCGGGGTCTGGCGGACAACGAGGGGTGAGTGCAGGACCTCGAGGAGGTTGGGGTTCGACTTGAGGGCGAGTTCGCAGAAGCGTTCGACCTCCCAGGAGAACCACTCCGGCTCCGGACCGTCCACGTGCGCCGGCGGCTTCGCGAGCGACCAGAACGCCTCGGTCGGCGCTACGTACACCCCGCGGGTGTCGGTGTCGGACTCCTCGGTGTCCAGCCCGAACGCCCGCGACCCGACCACCGCCGCGTAGATCGTGTGCTCCCGCACCAGCCGGTCCCCGTCCGGCTGCTCGAGCCCGAGCGCCTCGTCCTGGTACGCCGTCCGCAGACTGAGCTGGTCCCGCCCGGCCACGGTCTCCCGCCCGTCGACCAGCCGCACCGTGTACCGCCCGTCCGCGGTCAGCCCCGCAACCCGCCCGGTCGCCCCCCGCTGCGCCGTACCGCCCTGGTCGTCCGGCCCCGCGACGCGCACGACCACCTGCGTGCCGATCGGCAACTGCGGACCCCGGACTGCCACCCGCTCATGCTGCCCGACTCCGGATCCCCACGCCATCACAATCGCCGCCCGCCACCCGCACTCCCGCCTGAGCGGTGCCGGGGGCCCCGATTGTGATGGCCTGGCGATCCGCCATGCCATTGACAAATTTTCCTGTCAATTGGACCCTGGACGCATGCTGAGGTACGTCGAGGAGCCGGACAAGGTGCGGTTGGCGTTGTCGCCGATCCGGCTGCGGCTGCTTGAGCTGCTCCGGGAGCCGTCGTCGGCGACCCAGCTTGCGGCCACGCTCGACCTGCCGCGGCAGCGCGTGAACTACCACCTCCGTGAGCTGGAGAAGGCCGGCCTGGTCGAGCTCGTCGAGGAACGGCAGCGGCGCGGGTTCACCGAACGGATCCTGCGCGCGTCCGCCGGCCTGGTGGTCGACCCGGCCGTGATGGGGCGTGCCTTCACCCAGATCCAGGACCAGTACGCCGCCGAGCACCTCGTCGAGGTCGCCGCCGGGACCGTGCGGGACGTGGCCCGCATGCAGACGGCGGCCGACGCGGACGGGAAGCGGCTGCTGACGTTCACGGTCGAGGCCGAGGTGCGGTTCGCGGAGCCGGGTGACGTGCACCGGTTCACCGACGCGCTGACGGCGGCGATGCAGCAGGTGATCGAGGAGTTCGACAGCGCCGGCGGACGGCCGTACCGCGTGGTCGCGGGCGGCCACCCGGCGCCCCGGCGTACCGAATCTCAGAGGGCCGAAGGAGACTCATGAAGATCGAGGTGACCATCGCCGCCCCGGTGGAGACGGTGTGGAACGCGCTACGGGACCGGGACAAGATCCGGCACTGGCACGGGTGGGAGTACGAGGGCGGCCTGGACGAGGAGATCGAGCAGATCTACTTCACCCGCGCCGTCGAGGACGGTACGACGCTGCGCCTCGGCAACGGCGACGTGTTCGCCGTCGAGGCGGTCGAGGGCGGCTCGCGGGTCACGCTGACGCGCGCACCGCTCGGTGCGGACCCCGACTGGGATGCGTACTACGACGACGTCACCGAAGGCTGGATCACCTTCCTGCACCAACTCCGCTTCGCCGTCGAACGGCACCCCGGCGAGACCCGCCACACACTGTTCTACTCAGGCACCGGCGGTCGCTCCCCGATCGACGAGCTCGACGGCCTGGTCAATGCCGACAGCGAGATCTGGTACCGCTCGGACCACCAGCTCGGCCTGGTGGTCGATGCCTGGGGCAACGGCCTGCTGGTCCTCAGCCACCGGCCGAACGGCGCGTCGATGGCGATCCTGTCGGTGTACGGCGACACCGATCGCGAGCAACTCGACGCCGAGTGGTCGAAGTGGTGGGCCAACCTCCTGGAGCGATGACAGAGAGCGTACGCACCAGTACGCTCGGTCTATCGAACTCCCGGCGTGAGAGGCCTTCCATGAACTCTGCCCATCTTCTCCGGCGTCGACGAGTGTCCGCAGCAGTCCTCCTACTGTCCCTGACCGGGCTCGGCCTGGTCGCTCCCCCGGCACACGCCGACGGTCCCGGATCCGGGACGCCGTACGTCGTGACCGTTGGGGACTCCTACATCTCGGGCGAGGCCGGCCGCTGGGCCGGCAGCTCGAACGACTCCGAGACACCGGCCGACGCGCTCGGTGGCACGGCGTACTACGACAACGCCGGACACACGGCCGAGGTGATCCCGCGCTGTCATCGCAGCCAGTCCGACGAGGCGTACATCGGCGGCGGCGTCGGCGGGCTGAACCTGGCCTGTTCGGGCGCCCGCACCACGACCGGTACCGGCGACTACTTCAAGCCGGGCCTGGACTTCTACGACGACGGCGCCGGGCATCTCGGCCAGGCGAAGCTGCTGCAGCAGTTCGCGGCGAGCCACAACGTGAAGCAGGTGGTCGTCTCGATCGGCGGCAACGACTTCAACTTCGCGTCGATCGTGTCCCAGTGCGTGCAGGACTTCCTGCTGTCGCCGTCGTGGAACCCGGACTACTGCAAGGACGACTCGTCGGTCGTCGCGAACTTCACCTCGGCGAACATCGCCGCGGTCCGGGCGAAGATCGTCACCGGATTCCAGAACCTGCGCACCGCGATGCGGAACGCCGGGTACGGCGACACCTCGTGGAACCTCGTCGTACAGACGTATCCGTCGCCGATCCCGGCCGCCACCGGGTTCCGGTACAGCCAGAGCGGCTACACGCGGCAGAGCACCGGCGGCTGCGGGTTCTGGAACGCCGACGCCGACTGGGCGAACAGCACCGCGCTCGTCACGATCAACAACACGGTCCGCGACGCGATCGGCCAGTCCGGGCTGAGCAACACCCGGCTGCTCGAACTGCAGTCCGCGTTCAACGGCCGCCGGCTGTGCGAGAAGGGCGTCGGCCTGTACGAGGAGGTCGGCCTCAGCTCGTGGAAGCAGCCGACCGCCGTCGACAAGACCGAATGGATCAACCAGATCCGGACCGTCACGACCGTCGGCTCGGACTACTACATCCAGGAGTCCCTGCACCCGAACTACTGGGCCCAGCTGGCACTCCGCAACTGCGTCCGCCAGACCTACACCCAGAACCGCGGCGGCACCTGCACGATCGCCGGCACCGGCCTCGTCAACGGCGAGCCCCGGATGACACTCGGCTGAGAAACGAGTCGGCCGCCGTACCCCGTCGCGGGGGTACGGCGGCCGATTCAGTTGGGTAGGTCAGCTCAGGTTGAGGCCCGTGTCGTCGACGACGAACGAGGTCTGCAGCGAGGAGTCCTCGCTACCGCTGAAGCTGATGGTCACCGTCTGGCCGGCGAACGACGACACGTTGAACGACTTGAGCGAGTAGCCGCTCGCCGCGTTCAGGTTCGAGTACGTCGCCAGCGTCGTCGAGCCCGCCTTCACCGTGAGCTTGTCGTACGCGGTCGAAGTGGTGGTCTCCGCCGTGTCGACGTGCAGGTAGAAGGAGAGCGTCGCCGAGCACCCGGCCGGGATCGTCACCGACTGGCTGAGCGTGTCGGTGTGCGTCGATCCGTAGCCGTCCATCCACGCCTTCCAGGTACCGCTGTGCGCGGGCTGGGAGGTGGTGTTGTCGACCACGCCGCTCGACGCCGTCCACGGTGCCGCCGTACCGGTCTCGAAGCCCGGGTTGCCGAGCTTCTGGCCGGAGCAGCTGCCGGTGCCGCCACCGACGGTGATCGTGAACTGCGCCGAACCCGAACCGCCCGCGCTCGCGGTCGCCGTCGCGGTGACGTTGAACGTGCCGCTCGCGGTCGGCGTACCGGACACGGTGCCGGTCGACGAGCCGATCGTGACACCGGCCGGCAGGCCGGTCGCGGACCAGGTGTACGGCGAGGTGCCGCCGGACGCGGTCAGCGTGAACGGCGTCAGCGCCACGTTGATCGTGCCGGTCTTGTTGCCCGGGTTGCTGACCGTGACGCCGCCGGTGGCGGAGCACGTCGGGTCACCGGACTGCGCCGGTACGCTCACCGCGTCCCACGCCGCCTTGACCGAGTTGAACTCGGTGCAGCTGCCCGGGTACAGGTTCTTCGCGGCGGTCAGCGTCCAGGTGCGGTACTTCAGGTACGAGGCGCTGCTGGTCTTCATCAGCATCGCGTTGTACATGATCTTGATGGCCTTCTGGATGCCCAGACCGGTCACCGTCGAGCTGTTGCAGGTCGGGCTGGCCGGGTTGCCGTTGCTGCCCTGGGACAGCAGGTAGAACCAGTGGTTGCCCGGACCGGCGGCCGCGTGCACCTCGGTGGTCGGGATCGAACTCGAGTAACAGTTCGGGTCGCCGAGCGCCGACGGGTTGTACATGTTGCGGATCGGACCTTGGCCGACCAGGTTGACCTGCTCGCCGACCAGGAAGTCCGGCGTGTCGTACGGCGAGGGCTCGTTGGCGTACCACTCGGTGGTCGCGCCGAACGTGTCGGCGACGAACTCCTGGGTGCCGTTGCCGGAGATACCGCCCGGCGTGTGGTCGTCGATGCCGTGACCCATCTCGTGCGCCACGACGTCGATCGAGCCGATCCACTGGTTCGCGTTGTTGTGACCGATCTGAACCTGCGTGCCGTCGTAGTACGCGTTCACGTCCGCAAGGCCGACGCGGATCGGCCAGGCGCCGCCGTTGCCGTCCATGCCGTTCCGGCCGAGCCAGTCGCTCAGCATCTTCTTCTCGGTCTGCGCCCCGAACAGAGCATCGACGCAGCCGGTCTCCCGGACGGTGGCGGTCCCGTTGCCCCAGTTGTCGTCCGGACCGGTGAACGTGGTGTTGTTCGCCGCGTCCTGGCAGGACAGGTTGGTGATCGACGGGTCCGTCATCGAGTACGTGCTGCCGGAGAGCGTGGTGTCCAGGTGCACCGGGTTCGGCCCGTTCCAGGCCGACGTACCGTTGCCGAACATCACGTGCTCCTTGGTACCGAGCACCTTGCCGGTCTGCGCGTCGACGTACACCGACAGGCTCGACGGCTCCTTGCCGCTGCTGCCACTCACCCGCGACTGCCAGGCAAGCTTCGGGGTGCCGTTCAGGGCGTAGACCGCGAGCGTCGGCGTGGTCGAGGACTTGACCACCTTCAGCTGCTTGTTCGCGGTCTTCTGCGCGGCCGCGGCGGTCACCTTCGCGGTCGTCGACAGGTCCGGTACGGCGGTGGTCTGCGCGACCGAGGTGTCCTTCACGGCCCCCTTGTTGTCGGTCACGACGACGAAGTCGCCGCCGACCACGGGGAGACCCTTGTACGAGCGCTCGTACGGGACGTACTGCAGACCGGACCGGTCCGAGATCACCGGCTTCGCGGTGAACTTGTCGTCCTTCGAGGCGTGCAGGGCGCTCGGCCGGCCGGCCACCAGCGAGGACGCGGAGCCGGCGGCGAACGCCTTCGACTGCGCAGCTGACGGACGGGGCGGCGGCGCCGCACTCGGGGCGGCGCCTGCGGCCGACGTACCGAGTCCGGCGAGTGCTGCCGCGGCGAGGCTGGTGACCCCGAGCACGACGGCAGGCTTGCGGGAACGCTGGAACATGGTGGTCCCTTCGCGAGATGGTGCTGGGCGGGTTGCGCGCTGAGCCGGTCTGAAGGCGGTGCACCACATCGCCTCGGACCTCCGGCCGCTCCATTCGGGACGCTGCCTCGGAAAGCCCCTTTCCATTCCATCCCGATGAATCGCGCGGCGTGACACTATGTCCGGCGCCCGGGGGGAGCAAGGCGCTGTCGTGCCGTTGGCACCCCGATGACAACTGACCGCGTTGTCATCGCTACTTAGCGCTGACATGGGGTCGGGGAAGCTGAGAATCATCACGGCGCGCGGGGGTGCCGACGCGGACAGTCGTCAAGTTGCGCGGTCAGCGAACTGCTGGTGTTCTGGGGCAGGTGTGAATGGCAGAATCGCGCAGACGGGTCGGCTGCCGCGGGGTGCGACGCCTCGCGCGGCGCGACGGATCGCGAACAGGACGACGCCGGCTGGGGTGTGAGTGGAAACCGAATTCGTGCTGTCGCTGGACGACCAGCGCTGGCCGCTACCTTCCGGCGCCACCACCATCACCATCGGACGCGCCTCGAACGCCGACATCCGCCTCCAGGCCGACGACCAGATCTCCCGCATCCACGCCCGCCTGACCCGCGAAGCCACCACCTGGACCCTCCACGACGAGTCCCGCAACGGCACCGGCCTCAACGGCCACCGCCTGACCGCCCCCACCCCCCTCACCAACGGCGACCGAATCCACATCGGCCGCTCCATCCTCACCTTCCAAACCCCCACCACCAACCCCCACACCGAAGAACCACCAGCCGGCACGCCTCCCCACACTGCACCTCCACCCGCCTCCGGCCTCCCATCCCCCGACCCCACCGGCACGCCTCCGTACGCCGAACCCGCCGACGCACCGGAGTACGCCGAGTCCGCGGACGCGCCGGCGTACCCAGAACCAGCAAACCCGTCGTACGCCGATCCCTCGGCGGCGTACGACGAGCCCGGCAGTGCGCCGTCGTACGCCGAACCCACCGACCCGCCGGCGAATCCGTTCGAGAACGACGCCTACGCCGCCACCCCCGACGTCCATTCCTCCCCAGAAGCCCCGCCTGCCGCCCCCTCCACAGGCTCACACCGCGCCCCGGCTCCGGCGGACTACCCACCCGGCCCACCGCCCACCCAGCAGCAGCACCCCACCCCGTTCCCCGCTTCACCAACGGCAACCCCGCCAAGCGACTACCCAGCCGAGGAGGCGGGCCGCAACCCGTTCGCACCGGAGGAGGACGCGGGCAGCAGCCCGTTCGCACCGGAAGGTGCGCCGGCTGGACCCGGCTCCGACGCCGCACCAGCCGGCTACCCCGCAGGCAGCGCGGGGCCGTTCGCCCCGGAAGACGCTGCAGGCAGCAGAGCCATCCAGGCGAGTGGTTACCCGGCGGATGGCGCAGGTGGTTACGCGGCCGGTGGTCCGGGGGTGTTCGCGGCGGACGGTGGAGCTGCTGACGGCCAGGCCGCGCAGACACGTGGTTACCCGGCAGACGGTCCAGGTGGTTACCCGGCCGGTGGTGCCGGGGTGTCGGCCGCGGACGGTGGAGTTGCTGGCGGCCAGGTTGCGCAGG
Organism: Kribbella sp. NPDC059898; assembly: GCF_042730855.1. Classification (NCBI taxonomy): domain Bacteria; kingdom Bacillati; phylum Actinomycetota; class Actinomycetes; order Propionibacteriales; family Kribbellaceae; genus Kribbella; species Kribbella sp. NPDC059898. The sequence goes on from NZ_JBHWKR010000002.1 coordinate 479,093, forward strand.
CGGGTGGTTACCCGGCGGACGGTGCAGGTAGTTACCCGGCCGGTGGGGCGGGGGCGTTCGCGGCGGACGGTGGAGCTGGTGACGGGCGGGCCGCGCAGGTGGGTGGGTTGCCGGCGGATGGGGCAGGTGGGTACTCGGACGGTGGGGCGGGGGTGTTCGCGGCGGACGGTGGTGTTGCTGACGGGCGGGCCGCGCAGGCGAGTGGGTATCCGGCGGCGGTGGGTGTGGATGGGCGGGCGTTCGGGGTGGAGGTGGGGGACGAGTCTGGCGGGCGGGAGGATGGGCCTGTTGGGCTGGTGCCTGGGTTTGAGGGGCGGGACGGGGGGACGTGGGCGGCTTATCCGTCGGCGGACAACCCGGAGCCGGTGCGGTCGCCGTGGGAGGTTTCTGGGCAGATCGACCAGTCCCAGCCGAACTGGAACGAGTCCGACAGCTGGCCCACCGACCGCCGTTCGCCTGACGGTGACGGCCGCGCGGACCAGCAACCGGAGAGCCGTGGGCCGGAGCAGCAACCCACCAACCGCCTCCCTGATCAGCAGCGCGCCGGCCAGACCAGTGACGGGGATCCCGACGCGGTTGGTACCGTTCGGCTGCTGCGGGTGCTGATCGTTTCGGGTGGGATCGTCGTACTAGGGCTGCTCGTCAACCTGATCGCCAGCTTCTTCGCCGCCGGCCCGGGCGGCATGCTCCGTTGGCTGATCGCGCCGAGCATCGCGCTCGTCGCCGGCATGGTTCTCGCCCTGATCGACGCGGCCGCTCCCAAACCGCACCGCCCGGGCAAGTTCGACGTCTCGGTGCTGATCGCGATCGCGATCGTCCTCGTCGGCATCGGTGTGGGCGGCTTCGCCCTGACCGCCGGCACGGAGTACGTCGCCGGCTACCTGACCGGCAACGAATCCGGCGCCGACCGCCTGGTGAAACCGGTCGCGAAGGCCGGCTCCGGCATCACCGTCACCGTCGAGAACGTCACGTACACGAGTCACTTCACCCGCATCGAGGTCCAGGTCGCGAACAGCGGCAAGCAGGCGTTCACGATCCCGATCGACGGTACGACGTTCACCGCCGCCGACGGCACCGCGCTGCACGCGGACCCGGGCAAGAGCTCCTGGCCGAGCCGGATCGACGCGGGCGGCGCCGAGCACGGGACGATCACGTTCAAGGGCCACCTCCCGGACAGCGCCACGCAGGCGGTGCTCACGTTCAAGTCGGGCAGCACGACGTTCGCGGTCCCGAAGGTGATCCTCAGCAAGTAAACATCGAAAATCGATGTATAGTCGCGTCCGTGAGTGATCTGGACGTCGACCGGCTGACCACGGTCATCGAGGACTTCACCACGATCTTCATCCGGCTGCCGTCCGTACGCCGGCTCAACTTCTCGGCGCTGTCCGTCCTGCACACCCTCGACCGCAACGGCCCGCTCCGCCTCACCGCACTGCTGGCGACCGAGCAGCTCAAGCAACCCGCGCTCACCAGCCTGGTCGCGAAGCTCGAGCAGGACGGCCTGCTGCAGCGCGCGCCGGACCCGACCGACGGCCGCGCCAGCCTGCTCGCGCTGACCCGCGACGGCCGGCAGCTCGTGCACTCCCGGCACGCGCACCGCGTCGCCGAACTGACCGCGCTCGCGGACCGCCTGACGCCGGCCGAACGCGCCGTACTCGCGGGCTCGATCGACGTGCTCCACCGGCTGACCGAACTCGCAGAGGACTCCCGATGATCCCGACCCCGATAGCTGTCGCCGACGACGTCCTGGACGACCTCCGCCGCCGGCTGCGCGCGACCAAGTGGCCGCGCGACGCGGGCAACGACGACGGCTTCTACGGTGTACGCCGTACCCGCCTCCAACCGCTCGTCGAGTACTGGGCCGACGGATACGACTGGCGCGCCGCGGAGCAGGCGATCAACAAGTACGACCATTACCGCGTCGACGTCGGCGACGTACCCGTGCATTTCCTGCGCCGGCCCGGTGTCGGCCCGGACCCGGTGCCGCTGATCCTCAGCCACGGCTGGCCATGGACGTTCTGGCACTGGTCGAAGGTGATCGACCGGCTCGCGGACCCGGCGGCGTACGGCGGGGATCCGGCCGACGCGTTCGAGGTGATCGTGCCGTCGCTGCCCGGGTTCGGGTACTCGACGCCGACGCCCCCTGACATGAACTACTGGAAGATCGCCGACGTGTGGCACGAGCTGATGACGGGCGTCCTCGGCTTCCCGAAGTACGCCGCGGCCGGCTGTGATGTCGGCGCGCTGATCAGCGGGCAGCTCGGGCACAAGTACGCGGACGAGCTGTACGGGATCCACATCGGGTCGGCGCTCAAACTCACGCTGTTCAACGGCGACCGCGGCTGGGACCTGAGCGGCGGCAACCCGATCCCGGACGGTCTGCCGCCGGAGATCCACCAGCGGATCGTCGACCTCGAACGCCGGTTCGCGGGGCACCTCGCGGCGCACGTCCTGCATCCGGGCAGCCTCGGCTTCGGTCTCGCGGACTCCCCCGCCGGCATGCTCGCGTGGATCCTGGAACGCTGGCTGAGCTGGGCGGCGAGCGAGGACGCGTTCACCGACGACGAGCTGCTCACGCACGCGACGATCTTCTGGACCGGGAACGCGATCGACACGTCGATCCGGACGTACGCGAACAACAACCGGTACCCGTGGACGCCGTCGCACGACCGCACACCGGTCGTCGAGGCCCCGACCGGGATCACGTTCGTCGGGCACGAGGACCCGCCCGGCGTGCACACACCCGGGGAACGCGTCCAGCACTTCCTCGCGAGCGATCGCGCGGCCTGGTACAACCACACGAACGTCACCGCGCACCCGGCCGGCGGGCACTTCATACCGTGGGAGCTGCCAACGGAATGGACCGACGACCTACGACGCACGTTCCGCCCACTGCGTTAGGTACGCCGCCGTGACCGCGTCCGCCGGGAGGTAGGTCTCGACCGCGATCTCCTCGAGGGTGATGTCGAACGCCGTACCGAACGTGGTGATCGCGGTCAGGAAGGTCAGCTCGACGCCGCGGTGCCGAAGCTGGATCGGGAGGGCGATCTCGGCCGGGTCCGGCAGCGGGGGTACGACGGGGCCGTGGGCAACGAGTTCGTCGTACAGCTGGTGCAGCACCGGGTCGCCGGTGGACGCGGCCTGGCGGGCGAGCCGGGGCAGCAGGTAGCCGCGGACCTGCTCGAGGTTCGCGATCCGCGGCGCGAGGCCGTCCGGGTGCAGGCCGAGCCGCATCAGGTTGACCGGTGCCTCGAGCAACTTCTTGTCGACGGTGGCGAGGAACGCGTTGAACGAGTCGTTCGCCAGCAGCAGGTTTCAGCGCCGGTCGACGGCCAGGGCCGGGTACGGCGCGTGCGCCTGGAGGAACTGCTCGAGCGCCGCGCGGACCCGGGTCAGGTCCGGGTCGTCGAGCGCCGTCTGCCGGTACACCGGCGCATGCCCGGCCGCGACCAATAGCCGATTACGTTCGCGCAGCGGCACGCCGAGCTGCTCGGCCAGATGCAGCACCATCGCGCTGCTCGGGATCGTCCGCCCAGTCTCCACGAAGCTCACGTGCCGCGCCGACACATCCGCCTGGATCGCCAGCTCCAACTGGCTCAGCTTCCGCCGCCGACGCCATTCCCGCAACAACTCCCCAACCGGCCTGTCCACCTCCCGAGGCTAACGGCTCTGGCGGACCAGGTACTGGCGGAGCTGGCGGGCGACCTCGTCCGGGGCGTTCTCGTCGGGGGCGTTGTGGTCGAGGCCGGGAAGGATCAAGTACTCGGCGTTCGGCAGGATCTTCGCCAGTTGCGGCAGTACGCCGGTCAGGTACGCCGGGGTCTTCGTGCCGCCGAGCAGCAGCGTCGGGGCGGCGATCCGCGCGTACCGGCTGCCGTCGGAGTCGAGCCGCGCGATCTCGCCGAGCTCGGCCGGCGTCAACGGCATCAGGTCCCGCTCCTCGCGCCCGAACAGCAGCAACACGGAGATTGCCCACAGCAACGGAGTCGCCCGGAACGGCAACAACTGCGCGCCTTTCAGGAACGTCGTCATCGCGGACACGAACCGCCCGTCCGCGACCTTCCGGTTGAAGGCGTCCATCCAGCTCAGGTCGAACGACCCGTCCAGGCTGACCCCCGGCTCGTACACGACCAACGCGTCCAGCGTCTGCCGCAACCCGACGTGCAACGCGATCAGCCCACCGTAGCTGTGCCCGAACACCACCCGCGCCCCGGTCCGCTCCAGCACCCCGAGCACGTCGTCGACCTCGGCCTCGACGCTGTACGACGTACCCCGCGCCGCACTCTCCCCCCGCCCTCGCCGCTCGACCACATGCACCGTGTGCGCCCCGGCCAACTCCCGCGCCAGCGCCGCGTAGTGATGCGCCCGCCGATTGGTCCCCGGCACCACAACCACCCCCGGCCCGGCCCCGAAACTCTCGACCGCGACCCCACCCACCACCTCGATCTCACCCACGCCACCAGCATGCCAAACCCCACTGACACGGCACTGACACGCGCCTGGCACGCCTCAGGTCTGCAGCCGGTCCAGCTCCGCCCGGATCCGCGCCGCCTCACCACTCCCGGTTGCTGATCCGGTTGTAGACGACGAAGTCGACCGAGGACCTGTGCTCCAGGAACGACGCCTGTTCCTCGGTCAGCTCGGCCTGCCGCGGCATGCCGCTCATCAGGTTGCTCAGCATCAGCTGCGCGACCACGGTCAGATGCCGGTACGGCGGCTCGGCCAGGATCTCGTGCAGCAGCGTCCAGATGATGTTCTCGGATTTCCACCGCAGGTCGTCCCGCAGCCGGTCCGCGAAGGGACGCAGGCGCTCGCTGTACTCGCGGTACAGCAGGTCGAACACCGAGATGATCTCGCTGTCGACCACGCCGTCGTCCAGCGCCTGGTAGTCGATGTACCCCGATCAGGTCCCGGATGTTCCGGGTCCTCGGCAACTCGGACTGGTTGGTCACCAGCACGAACTTGCGGACCGCCCGCGACACCGCGACGTTGACCAGGTTCCGGCCGTCGACGAACTTGACGCCGACGTGGCCGTACTTCGTCTCGTCCAGCACCGTACTCATGATCATCGCGTCCCGCTGCCGGCCCTGGTACTTGTGCACGGTGTCGGCGTCGATCGGGTCGCGGAGCTGGGTGGTGAGCTTGTCCACCTGCAGGCGGTACGGCGACGTGATCCCGATCTGCTCCGGCGCCAGCCCGGCGCACTCCCCGGCCTTCACCTGATCGAGAACGACGTCGATCTCGCGCTGGTTGAAGTTGCCCCGGCCGGTGAGCGTTCGCATGTGGTTGCCCGCGTCCGTCCGTACGACCAGCATCGACCGGTCCCCGGAGCTCCGGGTGAACGGCACGAGTTGGCCGTCGTAGAACGCCTTGTTACAGAAGCCGATGATCGCCGGGTCGCAGCGGTAGTGCTCGCGGAGCAGGGTCCGCGGTACGTCGGCGTACACCTTCCGGATCGAGGCGAGGATGCTCTGCTCGTACGCGTAGTTCGGGTACGGCGCCGCGACTCCGAGCGCGCGCTCGTTGAAGACAGGCTCCAGCTGGTTCAGGTCGCCGACCACGATCAGGTTGCGGCAGGACGCCAGTACGGCACCCGCGGCCAGCAGATCCACCATCGACGCCTCGTCGATGATCAGGTAGTCGAGCAGGTATCCGTCCGGAAGGTTCCGGCGCAGGGAGTGGCAGGTGCTCAGCACAACCGGGTAGTCGGCCTCGAAGTCCTTGAACCTGGTCCGGTACTTGCTCGCCTCGTAGGTCTTCCGCTGCCCGGCGTACCGCTCACCCAGCGCCGCGTGCAGCGCCTGGACCGACAGCTGCCGGTGCTCCTCCGCCAGACCGTCGAAGTTGGCCTTGCTGAGCTCGGCGTCCGCGCGGGCCAGCTGCGCGGTGAGTTCCGCGAGGCGGCGTTCGTAGAAGGTCCGCTGCAGCCGCAGTACGACGTCGGCGTCGTCCGGGTCGAGCCCGCGCAGCGATCCGTACCGCAGGTACAGCCGCACCCGGCCGACGAGGCCGACCCGTCGCCCCTGCTGGACTGTGGACTCGGCCAGGTAGTCCAGGATCCGGTCGGACGAACGGCGCAGCAGCGGAAGCCGGTCGAGCTGCGCGAGGTCGCCGGGTTCGACGTGCTTCTCGAAGTGCTGGAGTTCCAGCCGGTACGCATCGATCTCCTGGCGGAGGCGCGCCCGTTCGCGCTCGGCCCGCTGGAGCCGGCGCAGGCGGGTGTCGACGTCCGTCAGCCGGTCCTGCGGCGGAGGCGGCGGCACCCGGACCTGGAGGTCGGCGACCCGGGCGTTGCGCTGTTGCTGTTCGGCAAAGAACGTGTCCATCAGCTCCTTGCGGCCCAGCCGCGCGACGACGTGTCCGAAGCCGAGCTCGTCGAGCTTCTCGCGGACGTTGTCGACCGCCGAGTTCCCGAACGAGACGACCCCGACGGTGCCCGTACCGGATGCGACGATGTTCGCGATGATGTTCAGGATCGTCTCGGTCTTGCCCGTCCCCGGCGGGCCTTCGATCACCGAGATCGAGCTGGTCAGCGCGTGCTCGACCGCCTCGCGCTGGCTCAGGTTGCTCCGGAACGGGTAGATCACCGACGCCGGAAGCTCCCGCGTCAGGATCGGCGCACCGACGAGGTACCGCGTCAGCACGCTCTCGTCATGCACGAAGCTCAACGACTGGTACACCCGGCGGAGCGGATCGTCCTGCGCGAGCCGGCCGACCAGCTCTTGCCAGTACGCGAGAACGCTGCCGACCCGTGGATCGGACGTCGAGCTGCCGATGACGCGGACCGTCTGCACCGTCCGGGTGGCCCAGCGCTCGCCGCCGCTGTGGCGATACAGGATGTGCGCGACGAGGCCTTCCGCGGTGGCGAACGTGCTGGCCTCGAGGCCGTTCGCCCAGACCTCACCGTCGATCTCGAGCAGGTCCCCGACGCTCGGCACGAACCGTTCGGAGACCGTCAGCAGCCGCACGTTGTCCGGCTTGTACGGATACGTCCTCGAACCGCGGTAGGTGACGTCGACCTGCCCGTCCGCCGGCCGCAGCGCGCTGATCTCCAGCGTCTTGTCGAGGAACTCGGCGCCTCTTCGCACCAGCACCGCCTCGTTGCGTGGATCGACCACGGCACCCCCCATCGGCGCCAAGCCTAGGGAGGTTGGCTACGGAGCGCGACCGGACGAGTGTCGACCGTCGGTGCCGGTCAGGCGGCCGAGGTAATCGGCAGGGAGTGGGACGAAAGGTGTGGCAGGGGCTTCCGTGGGTGGGTGGGAGATTCGAGAATGGCGGGAGCGGTGCGGGTGGTCATCATCCTGAGGGGGGCCGGGTGACCAAGATTCTGGTGATTGACGACGAGCCGGATCTGATCCGGTTCGTGCGGCGGGCGCTCGAGGCGGAGGGGTATCAGGTTCTGGGGTCGACTGACGGGCTGCGGGGTCTGCGGCTGGCGCTGGAGCAGCGGCCGGCGTTGATCGTGCTGGACCTGGTGATGCCGGGGATGCACGGTGAGGCGGTGCTGTCGGCGTTGCTGGCGCAGGATCCCGGGTTCCGGGTGCTGATCCTGTCCGCGACCGCCGACGTACATCTGCGGATCGGGTGCCTGGAGCAGGGGGCGGTGGACTTCCTGGCGAAGCCGTTCGCGATCCGGGAGCTGATCGCCCGGGTCCGCGGCCGGCTCGGCGAGGACGCCTCGAACCGGCGGAAGAACCAGCTGCGGGTCGGCGGCCTGGTGCTCGACCTGGAGGCGCGGCAGTTGCTCGTCGACGGCCGGCCGACGCAGCTGCCGAAGCGCGAGTTCCTGCTGCTGCGGTACCTGATGCGGAATCCCGACGTCGCCTGCTCGCGCCAGGAACTGCTGTCGGAGGTCTGGGGTTACGACTTCGACCCTTCCACGAACGTCGTCGACGTCTGTGTCGGCCGGTTGCGGTCGAAGATCCGGCCGCAGCTGATCGTGACGGTGCGCAATGTCGGTTACCAGCTCCAGAGCGCGTGAGGTGCCGCCGCCGGTGAGCGTGCTGATCGACGTGGCCGTAGCCGCGGTCGTGGCCGGCATGCTCGCGTTGATGATCGCGCTGCCCGGCCACGAGGCGGGCCCGTTCCATCTGATGTTCCTCGCGGTCGCGATCGCGTACGCGTACCGGAGCTGGCCGGTCGTCCCGACGCTGGTGGCGACGGCGGTGATCACGCTGCTGAGCGGCTGGCTGATGGTCACGCACGCGTCGGAGGGCCGCCTGGCGAGCGCCGAGCTGGCCGAGATCCCGTTGATGCCGCTGGTCCTGCTGGTGATGATCTGGCACGTACGGCGGCGCGCCGCCGCGGTCGCCGAACTGTCCGGGATGGCCGACCGCCAGCTGCGCGCTGTCGAGCGGGAACGCGAGTTCTTCCGGGACGCCTCGCACGCGATCCGGACCCCGGTGACGATCGCCCGCGGGCACCTGGAACTGGCGGCCGCCGCCGACCTGGACGCCGAGGTGCGTTCCGACCTGTCGGTCGCGATGCTGCAGCTCGATCGGATGTCCGCCCTGTCCAACCGCCTGCTCGCGGTCGCCCGCCTGGACGCGGGCGAGGGGTTGTCCACCCAACCGGTCGACCTGTGCCACCTGGTCCGCGAACTGGTGGCGAACTGGTCCGCGAACCCGGGCCACGTCTGGCAGGTCGACTGTGCGTTCACCGGCACGGTCACCGCCGACCCGGAGTGGATCGAGATGGCCCTCGACGCGGTGGTCGAGAACGCGGTCAACTTCACCCCCGCCGCCGGCCGGATCAGCCTGCGCTGCACCCGCGAAGGCCCGTGGTACGTCGTGGAGGTCGCCGACTCCGGACCGGGAATCGACCCACTCGACCTGCCGCAGGTGTTCGACCGGTTCTGGCACCGGATCGCGCCGAACGGCCGGATGGGCACCGGCCTCGGTCTCGCGATGGCGCGGTCCGCCGCGATCGCCCACGGCGGCACCCTGACCGCGCGCAACGACCCGGCCGGCGGTGCCGTCTTCGCTCTCAGGTTGCCTGCCTAGTGCCTGTCCACTCGATGACGGCTCGGTCATCTTCCTTGCCCCGGGGCGAGATCCGCCGTCACGCTGCTAACAGGGGAACATGCTGCGTACGTCACCGTTGCGCCGGACGCACCCCACATGATCCGGACGCCGCACCGGTCCGGTCCACGACACCCCCTCGTCGCGGCCGGTCCCCGGGGCGGCCGGTCCGACGTACGCAGCCCGCGACCGCTACGCCGTGTGGCTGAGCAGCGCCGGTACGACGGTCGGCCAGGTGGCGCGTGGGAGACCTTGGCCGATGCCGGGGAGGGTGAGGAGCCTGGCGTTCGGGATCTCGGCGGCCAAGGCCTCGCCGTTCTGGTGCGGGAAGAACGGGTCCTCGTCGCCGTGGATGACCAGGGTCTTGGCCGTGATGCCAGGCAGCCGTTCGCGCCAGCGGGGTCCACACTCGATGGCGGCGAACATCGTGCCGAGATGGCTCGCGCGCTGCGCCGCCGCAGACTTGCCGGACCGGTCGAACACGCGGCCCGCCCACGTCCTCGCGTCCTGTTCGTCGAACCCTTGCGAACCGGCGAGCAACTGCGCCGAGCCGGTCATGTAGTCGACCACGCTGTCCCGGTCGGTCCAGTCCGGCGCGGGCCGTCCGAACAGTTGCCCCATCACTGCCGCATCGTGGTCCTCGAGATCGGGGTCGACCGGGCCGGGCGCGACGGCGCGGGTGGAGACCAGCGTCAGCGAGGCCACCTCATGGTCGAGCGCGAGCAGTTGCGCGATGAAACCGCCGACGCCCAGTCCGACGACATGCGTCGGGCCATTGATCAGCCCGGCCGCGTCGGCGACCAGGTCCCGCAGGTCGTACGCCGGCGCGTCCGGGTCGGCGTACGTCGAACGGCCGGTGTCGCGCAGGTCGTACCGCACGACGTACCGCCCGGTGAGCTGGGCGCACAACTCGTCCGGCCAGCTCAGGCCGATCAGCAGCACCGGCGGATCCGCCGCCTCCCCGAACGTGTCCACCCACAACTCGACCCCGTTGACCTCATGCAGCATGTCCCAATCCCTTCGTCGATCCACCGACGAACGGGTCAGGCCGAAACAGACGTCAACGCAGGAGATAAGTCCCCGCGGGTCCGGCAACGGTGGCTTCCAGCCCCGACGGTCCTGTTGTAACGATCAAGCTGATCCCCAGCGCGTCCATCACAGTCGTGACGTCGGCCGGCTTCGGATGGGTCGCCTGGAAGCTCAGCAGCTCCACGGTTGGCGCACCGGTCGTCGCCGGATGCCGGGTCGTCCCCCAGTCGATCAGGAACGGCACGATCCCGTCGTACGGCGGCGGATCGACCGCGGCGACCTGCCAGCTCAACGCCGTACCCGCCGGGGTGACCCGCCCGACGGTCCGCACCGCCCCGAAGTCCACCCCCGCCGGCCGCGCCGCCCGGACGGCCTCGTCGATCTCCGGCGGGCGCACACACCACGTCAGCAGTCGCGGCCGGAGCAGCCGATCCACCCCGAACGGCGCCGACCCCAACGGCATCGGATTCTCGACGTCGGGCCCCACGATCTCCAGGTACGACGCCGGCCCCAACGCGACCAACTGGTTCCGCGTCCCCAGCTCCACATGCCGCCCACCGTCCACCGGCCGGATCCCGGTCGCCGCCGCGAACTCGTCGGCGGTCGCACGCAGATCCGGCGTCGCGAACACCAGATGATCCAGCAGCGGGTCGACCGTCGGGCTCAGCACATTCCGACACTACCAAGCGTGATCATCGGCGAGGCCCGGTCCGGTAGGCGGTCGGCGAGACCCCGTACCGGCCGCGGAACCGCCGGGACAGGTGGAACTCGTCGGAGAAGCCGATCCGGCGGGCGATCTCCCGGCAGGTCAGGTTGGTCGCCCGCAACAGGGTCGCCGCCACCTCCAGCCGCCGATCGTTGCGGAAGGCAAGCGGTGACCTGCCGAAGCGCTCCCGGAACACCCGCCGGAACCGGTCGTACTCAAGGTCGAGCTCCGCCGCCACCTCACGCATCTCCAGCCGGCGCGACAGCTCGTCACCGAGCAGCCGCGCCGCCCGGTCCCACCGCGCCGTCTCGTCGTCGACAGGTGGTGCCAGCGCAGCGGACAGCCAGGCAGCCAGCGCCCAGATCTGCTGCTCGGCCCCCGCGGGCGGCGGCGGATTGCGGAGCAGCAGCGCGAGCTCGTCCGGCCGGACACCAGGCGGCAGCGGCCGCGGACCTGACCGGGTCAACCGGCCGGTACGACGCAACAGATCGAAAGCCGGGCCCTCGACGACCGCGAACCACTCGCTCCACCGTTCGCCCGGGTAGGTGCCGTACCAGTGTCGCTCGCCCGGCAGCACCACCGTCAGCGAAGGTGCGACGATCGGCTCGATGCGATGATCCGCGTGCCGGTAGAAGCCGGTGCCGCCGGTGACCAGCGAAACGATGGTGTCCGGCATCGACCGCAGCGGCTCAGGAACCAGCGGCTCGGCGTCCGAGACCTCTCCGGCCAGCAACACCCGCCCGAACGGGGTCGGGTCCTGGTCCGACATCGTGATCCGCTGATAGCCACTGGTCATCGGACGAAACCTTCGCCGCCAGAACGTGCATCGAACAGCCACCGTGGACATTCCCTGCCTGCTGACGGCTTGCCAGAGTGATCATCATGACGCCAACACCCGAGCAGGTGACCCAGTACATCGAGGACGGGTACTTCGTCCTGGAGAACGTGATCAGCACCGAGGACCTGGAGCTCTTGCGCGGCGCAGCGCAGTTCTCCGTCGACCGCCTGGACGCCGCCATGGACGCCGCCGACGTGGACCGGATCGGCATCAACGCCAAGGGCAAGCGGTACTTCAGCAACATGGTCTACGAGCAGCGCCCGGAACTCCGGAGCTTCATCTTCGGGCCGGTGATGGAACAGATCTGCCGCCGGGTGCTCGGCGAGAACGCCTTCCTGTTCTGGGAGCAGTACGTGATCAAGGCCGGCGATCCCGACACCACCTTCGCCTGGCACCAGGACTCGGGGTACGTGCACGAGAACCACACGCCGTACCTGACCTGCTGGATCGCGCTGGACGACGTGACCGAGGAGAACGGCTCCGTCTACCTGTTGCCGTACAGCCGGTCCGGCATCAGGTCGTACGTCAAGCACGTCCCGATCGAGACCGGCGACCGGGTCTGCTACTTCGGCTCCGATCCCGGTCTGCCGGTGACCGTCCCGGCCGGGTCGATCGTCTGCTTCTCCAGCACGGTGATCCACCGCAGCGGCGCGAACCTGACCGACAAGCTGCGCCGGGTCTACCTGCTGCAGTACTCCCCCGAGGTGATCATGAACCAGGACGGTACGGCGCCGCACGGTTCGTTCGAGCCGTTCCTCGTCGACGGAAAGGTCGCTGCCGCGCATTCGTGAGCCTCAGCCGCGGGCGGCGGCGAACGGGTTCGGGATCGCGTCGAGCAGCATCCGGGTGTACTCGTCCCTGGGCGAACGGATCACGTCCAGGGACGGCCCCTGCTCGACCACCCGGCCCTCGTTGAGGACGACGACCTCGTCGCACAGCATCCGGGCGCTGAGCAGGTCGTGGGTGATGTAGAGGATCCCGACGCCACGCTCGTGCACCAGTTGGTCGAACAGTTCGAGCACCTCGGCCCGGATCGACACGTCCAGGCTGGAGATCGGCTCGTCGGCGACGATCAGCTCGGGTTCGACCGCCAGCGCGCGGGCGATCACCACTCGTTGCCGCTGGCCCCCGGACAGCTCGTGCGGATACCGGTTGAGGAACCGCTCGCCCGGGGACAGCGCTACCGTCTCGAGCAGCTCGATCACCCGCTCCCGCAATGGTTCGCCGTGCAGGTGCCGGAAGTTGACCAGCGGCCTGGACAGGATCGCGCCGAGGGTCTTCGTCGGGTTCAGCGCGGAGTACGGATCCTGGAAGACCATCTGCACGCTGCCGCGGTAGTCGCGCAGCCGGCGGCCGCGCATCCGGGCCACGACCTGGTCGCCGTCCGCGCCGTGGAAGGTGATCCGGCCCGCAGTGGGAGCGTCCACGCCGGTGATCATCCGGGCGAGCGTCGACTTGCCGCTGCCGCTCTGCCCCACCAGCGCGGTCACGCCGCCCCGGTGCAGTACGAAGCTCGCGCCGGTCACCGCCTCGGTACGGACGGCGCGCAGGCCCTGCCGTCGTACGTATGTCTTCGACACGTCGTCGACCGTGACCAAGGGTCGGTTCCGGGCCGCCTGCGCCGAATCGGCGGCCGACTTCACGAACTGCGGTCCGGCGAACGTCCGGATCGCGGGCCCGACCTCGGCGTCGGCCCCGGCGACGCCTCGCTGCGCCGCCGCGACGTGACAGCCCACCTGGCCGTCCGCGACCGTCTCCAGGGCGGGCTCGACCTCGGTACAGCGATCGATCCGCTCCGGACAGCGGGCCGCGAACGCGCACCCCGCCGGCCGATGCGCGAGATCCGGCGGCCGGCCCGGCACGTACGTGATCCGGACGGTCTCGGCCCGCGGGTCGCCGTACGAACCCAGCAGCCCCTTCGTGTACGGGTGCAGCGGATCGTGGAGCAGCTGCCGGGTCGGCTGTTCCTCGGCGAGCTTTCCGGCGTACATCACCATGATCCGGTCGGACAGGTCGAGAACGGTACCGAGGTCGTGGCTGATGAACAGCACCGCGAACCCGAGCTCGGCCTGCAGCCGCCGGACGTTCTCCAGGATGCTGTGCTGTACGACGACGTCCAGCCCGGTCGTCGGCTCGTCGGGGACGGCGGGCCGCGGCGCGATCGCCCCGGCCCGCCCCCGGGTGACCCCCGGCCCCCAACCCCCCGACACCACGTGCGGGGAACCGGGCCAGAAAATAGGGGCGATCAGGACCATGTCGAACAACGTCTTGATCCGCTCGGTGATCTCGCTGCCGCGCAGTGCGGTGTGGCACTGGATCACGTCGGCGAACTGCGCCTCGACCCGGGTCACCGGGTTCAGCGCGTTCATGCTGCTCTGGAAGACCGTGGAGATGTCGCGCCAGCGGTACTTCCGCAGCTCGTCCTGGCCGAGGTGGGTGATGTCGGTGCCGTCGAACGTGATGGTCCCGCCGCTGATCCGGGCCGGCGGATCCAGCAGCCGCAGTACGGCCGTGCCGACCGTGGTCTTGCCGGAGCCGGACTCGCCGATCAGGCCGACGAACTCACCCTCGTCGATCGTGAAGCTGAGCTTGCTGACCGCGTCCACGGCGGCCCGCTGCTTGGGTTCGTACCTGACGGACAGCTCGCGTACGTCGAGGAGCGCCATGTCTCAGTCCTCCCTGAGATGCGGATTGCTGAGCAGATCGATGCCGAAGTTGACGAAGGCCATCGACGTGATCAGGATCGCCAGGACCAGACCGGGGACGAACACCCAGGCGAACAGGCCCTGCGAGATCGCGCCGGCGGCATCGGCCTGATAGAGGATCGTTCCCCAGGACACCGAGTCGCTGCTGCCGAGGCCGAGTACCGCGAGCCCGGCCTCGGCGCCGATCGCACCGGTGGCCGCACCAACGAACGCGGCCGCGACCAGCGAGGTCATGTTCGGCAGGATCTCGGCGAAGATGATCCGGAACGCCCCGTCGCCGGAGAACTTCGCCGCGGTGACGAAGTCCCGGTTCCGCAACGTGATGATCTGCGCCCGCTTCGCTCGCGCTGCGCCCGCCCAGGAGGTGATCGCGATCACCCCGACGATCAACGGGATGCCCCGGGTGCTGGAGTACGCGACCAGCGTGATGATCAACGGCAGCACCGGAATGACCAGCGCGGTGTTGGTCAGGAACGACAAAACGTCGTCGACGACCGTGCCCTCGGCGTACCCGGAGACCATGCCGATCAGCAGCGCGATCGCGGTCGCGAGTACGCCGCCGAGCAGCCCGACGATCAGCGAGACGCGGCTGCCGTAGATCACCTGGGAGAACACGTCGACACCGGCCACGTTGGTACCGAGCAGGTGCTGCGCCGACGGCCCGGTCAACGGGGTGAACGAACCGTCGGTAGGCCCGTACGGCGCGATCACCGGGGCCAGCAGCGCGACCGCCGTGTAGATCGCCACGACGACGCTCCCCACCCGGGCCTTCTTGCTGCTCCATACGACCCGGTACCAGCGGTCGGCAACCTCTGTTCCTGCGACTGTTGTGCTCATGCGGCTGCCCTCCGGGCGCGCGGATCGAGAACGCCGTACAGCAGATCGGCGATCAGGTTGGCCAGCAGCGTCGCCACCGCGGTCAGCAGCATCAGGCCCTGCAACAGCGGATAGTCCTTGATCCCCACCGCCTCGCCCATCAGCCGGCCGAGGCCGGGATAGTCGAACACGGTCTCCACCAGGATGGTGCCGCCGAGGACGCCGCCGAGCGCGAGGGCGAACCCGGTGACGCTGGGCAGCAGGGCGTTCCGGGCGGCGTAGCGCAACGCGACCATCCGGTCCGGCAGGCCCTTGGCGCGGGCCAGCCGGATGTAGTCCTCGCCGAGGTTCATGATCATCGTGTTCCGCATCCCGAGGATCCAGCCGATCGGCGTCACGATCATCAACGTCAGCGCCGGCAGGAACGCGTGCGAGACAGCGTCGTACACGAAGGCGCCGTTGAATCCCGGCGTCGAGGCCTCGTAGCCGCCGGCGGTCGGGAACCAGCCCAGGCCGTAGCCCAGCCCGTAGATGAGCAGCAAGGCGATCCAGAACGGCTGCAGTGTCCCCAGGAAGGTGGAGATGACGGTCACCGACGTGTCGAAGCGGCTGTTCCGCCGCCAGGCCGCGAAGGCGCCCAGCAGGACACCGATCACGAACGACAGCACCTGGACGATCCCCACCAGGATGACGGTCCACCAGAACGCTTTGCCGATCACCGCCACCACCGAGTACGGGAAGTAGGTGTACGAGATCCCTAAGTTGCCGTGGGCAAGCTGTCCGAGGTACTTCCAGTACTGGTCGAACAGCGAGCCGGACGGCGTACCGAGCAGGTCGCGCATCGCCTCGACCTGCGCGCGGTTCAGCTGCGCGTTCTTCCCGGCGAGGTTCTGCACCATCAGCTCGGCGGGGTCCCCCGGCTGCAGCCGGGGGATCAGGAAGTTCAGCGTGACGACCGCCCACAGCGTGAGTACGAAGAAGCCGAGCTTCCGCGTGAAGTACCGCATCGGCTACTTCGCCGGGGCCGCGGTGAGGTGTGTCATCCACACCAGCGGCTGGTCCTGCGGATTCGCGTACGGGTCCTCCGCGGACGGCCAGCCAACCGCGTGATCGGTGCGGTAGATGCCACGGGCCGGCGCGTACAGGATCGGCAGTACGGGGTAGTCGGTCATCATCGCGTCCACCAGCACGCCGACCTGTTCCTTGGTCGCCGCCTCGTCGGTCGCGGCGGCCAGTGCGCCGATCGCCTTGTCGACGGCGGGATTCGTGTACCGCTCGACGTTCCCCTTGATCGTGGTCTTGTCCGGGAACTCCGACGTCGCGATAGTCGCGCCCATGCCGTGCGCGTAGTCGCAGCCGGCGCCCATGTAGTTGATCATCAGCTGGAAGTTGCCGGTCTTCTTCTGCTGGTCGACGGCCTCGGGCGGCATCTTGTTCTCCTTGATGTCGAGCCCCAGCTTCCGGAAGTTGCTGGTCAGCTCGTCCGCCATCGCCTCGTAGTCGATCCAGCCGGCCTGGACCGAGAAGGTGATCGCGATCGGCGAGCCGTCGGGGTTCTGCCGCAGGCCGTTCGAGCCCTTCGTGTAGCCGGCCGCGTCGAGCATCTCGTTGGCCTTGGCCAGGTCGAACGGGACCACGGTGCTGTCGGCCGGATACTTCGCCGGGAGCAGGCTGCCCTTCTCCGGCAGCGAGAGACCGGACTGACTCGCGACCTTCATCAAGCCGTACGTCGCCTTGTCGGTGGCACTCTGCTTGTCCATCCCGAACGCCAGCGCCTGCCGGAACTTGACGTCGTCGAACGGCTTCTTGGTCAGGTTCGGCGCGAGCACGGTCAGACCGTTCGGCGCGTACCAGACGTGGTTGGTCTTCGGGTCGGCGGCCACGAACGACTTGTCCGGGTTGGGGATCTCGGCGCTGTAGAAGTCCAGCTCACCGGCCTTCAGCTTGGCCGCCGCCTGGTTCGCATCGTAGTTGCCCTCGAGAACCAGTTTCTGGACCTTGATCTTGTCGGCCTGCCAGTAGTCCGGCCGCCGCTCGAGCTCCAGCCGCCGGCCGTTGTACGAGGCGATCTTGAACGGCCCGGTCGAGATCGGGTTCTTGGAGATGTACTTGGCCGGATCGCCGGCCTTCGAGAACTCCTTCTCCGAAACGATCTTCTGGCCGATCAGGTACGTGAACTTGGTGGCCGCAGGCCCCTCGAACTCGAACGTCACCTTGTCACCGTCCGCCGTGACCGACTTCGCCTTGGCGCCGAACGTGTCGTTCCAGACCCCGGCCTGGTCGATCGCCGGGTACTTCTTGGTCAGGTTGTACGTGAACGCGACGTCGTTCGCGGTGAACGGCGAGCCGTCGCTCCACTTCACGCCCTGGCGGATCGTGAACACCAGCTTGGTCGGGCTCTCCCAGGTGTACGCCGTCGCGAGCCACGGAATCACCTTGCAGTCCAGGGAGTTCTGCTGCATCAGCGGCTCGAACAGCCAGGTGCGCACCGTCTGCTGGGTGGCGAACGGGTTGTAGTTGACCAGACCTCCCATCGACGCGTCGGACTCGGTCGACAGGTTCAGCACCGGGATCGTACCCGCTGCCCCGGTCGACGAACTCCCCTGCTGCTTCTCACCGGCGACGCGACTGCCGGCACATGCCGGCAACGCCAGCACGCCCACCGCCAGCGCCGCGATGAAGACCCCCCGCCATGACTTCTGCCCCCGTCGGACGCGGAACGAAGTACTTGCCATGACGACACCTCCGTGTGTCAGGTTGCTACCTGGTTCGGATGTTGTTCTTGCTGTTCAGGCCTCACAGCCGCAGCTGGCTCTCCGGACGAGCCGCGACGGCAGAACAGTCTCGGGCGGAACGTCCGCACCGTTGATCAGGTCGAGCAACAGCCGGGTCGCTGTCGCTCCGAGCTCGGCCAGCGGCCGGGCCACGGTGGTGAGGCCGGGACTCACCAGGGAACTCATCGGGACGTCGTCGACGCCGGTGATCACCAGATCGCCGGGCACCCGCAGGCCGCGTCCCAGGACGGCCATCATCAGGCCGAGTGCGGTTTCGTCGTTCCCGCACACGGCACCGTCGTACCCACCGGCCAGCACCTCGTCGGCGGCCTGTACGCCGTGCGTCTGTTCGAGACCCGTCCGGAACTGTTTTCCGGGCCGGAGCCCCAGCGCCGCGTGCCCCGCGACGAAGGCGTTCCAGCGCTCGGTCAGGTCCGGTGAACCCTCGGGGTTGCCGACGAAGATCAGCTTTCGCAGCCCGTGGTCGGCGAGCAGATGGTCGACCATCAGGCGGAAGGCCTGCTGGTCGGTCCGGACGACGACCGGTGCCGGATGCGGATCCGGACCGATCATCACCACCGGATGCCGGGCGGCCAGTTCCGCGATCACCGTCTCCGGGACGGTGCCACCGTGGATGGCCATCCCGTCGACCCGCCGGGCGACGTCGAGCAGTTCGTCCGGCGCCTCCCGCCGGAGGTGGGTCCCGATCACGTGCACACTCACCTGGCGGGGTACGGCGACGGTCTCGACGCCGTTGATCAACTCGGCGAAGTACGGTCCGGACAGCCCCGGGAAGACCACGGCGAGTGCTCCGTGACGCCGGTTGGCCAGCGCCTCCCCGAGGTGGCTGGGGCGGTAGCCGTACTGCTCGATCGCGGCCTGCACCTTGGCCCGGGTCGTGGGTGAAACGCTGCCGACGCCGCGGTAGACCCGCGACACGGTGGCGATCGAAACGCCCGCCAGCTTGGCGATCTCACGCACGCTCATGCGGTCGTCGTTCACCGTCGGACCTCCTTGCCGCCAGGTCACCAGTGCCTGGCGGTTTGGGAGTGTAACCGGTTACAATCGCAATCCGCCAGAGCTCGTCGCCAGACCCGTCGGAGCGCCGCCCGCACCGTTGGAGGAATCTGTGAGCGCACCTGCTGAGCCGTCCACGCATGCCCGGTACGGGGAGATCGCGCTGCGGTCCGGCCGGATCGAGATCGCCGCGAAGCCCGCCCTGCTGCTGTCCGGCGAGGTGCACTACTTCCGGCTGCGCCGGGACGAGTGGGCCGGCCGGCTGGCTCAGGCGAAGGACGCCGGGCTGGACACGATCGCCAGCTACATCCCCTGGATCTGGCACGAGTCGCCGGACGGCGAGCTGGATCTCTCCGGGCGGACCTGCCCGGAGCGGGACCTGGCGGCGTTCGTCGACCTGTGCGGCTCGCTCGGCCTGCGGTTCCTCGCCCGGCCCGGACCGTTCGTGATGGCCGAACTGAAGAACGAGGGCATCCCGGACCGGATCTATCGCGAGTACCCGGACGCCCGGCCGACCGGCTGGGACGGCGGCCCCGCCCGGACCGAGGACCTCGACTATCACCACCCCGGCTTCCTCGCCGAGGCGGAGCGCTGGCTCGGCGCGGCGTTCGACATACTGGCGCCGCGACAGAGCCCGGACGGCCCGGTCGTCGGCGTACAGCTGGACAACGAGGTCGGCATGCTCGCCTGGGTGTCGAACACTCCGCACCACACTGAGGGCGCGACCGCCACGCTGGCGTTCCACCACGAGCACGGGCTCGGGTCGCGGGACGACTTCGCGAGGTACCTGCAGCGCCTCGAGTCGTTCGCCCGTGAACGGGGCATCGCGGTGCCGTTGCTGGTCAACGTGCACGGCACCGGCGGCGGACGCGGTACGACGTTCCCGATCGGGATCAGCCAGCTCGCTCCGGCGTACCGGGGACGGGCCGGCCTGCTCGCCGGATCCGACTACTACCTGGGCGAGCTGACCGTCCAGAACGTCGCCGATCTCTATCTGTGCAACGCGATTCTGGCCTGCGTCAACGGGCCGGACCAGCCGGCGAGCTCGCTGGAGTTCGAGGTCGGGACCGGCGACTACGGCGACAACCTGGACGCGCTCAGCTCGCCGGAGTCCGGAGTGAACAAGACCCTGCTGACGCTCGGCCAGGGCAACCGGCTGATCAACTACTACCTGCTGACCGGCGGCCGGAACCCGGTCGTCGAGAGCGACCGGAACGACGGCATCCCGCGGATCGCCTTCACCGGCGAGCGGCACGGGTTCGCGGCACCGATCGATCCCGAGGGGCGGAAGACGCCGGCCTTCGACGCCCTCGCGGACCTGATCGGGGAGGTTCGGACGTACGAGCCGATCCTCGCCGCCGGGCGGCAGCTGACCGACGAGCTCGGCTACGCCTTCGTCGCCGATCACTACCTCAGCGAGTACGTAGAACCCGCCGCGACCGCCCGGCGCGAACAGGTGGACGACCTCGAACGTCACCGCGGCTTCGGCGCCCGGGACGCGCTCGGCCGGGCGATCGTGCTCGGCGGGTACCACGTCGACGCCGTCGACCTGCAGGCGCTCGCCGATCCGGACTCGGCCTGGGCGGCCGGTACGACGGTGCCCGCGGCGCCGCGGACGATCGTGCTCAGCACCCCGCGCACACTGGGGCCGAAGGTCCAGCAGTGGCTCGTCGATCACGTCCGCGGCGGCGGCAATCTGCTGCTCACCGGGATGCTGCCGGATCGCGACCACGACGGTACGCCGTGCACGATCCTGGCCGATGCCTTCGGTCTGTCGTCGGCCGGTGTCCGCGTCGACCGGCGGGACGAGTCCGGACCGTACTGGCCGACGATCACCGGATCCGGCAGCTTCGGCATCGACGCCGACCTGCGGGTCAGCTCGGCGCAACTGCTGCAGGCGCCCGACGGGGCTGAGGTCTTGCTCCGCGAAGCCGGCTCCGGATTGCCATGTGCGATGCAGGTACAGCTGGGTGCGGGTTCGGTGATCTTCCTCGGCTGCGACCTCCCCGCCGCCCACCTCGACAGCTGGCGGGACCTGTTCTCGCGGCTCGACGTACGGCCCCGGGTCGGGATCGACGCCGACCGCCCCGGCCTGGTCACAGTGCCCGTCACCTCGGAGCACGGCAACCTGCTGATCGTCGTCAACGTGGCGCCGTACCCGATCACGGCGTTGATCAGCGTGGACGAGCAGGAGGTCCAGCCATCTACGACGTTCCCCGCCCGCGGCCATGCGCTGCTGCCGTTCTGAACCCTCGCCGAAAGGACACGCCCATATGACTTCCTCGACCCCAGCGCCCGAGCGCTTCCTCTGGGGTGCCGCGACCGCCGGCCACCAGATCGAAGGCGGCAACACCAACACCGGCCACTGGGTGCTCGAACACGCCCCCGACACCTGGGCGAAGGAACCCTCGGGCGATGCCTGCGACTCCTACCACCGATACGGCGAGGACATCGCCCTGCTGGCAGACGCCGGGCTGAACGCGTACCGGTTCTCGCTGGAATGGTCCCGCATCGAGCCAGCCAAAGGCGAGGTGTCGCGGGCGCAGCTCGACCACTACCGGCGGATGATCGACAGCTGCCGCGCGGCCGGGGTCGAGCCGATCGTGACGCTGCAGCACTTCACGGTTCCGCTCTGGCAGCACCAGGAAGGCGGCTGGTACGCCGACGACGCCGTCGACCGGTTCCGGTTCTTCACCGAGACCGCCGGCCGGATCCTCGACGACGTCACGTGGGTGGTGACGATCAACGAGCCGAACATGATGGTCAACCAGACCGAGGCGCGGATCGACACCGAGGTCGGGGTGAACTTCCCGGGGCCGTCGCCGCACGCGTCCCAGGTGATCGCGGAGGCCCACCACGCCTCGGTCGAGGTACTGCGCGGCCTCGGCCACATCAAGGCCGGCTGGTCGATCGCCAACCAGGTCTACCAGGCGGTCCCGGGCCACGAGAAGGACCGCGACGAGTGGGCGTACTGGCGCGAGGACTTCTTCCTCGAGCAGAGCCGCGACGACGACTTCGTCGGGGTTCAGTCCTACCTGCGCACGATCATCGGGCCGGACGGTCCGGTTCCGTTCGCCGACGGCGTCGAACGCACCCTCACCGGGTGGGAGTACTACCCGGAGGCGCTCGGCCAGGCGTTGCGGCATACCCGCGACGTCGCCGGCGACGTACCGATGATCGTTACCGAGAACGGGATGGCCACCGCGGACGACACCCGGCGGATCGCCTACACCACGGGGGCGTTGAGCGGACTCGCCGAGGCGATCGACGACGGCGGCGACGTCCGCGGGTACCTGCACTGGTCGCTGCTCGACAACTACGAGTGGGGATCGTACGAGCCGACGTTCGGGCTGATCGCGGTCGATCACGAGACCTTCGTCCGGACGCCGAAGCCGAGCCTGGCGTGGCTCGGCGACCTGGCTCGCCGCAACGAGCTGCCGCGGGTCCCGGAACGCCCGGAGGCTGCGGCGAACTTCGCCGCGGCCGTCGCCGGCTAAGCCGTCCCGAACCCCTGGACCCGGTGGATGTGGTCGGCCGGCTGCTCGGTGAAGCGCGCGGCCGTCGTCAGCACCGGGTGCTCGAAGAACGCCTTGCTGGCGGCCGGGAACTCCAACGGGGTCCCGGTCTCCAGCCAGTGGCTCACATGCATCATCGCGATCATCGGCCGCGGCCGATCGGTACGGTTCGGCATCCCCGCGTGCCATAGCCGGACGTCCCGGATCAGCACACTGCCGCGCCGGATCCGGGGCTGGATCGGCGGCGAGACCCGGCGCCGCGCCTCCAGCGCGTCCAGCGGCACCTCGATGTCACCACCGACCCCGACGGTGAGGTCGCGGTGGGTTCCGAGCCAGATCTCGGTGGCGCCGTTCTCGGCCGAGACGTCGACCGTCGGGACGTTCACCACCAACTGCGCCGCCGGATGCGCGACCTCCATCGTGCCGGACGGCCACAGATGACCGACATCCGCATGCACCGGCTGCCGGGTGTCACTCGGCAGCGACGTGTTCCCGCTGTACATCACGTTCCGCACACCCGGCCCGAGCACCGCCGACGTCACCGCGATCACCTGCGGATTCAGCAACACGTCCGCGAACAGGTACGGCTCGAACGGCGGCGGATCCTGCTGAATGTTCCCCACCGTCCAGTTGTACGGCGCATCCGGCCGCGCCCTGAGCAACTCCAGATCCCCGACCATCCGCTCGTGCAGCACGTCAAGATGATCCAACTCAACCACGCCAGCCAACACCACCAGCCCGTCAGTCCGCAGCGCCTCACGCGCAGCCCGCACCCGCTCCGGCGCCAACCCTCCAGCCACCCGGTCAGCCTCTTCAACGTCGATCGTGATCACGGATGCTCCCGTCTCGCCTTGACTTCGGTGCTGATCACTGTCCCAGCCGCTCCCCCACCGGCGGAATGTCCGCCCTGTCAGCCCCATGAACGTTCTGGCACCCGCCCGCGGACAGCAGCAATGGTGCGCCGTCAATCCGCGGACGCATGGAACAATGGTCGCTGGAGATGAGGAGGAGACCATGACAGCTGTCCCGCTGCCGCCCGCCCATCTGCTCACCGTTGCCGAGTATGCGTCGCTCGGCGAGGACGACACCGGCCGGTCTGAGCTCATGGAGGGCAATCTTGTGATGTCGCCGAGCCCCAGCCCGGACCACAACATGGCCGGACTGCGGATCGCAGTGCAGTTGATGCCGCAACTGCCGCAGGATCTAGAGGTCATCACCGATGTAGACGTCGATCTCGAACTCGTCCCGCCCGACCAGCCCGGCTTCTCCCGGCGGCCCGACGTCATCGTCGTACGGCGCTCCGCCCGCCCGCGGGTCCGCGCCGAAGGCGGACTGATCCGGGCGTCGGAGATCCTCGTCGTGATGGAGATCGTCTCCCCCGGCTCACGCCGTACGGACAACGTGGTCAAGCGAGCCGAGTACGCCGACGCCGGCATCCCGCATTACTGGATCCTCGACCTCCAGGACCCCATCTCCCTGCTCGCCTGCCACCTCACCGACAAGTTCGGCTACCTCGACGCCGAAGTCACCGGCGGCACCTTCGCGGCCAGTGACCCATTCTCCGTCACGCTCGACCTCGAAGACCTCCGCTAGACAGCAGAACGCGCAGGTCAGATGGTTCTGGCCTGCGCGTTCTCAAGGGGTGGAGGTGGCGGGAATCGAACCCGCGTCCTTCGGCGTTGCTCCAAGACTTCTCCGGGCGCAGTCTGAATGGCGCTTTTCTCGGCCTCAGCGTTTGTACAGACATCTCGCTGACAGGCTCAGTCACTGTAAATGTCCCGTGTTAACCCCGTGACCGGGTTAACAAAGCAAGCTCTCTAGCTGAGGCCAGTGACCGGGGCGAGAGCATCCCCGGGCTGACCGCTTCTTTAAGTGCTCAGGCCGTCAGGCGGCGAGAGCGAAGCTACTGCGGTTTGAATTGGCAGTTATTGGTTTCCAGAGATCGTTTACGAGATAACCCTGGATCCTCGGCCCGCTTCCCTTGGAACATACGTCCAAAGTCGAAACCGTTCACCCCCTGTTGAGTTGTCAAACTCCCACCCGTACCGCAGTGGAAGGTCCACACTACCAAGTCCAACCAGCCGCCCGCACCTCACATTCCCTCAGTCGGCCGGTGCCAGCAGGAAGATCGCCGTCGCGGCCGCGACCACCACGCCGGCGAGCACGATCACCCAGGCGGTGGTCACCTGGAGTAGCAGTGCACCGGCGGCGGCGCCGGCGAGCATCGCGAAGATCGAGCCGAGGCGGCGGTACGGCGGGGCCGCGCGGCCGTTGCCGAGGACGCTGTCGGCGGCGAGACCAGTCAGGGTCAGTGTGAGGACGGTCGTGGTCATGTCCTTCGGGGCGACGTGCCGTACGGTCGCGTTCTGCAGCCCGAAGCAACCGGCCAGCGCGAGGATCAGCAGGTACGACGTACCGCCGGAGTCCCGCAGTACGCCGACGCCGACCAGGAGCCCGCACAGCAGCAGCACCCCGGCCTGCGAACCGAAGGCGATCCCGAGCCAGCGCCGCGGCCGTGCCTCCAGGAACCGCGCCGCCCGGCCGCCGAGCAGCGAGCCGAGGACGAACCCGAGGACGGCGACCACCGGCGGCCCGAGCCGGAACCCCGACCCGGGCGCCACAGCGAAACCGAGGAACACCACGTTCCCGGTCATGTTCGCGACGAAGGTATGTCCGAGCTTCAGGTAGCTGACCGCGTCGATCAGCCCGGTCGCCGCGGTCAGGCCGAGGAACGCGCCGACCTCCCACCGCACCCCGACCGGAACACCCATTCCAGCAGGGTAGGGCCTACTTGATCAGGCGGAGCGTGAACGGGTACCGGAACTTGCCGCCGGCCGCGGTGGCGAGGCCGCCGATGCCGGTGAGCAGGAACCAGAGGATCCCGAGTATCGGGAACAGGAACCCGAGGAACCCGTGCGTGAACCCGGTCATCACCCCGAGCAGCGCGAACGCCCCGGCCGCGGTCAGCTGGAAGTTCAGCGCCTCGACGGCGTGCCGGCGTACGGCGGGGTTCTTCTGGCCGGCCGTCGCGACGACCAGCGCCGGGCCGACGAAGAACGTCGGGTACCCGAGCCAGTGCGCGATCGTGCCCATCCCGCGGCCGTCGCCCTGGTAGGTCTGCAGCGGCGCGGGCCGGGTGAAGGCGGCCGGCGCGAACGTCGGCACCGGGCGCGAGACGAGGCCGTCGAACGTGCTGTTCAGCTCGGCCCGGGTCCGCGCCTTCAGCGCCTTGTCCAGCCGGAGATCGAACTCCATGTGGTCGAGGCGGCCGTCGGCGTACATCTCTTTGAGGATCTCGACGGCCCGATCCCGCTGCGCCGACGTCACCAGCAACTCTGAAGTGGACATGTTCCCACTGTGCGCGCCCGCACTGCCGCACCCCATCAGGTTCAGCCCGGACCAACCCCTGACCCAACCCCAGGGTCAGGCGCGGTGGCGGTCGGAGAGGGCTCGTTGGGCTTCGCGGGTGGCTTGGCGTTCGGCCAGGGCGTGGCGTTTGTCGTAGTCCTTCTTGCCGCGGCCGGTGGCCAGTTCGACCTTGGCGTAGCCGTCCTTGAAGTACAGCGACAGCGGGATCAGCGACACCCCTTGCTGCTCGACGGCGCGGATCAGCTTCTGGACCTCGTCCTTGTGCAGCAGCAGCTTGCGGGTACGGCGGGGATCGTGGTTCGTCCAGGTGCCGTGTTTGTACTCCGGGATGTGCATGCCCTGCAGCCACAGCTCGTTCCCGCGGACGGCGGCGAACGCGTCGACGAGGGAGGCCCGGCCCTGCCGCAGGGACTTGACCTCGGTCCCGGTGAGCACCAACCCGGCCTCCACCACGTCATCGATGTGGTAGTCGTGTCGCGCCTTGCGGTTCTGCGCGATCGGCTTCTCCCGGCCGGTCTGTTTCACCATCCGGCCAGTATCCCAGATACCTCAGAGCCACCCCATCGGATTAACCACGGTGCCGTCCTTGTAGACCATGAAGTGCAGGTGGCATCCGGTGGAGTACCCGGTGGTCCCGGACCAGGCGACGATCTCGCCGCGCTTGACCCGTTCGCCGACGTGCGCCTTGTACTTCGACAGGTGGTTGTAGACCGTCGTGATCGAGTGCCCGCCCATCACCCCGTGTGAGATGAACAGCCGGTTCCCGTAACCGCCGTTGAAGTACTTGTCCGTCACCACACCGTCCGCCGCGGCGCGGACCGGCGTACCGCAGGGAGCGCGGAAGTCGGTGCCGTCGTGCAGCTTCCAGATGTGCAGCACCGGGTGGAACCGCATGCCGTACGGCGAGGTGATGTAGCTGCTCACCGGATACCCGAGCCGTCCGTCGCCGGTGGACACCGGGTCCGGCACGTTCCGCGGCTTCCGGTGCTCCTTGCGCGCCTTGGCCCGCTCGGCCGCCTCGGCTGCCGCTTTCCGGCGGGCGGCGGCGGCCTTCTCGGCCTTCGCCTGCGCGATCAGCATCTGCTGGACGCGGTTCCGCTCCTTGAGCAGCGAGTTGTACTGCGCGAGCTCGGAGTTCTTCTCCTTCTCCGCGGCCTTGAACGCGGTCAGCTTGACCGCCGCGACCGTTGCCGCCTCCGCCCGGTCGGCCGCGACCTGCTTGGTCAGGTCCGCGACCTTCTTGACCGTGGCCGCCGCCGCGGCCCGGGCGGATTCGGCGTCCTGCTCCGCGGCCGTGAGCTTGACCTGCTTGCTGGCCAGTTCCGCCTGCGCGGTGTTCAGGTCGGAGATCGCGTTGCTCTGGATGCCGAACACGTTCCGCTGGACCTGCATCCCGGTCGCGACGTCGGCCGGCGCCGCGCCGCGGAGCACGATCGACAGTCCGACCAGGCCGTTCTGCTGTTGATACGCCGACCGTACGGCGCGTCCCGCGACGGACCGCTTCTCCGCGATCTGGCGCTGACCGGCCGCTACCTCGGAGGTCGCCGTACTGAGTGCCGCCTCGGCCGCGGCGAGCTTGCCCGCGGCGACCGCGTCGGCGGCCTTCGCGGCGGCGAGCTGCCCCTGCGCGACGGCGTACCGGGCCTGCACGGCCTGGTACTTCGTGACGGCTTGGTTGTACGCGGCAACGGACTTGCCGAGCTGGTCGGAGGCGTCGTCGAGATCAGCCTTGGACTGGTTGATCTTCGAGTCGAGTTGTTTCTTCTTGGCAGCTGGATCCGGCGGTCGCGCCTCCGCGGACGGAGCGTACGGGACCGCGGCCAGGACACCGGCGGACAGGGACAGGACAAGGCAGCAAGCGGTAACCACAGTCTGCCGCCCCCGCGGTCTGGTACGTGATCGCGGGTACGGCGGGGCGGGGGTACCGGTGCTGTCGTCTCGCTTGATGCTCCCCCGCGCTGGCGGGTTCGCACCGGGGAAGTGCGGGACCACAGGTCGACCCCTTGCTCTGGATGAAGTTTTCGTGCGGTACAGGAGTTACTCGTGTGACTCCTGATACTGCACGATAGGTCACCGGGGTCAGACTTTGAGGTATTTCCGCGTTGTCAGGAATGTCGGGATGACCGCCAGCACCAGGCCGACCAGCACCATGATCAGCGTGACCTGGAAGGTTTCGGACGCGCCGACCCACTGCCAGACCCGGAACGTCGACTGCGCCTGGCGCATGACCATGAAGTACACGATCAGCCACAGCGTGCCGCAGGCCAGCGCGGCGCCGATGATCGCGGCCAGCACCGCCTCCAGCAGGAACGGCAGCTGGATGTAGAAGTTGGACGCACCCACGAGCCGCATGATGCCGATCTCACGTCTGCGCGCGTACGCCGCCAGCCGGATGGTGTTCGCGATCTGCATCAGCGCGGCGACCAGCAGCAGTCCCGCACCGGCGTACGAGCCGACCTGGAGCCAGTTCAGCGCCTTGAACAGCGGGTCGAGGTACTGCCTGAGGTCCTGGACCGTGTCCACGCCCGGGAGGCCGGAGACCGCGCTCACCAGGTTCTGGTAGCTCTGCGGGTTCTTCAGCCGGATCCGGAACGACTCCTGCATCTGGTCCTGGGTGACCGTGCTGACGATCGGCGAGTCCTTGTACAGCTTCTTGAACGACTCGAACGCCTGCGCCTTCGACTCGGTGAACACGCCGTCCGGCGCGGTGTCCGGGTTCTGCTCGATGACCTGCTGGATCCGGTTCTTCTGCTCCTGGGTCACCTCGGCGCCGGAGCAGCCGCGGCCGCCGGAGTCCTTGGTGCAGAGGAACACCGAGATCTGGATCTTGTCGTACCAGTTCCCCTTCATCAGGTTCACCTGCTCGTGGGCGAGCAGCGCGCTGCCGAACAGCGACAGCGAGACCCAGATGGTGACGACGACCGCGATCGTCATCGACATGTTCCGCCGCAGGCCGATACCGAGGTCGGAGAGGATGTAGTTCAAGCGCATCAGTCAGTCAGTCCCCTGGTCAGTGCTGGTAGCCGTAGACGCCGCGCGACTCGTCGCGGACGACATGGCCGTTCTCCAGCTCGATCACGCGCTTGCGCATCTGGTCCACGATCGACACGTCGTGGGTGGCCATCACGACCGTCGTACCGGTCCGGTTGATCCGGTCCAGCAGCTTCATGATGCCCACCGACGTACCGGGGTCGAGGTTTCCGGTCGGCTCGTCGGCGATCAGGATCATCGGCCGGTTCACGAACGCGCGGGCGATCGCGACGCGCTGCTGCTCACCGCCGGACAGCTCGTCCGGGAGCCGGTCCTCCTTGCCGTCCAGACCGACCAGCTCGAGCACCTCGGGGACCGTCTTGCGGATGTGCGACCGCGGCTTGCCGATCACCTGCAGCGCGAACGCGACGTTCTCCGCGACGGTCTTGTTCGGCAGCAGCCGGAAGTCCTGGAACACGGTTCCGATCTGCCGGCGCATCTGCGGTATCCGCCAGCTGGCGAGCCGGTTCAGGTCCTTGCCGGCCACCATGATGTGGCCCTTGGACGTCCGGTGCTCACGGAGCACGAGGCGCAGGAACGTCGACTTGCCGGACCCGGAGGTACCGACCAGGAAGACGAACTCGCCTTTCTCGATCTCGACGTTGACGTTCAGCAGAGCGGCCTTGGACTGGCCCTCGTACGTCTTGGAAACATTCTCGAAGCGGATCACGGGTTCATCCGGCCGTGGTCGGGAACAGGGAGCGACGCGACGGTAACCACGAAGGGCACCGTACGCCACCGGAGCGGCCGGCGATCAGTCTAGGCGTTCCACGGCGTGCCGCCGACCAGACCTGCCGCTCCGCGCGCCCCCGTCCGATACCCGGTGACGGTTCAAACGAACGTCTTACGCGTCCGACTGGCGCGCGATCGTCGCGGACGCCCGGCGGACGATCGGCACCGGGCCGGCCGGCAGGACGTCGCCGATGAACGCGTAGTGCCGCAGTACGTCGGGATCGACGTCGCCGGGGCGGTGCCGGCTGTGGTCGCGGACCCAGTCGATGATGTCGCCCCAGCCCGGCGCGGCCAGCGAGCCGCCGAAGTGCTGCACGGACAGCCCGGCGCACAGGTTGCCGAACGCCAGCCGGTGCGCGAGCGGCCAGCCGCGGAGCGTGCCTAGCACGAGTGAGGCGAGAAACACGTCGCCGGCGCCGGTCGGGTCGTACGAGTGCACCGGCAGCGCCGGAACCTGCTCCTCCTCGCCGGTGGCCGAGTCGATCGCGAGTACGCCGTCCGCGCCGTTCGTCACGACCGCCAGCGGGACCCGCTCGGCGAGCTTGTGCAGCGCCGCCTTCGGCGTGTCGGTCCGGGTGTACGCCATCGCCTCGTCGGCGTTCGGCGTGAACGCGTGGAAACCGTCCAGTACGTCGAGCACCGCCGGCGACCACTCGTCCGTCGGGTCCCAGCCGACGTCCCCGAACAGCAGCGCGCCGGACTCCCGGGCCTCGACCGTCCAGCCGGGCAGTTCCTCCGCGACCGGGACGATCGCCGAGCGGGTCTTCAGCCCCGGGCCGACCAGCTTGCTCGGGTCGCCGGGGGCCTCGTGCGCGTGCGTGACCATCGCGCGGTCCCGGTTGATCGACATCGACACCGTCACCGGCGAGTGCCAGTGGCCGATCCGGCGCGAGTGCGACAGGTCGACGCCCTCCTGGTCGGCGAGCGTGCGCCAGCAGAAGTCGGCGTACACGTCGTCTCCGAAGACCGCGGCCAGGCCGCTCCTCAGGCCGAGCCGGGCGGCCGCGATCGCGAAGTTCGCGACGCCGCCGGGGCACGAGCCCATGCCTTCGGCGAAGATCTCGGTACCGGTGGTCGGGGCGGACGCCAGGCCGGTCATGACGATGTCGTAGAACACGGTCCCTTGTACGAAGACGTCGTACCCGTCCTTCTGGTCCGTCACGGTGACACTACTCCTTGTCATCCTGGTCCGTCGGTCGTGGAATGCTCCTTCGTAGCATCATCGACCGGTCAAGCCCATTTCGTCGTACGGAACTCGGAGGTGTCCGTGATTCCTACCTGGATCTCGGTGGTCGGGGTCGTGATGACCGTGCTGTCACCGCTGCTCGCGCTCGGCGGCGTGGTGCTGGGTGCGTACCTGACCCGGAAGTCCGACCGTGAGCTCGACACCTGGCGGCACCGCGAGGAGACGATGCGGATGGTGCGCTGGGCGGTCGAGCAGATCCTCGAGGGCGAGGACGCCGGCACGGACGCCGGCGTGGTCACGCTCCGCTCACTGATGCGGTCGGAGCTGTTACAGCCGGAGGACTACGACCTGGTCGCCGCGCTGACCGCGGCCGTTGCGATCGACCGGGTCGGGGCGGACGCGTACGCTGATATTGCGGAAGCTGACATCGAGGTCGTCGAGGGAGACAGTGACCATGGCTGACAAGCGGACCGTGAAGGTCTCCCGCCAGGTGATCGAGTTGGCCCGCCTGCACGTCGAAGCGGCCCGCCGCGCCGGCCGCAAACCCGACGAGGCGGTCGCCCGCATCGCCAACGCCCACCCCGACAACGGCAACGACTCCCCTACCCCCGCACCTGCCTGAGCGCCACCACTGCCAGGAGGACCCCTCCGGCGAGGAAGCCCCAGGCTGGGCTGGAGTGTTGGACGAGGACGCCGGTAGCGGCTGAGCCTGCTGCGGAGCCCAGGTTGTTGCTTGTGTTGATCCAGGTGCTGGCTTCGGTGCGTTGGTGGGCTGGGGTCACCGTGTCGGCTGCCAGGTAGGCGACTACGAAGAGTGGGGCGACGGCAGCG
This sequence comes from Kribbella sp. NPDC059898, assembly GCF_042730855.1. Lineage (NCBI taxonomy): Bacteria > Bacillati > Actinomycetota > Actinomycetes > Propionibacteriales > Kribbellaceae > Kribbella > Kribbella sp. NPDC059898. The sequence continues at coordinate 510,664 of NZ_JBHWKR010000002.1, forward strand.
CCTGCTACGCCTAGCACTGCTCCGAGCGGGATCAGGCCTGGTGCCAGGGACGCTGTGAGTAGCCCAGCTGCCAGTACGGCGATCAGGGCGGCCAGGTGGGTCGACGGGGAGCGCGTGTGGGAGCGCCGCGCCCAGAGGATGCCTCCGACGACGCTGCCAGCCGCTATGGCTGCCTCGACGTACCCTGCTGCGCCGGGGTGGCCCGCTTGTTGAGCTACGGCGGCTACGCACAGGTAGGCCGTGCTGATGCCGGCTGCGGTGAGCAGGATGACCAGCAGGATCCGGCGGAGCTCGGGGAGGACCAGCGGCCCTAGCGGGTGCCGGGCAGGCGTGGGTGGCGCGGTGTGGGTGGTGACCGGACTTGTTGCCATCGCCAGGGTGCCTACGAGCATCAGGGCCGCCGAGCAGGCCAGTGCGACCGGTGCGGCGAACACCCCGATCAGCGTGCCTGCGATCAGCGGTCCGCCGAGGAACAGGCACTCCTCCGCGACCGCGTCCAGCGCGTACGCGCGCTCCTTGAGCGGCAGGCCGTCCGTGAGGAGGCGCCAGTTCGACCGCATGGACGGCCCGAGCGGCGGCGCGAGCAGCCCGGTCACACCGACCAGGACGAGCAGTACGGCGGAGTTCGGCGTACCGGAGATCAGGAACAGGCCCGCGGACGAGCCGGCCGCCAGGAACGGCAGGACGCGCCGCTGGCTGTAGCGGTCGACCAGGCGGGCCTTGTACGGCATCGACAACGAACTGATGCCGAAGACGGCCACAGCGGCGCCGGCCGTGGCGAAGGAACCGGTGGAATGGCGGACGGTCATGAGTAGTGACAACGGGAGCAGGCCGTACGACAGCCGGCCGAGCAGCGCAGGCACGAACGTGCGCAGCGCCGACGGCAGCAGCAGGACGTCACGGTAGCTCCCGGCACGAAGAGTGCCGGACACGAGAACGCTCCTAGGAATTCACAACGGAATGGGGCTCAGGACGGGGAGCCGCTCTCTAGTCACGAAGTGAATGCATGCGGCACAGCATACGTGAGAAATACCGCGGCCATAAGCCGTCCCGGTCGTAAGGTCGGTGTTCTGTGCGCAGGCTGTGGGACTGCGCTGAACGGAGGCGGGACATGAGCGGGATGACGCGGCGGCGGTTGCTGGGGATCGGCGCCGGGCTGTCGGCGATGGCGGTGGCGGGCTGCGGTTCGAACAGCGGACGGCCCTCCACCAGCAGCGGGTCGAAACCGGCCCTGCAGCAGTGGTACCACCAGTACGGCGAAGCGGGCACGCAGCAGGCGGTGGAGAAGTACGCGAAGGCGTACCCGGACGCGACCGTGACGGTCCAGTGGTCGCCGGGCGACTACGAGAAGAAGGCCGCGACCGCGCTGCTCACCGACCAGGGCCCGGACGTCTTCGAGTACCCGAACGGCCCGACGATCGACATGATCAAGGGCAAGCAGGTCGTCGAGCTGACCGATCTGCTCGGCGACGCGAAGAGCGACTTCAACTCCGCGCTGCTGGACCGGATGTCGTACCAGGGCAAGCTGTACGCGATCCCGCAGGTCATCGACATGCAGCTGCTCGTGTACCGCAAGAGCCTGCTGAGCGCGGCCGGCGTCCAGCCGCCGCAGACCGTGGACGAACTGCTGGCCGCGGCGAAGAAGCTGACCACCGACAAGGTCAAGGGTCTGTTCGTCGGCAACGACGGTGGTGTCGGCGTGCTCGGCGGCCCGGCGCTCTGGTCGGCCGGCCTGGACTACCTGACCAAGGACAACCAGTTCGGGTTCGACGACCCGGCCGCGTTCGAGTCGCTGCGCAAGCTGCGCGAGCTCTGGACCTCGAAGGTGTTGTTGCTCGGGGCACCGACCGACTGGTCGGACCCGGCCGCGTTCACGCAGGGCCTGACCGCGATGCAGTTCACCGGCCTGTGGACGCTGCCGGTGATCGAGAAGGCGCTGCCCGGCGACTACGGCGTACTGCCGTGGCCCAAGCTGAACGCGACCACCGGCGCGCCGAGCGTCCCGGTCGGCGCGTACGGCGCGTGCGTGAACGCCAAGTCGAAGAACCTCGACGCCGCGAAGAAGTTCGTCAAGTGGCTGTGGGTCGACCAGACCGACGACCAGCTGGACTTCGCGCAGTCGTACGGCTTCCACGTACCGGCCCGGAAGAGCCTGTCGGCGAAGGCGGAGAAGCTGAAGTCCGGCCCGGCCGCCGACGCGGTCAAGCTGCTGAACGACAACGGCCACCCGCAGAACCCGATGCTCTGGTCGCCGAAGGCCAGCTCGGCGTACTCCGACGCGCTGAACAAGATCATCCGCAGCGGCGCCGACCCGGCCGCGGAGATCAAGACCGTGCGGACGGTCACCGAGGCCGAGCTGAAGCGGATCGCCGGATGACGCTCGCCCTGCGGCCGCTGACCGACGACGATCGCGAGCTGATCGAGCTCGCCCGCCGTACGGTCGACGCGAACACCGACGGACCCGACGGCGTCTACACGATGGGCGCCGCGGTCCGCGGGATCGACGGCCGGATGTACGCCGGGATCAACCTGTACCACTTCACCGGCGGCCCGTGCGCGGAGCTGGTCGCGCTCGGCCGGGCCCGCGCCGACGGCGCCCGCGAGCTCACCACGATCGTGGCCGTCGGCAACGAAGGCCGCGGCGTCGTCGGCCCCTGCGGCCGCGACCGCCAGGTCTTCGTCGACTACCACCCGACGATCCGCGTCATCCTCCCGTCCCCCAACGGCCCCGGAACCGTCCTCGCCACCGACCTCCTCCCCGGCGCCTACCGCTGGACGCCCTAGGGATCGGAAATATCAGGCAACTTTCCAGGTGCGATCGCCGAGGCTTGCTACCAAGTCGACTGTGCCTCCGAGAGCGGTGACGTACGCGCGGATAACGTCGATGCCGGAGATCTCACCGTTCTCGATCTTCGAGATCCGGGCCTGCGAAACCTTCAAGAGCTCCGCGAGGCCTGCCTGTGTGAGACCTGCCGCCTTGCGCATCTCCGCAAGCTGATGTCCGCGAACATACGCATCCAGCCGCTCCCGAGCCGCCTTCTTGCTCTCCGCACGCTCGGCATCGGTCCGTGGGTCGACGGCACGGCCCTTGGCCTTGGCCTTCTCCCACTTCACGTAGTCACTCATCGTGCTCCTCCTTCAGCGCAATCAGATGCTCGGCAAATCGGTCATCGGCCAGCGGAATCGCGGTCTGGTACCAGCGCTCCCAGCGCCCGGACTTGTCGCCAGCCACTAGGATGATCGCCTCGCGAGCCGGATCGAATGCGAACAGCATCCGGATCTCGCTATGCCCCATCGACGGCGGCCGTAGCTCTTTCATGTTCTGGAACCGGCTACCTTTCACCCGGCCGTCCCGCTGTCGGTCCCTCATCAGCCAGCTGATCGATCGCTGCCTCCATCAGAGTGGCCGTCCCTGGCTCGTTCTCGCAGACATCCAGATACCAGGCTTCGACCTCCTGATGGAGGCTGATCTCCCATCTCACCAGCAGAGTATAACCGATCAATCATATCTGCAGAGAGTCAGAGGGCGGGGATGATGTCCTTTCCGTACGACGTCAGGGTCTGTTGCTTGGCGTCGTGCTGGAGGTAGAGGGCGAACTGGTCGACGCCGAGGTCCTTCAGTTCGGCCAGCCGGGACAGGTGGTTCTCGACCGGGCCGAGGATGCAGAACCGGTCCACGACCTCGTCCGGGACGAACGTCGTGTGCGTATTCCCGGCCCGGCCGTGCTCGGCGTAGTCGTACCCCTTCCGCCCCTCGATGTAGTCGGTGAGTGCTTTGGGTACGGCGCCCGACGTACCGTAGCGGGCGACGATGTCGGCGACGTGGTTCCCGACCATGCCGCCGAACCAGCGGGTCTGCTCGCGCTGGTGCTCCAGGTCGTCCCCCACGTACGCCGGCGCGGCGACGCAGAACTTGATCGCCGCCGGATCACGGCCCGCCTGCTCCGCGGCCCGGCGTACCGCGGTGATCATCCACTCCGCGATGTCCGGGTCGGCCAGCTGCAGGATGTACCCGTCGCCGACCTGCCCGGTCGCTTCCAGGGCCTTGGGCCCGTACGCCGCCACCCAGACGTCGAGCGCGCCGTGGTCGACCCACGCGAACTTCAACTGCTGCCCGCGGTACTCGACGGTCTCGCCGCGGGCCAGCGCCCGGACGAGCTCGACGCACTGCTTCAGCTCCGCGATCGTGCCGGGCTTCGCGCCGAGCGTCCGGAGCGCCGAGTCGCCGCGGCCGATCCCGCAGATCGTCCGGTTGCCGAACATCTCGTTCAGCGTGGCGAACTGGGACGCGATCACGGTCCAGTCCCGGGTCCCCGGGTTCGTCACCATCGGCCCGACGATCACCCGTCGCGTGCTCGCCAGGATCTGGCTGTAGATGACGAACGGCTCCTGCCACAACAGGTGCGAGTCGAACGTCCACACGTAACCGAACCCCGCGTCCTCCGCCTGCCGGGCCAGCTGCACGACCGTGGACGCGGGCGGATCACACTGGAACACCACACCGAAGTCCACGCTCTCCCCCTACATCAGATAGGACGACAGGCCGCGCTTGAGGAACTTCCCGCGTCCCTTGCGGCCCTGGTAGTTGCCGTCGGCCACGATCACCTCGCCGCGCGAGATCACCGTACCCACCCGGCCCCGGATCTCGACCCCTTCGTACGCCGAGTAGTCCATGTTCATGTGGTGCGTCGCGACGCCGATCCGCGTCGTACCGTTCGGGTCGTAGACCACCAGGTCCGCGTCGGAACCGGGCTGCACGACACCCTTCTGCGGGTAGAGCCCGAACATCCGGGCCGGCGTGGTCGCGATCGTCTCCACCCAGCGCTCCAGCGACAGCTTGCCGTCCACGACGCCCTGGAAGACCAGGTCCACGCGGTGCTCGACGCCGCCGATCCCGTTCGGGATCTTGGAGAAGTCGCCGAGGCCGAGCTCCTTCTGGTCCTTCATGCAGAACGGGCAGTGGTCGGTGGACACCACCGCGAGCTCGTTGTTCCGCAGGCCTTTCCACAGATCCCGCTGGTGCGACTCGTGCTTGCTGCGCAGCGGTGTCGAGCAGACCCACTTCGCCCCCTCGAACCCGGGCGCACCAAGCTGGTCTTCAAGGGTCAGGTACAGGTACTGCGGGCACGTCTCCGCGAACACGTTGCGGCCCTCGTGCCGCGCCGCCGCGACCTTCTCCAGCGCCTGGCTCGCGGACAGGTGCACGATGTACAGCGGGCAGTCCCGGGCGACCTCGGCGAGCGCGATCGCCCGGTTCGTCGCCTCCGCCTCGAGCGCCGCCGGGCGGGTGATGCCGTGGTGGATCGGGTCGGTCTCGCCGCGTTCGATCGCCTGCTGGACCAGGACGTCGATCGCGATCCCGTTCTCGGCGTGCATCATGATGATCGCGCCGTTCTCCCGCGCGGTCTGCATCGCGCGCAGGATCTGCCCGTCGTCGGAGTAGAAGACGCCCGGGTAGGCCATGAACAGCTTGAAGCTCGTGATGCCCTCGTCCGCGACCAGCTGGTCCATCGCCTTCAGCGCGTCCGCGTCGACCCCGCCGAGGATCATGTGGAACGCGTAGTCGATGTGACAGTTGCCGTCGGCCTTCGCGTGCCATGCCGCGAGTCCGTCCTGCACCACCTCACCGGTTCGCTGTACGGCGAAGTCGATGATCGTCGTGGTTCCGCCGTACGCCGCCGCGCGGGTGCCGGTGTCGAACGTGTCGCTCGCCGCGGTACCGCCGAACGGCAGCTCCATGTGCGTGTGCGCGTCGATCCCGCCCGGGATCACGTACTTGCCGGCGGCATCGATCACCTGATCGGCCGTGACCTGTGGGGTGAACGACGGGTCGAGGACCGCGACGATCTTCTCGCCGTCGACCAGCACGTCCGCCGTCCTGGTTCCGGTCGGTCCGACGACGGTTCCACCCTTGACGAGCAACGACATCCGCGGTCCCCTCTACGGTTTGGTCAGGTCTCCGTACGCGTCGGGCCGGCGGTCGCGGTAGAACTGCCAGCGGTCCCGGACGGTGTCCAGCAGGCCGAGGTCCAGGTCGCGGACGATCAGCTCCGGATCGTGGTCGTGCCCCACGTCGCCGACGAACTTCCCCTCCGGGTCGACGAAGTACGACGTACCGTAGAAGTCGTTGTCGCCGAACTCGGACTCGATGCCGACCCGGTTGATCGCGCCGATGAAGTACTCGTTCGCGACCGCACTCGCGGGTTGTTCCAGCTTCCACAGGTACGCCGAGAGCCCGCGGCTGGTCGCCGACGGGTTGAACACGATCTTCGCGCCGGCCAGCCCGAGCGCGCGCCAGCCCTCGGGGAAGTGCCGGTCGTAGCAGATGTACACGCCGATCCGCCCGACGGCCGTGTCGAAGATCGGGTACCCGAGATTGCCCGGCCGGAAGTAGAACTTCTCCCAGAACCCCTTCACCTGCGGAATGTGGTTCTTCCGGTACTTCCCGAGGTAGGTGCCATCGGCATCGATCACCGCGGCGGTGTTGTACAGCACCCCCGGCTGCTCCTGCTCGTACACCGGCAGCACCATCACCATCCCGAACTCCCGCGCCAACTCCGCGAACCGCTCGGTGGTGGGGCCGGGGACGGATTCGGCGTACTCGTAGTACTCCGCGTCCTGCTGCTGACAGAAGTACGGCCCGTAGAACAGCTCCTGAAAACAGATCACCTTCGCGCCCGCCGCAGCCGCCTGCCGCGCGTAGTCCTCGTGCGCCTTGATCATGGACTCCTTGTCACCCGTCCAAGACGTCTGAACAAGCGCAGCCCTGACAACGTCCGCCACAAGAACCTCCCCAAGTAGCCGAGCACTCATCCTCCATCCGCCGCAGCCCACCCGTCAACGGATGCCCAACACCGACGTCACCGCCCGCCTGAGCGCCACCTCGAGCACCCCGGTGCCGACAAGCTCCAGCTGCACCTCCGGCCAGACCGAACCGCTCGAGACCTCCGCGCCGGCGAGAACAGCCTCGCCACTCGCCCACAGCGTCAGCCGAACCAGGCGACCGTCCGCCGCGAAGTCGATCCACAGCGAGGGATTGTCACGCCCACCAGACGACCGCTCCACCCCAAGCTCCACCCCGCGCGCCCCGCACGAGACCCGATGCCTCTCGACCCACTCGATCGCATACTCGAACAGCCCGTCCACGATCTCGCTCATCAGCCGGCCGCCCGGCAACAGCGCCCGCCACGGTCCAACTCCGCCCGTCGGGAGCCGTCAGAGCCAGCGTCCAGTACGAATCCTCGGTCGCGCTCCGATCCAGCGCACACACCTCTTCGACCCCACCGATCAAACAGGTCACCGGCTGCACCAGGCGATAGTCACTCATCGGCCGGTTCCCTCCTCAACCTCCGCGGACCGGTTCGATCCAGCGATCGTAACGGCCGGCGGTTCGAACTCACGCCACAACAGGTGTCCGCATTCACAGTCCCGACATTCGCCGGTTGCGGAGTGGCGGTTCGGTGGTGGGGAGCGGTATCGGGCGGATGGGACCGGCTGTTGGGTCCGGTGGGCAGCGGCTGGTGCGGGGCCGGGCTAGAGGTTGAGGGTGCGAGGGGCGGCCGGGGCGACGCGGCCGCCTACGGTGGCGTGGGTTGGGGGTTGCCAGGTGGTGTGGAGGTGGGAGCCGGTGCCTTGGATGATGTGGAGGTCGCGGGCCAGGAGGGCTGTCAGTTGGGTTACTGCGGAGCCGGTCGCTTCGTCTTCTTCGACGTTCATGGCGGGGGCGAAGGCTCGGGCCCGGATGATGCCGTTCGGCTCGTCCTGCCAGGACCACAGGTAGGTGTGGCCGGCGGTGTATGAGAACGGGGTGGCTGACAGGACGTCCTCGGGGGTGGGGAGCTCGTGCCAGTCCCAGGTGCTGCCCGAGGTGGTGTCGGCTCGTACGGCGAAGAGGTCGCCGGAGCGGGTGACCTGGATGAGGCCGGCGGGGACGTGGAGGGTTTCGACCGGGTGGCCGTGGGTGTGGAGGTACGCGGCGGCGCCGACGGTGGGGTGCCCGGCGAAGGGCATTTCGCCGGTAGCCGAGTAGATACGGAGCGTGCCGGTGGCGGCGTCGTCGACGTACACGGTCTCGCTGTAGCCGAGGGCCGCGGCGACCGTCCGGCGGTCGGGTTCGGGGACGAGCGAGCCGTCGACGATGCCCAGGGGGTTGCCGAACCGGCCGTCGGGGTCGGTGAAGACCCGGACGACCTCGACGTGCACGTTCGTCAACCGAAGATCAACTACAGAACGGCGATCGCGGCGACGACGGCGATCAGGATCACCGCGGCACCGACGATGGCCAGCACCCGGCCGTTGATCTTGGGTTCGGTCTTGGCCTCGGTCTGGCCCTCGTTGACGAAGGCGCGGAACATCTGGGTGCTCGCGCCCGGGTCCTGCTCGTTCTCCACGTTCTGCGGGACGTTCTGGTCAGCCATGGCCCAAGACCCTACCTGTCGCGGGTGTGCGGTCAGCAGCCCGCCCGCCCAGACCTCACACAGACCTGATGTACCATTTGGTACATGCGCTTCGATCACTCCACCACGATCCAGGCCGCGCCCGAGCGGGTCTGGGAGGTCTTCAGCGACGTCGAGCGGTGGCCCGACTGGACCCCGACCGTCGAATCCGTCGAGCGGCTGGACGCGGGCCGGATCCACGTCGGCGCCCGGACCCGGATCCGCCAGCCCAAGCTGGCGGTGGCGGTCTGGGAGGTCACCGAGTTCAAGGACGGTGAGTACTTCGAATGGGTCGCGAAGGCTCCCGGGATGCGGACCACCGGCGGCCACCGGGTGATCAGTACGCCCGACGGCACGGTCGCGACCGCGACGATCGTCCAGGAGGGTCCGCTCGCCTGGCTGTTCGGCCGGATGTACGCCCGGCTGACCCAGAGCTACATCGAGACCGAGACCGCCAGGCTGAAGGAGATCAGTGAGTCGGCAGACGCTGCTGGCTGAGGCGGTCGAGCACTTCGCGAAGAACGGGATCGGGGACGCGAGCCTGCGGACGATCGCGTCCTCGATCGGCACCAGTCACCGGATGCTGATCTACCACTTCGGCTCCCGCGAGGGCCTGCTGGCCGAGGTGGTCCGCACCGTCGAGCAGCAGCAGCGCGACCTGCTCGCCGATCTGTCGGACCTGCCGATCGAGGAGCAGGCGGAGCAGTTCTGGCGCCGGGTGACCGAGGCGACGCTGATCTACGGCCCGCTGTTCTTCGAGTTGAGCGCGCACGCGATGCAGGACCTCCCGCACACCGAGCCGCTCAAGGCGGACCTGATCAACGTGTGGCTGCCGCCGTTGACGGACCTGTGCATCCGCGCGGGCCTCCCCGCCGCCGAGGCCCCGACGTACGCGCGGCTCGGTCTGGCGGCGTCCCGCGGGCTGCTGTTCGACCTGTTGCTGACCGGTGACCGCGCGGGCGTCGACGAGGCGTCGGCGCTGCTCAACCGGCTGTTCACGCTCCAGGTTCGGTAGGTACCTCGACCCGGCCGGCGACGATCGGCAGCCGCGAGTCCCGCAGTACGGCGACGAACGCGAACGGCCGGTCGAACGCGACCTCGAGCCGCCGCTCCCGGCCGGTCACCATCGCGGCCCGCGTCATCGCCATCGCGGTCACCGCCGCCGCCTCGAACCCGGTCGCGAAGAACCGCGCGAGCACCCGCTGCTGCGCCTGGTCGATCCGCAGCGGCGTGGGACTGAGCGCGCTGAAATGACCTCGCGCGCCCGGATCCGACGACACGGTCGTCAGGCCGAAGATCTCCCGCGACTTCATCAGGTCGTGCCGGACGTCGATGCTGAACGCCGGCAGCGAGACCTGCACCTGCTGCCGCGACGCCGTCGTCTCCCCGATCCGCACCCCCGGCGCGGCCTCCCAGCCGACGTCGCCCTGGTCGATCAGCTCGGCGCCGGACAGACCGCCGTCGGGGTCGGCGGCGGCGTCCAGCAGCCCTTCGAGTACGTCGGCCAGGTCCGTCTGCGGCTGCCCGATCCCGAGCAGTACGTCGACGTCCGCGTCGCCGGCCACCGTGACGACCGTGAGCCACGCGGCCGACGGATGCTCGTACCGGCGGACGCTGTCGAGGTCCGTCGTGGAGCGTTCCAGCCACTTCCACGAGCCGATCCACGGGCCGTCCTGCACGCGCCGGGTCTGTTCGGTGAACGGGCGTACCCACTTCGTCCGCAGCAGGATCGCCGACGCCAGCAGCAGTTCGACGCCGCCGTTCAGGTCGACCGGCATCTCGCGGATCAGGTCGTCGGTGTGCTCGGCCGCCCAGGCGTCCAGCTTCGGCTTGTCGACGGCGGGTTTGCCGGTCAGCATGCCGACCAGCGGCGCGGGTACGACGCTGTCGAACGTCTCCGCGAGCTTGAGCTGCTCGTCCACCCACACACCGAGCGCCGCGTGCAGGTCGGACGAGCGCTCGATCGCCTCGATCAGCCGGATCGCGTCCGTCGCACCGGTCGACGGATCCACCCCGGCGGCCGCCGCGAGCTCCGTGCGCCCCGGCTCGTCCGCGCCGGCCGCCAGCAGCGCGATCAGCGGCCAGACCCCGAGCCCGGCGATCACGGTGTTCTCGGCGGGCAGCACCCGCGCCCAGCGGCTGGTGAGCTCGTTGACGGCACGCACCACGTCGGCATCCATACCGTCCACCCTGCCACGCCCGGATGCCCAGGCCATCACAATCGCGCCTCGAACCATCCCCTGAGCGTCCCGCCGCCCGCATGCGGCCGATTGTGATGGCCTGGCGATCCCCTACGAGTGATTCACCCAGCCGGCGACGACGGGTACGCCGGTCGGCCGGTGCACCGCGACGAAGCCGAACGGCCGTTCCAGGTTCACGTACAGCGCCTTCGCGTCGAACGTCGGCGCCGCACCGGCCGCCATCGCCATCGCCGACACGGCCGCCGCCTCGAACCCGGTCGCGGAGAACCGCGCCATCACGACCTGCCGCGCCTGGTCGATCGCGAGCGGCTGCGGACTCAACCCGGGAAAGTGCCCGCGCGTCTTGTCGGACCCCGCGGTCAACCCGAACACGGCCGGATGCTCCAGCAGGTCGTGCTCCGCGTCGATCTCGAAGTACGGCATCGAAAGGATCACCGTCGACCGCATCGCCTCGATCACCTCGACCCCGGGCGCGGACCGCTCCGACGCGAGCACCTCGGCGCCTGGGATGCCCTCGTCGTCCAGCGTCAGCGCAGCACCCAGCACCGCCGCGCGCCCACCGTCCCCGACCACCAGCCGTACGTCGAACTCCCCGGCGCCGCGCACCGTGACCACGGTCAGCGGACCCGCCACGCTGTCGTGCACCCGCAGGCTGTCCAGGTCGTCGTCGGACCGGCTCAACCAGCGCCGATCGTCGCGCGGGTACTCGTCGAACGGCAACTCCCAGTCGGTCTTCAACGCCAACGCCGACGCCAGCACGAGCAGTACGTCTGGCGTCATCTCGACCGGCATCCGCCGCAGCAGCCCGTCCGTCTGCTCGACGACCCACGCGTCGAGCGCGGCCTGATCGGTCAGCGTCCCGCGGACCTCGGGCGGCAGGAACCGGTCCACGCCCGCCTGCAGTTCGACGTCCGGCCGCGTCCAGAGCCCGAGCGCCATTCGCAGTCCGGCCGCCTCGAGCGGGCCGCCGTACCGCTCGCCGGCCGCCTCCGCCAGCTCGGTGTGGGCCGGCTCGTCCGCGACCTCGGCGAGCATCGCGAGCAGCGGCTGTACGCCGAGCCCGGAGACCACGGTGCTGTCCTCGCCGGGCAGTTCGGCGATCCAGCGCGCGGTCAGCCGGCCGATCTGCTGAGCATCCACTCACCCATCCTCGCGCATCACCCCGCGTGTACCGAACGGTGCAGCTCGGTCTCCACCTTCCGCGGGGCACGGCGGCGGACGATCGTGCACGCCATCCCGCCGATCACCAGCACCGCCGCGATCGCCTGCTGCGGCCCGACCGCCTCGCCGCGCAGTACCCAGGCCGCGGACATCCCGACGACCGGCACCAGCAGCGAGAACGGCGCGACCGTGCTCGCGTCGTACTGCCGCAACAGGTAACCCCAGACGCCGAACCCGAACAGCGTCGCCGCGAACGCCAGGTACGCGATCGCCCCGATCCCACTCAACCGGATCCCCCGCAGCGCGTCCACGTCGGCGTGCGCGCCTTCCGTGAGGAGCGAGAGCAGCAGGAGTGGTACGACGGCCACCGCGCTGACCCACACCATGAAGCGCAGCGTGTCCGGCGGCTTCGCGTACCGGGTGATCGTGTTCGACACGCCCCAGAAACCGGCGGCGACGATCACCAGCACGATCGCACCGACCGGCGCCGACAGCTTCTTGTCCAGCACGATCAGCGCGATGCCGACGCACGCGATCACGATGCCGGCGAGCTGCGCCGGCCGCGGGCGTTCCCGCAGTACGGCGATCGCGAACAGCACCGTGAAGATCACCTGGCTCTGCAGGACCAGCGACGACAGACCGGCCGGTACGCCGTGGTCCATCGCGATGAACAGCAACCCGAACTTCGCGACGCCGAGCGCCAGCCCGACGCCGACGACGTACCGCCACGGGACCTGCGGTTTGCCGAGCAGGAAGATCGCCGGTACGGCGGCGAAGAAGAATCGCAGCGCGGACAGCAACAGCGGCGGAATGCCCTCCAGGCCGACGTCGATGACGACGAAGTTGATGCCCCAGACAACGACGACGGCGAGTGCGAGGAGCAGGTCACGAGGCTTCATACGGTCAAGTGTCGGCGGGAGTACACTTAAGGACCAGCACCGATTGCTACCGCCTTCAATGTAGGAGTGCTACATGCTCGATCTCGGCCGGTTGCGCGCGCTGCACGCCGTCGCGCAGTACGGATCGGTCAATCGCGCGGCCGAGGTGCTCGGGTACACGCCGTCCGCGGTGTCGCAGCAGCTCGCCAAGCTGGAGCGGGAGACGCGCACGACACTGATCGAGCGGCAGGGGCGCGGGATCGTGCTGACCGACGCGGCGCGCCGGCTGGCGGCTACGGCATCCCGGATCCTCGAGCTGGTCGAGGACGCCGAGCTGACGCTGGAGGAGCAGCGCGGGCAGGCGATCGGGACGCTCGGCATCGCCGCCTTCCCGACCGCGGCGCGCGGGCTGCTGCCACCGGCGCTGGCGCGGCTGGTCCACGATCACCCCGGTCTGGACGTCCGGGTCCTGGAGACCGATCCGTTCGAGGGCGTGGCGGCGGTGCATCGCGGCGAGCTCGACATCGCGATCGTCCACGACTGGCACAACACGCCGCTCGGTCTGCCCGAGGGCCTGTCGCGGGTGAAGCTCGGCGCGGACCCGGCCGACGTCCTGGTTCCGGCCTCGCATCGCCTGGCCGGCAAGGAGTTCGTCCGCGCGGAGGACCTGGTCGGCGAGCGGTGGATCTGCCAGCCGGCCGGGTCGATCTGCCACGAGTGGCTGATCCGGACGATGCGCCGCGCGGGCGTCGAGCCGGAGGTCGCGTACTCGGTCGCGGAGTACCAGACCCAGCTCGCGATGCTCGCCCGCGGGCTGGGCATCGGCCTGCTCCCCCGGCTCGGCCGCGGCCCGGTCCCGGACGGCGTGGTCGTCGTACCGCTGCAGCCCGCGCCGAGCCGCCGGCTCTACGCCGTCTGGCGGACCACCACGTCCCGCCGCCCCGCGATCACGGTCGCCCTCGGCACCCTGAAAGCCGCCTGGCCCGACCGCGACACGGCGTGAAACGTTGACAACGCTCCGCGACAACCCTTAGGTTCGCCTGAACTGTTAGGAAACCTTCCTAATGATCCTCCCCGACGCCCCCTCGGAGGAAGCTCATGCTCCCTACCCTGATCGCCGGCGCGCTCCTCGCCGCCTCGACCGTCCTGCCGGCCCAGGCCGACGTCAGCACCTCGGCCGAACTCAAGGCCGCGCTGGCGAACGCCAAGCCCGGCGACACCATCAAGCTTGCCGACGGCACCTACACCGGCAACTTCAAGACAACGGTTTCCGGCAGTTCCGGAGACCCGATCACGCTGACCGGCTCCACGAAGGCGGTGCTGAAGGCGAGTGGCGGCTACGGCCTGCACCTGAACGGCGCGTCGTACTGGAACGTCCGAGGCCTCACGGTCACCGGCGGCCAGAAGGGCATCATGGTCGACAGCGCCACCCACGTCACGATCGACGGCGTGACCGTGCACGGCCTCGACATGGAGGGCGTGCACTTCCGGAACAGCTCGACGTACGGCGTGATCAAGAACTCGCGCATCTACGACACCGGCAACGACGGCCGCGGGATGGGCGAGGGCGTGTACGTCGGCACCGCGGGCGGGACCTCGGACAGGTCCGACCACGTGCAGATCGTCGGCAACACGATCGGCCCGGACGTCGGCGGCGAGGCGGTCGACCTGAAGGAGGGGACGACCGGCGGGCTGGTGTCCGGGAACAGCTTCGACGGCAAGGGCCTGACCGGCGCGAACTTCGACGACAGCTGGGTCGATGTCAAGGGCAACGACTACGTGATCGAGAACAACACCGGAAAGAACACCACGAACAACGGGTACGAGACGCACACCCAGCAGTCCGGCTGGGGCTGCGGGACGGTGTTCCGCGGCAACAGGTCCGACCTCACCGGCGCGACCGGCAGCGGGCGGTACGCGTTCAACATCACCAACTACAACGCATCGAACTGCAAGGTGACGGTGGCCCGCAGCAACACGATGACCGGCGGGAAGGCGCTGACCAACCCGGGCATCCCGGTCAGCTGACGAAGACTCCCCGGCCGCCCTGCCCGGCGGCCGGGGACCGGTCCGGCTGACCCGCCCCGGCAGCCGGGCCGTTCGTCTTCCGGCAGGCGGGAGTCGCGACCGGTGCGTCGACGATCCGGCGGAGCTTGTCCTCGGTCGCGTCGTCGAACGCCGTGTACACGGTCGCCCGCAGCGGCCCGAGCTGGGACAGCCACAGGTTCACCGGATCGATCCGGAGCAGCCCGAACCCGTCGACCTGCAGCGTCTTCATCCGGGTGCTCGGCGCGGCCACGTCGTACCGCTCCCACAGCTCGGCGAAGTACGGCGAACTGGTCAGCAGCCCCTCGATCAGGTCCTGCCAGAGCGCCTCGCCGACGTGTTCGGCCGACGCCGAGCGGAACGACGCGACCATGTGGTGCTTGGTCGTCTCGGCGTCGACGAAGTTGCACTTCCAGGCGTCCGACACGAAGTTCAGCCAGAGCATGTTCCGCTCCTCGACGGGCACCTGCTCGAGGTCGATGACGACCCGGCAGTACGCCTCGTTGAAGGCGAGGATGTCGTACCGCTCGTTCAGCACCAGCGCCGGGTACGGCGAGACCGCGTCGAGCGTCTTCCGCACGGACGGGGGCAGCGCCGAGCATGCGCCCTGCGTCGGACCGAACTGCAGGCCGGCCAGCCGGTACAGGTGGTTGCGCTCCTGCCGGTCGAACCGGAGCGCGGTCGCGATCGCGTCCAGCACCTGTGCGGACACGTTGATGTCGCGGCCCTGCTCCAGCCAGGTGTACCAGGTGACGCCGACGCCGGCGAGCAGCGCGACCTCCTCGCGGCGGAGTCCCGGCGTACGGCGGCGGCCGCCCGGCGCGAAGCCGACCTCGTCCGGCCGGATGCGCTCCCGGCGGCTGCGCAGGAACACCCCGAGCTCGCGGCGCTGCGCGGTTGCCGTTGTGTCGGTGGTGGCTGTCATGCTTCCATCATGGACACAGGCGCAGCCGGGTGCCAGGTGCTGCGAGTAATAGGATAACCAGGCTCTCACCACCAGGCTCGGTGTGCGCTCAGGCTGGACGCATGACCGACCAGCTCCAAGCCACGACAGTCCCGGTCGGCGCCCGGTCTCGGGCCGCCACGGGGCTTGGGCCGATGGCCCTCTCCAGCCTGCTCTTCGGCGCCCTGTTGCCGGCGCTTTCCTTCTTCATGATCAACGTCTCGCTCCCGGCCATCGCGAAGGACCTGCGCGCGGACGCCGGGCAACTGCAGCTCGTCGTCGGCGGCTACGGCATCGCGGTGGCGACGCTGCTGGTCGTCGGCGGCCGGCTCGGCGACAGCTTCGGCCGCCGCCGGCTGTTCCTGATCGGGCTCGCGGGCTTCACCGTGACCGCCCTGATCTGCGCGATCGCCCCGACGATCGGCGTCCTGCTCGCGGCCCGGATCGTGCAGGGCATCTCCGGCGCCGCGATCACGCCCCAGGTGCTCGCATCGATCACCAGCTTGCTCTCCGGCGAACACCGGGCCCGCGCGATGGCCTGGTTCGGTGTCGCGAACGGCATCGCGGCGGCGCTCGGCCAGATCCTCGGCGGCGTCCTGATCGAGGCCAACCTGTTCGGCCTCGGTTGGCGCGCGGTGTTCCTGATCTTCGTACCGGTCGGCATCCTCGCCATCATCGTGGCTTCACGCGCAGTCCCAGAGAACAAAGCGGACCAGGTGCATCGCGTTGACCTCATCGGCGCGGTCCTGCTCGCAATCACGCTCGTACTGTTGCTGCTGCCGCTCACGGAAGGCAGGCCGCTCGGCTGGCCGCTGTGGACGTGGCTGAGCCTCGCGGCCGTCGTACCGGCGACAGCAGGCCTCGCATTGCACCAGCACCGGGCTGAACGGTCAGGCCACTCCCCGTTGATCCCGCCGACCGTACTGCGGTTGCGTGCGATGCGGACGGGTCTACTGCTGGCGGTGGGGTTCTTCACGACATTCGGCGGCTTCATGTTCTGCTTCGCGCTTGCCACGCAGGGCGAGGCGCACATGACCCCGTTGGAGGGCGGCCTGAGCCTGCTACCGCTGGCTGTCGGCTTCCTGATCACGTCGGTCTACGGCCCGCAGTTGCAGCAGCGGTACGGCGCAGGCCTCATTCTTCGCGGCTGGATCATCCAGGCGGTCGGCTACGCCCTGCTGGCCGTCGTCGCACTGACCCTGTGGCCTCACGTCAACCCGTTGACCATCGGTGCGCCGCTGCTGGTAGCCGGTGTGGGTTCAGGACTCGTCATGGTGCCGCTGATCGGCGTAGTCGTCGGCCAGGTGCCGCCAGCGCAGGCAGGCATGGGCAGCGGCATCCTGCTGACCACCCAGCAGACCTGCCTCGCACTGGGAGCAGCCACGGTCGGTACGGCGTACCTGTCGATAGCCGGCACCAGCTGGGGCCAGGGCGGCGCACTGGCCACGGTAGGGCTCGCGATCACGGTCATCTCGTTGCTGATGACCCCGGTCACGCACCAGCTGCGGTCCAGTGGGAAGGCCGCGTAAGAGCGTTCGGGAGCTTGCTGGTGCGGTCGCCGCGCGCGGCGTTGACCTGGGACTGGGTGAGGAACAGTGCGCCCGTCAGGTCGGCGCCGCGCAGGTCTGCGTCGCGGAGATCCGCGCCGATCAGGTCCGCCCGCCGGAGGTCGGCCTGGCGGAGGTCGGCACCGATCAGGTAGGCGCCGCGGAGGTTCGCCTTCGACAGGTCGGCCCCGCGCAGCCGCGCACCGATCAGATCGGCGCCGCGGCGTTCCTTCTTCTTCGGCTGCCTGCCGCGGACGGTCCGGCTGGTCTCCAGCAGGATCTCGTTGACCGCGGCCCGCTCGGCGACCACGTCGACGTCCGCGAGGTTCGGCGTACGGCTGACGCGTTCTACTCGGTCGATCGCCGGTTGCGCGTCGGCGTTGTGTTCAAGGGCTTCCGTCAGGTACCAGAGCAGCTCGTGCAGCTGGCGCAGGATCGGGAGCGCGGCGAACATCTCCGGCCCGCGCTTCGAGAGCTCCTGGCCGGCGCCGAAGCAGTCGTACACCGTGCAGCCCGGGAAGCCCTTCGTTCGTAGCCGGCTGTGGATCGTGCAGCGGTGGTCGTCGCTCAGGTTCGGGCAGGGCTCACCCGCGGGTTTGTCGATCGCGAAATCCGCCGACTTCGCGAACGTCAGGACGACGCAGCAGAGGCCGACGCACCTGCTGCAGTCGGCCTGCAGGTCAGTTCTGGTCGGCAACCGTCTGGCCGGTCCGGCGCCAGCGGACGCCGGCCTCGATGAACTCGTCGATCTCGCCGTCGAAGACCCCGGAGGTGTTACCGGACTCGAACTGCGTCCGCAGGTCCTTCACCATCTGGTACGGGTGCAGGACGTACGAGCGCATCTGGTCGCCCCACGAACCGGCCACGTCACCGCGCAGCGCGTCCAGCTGGGCCCGCTCCTCGGCCTTCTTCAGCGCGAGCAGCTTCGCCTTCAGGATGACCATCGCGCTGGCCTTGTTCTGCAGCTGGGACTTCTCGTTCTGGCAGGAGACCACGGTGCCGGTCGGGAGATGCGTGATCCGGACCGCGGAGTCGGTGGTGTTGACGCTCTGCCCACCCGGACCCGACGACCGGTACACGTCGATCCGCAGCTCTTCTTCCGGTACGTCGATCTCGTCGGTCTGCTCGAGCACCGGGACCACCTCGACGGCGGCGAACGACGTCTGCCGGCGGCCCTGGTTGTCGAACGGCGAGATCCGCACCAGCCGGTGCGTCCCGGACTCGACACTCAGCGTGCCGTACGCGTACGGCGCCTTGACCCCGAACGTGGTCGACTTGAGCCCGGCCTCTTCGGCGTAGGACGTGTCGTAGACCTCCGTCGGGTACCCGTGCCGCTCGGCCCAGCGCAGGTACATCCGCTGCAGCATCTCGGCGAAGTCCGCGGCGTCCACACCGCCCGCGCCGGAGCGGATCGTGACCAGCGCCTCGCGCTCGTCGTACTCGCCGGACAGCAGCGTGCGGACCTCCAGCGACTGGATCGCCTTGGCCACCGGGCCGAGATCCTTCTCCGCCTCGGCGAGGGTGTCGGCGTCGTTCGCCTCGCGGCCGAGCTCGACCAGCGCACCGAGGTCGTCAAGCCGGCCGCGCAGCGCGGTCACCCGCTCCACGTCCGACTGCAGGCTGGACAGTCGCGACGTCACCTTCTGCGCGTTCGCCTGGTCGTCCCAGAGGTCGGGCGCGGCGACCTGCTCGCCGAGCTCGTCGATCTCCTTGCGCAGCGCAGGGAGATCGAGCACTTTCTCGATCGAGGTCATCGTCACGTCGAGCTGCTTCAGCTCCGCGTCAAAATCCAGTCCAGCCACAACCAAGCAGCTTAGCTCAGCCGAGACCGCGACGAAGAACGGCGAAGACCTCGGCGACGGCCTGCTCCAGCTCCCGTTGGGCCTGGTCGAGCTCCGCGGGTGACGCATCGTCGGGCAGGACCGTCATCAAACGCTCCTCGAGCACCTTCTGCGCGGCGGCGTACAGCGCTGCTGTCAGCCGGTTCTTGAGCGGATCCGGGGATCGCTCGTCGAGCGCCTCGGTGAGCGACCGCTCCAGTTCCTCGGCGGTGCGGCGACGCCTCGCCAGCAGTGCGGGACTGCCCTCGATCGTGCGGACGAACTGCTTCCAGGTCGCCAGATGCCCGACCTCCAGCCGGTCCCGCGTCTCCTGCAGGTACTGCGTTTCCAGGACGCTGACCGGGTCCGCGTCCGCCGGTGCCGCGCGGATCGCCCGCGCCGGCCCGGTCCACCAGCCCTTCTCGTCGAAGAACAGGTCCTCCTTGGCCGGGAAGTGGTTGAACACCGTCTGTACGGCCACGTCCGCGGCCCGCGCCACCTCCGCCACCGTCACCGCGTCGAAGCCGCGCTCGAGGAACAGACCGGTGGCCACGTCCGAGATGGCCTGCCTGGTCTGCTGCTTCTTGCGTTCCCGCCGCCCCAGCTCCATTGCGCTCACTGTAGTGGATCTGTTTTACTGAATCCATTGTTGTAGTCACTACATCTTTGGAGCACATCCAATGACGATTCTCGTCACCGGCGGCCGCGGCGCGATCGCCCGCGCCGTCACCGCCTCGCTGACCGAGGCCGGCCAGGACGTCCGCGTCGCCAGCCGCGAACCGGACGCCGTACCCTCAGCCGTCGCGTACGACGCCGCCGACCCGGCACCCGCCCTCGACGGCATCACCCAGGTCTTCCTGTACTCCGACCCGTCGACAGCGCCCGCCTTCGTGGCCGCGGCCGAGGCGGCCGGGGTCAAACAGGTCGTGCTGCTCTCGTCGCTGTCGTCGCTCGGCGGCCCCGAGGACCCGCACGCGAAGACCGAGCAAGTGATCGCCTCCGGTTCGTACGCGACCACCCGGCTGCAGCCCGGCGCGTTCATGAGCAACGCGAAGTACTGGGCGCACCAGGTCCGCGCGACTGGCCAGATCCGGCTGCCGTACCTGGACGCAGAGGAGGCCCCGATCCACGGGCGCGACATCGCCGACGCCGCGGTCCGGGTGCTGCTCGACGGTCCGGGCACCGCGCACGACGGCCGCGGGTACCCGATGACCGGCCCGGAGTCGATGACCCGCCGGCACCAGATCGAGCTCGTCACGGCCGTGACCGGCGTACCGATCGAGGCCGTCGACCTTACCCCGGACGAGGCCCGCGCCGAGATGGGCATGCGCGACGAGGGCCAACGTGAAACCCTGCTCGCCTACTGGGCGTCCCGCGTCGGCACCCCGGCCACGATCGAGCCCGGCGTCGAACTCCTCACCGGCCACACCGCCCGGCCCTTCACCACCTGGCTCACCGACAACCCGGGCCTGTTCAACGGATAGGGACGATCGCGGCCGACTCCGAGGAGACGTCGGCCGAGCCGGGAAAGCCCGGCGGGCGGAACGGGAGCTCCGTGGTGGAGGTGAGCCGGACCGTCACCGTCGTACCCTCGACGTCCACCGACCAGTCGAGGTTGCCGAACCTGTTGCTTGCGGCAACATCGTCGAGGTAGTCCGCGGTCAGCCGGCGGGCCTGGTCCGGGTCGATCGCGGCGTTCCCGCCCGCACCCGGCTGCGCGTAGACCGCGGCCAGCCCGTTCGCGGCGGCGAGGACGGCGCCGTCGGCGGTGGCGTCCAGGTCGCGGCGGACCAGGAACGCCTTGGAGATGTCGGTGACCACCACGACCATCAGCAGGATCACCACGGCGAACCCGACGATCAGCATCGTCATCTGCCCGTCCTCGCCGCGCTTGCGGCGGGTCATCCGTCGCCCTTGGCTTCGCGGTAGTCGCCGAACGCCTCGGTGTGCGAGGCACTGATCCGGATCGCCGGCGGCTCACCGCCGAGCGCGTCCGGGATCAGCGGCAGCCGGACCTTCGTCTCCAGCGTGACGGTCACGGTCGAGCCCGGCTGCAGACAGGCCGGGTCGCAGCTGATCCGGAGCTCGTCGGCCGACAGCTCCATCCCCTGGTCCCGCATCGCCAGCTGCGCGGCCGCGAACGCGCGGGCCCGCGCCTCGTCCTCGGACATCCCGTCCGGCACGATCACGAACGCCCGCCCGGCGGCCCGGGTCGCCGCGGTCGCGCCGTACGACGCCCGCTGGACGTCGAACACGCCGAGCATCATGTAGACCAGCGGCACCATCAGCAGGATCGCCAGCCAGGAGAACTCCACGACCGCGCTGCCCCGCTCGTCCCGGCGGCGCTTCACTCGCCGGTCTCCTTCACCGCATGTCCCTGGACGGAGAACGAGATCCCGGGTCCCCACAACCCGAGCGGCGGCATGTGGGCACGCACCGACACCACGACGCCGGGCTGCCCGTCGATGTCGGTCGCGTCCCCGGACACCGAGTCGATCAGGTTGTCCGTCACCACGCCGTTGATCAGCTCGCGGGTCCGCGTCGCACCGTCGGCCGGTGCCCGGTTGAGCACGGCCGCGTAGTGCGCGCCCTCGGAGGCGGCAGCGGTCACGGTGTTGCGGACGTACAGGAACAGGCCGACCTGGAGGATGCCGAGGAACAACGGCACCAGGATCGTCGACACCAGCACGAAGTCGACGACCGCCGATCCCCGCTCGTCGCGGGTCCCGCGCATTATTTGTTGGCGACCGACGACAGCGCAGACCTGAGCATTTCGACCAGTTGGTCCTTGGCGAGCGTCCAGATCGCGACGACCAGGCCGGCCGTCATCACGGTGATCAGCACCCAGCCCGGCACGTCACCGCGTTCCTTCGCCGCAGGACGTGGCTTCAGCAGCAACGTCAGGTACAGCCTCGTCAGGTACAGGGACATGACCTCTCCTCAGTTCATCCGGCGATCAGCCGGATTCCGACAGCGCCCGGGTAGAAGGCGAAGGCGATGGTCACCGGCAGGACCAGGAAGATCACCGGCACCATCATGGCGATTTCGCGGCGCGCGCCGGACTCGATCAGCTCGCGGCGCCCGGCTTCCCGGATGTCGCCGGCCTGCGCCCGCAGCACGTCGGCCAGCGGGGTGCCGCGCTCGAGCGCCACCGCCAGCCCGTCCGCGAAGCGCGACAGCGCCAGCAACCCGGTGCGGTCCGCGAGCGCGTCGAGTGCGCGGACCAGTGACTCTCCCGCCCTGGTCTCCGCCAGAACGCGTTTCAGTTCGTTCGCCAGCTCGCCGCGGGACGACCGCGCCACCCGGTCGAGCGCGGCGGCCGGCCCTTCACCGGCGGCGACCGACAACGCCAGCAGCTCGGCCACGGTCGGCAGCTCCGCCAGCAGCCGCCGCTCCCGGCGCCGCACCTGGGTGGTCAGGTACGTGTCGCGCCCGAGCACCGCGACGATCCCGAGCACCAGACAGAACACCAGCAGCCCGACCGGGTCCCCGAATCCGACCGCGACCGCGACGATCGAGATCACCAGCCCGGCCCCGAACGCGATCGCGCCCCAGAGCAGCTGCTCGATCCGGAACTCCTCGACCGTCCGCTCCAGCCCGGCCCGCTCCAGCCTCCGGCGGATCGTGTTCGCGCCGCCGAGGATCCGCTCCAGCCGCCGCGCCGCGGACCGCAGCGACGGACCGAACAGCCGCAGGATCGCGTAGAACGGCGACCGCGAGTCGATCACCCCGACGAACACGTCGGGCGCCCCGAGATCCCGCAGGTACGGCGAGATCCGCTCGTCCACGGTGGGTTTCCGCAGGAACGGCAACCGCAGTACGACGATCAGCAGCCCGGCGCCGAGCACCGCGCCGAGGAAGCCGCCGAGCAGGAACGGGCTCATCGCAGCACCCGCTCGGGCTCGGGCAGCCGGCCGATCCGCAGCATCACCCGGTACGCGATCACGCAGATGCCGGCGCCGGCCGCGATGATCGCGGCACCGACGGGCGAGTTGTACCGCTGGATGACGTCGCCCTGGAAGGACAGCAGCAGCAACACCAGCCACGGTGCCGCGACCGCGACGCGCGCACCGTTGACCGACCACGACTGCCGGGACTCGAGCTCGGACCGGGTGCGGGCGTCCTCGCGCAGGAACGACGACAGCGACCGCAGCAGCCGGCCGAGGTCGCCGCCGCCGACCTCCCGCGCGATCCGCAGCGCCTCCACCACCCGGTCGCCGACCGGGTCGGCGAGCCGCGCCTTCAACCGGTCCAGCGACTCGGCGAACCGCCCGGTGGAGGCGTAGTCCGCGCCGAACCGCCGGAACGGCTCCCGCAACTGCACCGGCCCGCGCTCGCCGACCTGGGCCAGTGCCTCCGACAACGACAGCCCGGCCCGCACCGCCGACGCGACGTTGTCGACGACATCGGGCCACAGCTCGCGGAACTCGGCCAGCCGCTTCCGGGCCCGCGATCGCAACAGCGCGATCGGCAGCCAGCCGGCCATCAACGCGAACACCAGCGCGACCGGGAGCGTCTTGGACACCACGAACATCAGCAGGAACGCGACCAGTGCCAGGATCACGCACGCGCCGATGAACGCCCCCGGCGTCAGGCCCTCGATCCCGCGCTCGCGAGCAGGTCCCGGCTCCGGGAGCGCAACCGCCCGTCAGTCCCCGGCACCGCCTCGGCCGGAGCCACGAACGCCGCGATGATCAGCAGCAGCCCGACCCCGAAGAACAGCCCGATCAGCAGCCCCATCAGCCCCCACCTCGCGGCAGCTCGGTGAGCAGCCCGGCCACGTTGTACCCGGCCTGCTGGAACCGCTCCAGGTGCGGCAACTGGCCCTCGGCGCGACGCAGATACCCGTCGTAGGTCTGGAAGAGGGTCTCGGTCTCGATCGCCTGCTCCTCGAGCCGCCCGGTGACCGCGACGATCTCCCGCACCCGCCGGCGTCCGTCGGCCGCGATCCCGAGGTGGACGACGAGGTCGACGCAGCCCGCCACCGTCGGCAGCACGAACCTCGAGCCGATGTTCTCCCCGGCCAGCAACGGCAGCGTGCACATCTTGGTCAGCGCCTCCCGCGCCGAGTTCGCGTGGATCGTGCACATCCCGGGGAGGCCGCTGTTCAGCGCGAGCAGCAGGTCGAGGCACTCCTCGCCGCGCACCTCGCCGACGATCACCCGGGACGGCCGCATCCGCAGCGACTCCTTCACCAGGTCGCGCAGCCGCACCTCGCCGGTGCCCTCCAGCCCGGCCTGCCTGGTCTGCATCGACACCCAGTCGGGGATCGGCAGCTTGATCTCGAAGACCTCCTCGCAGCTGATCACCCGCTCGCTGCCGGGGATCGAACCGGCCAGCGCGTTCAGCATCGTGGTCTTGCCGGCCTGCGTGCCGCCGGAGACCAGCACATTGAGGCCGACGGCAACGGAAGCCTCGAGCACGGCGGCCGCGTGCGGCGTCAACGACCCGAGCTGGACCATGTCGGTCAGCCGGGTGGCCCGGACGGTGAACTTGCGGATGTTGATCGCGGCGTACCGCTGGGTGATGCCGCCGAGCACGATGTGCACCCGGCTGCCGTCCGGGAGCCGGGCGTCGGTGAACGGCTGCGAGACGTCGATCCGGCGGCCGGTGGTCTTCAGCATCCGCTCGACCAGGTCGCCGACCTCTTCCTCGGTCAGCACGGTGGTGGTCAGCTCGTGTCGGCCCTCGCGGGCGATGAACACCCGGCTCGGCTCGTTGATCCAGATCTCCTCGACCGTCGGGTCGTCCAGGTAGCGCTGCAGCGGCCCGAAGCCGGCGACCCGGTCGTGCACCTCCCGGCTGACCGCCTCCAGGTCGCCAATCGGCGGCACCACGCCGGTCAGACTGCGCTCGTCGTACTCGCGCACGACGGTCGCGACGATGTGGTTCACCGCGCCCGGGTCGCGGAGCGGGTCGATGCCCTCGCGCCGGACCAGGTCGCGCACCTGGGCGTCGATCAGCTCAACGGCGCCGTTCCAGCCGGAGCGGTGCGCGTCGAGCCTGTCCGCTGTCATCGATCTCCCCGTGTGAGTCCCGTCCGGCGACCACTCTCGGTCACCATGCGGGCCATCCTTTCAACTTCTGCGGACCGGGCGCCACTCGCGGCCGCACTGCCTGTGGATAACCGTGACACGCCGGTGGCTCACTCACCGTATCGACGGGCTCACCCCAGGTCCAGAATTCTGCAGCTTGTTGCAATCGGTGGGTAACAGAATCGCGACTCGCGGCGTCGAACCGGGTGACAGGGACCTCGGGAGGGTGCTTTGACACGGTCGACAGAGGATTTCGAGGAGTTCGCCAGAGCGCGGACCCCACAGCTGTACCGGTCGGCGTGGCTGCTGGCCGGTGAGCACCATCTGGCCGAGGACCTGGTCCAGGAGACGCTCGCCAAGCTGTACCGGGCCTGGCGGCGGGTGGAGCAGACCGACAACCCGGCGGCGTACGCGCAGACCGTCCTGGCACGCACGTACATCTCCCAACGCCGTCGCAAAAGCTCGACGGAGCGACCTGTTGAACGCACACCGGACCGCCCGGACCGCAGTGGGGACCACGAGCTTCGTCTTTCGTTGCTCCAGGCACTGGCCGAGCTGTCGCCGATGGACAGAGCAGTGCTGGTACTGCGGTACTTCGAGGATCGCAGCGCGGAGCAGGTCGCGTACGACCTCGGTAAGAACACCGGTGCGATCAGAACGCGCACCTCTCGCGCGCTAGGTCGGCTGCGGACGGTCCTCGGCGACGAAGCCGTCTACCTGGCCTGGGAGCCCTGCCAATGAACGACTACCTCCCCGACCTGATGCGCCGGGCCACCGAGGACCTCCAACCGGACACACAGGACCTTGTTGCTCGCGGCATCCGTCGCGGCAGGGTGCTACGCCGTCGCCGTACAGCGTTGGCTGTTCTGTCCGGTGCGGCTGCGGTGCTGGTTACGGTCGGTATCGTTTTCGGGGTCGCCAACACCCGTGCGGCCGAGGTACCACCGGCCACGACACCTACGGTCCCAGCACCGCACAAGACCGTGCGGCCCTCACAGCCCGTGACACCTGCGCAGACGCTGGCGACGTTGACCGGTCTGCTGCCGGCAGGGCTCACACCGATGAACTCGACGACGTCCGGCGGCTACGGGCTCGGTACCAACGAGGCCACGGTCCTGCTGGACGACGGTGCCGGGCCTTCGCTGCTGACATTGAGCATCACCACCGCGGACACGATCACCGACTGCAATCCGTTCCCGCCAGGCTCCTGCACCATCCACGCGGACCACAGCGTGCATGTGCTGTACGACAACGAGCCTTTGTACCGGGATGGACCCAACCCAGGCGGTGTCAGGGAGACCACGGTCGAGCTGTTCCGTCCGGACGGGACACAGATCAGTCTGACCAACTACAACGCGCGGAGCGAGAAGAGCGAGCACAGTCGCCGGGCTCCGCTCCTGACAGCCACACAGCTCGCGCGGATCGCTGCCAGCACCCAGTGGGTGTTCCCACCGCGTCAGGCGGCCAACTTCCAGGCCAAATGAGTCAGCGGTGGACGAGCGTGTGCTCGAACGAGTAGCGGCTCGCGCGGTACAGGTGGGAGCCGTACTCGACCGGCTGGCCGTGGTCGTCGTACGTGATCCTTGTCGTCGCCAGGAGCGGTGCGCCCGGTTCCTCCGACAGCAGTCGCGCCTGCTCGATCGTTGCGGGAATGGCCGAGATCGTCTGGTGTGCCACCTTCAGCCGGACGCCCTCGGCACGCAGCAGTTCGTACAGCCCTCGCTCGGCCAGCGTGGCCGGGTCCGTCTCCAGGATCTCGGGCGGCAGCCAGTTGCGCATCAGCGCGAGCGGTTCGCCGTCAGCACGCCGGAGCCGCTCCAGCCGGAGTACACGGTCGTCCTGCTCGCACTGCAACGCCGCGGCGACCTCTGGCGTCGCGGGCGAGATCCCGAAGCGCAGTACGTCGGTCTGCGGTTTGCGGTGCGCCGCGGCCAGGTCGTCGTACAGGCTGGTCAGTTCGAGCGAACGGCGTACCTGTCCGGAGCTGCCGACCACCTGGGTGCCGACGCCCCGCTTGCGGACCAGCAGACCCTGGTCGACCAGCCGGGCGATCGCCTGCCGCACGGTCGGGCGGCTCAGCCCGTACGCCTCCGCCAGGTCGACCTCGTTGCTCAGCCGGGAGCCGACGGGCAGTTCGCCATCCTGGATGGCCGCCTCCAGCTGCTGCGCCAGCTGCACGTGCAACGGCGTACGGCTGTTCCGATCGACCTGGACCTGGACGGTACTCATGGGCTCATCCTGAGGGCTGGACCGGGTTCCGTCGAGCCGCCGAGGGGATTTGATCAGACATGCTCAGCGGTGAACGTTCGGTGAACCGAGTCCGGATCCCGGGCAGCCGGTGTCCCGGGACCGCGCCCGTCAGGCAGGATGGCGCGTTCGCTGCCGGGGCAGGGGACTACCCTTACCGGCGGAACACGCCCCTTGGACGAACCGCCGTACCGGATCTCCGGTACGGCCGACCCTCGAAGGAGAAGGCATGGAACCGCTGCGGATCGGCATCCTCGGTGCCGCCCGGATCGCCGGCCGGGCCATCGTCGAGCCGGCCAAGCTGACCGGAGCCCGGCTGGTCGCGGTCGCTGCGCGCGACGCCGACCGGGCCGCGGCGTTCGCGACCGAACACGGGGTCGAACGGGTCCATGCGTCGTACCAGGAACTGCTCGACGATCCCGAGATCGAAGCGATCTACAACCCGTTGGCCAACGGTCTGCACGGCCCGTGGAACCTGCGGGCGCTGGCAGCCGGCAAGCACGTACTGACCGAGAAGCCGTCCGCCAGCAACGCCGCAGAGGCGCTGCAGGTGCAAGAGGCTGTGCACTCGTCCGGCCTGGTCTTCATGGAGGCCTTCCACTACGCGTACCACCCGGTGATGCGGCGGCTGCTGGAGCTGGTCACCAAGGGTGAGCTGGGCGAGCTGCAGCAGGTCGAGGCGACCATGGTGATGCCGCCGCCGGCTGACGACGACCCGCGGTGGTCGCTGCCCCTCGCAGGCGGTGTCGTGATGGATGTCGGCTGCTACGCGCTGCACGCGCAGCGCATGTTCGCTTCTTGTGCGGGTGGCGCGCCGAAGGTGCTCAACGCCCGCGCGGGCGAGCGGAAGCGGATGCCTGGCGTCGACGAGTGGCTGAACGCGGACCTGGAGTTCCCGAGCGGTGCGACCGGTACGGTCCGGACCAGCATGGCGGCCGAGTCGCTCGAGTTCAGCCTCAAGGTCGTCGGCAGCCGCGGTGAGGCATTCGCCCCGTTCTACGTCCTGCCACAGAACGACGACCGCGTGATCGTCACAACCAAGGAAGACACCTGGGTCGAACACCTCGGCACCCGTATGTCGTACACGTACCAGCTGGAGGCCTTCGCCGGCGCGATCCGCAACGGCGCCCCGCTGCTCACGGACGCGGACGACGCGCTGGCCACGATGCGGCTGATCGACGAGTGCTACGTCGCGGCCGGGATGACGCCGCGGCCGTCCTCGTCGAGCTGATCGTTGCGGCCGGCAACGGCATGCGCGAACGCCTGCACGAACGGGTGCGGACGCGTGCCGTCGCCGGCCAGCTCCGGCTGGAACAGCGTCGCCAGGTAGAACGGGTGCCCGGGCAGCTCGGCGATCCGCGGTTCGCCCGCGTCGTCGTACCCGCTGAACACCATCCCGTTCTCCCGCAGGAGGTCGAGCCTGCTGCTGTCGAGCCCGTACGAACAGTGGTACCGCTCCGTGGACCGCTCTACGCCCAGTAGCTCGGCCGCACGCGTGCCCGGCGCCACCTGTACGGCGCCCTCGTGGCCGTCGAGCGAACACTGTAGCGGGACGATCAGCAGGTCGTCCGCGTCCGGCGTACTCTCCCCGTGCTGTACGCCGGTCGCACCGCAGACGTTGCGCGCGTACTCGAGCATGGCGTGCTGGAAACCACCGCAAGTCCCCAGGAACGGGATGCCCCGCTCGCGGGCCGTCCGTACCGCCTGGATCGCGCCCGTCTCGCTCTTGTACGGGCTGCCCGGCAGCAGCCAGACCCCGTCGAACCCGTCGACCGGCTGGTCGGTGGGGACCCAGTAGACGTCGAGGTCCAGGTGGTCGCGTTCTTCGAGCTGCCGGAGCAGCCCGGGGATCCGGGCGTGCGAGCGAACGTGCGGCGAGCGGTCACCGACCAGGGCGAGGCGTCCGGAGTAGGCGTTCATGGCTTCATCCTGGGCGCTCGACATGGATCAGCGCCAACGATGATCTCTGCACGGTCGATCAGAGATACTGATACTCGTGGATCCTCACCTGCTGCGGACATTCGTCACGGTCGCCTCGTGCGGCTCGTTCTCCGCGGCGGCGTCGCAGCTCGGCTACACCCAGTCCGCTGTCTCCCAACACATCGCCGCCTTGGAGGGCGACCTCGGTACGCCGCTCCTCCGCCGGCGTCCCGTCGTACCGACCCCGGCCGGCGAACGGCTGCTCGAACATGCCGGCCCGTTGCTGCTACGCCTGGAGGCCGCGCGGGCCGACGTACGCCGGACGATCGGGGTCCCGCCGGGCACGCTCACGCTGGCCGCGTCGCCGTTGTCCGCCGTGTCGCTCCCGGCCGCGCTCCGGGAGGTACGCCATACCCATCCAGGCACCGAGATCACCCTGACCGTCTGCGGCCGCGCGCAGGTCATGGAGGGCGTAGCCGCCGGTACTTTCACGCTTGGCCTCACCGACGGCGTAGCCGCTCCCACTGACCCGCTTCACCTCTCGAGCGCCGTACAACTCCACACAACTCCGATTGCCCATACCGAGCTGGTCGTGGCCCTACCTCACCACCATCCCTTGGCCGGTGGCGGCCTGACGCTCGCTGGGCTCGTCGACGCGCGCTGGATCGACGCCCCCGACCTCGCCGCACCGCTCCCGGCCCTCCGTGCCGCTGCAGGCTCAGACGCGCTCCGTCCCGCCTTCACCTACAACGGCACCGACCTTCACACCCTCCTGACGTTGATTGCAGCCGGCCACGGCCTAGCGGTACTCCCCCTTACGGCAACCACTCAGGTCGTAGCCACGGCTCCACTCACCAGCCCCCGCCTGGTTCACCGCACCGAGCTCCTCCACGGCCACCTCCCCCACCCAGCCGCCGAGGCCCTGGCCGCCGTGCTCTCAAACCAGTAGCTGCTCAAGGCCTTTACACGTCATCGGCCGGTCCAGCACCCCGACCGCCTCCCGCTCGGCAAACACCGCGCTGTCGGCGGTTTCCGGATCGATCGCCTCACAGAACGCGTTGTACGCCCAGTTGAGCCACCCCGAGATCGCCACTGCGAAGGCCCCCATGTCCAGCCGCGGCCACTCCCGCACACCGCCGTAGCCGTCCTGGAATGCCTGGAGTGCCTTGACATTCAGGTCCGGCCGCAGCACCCATTGCGTGAGTGCCGCCCCAAGCTCCAGCTCCGGCGTCAACGACCCGGCGAAGTCCCACTCCATCGCCACGAACTCACCGTCACGTCCCTGCCGGACATGCGTCGGGATCAGGTTCCGATTGCAGAGCATCAACCGGCTGGGCGTCTCCAGCTCGATCTCCCGCAATTCGTCGACCGTCGGCAGGAACGCCTCGAGCCGTTCTGCCCAGGGCTTGTCCGCAGCACGCGCCCGTCCGAGCAGCTCCTGCCACTCGTCGGGTGAGCGCCGGTGCGTCAGGTACCACTGGATCGGCTCCTCGCTCGGAATCGCGAGCCCGTGCAGCGTCCCGAACACCGCGCCGGCACGACGGGCCAGGTCCGTCGACACCGGCAGCACCGGCGACGGCCCGACCTCCAGCCACTCGTGCACCCGCCAGTTCTCGCCACGCACACTCTCGACCAACCGCCCGTACGGACTCCTCGCAGGCACAGGCGCCGCCAGCCCAGCCGCTGTCGCCGCATCCCGCAGCCGAGCACCGACCTCCGCCTGCTCGTTGGTGATCCAGTGGTAGACCGTGACCGCAAGCCACCGCCCGCGGTCGGTCGTGATGTCCCAGCAGCGCCCCATTGCCGTGAACGTCACCGGTCGCGCCGGTGCGGTCACCTTCCCGAGCCCGAACACGGCGGCCAGTTCCTCAGCCAGCCCTGCCGGTGCGGTGGGCGTATCACCGGCCCGCCGCTCCACCTCGGCCTTCAACGCAGGCCAGTCACGCTCGCCGTACTCCCCGGCCAGCACCCGCTGCGCCTCCGCAAGCGACGTACCGGGCGTGGACTCCCGCAGCACAGCCAGCAGATCCTTGGCTTCCTTGCGCAGGAACTCGATACTCGGTCGATCCGGCAGCAGTCTCACAACGCGTCCTCTCGCGCCCGGACTCGCACGGGCCTCAAGAGAGCGTCGACAATCCGCCTCAATGATCGGATTGAGGTGGCTTCCAGCCTTCCGGCGAGTCTCGACGCGCCCTCACGCGCCCTTCGAAGCTACCCAACAAGCGCGCTGGCGGTCAATCAGTCGTGCGTCGGGAACCCGAGGTTGATTCCGCCGTGCGACGGATCGAGCCAGCGGGACGTGACGACCTTGCCGCGGGTGAAGAAGTGCACGCCCTCGGTGCCGTGCGCGTGCGTGTCGCCGAACAGCGAGTTCTTCCAGCCGCCGAACGAGTAGTACGCCATCGGTACCGGGATCGGCACGTTGATCCCGACCATCCCGACCTCGACCTCGTTCTGGAACCGTCGCGCCGCGCCGCCGTCGTTGGTGAAGATCGCCGTCCCGTTCCCGTACGGGTTCGAGTTCACCAGCTCGAGCGCCGCGTCGTACGACGTCGTCCGCACGACCGACAGCACCGGCCCGAAGATCTCGTCGGTGTAGATCGACATCTCCGGCGTGACCTTGTCGAACAGCGTCGGCCCCAGCCAGAACCCGTCGTCGCCGCCGTCGAAGTCGCCCTCGCGGCCGTCGACCACCAGCTCCGCGCCGGACTCGACTCCGGCCGCGACGTAGCCGGCGACCTTGTCCCGGTGCTCGCCGGTGACCAGCGGACCCATGTCGCACCCGCGGGTCCCGTCTCCGGTCTTCAGCTTGCCCATCCGCTCCTTGATCTTGCCGATCAGCTCGTCCGCGATCGGCTCGACCGCGACGAGTGCGGAGATCGCCATGCAGCGCTCACCGGCCGAACCGAAGCCGGCGTTCACGGCCGCGTCCGCCGCCAGGTCGAGGTCCGCGTCCGGCAGCACGATCATGTGGTTCTTCGCGCCGCCGAGCGCCTGCACGCGCTTGCCGTTCCGGGTGGCGTTCTCGTAGACGTACTTCGCGATCGGCGTCGAGCCGACGAACGACACCGACTTCACGTCGGGGTGCTCGAGCAGCCGGTCGACGGACTCCTTGTCGCCGTGCACGACGTTCACCACACCGTCCGGCAGCCCGGCCTCCTTCCACAGCTCGGCCATCGCGTTCGCCGCCGACGGGTCCTTCTCGGACGGCTTGATCACCACACTGTTGCCGCAGGCAACCGCGATCGGGACGAACCACATCGGCACCATCGCCGGGAAGTTGAACGGCGAGATCACCGCGCAGACGCCGAGCGGCTGGCGGATCGAGTACACGTCGACGTTGGTCGAGACGCCCTCGCTGTACCCGCCCTTGAGCAGGTGCGGGATGCCGCAGGCGAACTCGATCACCTCGAGCCCGCGGGTCACCTCGCCGAGCGCGTCGGACAGCACCTTGCCGTGCTCGGCGGTGATCAGCGCGGCGATGCGTTCCTTGTTCCGGCTGACGAGCTCGCGGTAGCCGAACAGGATCTGGGCGCGCTTCGTGAGGGAGGTCCGCGCCCACGCCTTCGAGGCGTCATGAGCGACCTTGACGACCTCGTCGACGGTCGCCGCCGAGGCCAGGTCCAGCTCGCCGGTGACCTCGCCGGTCGCCGGGTTGTAGACCTTGCTGGTCCGCTCGGCCACGCCGGTCCACGGGCTGCCGCCGACGAGGTGGGTGATGCGCTTGCTCTCAGTACTCACGATGCTTCCTCATCTTTCCTGTGTCATCCGAGGACCTTGCCGCGGTCGGCCAGCGCGACGTCGACCGGTGCGCCGCCGCGCAACGACTCGAGCCCGGCCTCGCAGACGGCCGCCGCGGCGTACCCGTCCCAGGCGCCCGGCCCGTCGATCTCGCCACGCCGGGTGGCGTCGACCCAGCGCTGTACTTCGATGTCGTACGCCTGCTCGAACCGGATCCGGAAGTCGGCCGGCATCGCGCCGCCCCAGTGCTCGCCCGCGCGGGTGAAGACACCGGAGCCGAGCCCGATCGTCGCGCTGCCCCGCTCGGCGACCGCCTCGCACCGGACTTCGTACCCGACCTGGAAGTTCACGAACACCTCGACGTCGGCGATCGCGCCGTTCGCCAGCTCGAACACGGCCAGCTGCGGATCCCGGACGCCCTCGGCGACCAGGCTGGTCGGCTTCGGGGTGTGCACGGTGATCCGGGTGATCTCCGCGCCGAACAGCCAGCGCGCGACGTCCACCTCGTGCACCATCGAGTCCCGGACGATCATCTCGCTCCGGAACGACGGCGCGGCGGTCTTGTTCCGGTGCACGTTGTGCAGCAGCAACGTCCGCCCGAGGTCGCCCGAGTCGAGCAGCTGCTTCAGGGCGGCGTACTCCGGATCGAACCGGCGCATGAACCCGACCTGGATCAGTGGCCGGCCGAGTTTGTGTTCGGCCTCGACCACCTGCAGCGACGAGGCCGCGTCCATCGTCAGCGGCTTCTCGCAGAGCACCGGCTTCCCGTGGTCCAGGCAGGCGAACAGCTGCTCGGCGTGCACGGATCCGGGCGACGCGAGGATCACCGCGTCGATGTCGTCGGCGCCGATCAGCTCCAGCGGATCCTCCACCACCCGGACGGCGTCGCCGTACGCCGTGCCGCCCGCGTGCCGCGCCGTACTCCCGGCCTCCCCGCCCAGGCCCTCCGTCAGCCGGGCGGCCAGCGCCTCGGCCCGGCCCTGATCCGCGTCGGACACCGCCACCAGCCGGGCGCCCGACGTCTTCCGCGCGACGCGCTCGGCATGGTCGGCGCCCATCACGCCGACACCGACGATGCCGACCCGCAGGTCACTCATCATCCCTCCCCTGTGGTTCGTCCACGACCACTCCAGGATCGATCTCCCGCAGCTCGTGGCTCAAGGCCTCCAGCTCGGAACCGCCGGCCATCTCGGTGGTCAGCTGCTCCAGGGTGATTTCCGGCCGGTGCGTGTCCAGCGCCACCCGGCCGAGCTTCAGGACGACGAAGTGGTTGCCGACCAGGTACGCGTGGTGCGGGTTGTGGGTGATGAAGATGACCCCGATCCCCGCGTCGCGGGCCTTCACGACGTACTTCAGCACCACGCCGGACTGGTTCACCCCGAGCGCCGCGGTCGGCTCGTCGAGGATCAGTACCTTGGCGCCGAAGTGGATCGCCCGCGCGATCGCGACGCACTGCCGCTGACCGCCGGAGAGCTTCCCGACCGGCTGCTCGAGGTTCGGGATCGAGATGCCCATCTTGGTCAGCTCGTCCTGCGCGATCCGCTTCATCTTCGCCACGTCGAGCTGCCGGAACGGGCCTTTGGTGATCTCGTTGCCGAGGAAGAAGTTCCGCCAGACCGACATCAGCGGCGCCAGTGCGAGGTCCTGGTAGACGGTCGCGATCCCGCTGTCCAGCGACTCGCGCGGCGAGGAGAAGTGCCGCTCCTCGCCGTTCACCGACATCCGCCCGGAGGTGTAGTCGTGCAAGCCGGCGATGATCTTGATCAGTGTCGACTTGCCCGCGCCGTTGTCGCCCAGCACGCAGGTGATCTCGCCCTGCCGGACCGCCAGCGACACCCCGCGCAGCGCGTTGATGTTGCCGTAGCTCTTGCCGACGTCCTCGAGCATCACGATCGGCGTGTTCGGGCTGGTCGCCGCGTCGTCCGCGAACGGTTCCGTGGTGGTCATCGCGCCTCCGCCCGGTTCTTCACGACCAGGTTCACGATCGTTGCCAGCAACAACATCACGCCGAGGAACGCCTTGAACCAGTCCGGGTTCCAGCCGGCGTACACCACCCCGAGCTGAACCATGGCAAAGATCAGTGCGCCGATCGCCCCGCCGACGACCGAACCGTAGCCACCGGTCAGCAGGCAGCCGCCGACCACCGCCGCGATGATGTACAGGAACTCCTTGCCGACACCTTCACCGGACTGCACCACGCCGCTCTGCACGAACAGCAGGTGCATGCCGGAGAACCAGCCGAAGAACCCGACCGCCATGAACAGGCCGATCTTCACCTTCTTCACCGGTACGCCGACCGCCCGCGCGGCCGCCGCGTCACCGCCCGCCGCGAAGATCCAGTTGCCGATCTGCGTCTTGAGCAGCACCCAGGCCGCGATCGCGACGAACGCGATCCACCAGACGACCAGGATCTTGATCGTGATGCCGCCGAGCCTGAACTCCGACGCGAACACGGCCTTCGCCGCGCCGAACCCGTCCATGTCGCTGATCGAGTTCGACGCGACGGCCCCGGAGGTGATCCGGGTGACCGCGATGTTCAGGCCTTGCAGGATGAAGAAGGTGCCCAGCGACACCAGGAAACTGGGCAGTCCGGTCCGCATCAGCAGCCAGCCGTTGAACGCACCGATCGCCAGCGACAACACCAGCCCGACGAAGACGCCGACCCAGACGTTCAGGCTGAACTGGTACGAGAGGATCCCCGCGGTCAGGCCGGACGTCGTCACCGCGACCCCGGCGGACAGGTCGAACTCGCCGCCGATCATCAGCAGCGAGACCGGCACCGCCATCACCCCGATCAGCGCGGCCTGGTACAGGATCGTGCCGGTGTTGTCGATGTTGCGGAACGGCGGCGCCGCGATCAGGAAGAACACCAGGATCAGGGCCGCGCCGACGAGTGATCCGATCTCCGGCCGGCTGAGCAGCCGGGCGCCCAGGGACCGGGCGGAGACGCGGTCGTCCGCCGAGGTGGGTGAGGTGATGGTCGATGCCATGGCGCTGCCTCAGCGGGTCCCGGCTTCGGCGTACTTCTGGACCGCCGCGATGTTCGACTTGTCGATGAACGCCGGACCGGTCAGGGTCGCCTGCCCGCCACCGATGGTGTCGCCGTTGTTCTTGTACAGCCAGATCGCGTCGATCGCGAGGTAGCCCTGCAGGTACGGCTGCTGGTCGACGGCGAACTGCACGGTGCCGTCCTGGACCGCCTTGGCCATCTCCTTGCTCATGTCGAAGCTGCCGACCTTCGCCGACGAGCCGGCGTCCTTGACCGCCTGGACCGCGGTCAGCGCGATACCGGCGTTCAGCGCGACCACGTAGTCGACGGCCTTGTCGGCCTGCAGCTTCGAGGTCAGCGTCGCCTGCGTACCGGGCTGGTCGGTGCCGTTGACGTTCACGTTCTCGACGTTGCCGAACTTGTCCTTGATGCCCTGGCAGCGCGCCTCCAGGCTGACGTTGCCCTGCTCGTGGATGACGCAGAGCACCTTCTTCGCGCCGAGCTCCTTGAGCTTCTCACCGGTCGCCTGGCCGGCGATCCGCTCGTCCTGGCCGAAGTACCCGAGCGCGCCGGTGGTCTTCCACTGGTCGAGCCCGCCGTTCAGGATCGTCACCGGGATGCCGGCCGCGATCGCCTTCTTGACGTTCGGGATCACCGCGTCGGGCTTGTTCAGCGTGACCGCGATGCCGTCGACCTTCGAGTCGATCGCGGTCTGCACCAGGTTCGCCTGGGCCGCGCCGTCCGGGTCGGCGGAGTACTGCAGCTCGATGTTGTCCTTCTTCGCGGCCGCCTCGGCGCCGCGCCGGACGATGTCCCAGAAGGTGTCGCCAGGTCCCGAATGGGTGATCAGGGCAACCTTCATCCGTGGTGTGTCCGCGACGTTCCCGCTGCTGCCGCCGGAGCTCTGCTCCTTCTGCTTGCCGCCGGACGAGCTGCACGCGGCCAGCGCCGCGGCGAGTGCGACGGCCGCGACCGTGGCCACCGCCTTCTTCTGCCACCGAACCATGAGTTGGTACCAGCCTTTCGGGTGTTCCTGGACTTTCTTGGGACCCGAGAGTGTCACACTCCCGCGGCCGTCAACTCGATACGCCACCCCCATGCGACGTGAGATAGGTGAGGGTCCGCCGCGCGATCGGCAGCGGTACGTCGGGGGCGCAGGGATACATGTCCTGCTCGACGATCGCGAACACGTCGGCGTCCAGCCCGGCAAGCGCTTCCAGCACCGGCGGCAGCTCCGGTACGCCGTCCGGCGGCTCGCGGAACACGCCCCGCCGTACCGCCTCGTCGACGCTCAGGCCCTCGGCCTCCACCTCGGCGAGGACCGTCGGATCGACCTGCTTGAGGTGGACGTAGCCGATCCGGTCCGGGTACTTCCGGATCAGCTCGAGGTTGTCGCCGCCGCAGTAGCTGATGTGCCCGGTGTCGAGGCACAGGTTCACGTACGCGCTGTCGGTCTCCGCGAGGAAGCGCTCGACCGTGTCCTGGGTGTCGATGTGGCCGTCGGCGTGCGGGTGGTACTGCGTCTGCAGGCCGAACTCCTCCTTCAGGCGCCGGCCGAGCTCTGTCACCGCCTGCCCGTGCCTGGCCTGTCCCTCGTGATCCAGCCGCTCCTCGACGATCTCGCCGTTGTCGCCGCGCCACATCGACGGCATCACGACCAGATGCCGCGCGCCCATCGCCGCGGTCAGCTCGGCCGTCCTCGCGACGTCCCGCCAGGTCGTCTCCCACCCGTCCGGGCGGTGCAGTTGCTCGAACGTCGTCCCCGCGGTCATCGTCAGGCCGCGCCGGTCGAGCTCGTCCTTCAGCCGCACCGGGTCGGTCGGGAGATACCCGTACGGACCGAGCTCGATCCGGGTGTACCCGGCCGCGACCACCTCGTCGAGGAACCGCGTCCACGACGTCTGCTGCGGGTCATCGGCGAACCAGACTCCCCACGAGTCCGGCGCCGTACCGAGACCGATCATCAGCTGTCCCCCTCGACCGGGGCGAGGTACGGACGCTGCGCCTTCTTGCTCTCCTCGTACGACGCCGAGGCGGCCTGCGTGCTCCGCAGTTCCGAGACCTCGCTGACCGGGACGTCCCACCAGGAGTCGCTGTCCGGCCCGCCGATCAACGGATCCGTGGTGACGTGGATCGCGATCGGGCCGGTGGCCGCCTTCGCGGTCCGGATCGCCTGCTCCAGGTCGGTCCGGGTGTGCACGTCGATCACGTCGACGCCGAAGCTGCGCACGTTCGCCGCCAGGTCCACCGGCAGGTAGTCGCCGTCCAGCCGGCCGTCGCCGGTGCGCTTGCGGTACGCCGTACCGAACCGCTGCGAGCCGAGCGACTCCGACAGCGCGCCGATCGACGCGAACCCGTGGTTCTGCACCAGGACCACGATGATCTTGATGTTCTCCTGGACCGCGGTGGCCAGTTCACTGGACATCATCAGGTACGACCCGTCGCCGACCAGCACGAACACGTCGCGGTCCGGGGCGCCGAGCCGGACGCCGAGTCCGCCGGCGATCTCGTATCCCATGCAGGAGTAGCCATATTCGACGTGGTATCCCTTCGGATCGCGCGTCCGCCACAGTTTGTGGAGGTCGCCCGGCATCGAGCCGGCCGCGCAGACAACCACATCAGACGCCGCCGACAATTCGTTGACGGTGCCGATCACCTCGCCCTGGGTGAGCAGTCCGTCGGCCGCGGTCCGGTCGGCGGAGGGCCGGAAAACTGCGTCAACAGTTCCGTTCCAGTTCCTGGTGAGTTCCTGGGCCGCCGCGGTGTACTTGGCGTCAACAGACCACTCGCCGAGCGCGGATCCCAACGAAACAAGGGCTTCCCGCGCATCGGCCACCACCGGGAGGCCGGCATGCTTAGTGCTGTCGAAACGCGCCACGTTGATGTTCAGGAACTTGACCTGCGGGTGCTGGAACGCCGTCCGCGACGCCGACGTGAAGTCGCTGTAGCGGGTGCCGATCCCGATCACCAGGTCGGCGTCCCGCGCCAGCGCGTTGGCTGCCGTGGTCCCGGTCGACCCCACCGCGCCCACCGACTGCGGGTGATCGTAGCTCAGCGATCCCTTACCGGCTTGGGTTTCCGACACCGGGATCCCGGTCCGCTCGGCGAACTCACGCAGTGCGTCCTCGGCCCCCGAGTAGTGCACGCCGCCGCCGGCCACGATCAGCGGACGCCGCGCGGACCGAAGGAGATCTACCGCCTTGTCGACAATTGATGCCTCCGGCAAGGGGCGCGCGACGTACCAGGTGCGCTCCGCGAAGAGCTCGTCCGGCCAGTCGTAGGCCTCCGCCTGCACGTCCTGCGGCAGCGCCAGCGTCACCGCTCCGGTCTCGACCGGATCGGTGAGCACGCGCATCGCGTTCATCAGTGCCGACGGCAACTGCTCCGGCCGCCAGACCCGGTCGAAGTACTTCGACACCGGGCGGAACGCGTCGTTGACCGACACGTCACCGGCGCCGAAACTCTCCAGCTCCTGCAGCACGGGTGTCGCCACCCGCGTCGCGAACACGTCCGAAGGGAGGATCAGCACCGGCAGCCGGTTGATCGTCGCCAGGGCCGCACCGGTCACCATGTTGGTCGAGCCCGGACCGACGCTTGCCGTGCAGGCGTAGGTCTGGAGCCGGTCACGGGTCCGGGCGAAGGCCGCCGCCGTATGCACCATCGCCTGCTCGTTGCGAGCCAGGATGTACGGCAACGCCTTCGGGTCCGCGAGCTCGGACTGCAGCAACGCCTGGCCGACGCCGGCCACGTTGCCGTGGCCGAAGATGCCCAGGCTCCCGGCGATCAGCCGCTGCCGTACCCCGTCCCGCTCCGAGTACTGGACGCTCAGGAATCGCACCAGGGCCTGCGCGACCGTGAGACGCACCGTCATGAGTCTTCCCCTCCAAAAGGCAACCGAGGATCGATATGTTGCGAACTCCACAACTCACGGACCCAGGCATGCCGCGGGTCGTCGGTGATCAGCCACTGGCGTTCGGTGCCGGGGCCCGCCATCACGTTCAGGTAGTACATGTCGTAGCCGGGCGGCGCCATCGCCGGACCGTGCCAGCCGTGCGGGACCAGGACGACGTCACCGCTGCGCACCTCGGCGAGCACGTCGATCGGGCGCTCCTCGGTGCCGTACACCCGCTGGTAGCCGATCGGATCGTTGCCCTTGACACCTTCCGGTACGTCGTCGGACAGCTGCAGCTCGAAGTAGTAGATCTCCTCGAGCTCACTCTCCTTCCCCGGCCGGTGCTCGTCGTGCTTGTGCGGCGGGTACGACGACCAGTTGCCGGCCGGCGTGATCACCTCGCAGGCGATGATCGAGTCCGCGTCGAGCACCCCCGGCGTACCGAAGTTCCGGACCTGCCGCGAGGCGACACCGGCACCGCGCAGTTCGGTCTCCACCTCGTCGGCGGCGACCCGGCGGAACGGGTGGTCCGCGGCCGCCCTCGCATGCGGGAACGCGATCCGCGCACCACCGGCGCTGACCACCGCGAACGTCGAGTTGCGCGGTACGTACGCGAGATCCGTCGTACCGGCGAACACGTCCGCCCGCCCGCCGAGCGGGACCGACTCGCCGTCCACGATCACCTCCGCCGAACCGCTCAGCGGAAGGACGATGTACTCACAGTCGCCGGTGTCGATCTCCACCGACTGACCGGGCCGCAACGTGCGGACCAACAGGCCGCTGTGATGCCAGTCCGGCTCACCAGGCCGCACCGCCACCTCGTATCCGTCGCCCGCCGCCGAACCGGCGGGCCGAACCCATTCAGTCATCCCAATCGCCGTTCGTCAGAAACCACGAGCGCCCGGGGGCCGGTCATGTGTTGCTGCCGTGCACCAGCGTCGCCGCATGGTCGACCGCCGCGGCCACATCGCCGTCCGGCGGGAACAGCAAGGCCCGCCCCACCACGAGTCCACGGACCGACGGCAGCTCGAGCGCCTTGCCCCACGACGCGTACGTCGCCTCCGGGGCCGCGGTCGGGTCGCCGCCGAGCAGCAACGTCGGCAAGGTCGTTGCCTCCATCACCCGATCGAGTTCGTCGACGACCGGCAGCTTGAGCCAGGTGTACGCACTCGTCGCACCGAGACCGGACGCGATCTGGATCGACTTGATCACCGAGTCCGGGTCGAGCAGGTTCGTCACCCGCCCGTCCTCGCCACGCGGCGACCAGAACGGCTCGACCATCGCCATCAACTTGTGCTCGGCCAGTCCGGTCACCGCCGCGGCGCTGCTCTCCAACGTCGCCACGGTCCCGGCGTCCGCGAGATCGATCCGGGTCAGCATCTTCCCACCGTCGAGCCGCCGCGCCGCGATCTCCTCGGCACTCCGGTACGCCGTGAACCGGTCGTCCAGCTCGAACGCCGACCCCTGCAGCCCGCCCCGGTTCATCGACCCGATGACGACCTTGCCCTCCAACGCCCCGAGCAGCAACAGATCCTCGAGCACATCCGGCGTAGCCAGCACCCCGTCCACCCCCGGCCGCTGCAACGCCACCACCAACCGGGACACCAACTCCACCCGGCTCCCCATCGCCATCCGCTCCCCACGAACCCCCAACGCCCCCCGCGCCGGATGATCCGCGGCAACAATCAGCAGCCGCCCATCCTCCCCCACCAACGCCCGAGTCCGCCGCCGCAGCCATCCCTCAGCCACCCGCCCCGGCTCCCGAACCCGAATCTCCGTCAACTCCCCCACCCGCCCAGCAACCTCAACCCACGCGGCCCCCCGCCGAACTCCCGCACGCTCTACCTCCGCGCCCGTCGCCTCCGCACTGACAAGCTCTGCGCCCGAGGTTCCCGCTCCAACAGGCTCCGCACTCCCGCGGCCTAGACCCTCGACCCCCGCAACCGCCACCTCAGCCGAGTCACCACCAACAGCCCCGGCAACACCCGGCTCACCATCCAGAGAGCTCGCGCCCGTCGGCCCAACGTCCGACAACCCCGCAACTGCAGACTCTGCGCTCGCACGCTCTGCACTCGCGGGTTCCGCACTCGCTGCCTCGGCGCCTACAGACTCACCATCCGCAGACCCGGCCCCCTCACCATCCGCAGACGCAGCCCTCGGCGAACCACCAGCAGGAGTCCGATCCGCGCCAACCACACCAGCTCCGGCGACCGCCGCACCAGCAGCCACGACGCCCGCAACCACAGCACCTGCAGCGGCTGCGGCAGCTCCGCTCACGGCCCCCGAACCAACACCAGCAGCCGCTCCCCCGACAGCACCAGCAGCAGTCGTACCCACGGACGTGCCGGCCGCTGCCGCTCCCGACGTACCCACAGCAGCTGTGCCCTCACCCCCACCGGACTCTCGCGAGTCACCGCGCGCATTCACATCACCCGCAGTACGTGCACCGTCTCCCTCACGCCCGCGGCCCCCGCCCGCCTGTGCCTTAACCTCGTCACCCGAACGCTCGTCAGCTACCCGCACCTCTGCACGGTCACCTGTCACGCCAGCGCTCTCGACACTCGCCACATCCTCCCGCTCATCAACCACCGCTGACCGCTCAACCCGAGCAGTCTCCCCGTGCCGCGGCCCGTCCTGAACCGCCCCGACAGAAGGAGTCCCAGCATCAACCTGCCCGTCTTGAGCCCGCCCTGCCTGACCCTGCTCGGCCTGCAACTGCTCGTCCTGAACCCGATCACCACGGGCCGGATCGCCCTGCAATCGTTGGGCTTGGGGCTGCTCGGCCACGGGTTTGCCCGTCGTGGGCTGGTCTTCACTCGAGGGCTGGTCTGCCTGGGGTTGCCTGGCTTGCGTCGGTCGGCGCGTGGACAGAGTTGCTTGCTGAGGACCACGCACGGTCTGCCCGCTCAACTGATGCCCGAGCGGAGCACCCGACGTACCCGACGATTCATCGCTCGCAGACGA
This sequence comes from Kribbella sp. NPDC059898, assembly GCF_042730855.1. Taxonomy (NCBI): domain Bacteria; kingdom Bacillati; phylum Actinomycetota; class Actinomycetes; order Propionibacteriales; family Kribbellaceae; genus Kribbella; species Kribbella sp. NPDC059898. The sequence continues at coordinate 553,483 of NZ_JBHWKR010000002.1, forward strand.
CGCGCCATCAGCCGACCGCACACCACCCACCGACTGCTCACGGCCCGGCTGCGCCGCACGGGACGGGCGCGTGGCAACCGCGTCGACAGGCAGGTTCAGGTTCCCGATCACGGTCGTTTGACCGTCGGGCGTCGCACTCATCAGCACCGTCGCGTCGTTCGGTCCCGGAACATCGGTACGGCGTACTCCGACGACCGGGTCGCTCGCACCACCGCTCGCGGACGTCGGCTCGCTCGCACCGCGGTTCGCGGACGTCGGATCGTTCACGCCGAGGTTCACGGCGGTCGCGGCGTTCGCACCGCCGTTCCCGGAGGTCGGGTCGCTCGCACCGCGGTTCGCGGAGGTCGAGTCGTACGCACCGCCGTTCCCGGAGGTCGGGTCGTTCACACCGCGGTTCGCGGCGGTCGGGTCGTTCCGTCGGAGGTCCGGGTCGGTCGGGTCCGAGATCACCGTGGGGTCGTCAGGTCCCGGTACGACAGGGGTGTCCGAACGGGGCACGATCATGGTCGGCTCGTTCGGCCCGGCGTATGCCGCCGCACTCAGATCGTGCGGCCGCCGCGTCACCACCGTCGGATCATTGGCCCCGGCCCCACGCACACCCTGCTCATCCGACCAAGCTTCTCCCCACACACCGGGATCGCCAGGCCGGGCACCACGAGCCACATCATCCCGCGCCGCACCACGCGCACCCGCGTCGCTCAGCCCGGCACCGCGCGCCACATCACTCCGCTCCACACCGCGCACCGCCGGATCGGTCATCCCAACACCAGGAGCGTCGGTCCGCACCCCGCCACGCACACCCGCAGCGCCCTGCCCGGTGCCATGAGCTTCAGCAGCACGCACGACCCCAAACTCGGCCGGGTCGCTCGGCCGGGTGCCGGGAGTCTCATCCCGGGACATGCCTCGCGCATCGGGAACGCCCTGCTCGGTGTCATGGGCTTCATCAGCCCGTACGGCGCGGCGACCAGACGGATCACCTTGCTGGGCGCCAGGAGCGGCCTCATCGCGGGGCGCGCCGGGCATACCCGCTTCGCTCTGGACGGTGCCGTGAGCACCGTCGTTCCGTGTTGCGTCACGCGTACCTGCAGGGCCTTGGTTGGTGCTGCCGGGTCGTGGGGTGGTGGGGGGAGCTGCGTGGGTTGGGGCTGGTGGCTGGGTGGGGTATTGGGGGTAGTCGGTTGGGGCTACCCACCAGGTTCCTTGGGACGCGGGTGGGGTGATCACGGTGGGGTCGTCGGGGGCGGGGGTGCGGGGGGTCAGGACAGTGGGGTCGTTGGTGGTCGGGGTGAGGATGGTCGCGTCTTGGTCTTCGGTGGGGGTTGGGATGGTGGCGTCCGGGTGTTCGGTGGGGCGGCGGATGGGGATCGGGCGGGCGTCTTCGGAGTACTGGTCCTCGGAGTATGGGTCTTCGGCGCGGTTGTTCGCGGAGTGTTGAGGGGTGGAGCGTTGGTCTTCGGACCAGTGGTTGCCGGGACGGCGGCCTTCGGAACGCTCGCCGTCAGTGGGTTGCCGGTCCTCGGCGTACGGGGTTCCCGATCGCTGGTCCCTCGAGTGCTGCTCGGTGGGGCGTTCGGGGTTGGAGGGGGTGTTTTCGTCGGTGGGGGTCATGCTTCGGGTCCCAGGTGGGAGAGGACTTCCGCGGTTGTGGGCATGGCGGTGGAGCATTCGAGGCGGGAGGCTACGAGGGCACCGGCGGTGTTGGCGAAGCGGATGATCTTCTCCAGGGGCCAGCCGGACAGCAGGCCGTGGCAGAGCGCACCGCCGAATCCGTCGCCGGCGCCGAGGCCGTTGACGACCTCGACCGGGTACGGCGGGACCTCGACGCGTTCGTCGCGGGTACGGGCGAGCGTGCCGCGGGGGCCCTGCTTGACGACGGCGAGTTCGAGGCCGCGGTCGAGGAGGGCCTGGGCGGCCTTGTCCGGGTCGGTCTCGCCGACGGCGACCTCGCACTCCTCACGGTTGCCGACAGCAACCGTGCAGTACTCCAGCGCCCGCGACACCTGCTGGTGCGCCTCCGAAGGATCCGCCCAGAACATCGGCCGGTAGTCCAGGTCCAGCACGGTGATCGGTTTCCGGCCACGGGCTTCCCAGGCGGTGAAGTGGGCGGAGCGGGAGGGTTCGGCGGAGAGGCCGGTGACGGTGGACCAGTAGATGCGGGCGTTGCGGATCGCGTCCAGGTCCAGTTCGGAGGGGTTGATGACGAGGTCGGGGGCCTTCGGGAAGCGGTAGAAGTACAGCGGGAAGTTGTCCGGCGGGAAGATCTCGCAGAACGTGATCGGGGTCGGCAGGCCGTCGACGGGGGTGACGAAGCGGTCGTCGACGCCGAGTTCGCCGAGGGTGCGGTGGATGAAGGTGCCGAACGGGTCGTTGCCGGTGCGGCTGATCACCGCCGACCTCCGGCCGTGCCGCGCCGCGGCGACCGCCACGTTCGTCGCGCTCCCGCCGAGGAACTTCCCGAACGAGGTGACATCCTCCAGGTGCGTCCCGAGCTGCAGCGGGTAGAGGTCGACCCCGATCCGCCCGATCGTCAGTACGTCCAGCTGTACGTCGTCCACCATCAGACCTTCCCATCCCGCCGGTCCGTCGGTACCCCGCATACCGAAGAACCACGCAGTGTCATCGGATCGTCGCGGCGATCTCGTGCAGGTGGGCGATGCTCGCCCGTACGTCGGCCACCGGGCCCTCGGTGGTCGGCCGGTCCGGCAGGATCGTGTCCTGTTCGAGGACGTACCAGCCGTCGTACCCGGACGTCTCGAGCGTGGACACGATCGTGGTGATGTCGATGTCGCCCGAGCCCAACGGCCGATACATACCGGCACGTACGGCGTCCGTGTACGTGACCTCGCCCGACTGCACCCGCGCGGCCCACGCGGCGTCCACGTCCTTCAGATGCGTGTGCCGGATCCGCGCAGCGTTCTCGACGGCCAGCGCCACCGGGTCGACACCGCCGATCAGCAGGTGCCCCGTGTCCAGCGTCAATCCGATCGACGACCCGTCGAGCACCCGCGCGACGTCGTCCGCGTTCTCGACCATCGTCCCGACGTGCGGGTGGATCGTCGCCAGTACGCCGCGCGAGGCCGCGAGCTCGGACAACCTGTCCAGGTTCGACAGCAAGGTGCTCCAACCGGCAGCGTCCAGCACCGGCCGGTCGTCGTACCCCTCCTGCCCCGTCGCCGCGGCGAGCACCAGCGTGCCGGCACCGGCCGCCACGAACCCGTCCAACGCCCGCAGCACCTCGGCCGAGGGATCGCCTTCGTGCAGTACGACGGGAACGAACCCGCCGACCGCCCGCAGGCCCACGTCCGCGAGCGTCTTCGCCTTGTCGGACGGGTCGTCGGGCAGGAACCCGTCCGGGCCGAACTCGGTCGCGGCGAGCCCGACCTCGCGCATCTCGGCGAGGACGGTCGCGGCGTCGTACTGCCAACCCCACCCCGGGACCTCGCACACGCCCCACGAGATCGGGGCGCCGGCGATCCGGGTAGCAATTTCGGTCATGACGAGGGCTCCTCAGAGCGTGACGATGCGGTTTTCGTGGCGGGACAGTTCGCAGGCGTCGGCAATCCGGAACGCGGCGAGCGCGTCGCGGACCGTGCAGGGTACCTCGCGGGTACCGGCGACGACCTCGGTGAACGCGGTCAGCTCGGCGACGTACGCGGGCTGGAACCGGTCCATGAAGGTCAGGTGCGGCGGCCCCTCGGGGAACGTGACGCCGGGTTCGGCCGAACGCAGCGCGGTCTGCGAGTCGAGGCCGACGGCGAGCGAGCCGAGGCTGCCGTGCAGTTCCATCCGTACGTCGTGACCGGCGCCGTTGTACCGGGTCCCGCTGACCGCGACGAACGTGCTGTCGTCGAGGGTGAGCAGCGCCGCGGCCGAGTCGACGTCGCCGTACTCACCGAAGAAGGCCTCGCCGCGGTTCGCACCGGTCGCGTACACGCTGACCACCTCGCGGCCGGTGACGTACCGGATGATGTCGAAGTCGTGCACCGTGCAGTCGCGGAAGAAGCCGCCGCTGTTCGGGATGTAGTCCTGGTGCGGCGGGAACGCGTCGTTCGTGTTCGCCCGGATGTGGTGCACGAAGCCGAGCTCGCCGGACGCGACGGCCGCCCGCGCCGCCTGGTACCCGGCGTCGAACCGGCGCTGGAAACCGATGTGTACCGGCACCGTCGACGCCTCCACCAACTCCACCACCCGCGACGTCTCCGCCAGGTCCAGAGCGACCGGCTTCTCGCAGAACGTCGGTACGCCGGCCGCCAGCCCCGCCTCGATCAGCGACGCGTGCGCGGACGTGGCCGCGGCGATCACGAAGCCGTCCAGGCCGGACGCGAGCAACGCCGGTACGTCGGGAGCCGACGACACGCCCAGCTCCTTCGCGACCGCCTCGGCCCGGGCCGGGTCCGCGTCGGCGACGACCACCTGATCCACCGCCGGCAAGCCCTGCAGGGTCGCGGCGTGGAACGCCCCGATCCGCCCGACCCCGACCAACCCGATCCGCATCGGCACAGCCTCTCTCACAGACGAGCGCACCCCGGCGGCGCGCTGGCTGTCAGCCTTCCGGGACCGTGGCAGGGGTGTCAATACTTTGTTAACACATTCTCACGTACAGACATGACCAGGTAGCATCCGGCCATGAACGCCGTCCCGATCCAGCTCGATCGGAGCAGCCCGGTGCCGTTGTACCACCAGCTGGCCGAGCAGCTGACCGCCGCCATCACGGACGGGCGGCTGCGCCCAGGTGACCCGTTCGAGAACGAGATCGGCATGTCGGACCGGCTGAGCCTGTCCCGCCCGACGGTGCGCCGCGCGATCTCCGAGCTGGTCAACCAGGGCCTGCTGGTCCGCCGCCGCGGCATCGGCACCACGGTCGCGAACCAGATGGTGCACCGCAAGGCCGAGCTGACCAGCCTGTACGACGACCTCGCCCGCGAGGGCCGGACGCCGCACACCGAGGTACTCGCGCTGGACGCCAAGGCCCAGGACGACCGCGCCGCCGCCGTCCTCGAGCTCCCGCCCGGCACCCCGCTGGTCTCGATCGTCCGGCTCCGGTACGCCGACGACCTGCCGCTGGCGATCCTCCGCAACTGGTTGCCGCCGACCCTCGGAAACCTCACCCTCGAGGACCTCACCAACGACGGCCTGTACGCCGTACTCCGCGCCCGCGGCATCCGTCCGACGGTCGCCCGGCAACGCATCGGCGCCCGCAACGCCACCGCCGAGGAGCGCCGCACCCTGCACATGTCCAAGGCCGAGCCCCTGGTCACGATGACCCGGGCCGCCTACGCCGCCGACGGAACCCCGGTCGAATACGGCAGCCACTGCTACCGAGCCGACCAGTATTCCGTCGACGTCGTCGTCTCCGAACGCTAGGCCTGGTTGGCCAGCAGGGTTCGGACCAAACGCAGACCTACTGAGAGGTGGGCCAGTTCGGGGCCCTCGATTTCTACGATCTCCTCGAGCATGGTGGCGGCTCGGGAGAGGGCCGCGGCGTTGCGGTCCTGCCAGGTGATGACGCGGTCCTCGGGTTCGGCGGTGGCGTCGGTGGTGGCCAGGACCTGCCGGGTCAGGCGGGCGTGGACGGCGTGCAGGTCGTCGCGGAGGGCCGCGCGCGCCATCGTCTGCCAGCGGTCGGTGCGGGGCAGGCCGATGATGCGTTCGAGGAACCGGCCCAGCTGCAGGCGTTCGCCGAGGGCGAAGTGGACCTTGGCGACCTCGAGGATGTCGAGGTCGTCGCTGGACGCGGTCTCCACGATCCCGAGTCCGGCGTACGCCGGCGGCAGCACCGCGATCCGGGTCGCGAAGTCCTCCGAGACCCCCTTCTGTACAAGGGCTTCCCGGCGCTGCTCGAACAGCGCCAGCTCACGGCCACGCAGTACCTCGGGCAACGCAGCGGTCAGCTTCGCGATGCCGGGGCCGAAGAACTCGATCAGTTCCTCGATGTCCACCGGTGGCCGCCGGTTCGACACCAGCCAGCGGGTGGCGCGCTCGACCAGCGTGCGGGTCTCCAGCCGCATCCCGGTCTGCGTCTCGGCGTCGACCACGTTGTCCAGCTCGGCGTTCGCGGCCAGCAGCTCAGGCTGCGCGAAGATCCGGGACGCCGCGAGGTTCGCGCGGACCACGTCCTCCTCGTTGCCGCCGGTCTCCAGCGAGAGCCGGTGGTACGCCGTGATGCCGGACGTGTTCACGAACTCGTTCACGACCTGCGTGGTGATGATCTCGCGGCGCAGCTGGTGGCTCTGGATCTGGTCCGCGAACCGTTCCTGGATCGCCTTCGGGAAGTAGCTGGCGAGCTTGTGCTTCAGGAACGGGTCGTCCGGCAGCGACGTCTTGAGCAGCTCGGCTTCCATCACGATCTTGGTGTACGCCATCAGCACCGACAGCTCCGGCGAGGTCAGCCCGCGGCCCTCGGCCTTGCGGCGCTTGAATTCCGGGATGCTCGGCAGGAACTCCAGCTGCCGGTCGAGCAGCCCCTGGCGCTCCAGCCGCCGGACCCAGTCCTGGTGGACGTGCATCAGCGCCGGCGCCTGCGCGGTCGCGTTGGCGAGCGCGATGTTCTGCCGGTAGTTGCTCTTCAGCACCAGCGCGCCGACCTCGTCGGTCATCGACGCGATGATGTCGTTGCGCTGCTTCTCGGTCAGATCGCCGTCCGCGACCACCGTGTCCAGCAGGATCTTGATGTTCACCTCGTGGTCGGAGGTGTCCACGCCGGCCACGTTGTCGATGAAGTCGGTGTTGATCCGGCCGCCGTGCGCGGCGTACTCGATCCGGCCGAGCTGGGTGCAGCCGAGGTTGCCGCCCTCGCCGACGGCGCGGGCGCGCAGGTCGGCGCCGTTGACCCGGATCGCGTCGTTGGCCTTGTCGCCGACGTCGGCGTTCGACTCGTTCGACGACTTCACGTAGGTGCCGATGCCGCCGTTCCAGAACAGGTCGACCGGCGCCTTCAGGATCGCGTTCATCAGCTCGGCCGGCGTCAAGGTCGGCGAGCTGCTCTCGATCCCGAGCACGGAACGGACCTCGGCCGAGATCGGGATCGCCTTCTCGGTCCGCGGGTACACCCCGCCGCCGGCCGAGATCAGCGACGCGTCGTAGTCCGCCCAGGACGAGCGCGGCAGGTCGAACAGCCGCCGACGCTCAGCAAAAGAAACAGCAGCATCGGGCGCCGGGTCCAGGAAGATGTGCCGGTGGTCGAACGCCGCGACCAGCCGGATGTGCTCGGACAGCAGCATCCCGTTGCCGAACACGTCACCCGACATGTCGCCGACGCCGACGACGGTGAAGTCCTCGTTCTGGCAGTCGTGGCCCATCTCGCGGAAGTGCCGCTTGACCGACTCCCACGCGCCGCGGGCGGTGATGCCCATCGCCTTGTGGTCGTAGCCGACCGAGCCACCGGACGCGAACGCGTCGCCCAGCCAGAACCCGTACTCCTTCGCGACCCCGTTCGCGATGTCGGAGAACGTCGCCGTGCCCTTGTCCGCGGCGACCACCAGGTACGCGTCGTCACCGTCGTACCGCACCACCGAAGAGGGCGGAACGATGTCACCGGCAACGATGTTGTCGGTGATGTCCAGCAGCCCGGAGATGAACGTCTTGTACGACGCGATGCCCTCGGCCAGCCAGGCGTCCCGGTCGACCGACGGGTCCGGCAGCTGCTTGGCGTAGAACCCGCCCTTCGCGCCGACCGGCACGATCACCGAGTTCTTCACCATCTGCGCCTTGACCAGGCCGAGCACCTCGGTGCGGAAGTCCTCGCGCCGGTCCGACCAGCGCAGCCCACCACGCGCGACCGCGCCGAACCGCAGGTGCACACCTTCGACCTGCGGCGAGTAGACGAAGATCTCGTACGCAGGCCGCGGCTGCGGCAGGTCCGGGATCGCCTTCGGCTCGAGCTTCAGCGAGATATACGACCGCGGCTGCCCGTCCGGACCCGGCTGGAAATAGTTCGTTCGCAGGGTCGCCTTCATCACGGTCAGGTACGACCGCAGGATCCGGTCCTCGTCCAGGCTCTGCACGGTGTCCAGTGCGGCCAGGATCTCCTTCTCCAGCTGGTCCGTCCGCATCGTCCGGTCCGGGTCGTCGGCTTCGCCGCGCGCCGGGTCGAAGCTGGTCTCGAACAGCTGCACCAGCAGGCCTGCCACGTCCACGTGGTTCAGGAAGGTGTTCTCGATGTAGTCCTGGCTGAACGGCGTACCGCCCTGGCGCATGTAGCGCTGGTACGCGCGCAGGATCGACACCTGCCGCCAGCTGAGGCTGCCACGCAGTACGAGCGCGTTCAGCCGGTCGGACTCGGCCCGGCCTTCCCAGACCGCCTGGAACGTGTCGGAGAACAGTGCGCGCAGCTCCTCGCGCTCCTCGCTGTCCTCCGGCGCCCGCAGCCCGAAGTCGTAGATGTAGGCCATGCTGCCGTCGGCACGGCGGATCTCGTACGGGCGTTCGTCCACAACCTCCACGCCCATCGCGCTGAGGTGCGGCAGTACGTGCGACAGCGACAGCGCCGACCCGGTGCGGAACACCTTGAAGCGACGCTCGCCCTCCCACTCCTCGTCGATCGGACTGTACAGCGACATGGCCAGCCCGTTCTCCGCGGGCAGTCCGTCGAGCACATGGACGTCGTTGACCGCGACGCGGGCGTCGAAGTCCTCCTTGTACGCCTCCGGGAACGCGTCGGCGTACCGCCGGAACAGCTTGGTGACCGCGCCGTCGCCGCCCTGCGCGTGCAGCGCCGCGGTGAAGTCGTCCTCCCAGGCGCGGGTCGCCTCGACGACCTGCTGCTCCAGGGTGTCCGCGTCGTACTCGCCCACGGTCTCGCCCTGCTTCATCCGGACGACGAAGTGCACCCGGGCCAGCACGGACTCGGTGACGTACGCCGCGTACGTGACCGACTCGGCGCCGATGGCGTCCTTGAGGATCTGCTGCATGCGCAGCCGGACCGCCGTGGTGTACCGGTCGCGCGGCAGGTACACCAGGCAGGACAGGTAGCGGTTGTAGACGTCACGGCGTACGAACAGCTTGACCGCGCGGCGCTCTTGCAGGTGCAGGACGGACTGCACGATCGGGAGCAGGTCCTCCACCGGCGCCTGCAGCAGCTCGTCGCGCGGGTAGGTCTCGAGGACGTCCAGCAGGCCCTTGCCGCTGTGGCTGTTCGGGTCGAAGCCGGTCAGCCGGAACAGCTCCAGCGCCTTCCGCCGCAGCACCGGCACCTGCATGACGCTCTCGGTGTACGCCGTCGACGACAGCAGCCCGATGAACCGGCACTCGCGGACCGGGTCGCCGTTCGCGTCGAACTGCTTGATGCCGACGTAGTCCAGGTAGGTCGAGCGGTGCACCGTGGAGCGGGAGTTCGCCTTGGTGAGGATCATCAGCTTGCGCTCGCGCGCCTTCGCGCTCACCTCCGGCGGCAGCTTCCCGGAGCCCGTCTTCGGGTCCGGCCGGAGGATGCCCAGCCCGGTCCCGGGGGTGCCGCGCAGGATGCCCTGGTCGCCCTCCATGGTGAAGTCGTACTCGCGGTAGCCGAGGAAGGTGAAGTGCTCGTCGGCCAGCCACTCCAGCAGCTCGCGGGCCTCCTCCACCTCGCTCTCCGGCACCGGCAGGTCCTCGGCCCGCAGCGCGGCCGCGATGCTGACCGCCTTCTCGTGCATCTTCGGCCAGTCCTCGACGGCCTCGCGGACGTCGTTCAGCACCTTGAGCAGCTCCCGCTCGAGCGCGCGGTGCTCCGCGACGTCGGCGATCCGCTCGATCTCCAGGTGCATCCAGCTCTCCCGGACGAGGTCGTGCTCGTCCGAGGCGGCGGTGTCGTCCAGGACCTCCTGCAGCGTGCCGGCGACGTCCCGCCGGACCACGAACTGCGGGTGGATCAGCAGCTGCAGCTCCAGGTTCCGGTCGGTGATCACCATCGACGCGGTGTCGACCAGGAACGGCATGTCGTCGACCACGATCTCGACCACGGTCCGGCCGGCCGCGGACCAGCCGTACTCCTCCGGGGTCGGCGTGAACACGTGCACCTTCGCGGTGCCCTGCGGCCGGGACATGGCCGACTTGTAATGGTGCCGCGCGGCCCCCAGGCAGTCGTTCGGCTGGCGCTCGGCGACGTCCTCGGCGGCGACGTGCCGGTAGTACTGCTCGAGAAAGGTCTTCAGCTTGACCGGGTCGACCACTTTGTCGTGCCCATGGGTTCCTGTGGCCACCGCCTTCGCGATCACATCGGCCTTCAGGACGTCCAGCTTGCTCTGCATTCCCCACCGTCTCCACACGTGACGTCGGCGTCGGCTAGCGCCGGACCGCACGACATTGTGCGGTCACTCAGAGATTAGTCCACCTTTGTCACTGGTGTGGTGTCGGGACGGGCCTGTCATCGTTTGGTGAGACGCAGTGCGAGAGCCGGGCAGGCGAGGACTGCGCGGCGCGCGTCCGGGAGCTCACCGGCGGTGATCTCGCGCCCCCTCAGCACCGGGAATCCCCACTCGTCGAGAGCGACGTCGTCGGGCAACAGCCCAGCACACAAGCCGTGTCCGTCGCAGCGGGTCCAGTCGATCTCGAGCCTGCTCATCGGGCCACCCCGAGCACCCCGAGCACGGGCCGGCCGCACCCCTGATGGTTGAGATGCCGGCGTACGTCGTCCTCGAAGACCTCGAGCGCCGATGTGAGGAACCTCGCAGTCCCGTCCGGGTGCGCGCAGGCTCCCCGGCCCGGAACCAGCCCGAGATGCCGCTGGGCGTCGTACCAGCCGTCCGGGTCGCCGACGGTGATCCGGGCGAAGTCGTCGACCAGTGCGCCGAGGCCGAACACGCACGGGCCGCACTGCCCGGCCGACTGACCTCTCAGCCACTCGGCGACCCGGGTGACCTCTCCCAGCGGACAGGTGCCGGTGCCGAGCGCCAGGACGATGCCCGCGGACACCTCCGGCCGCTGGAGCGTCACGCCGTCGGTGTGCGGCAGCCAGCGCCCGTGGTACCCACCCAGCAGGACGGGGCCTGATTCCGCACCGGCGTACTGCAGGACCGTGTCTAACGGAACACCGTTCGGTGTCTCGAGTACGTCGGGATGCTGGACGGCCCCGCCGATCGTCAGGAGCTGCGTACCGGGCTCCGTACTGACCCCGGTCCGGCTGTACTCGCGGGACCCGAGCCGCGCCAGTACGGCGAGCTGGGCGAACGTCTCCACGTTGGACAGGAACGTGGGCCGCCGGTGGTAGCCCTTACGCGTCGGCAGCACCCGACGACCCGGTGGTACGGCTGTACCGCCCTCCAGCACGCTCAACACCGCACGGGCCTCCCCCGCGACGAACCGGCCCGGTGCCTCGCGTACTTCGATCGCCAACCGGTCATCGCGCTCCATCAGCGCCTCTCGGAGCGACATGGCCGCCTCACGGTCGTGTACGGCGATCAGCACGTGCGGCGCACGCAGTGCATGCGCCAGACCGACCGCACCGTCAAGGACGAGGTGGGGCGCACGAGTGAGGAGCAGACGGTCCTTACGGCTCGCCGGCTCGCTTTCGGAACCGTTGACGACAACGGCTTCCACACCACGCTTCGGGAGGTCCTGGAGCTTCAGAGCGACCGGAAACGCCGCGCCACCGCGCCCTCGGAGCCCTACCGCTTCACACAGCCGCACGTACTCGTCACGGGTCAGCTCAGGCTGTTGTCCGTGCGTCAACAGGTGCCGCTGGGCGTCCAGACGTCCTTGGTCGAGTCCTGCGAGGACTCTGGCCTCGCCGATCACTCTGACGTCGTCAACGGTGATCACTGGGTCCTCCAAACTCTTGTAGGTAGTGCGTTGAGCCGGTAAGCGCCAGCAGTCGCCACCGCGGCGAGACAGCCGAGCGTGATGCCGAGCATCCACGGCGTACTGCGGTCTGTACCGGCCAGCAGTGCGTGTCCGATCGACAAGAGCCATCCCACCGACGCAGCGATGTGCAGCTTGCGCCAGACCTTGGTGAACTTCTCCGACACCGCCAGCCGGCCACGGGCCGCTCCGACGAGTGACGCCAGTACCAGGCTGTAAAGAGCGAGCGCGCCGACGGCCATGGCGAACGGCCGGTAGCTGGAGCCGAACGGCCACACCAGGACGGTCAGCCCGATGCTCACGTAGCTGTCGGCGATCACCGCGACCACGTGCGTCGCCAGCAGCACAAGACCGGTCACGGCCGCCGAACGGTGCACGTACTGCAGCCAGAACCGCCGTTCAGCCGACTTCACTCGCGGCATCACCATGCCGAGTACGGCGGACAGCGTGAACATGACCATCGTCGCGACGCCGGCCGCACGAGCCAGGTACCAGAGCGTCATCAGGCGGCCCTGCTCGCTGTCGGCCAGCCTGACAACTCGGTGACCTCACCGTCCGCGTCGATCAACCGCGCCGGGTGCCCAGCCAGCTTCAACCTTCCCAGCGCAGCATCGCCCGTCGCCACCAGCGCAGTACTGAAGGTGTTCGCCCGTACGGCGGTCGGCGCCCACACCGACGCGGTGCGGTAGCGGCCCTCCGCCGGCCGGCCGGTGCGCGGGTCGATGACGTGATGCCCGTAGCCAGTCGGCGTCTGCCAGCGACGTACCGTCCGAGTCGAGGTGGTCAGGCCGCCGTGCGCCAGTGTCACGAGGACACCGATCTCGCCGGCGCGTTCGGCGACAGTGATCACCCACGGCTTCTTCGGTACGCCGGCCGCGCGCAGGTCCCCGCCGATCTCGACGAGCACCGCGCACCCGTAGCGCTTGCTGAGGACGTTCGCGGCCCGGTCCGCGGTCCAGGCCTTCGCGGTGGCGCCCAGGTCGAGCGCGCAGCCCTTCGGTACGCCGAGCATCGCCAGCTTGCGGTTCAGCTGGACGTGCTGCCAGCCGGTCACCGGCTGCGGCTCGCCCGGATCCTGCGGGAAGCGCCGCCGCACCGTCTCGATGTCGGCGTCGTACCCGGCCGCGATCACCGCCTGGCCGACGGTCGGGTCGACCGCGCCGCCGCTCACCTGCGCCGCGACCAGGCCGACGTCGACCAGGTCGACCAGCAGCCGCGACACCGGGACGAGCGCACCGGCGCGGCTGTTGACGATCGACAACTCGGAGTCCGGGCGGAACCGGCTCGCGGCTTTGTCGACCCGGTCCATCAGCGCCTCGAGCTCAGCGCAGGCTGCGCCCAGTACGGCGGGGTCGTCGACGGTCAGGCGGACCGTGCAACTCCACGCGGACCAGGTACGCGACGCGGTCATGATCCGTTGCTCCCACCCTGCGAGCTCGAATTGGAGCTCGTCGACCCCAGACCGCTGGAGCTGGACCCGCTGCTGCTCGAACTCGATGAGCTGCTGCTGTCGCCGGAGCTGCTCGACGTCGTGGTACCTGAGGTGCTGGTGCTCGAATGCTTCGCCGAGACGACCGCGACCGAGACCCCGGTCGCGCCGACACCGAGCACGGCGGTGGCGATCGCGGCGGCCGACGCGCGCCGCAACCAGCGCGGACGGTTGGGCTGGGATTCATCTGTTCTGACCATGCCCCAAGCCTCGGCCGGGGCGTTTCAGCCGCGCTCCAAGAGAAGCTCAAGCCACCGTCAAGTTCTCCTGAAAGGTCTCTGAGAACAGCTCTCAGGAGCCGAGCGCGCAGTCGGTCTCACAGTGCTTGCCGACCGCCGCGACAACCTCGTCCGCGGCCTCGCCGAGCATCGCGAACCGCTCCGGACCGAACACGTCGACGAAGAACTCCCGCACCCGCGCCGCGTGCGCCGGCGCACACGCCTTGATCGCCGCCAGCCCGTCGGTGGTGATGACGATCTCCGGGTACCGCGACTCGCAGGCCTCCTTGCGGATCAGGCCGCGCTTCTCCATCCGGGACAGGTGGTGCGACAGCCGGCTCTTCTCCCACTGCGTCGACCGGCCGAGCTCGAACGCGCGCATCCGGCCGTGCTCGGACTCGGACAGGTTGACCAGGATCTCGAAGTCGGACTTGGACAGCCCGAAGTCCCGCTGCAGGTGCCGTTCCAGATGCGTCTCCAGCGTCCGTTGCATCAGCAGGTAGCTGCGCCACGCCTTCTGCTCGTCGTCGTCGAGCCACGGTCCCTTGCTCATGCCGTCCATCCTACCCGATGGGTTGACACATCAACCCGAAGCGCTAGGGTTGACACATCAACCTAACTCTTCTGGGGAGTGAACGGATATGAGCACGAAGCTGATCGCCGTCGTCGGAGCGACCGGGGCACAGGGCGGCGCGGTGGCGCGGGCGATCCTGGCGGACCGGTCCGGCGAGTACGCCGTACGGGCGCTGACCCGGAACCCGGAGTCCGCGAAGGCCCGGGAGCTCGCGGCGGCCGGTGCCGAGGTGGTGGCGGCGGACCTCGACGACGAAGCGAGCGTGCGGGCCGCCTTCGAGGGCGCGTACGGCGCCTACGTCGTGACGAACTACTGGGCTCCGCTGACCCCGGAGCAGGAGGCCGCGCGGACCCGGGCCGAGATGGAGCTCGAGCAGGCCGAGATCGCGGCGCGGGCCGCCCGGGACGCCGGCGTACAGCACCTGGTCTGGTCGACACTCGAGGACACGCGCCCGTTCTTCGCCGGGCGGGACGACGTACCGAGCCTGGACGACGGGCGGTACAAGGTCCCGCACTTCGACGCGAAGGGCGAGGCGGACGCGCTGTTCACGAAGTACGGCGTACCGACGACGTTCCTGCGGACCACGTTCTACTTCGACGCGTTCGTGAACGGCATGCCGCCGGCCCGGAACGCCGACGGCACGCTGACGATCTCGTTCCCGATGGGCGACCAGCGGCTGTCCGGGGTGGCGTCCGACGACATCGGCCGGACCGCGTTCGCGATCCTGAAGCGTCCCGATCTCGTTGGTGCGACCATCAGCATCGCGGGCGACCACCTCACCGGCACGCAGTACGCCGAAGCCTTGTCCGAGGCGCTCGGTGAGAAGGTCGTGTACCACGCACCGACCGTCGAGGAGTACCGCGAGTACCCGTTCCCGATGGCCGTCGAGATGGCCAACATGTTCCAGTTCTACAAGGAGAACCACGACGAGTTCACCGGCAACCGCGACCTCGCCAAGGTCCGCGAACTGAACCCCGAACTGCAGTCCTTCGCGACGTGGCTCGCCAACCACCGCGACGAGCTCACAGCGAACTGAAGTTACTGCATCAGGTCGGGGACCTCTTCGGCCAGGATGCGGCCGCGGCTGGTGCGCGCTGTGGTGCGGGCCGCGGGTACGACCGGGTCGGCGGGACGGCGGTGGTGCCAGTCGGTGCCGGCTTGGTACGCGGCGGCGACGGCGAGCAGACGGTCCTCGCCGTACGGCTTGCCGCCGAGGATCGTGCCGATCGGCAGCCCGCCGGTGGTGAAGCCGATCGGTAGCGCCAGTTCGGGAAGACCGAGTGCGTCGAACGGTGTCGGGGAGGTCTGTACGACCACGTCGCACTGACCGAACAGATCGTCGAGAACCCGCTCGAGCAGCCGGAGCTTGGCGCGCTGCCCGATCAGGTACTCGTTCGCCCCGAGCAACGCGCCCTGCAGCCACCCGGTCACGGACACGCCGAAGCCACGCAGGTCCGAGCGCAGCATCGGCAGGAAGGGTTCGCTGCGCTCGGGCAGCCGGACGTTGTTGAAGGCCGCGTTGGTGAGCAGGTCCCACTCGTCCGGCATGGTCACGTCGACGACCGACAGACCCTCGATCCCCGCGAGTACATCGAGCGCGGCGATCCGAGCGGCGGCGGTTTCCGACGTACCGGCGGTGTACCCCGGGATGACGCCGACCCGGGTCCGCCAGCGGGACCGGACGCGGCCCGCCCGGACGATCGGCGTGGCGGCGGTCACCAGATCGGGCACCGGCGGAAGCCCTTGTGTTCTTGGGTCTTCCGGGTCCTCCCCGGCCATCGCCGTCATCATGATCGCCGCGTCCATCGCGTCCCGCGCGAGCGTGCCCGGGTGGTCGCGGGTGTAGCTGAGCGGCACGATGCCGTGCAGCGAGACCCGGCCCATCGTCGGCTTCAGCCCGGTCAGGTTCTGCGCGTTCGACGGCGCCGTGATCGATCCGCCGGTCTGCGTCCCGACACTCGACGTCGCCATCCGCGCCGCGACCGCGGTCGCCGATCCGGACGACGAGCCGCCGGGATCCGTACCCGGGTCCGCCGGCGTCCACGCGTTCACCGTGGTGATCCGGCCGTCCGGCGTGGTCGCCCGGGTCGTTGCCAACGGCCCCATCTGCGTCTTGCCCAGGACGATGCCCCCGGCCGCGGTGAGTCGCCGTACGGCGGTCGCGTCGTACGGCGGCACGAAGTTCTCGAACAGATACGAGTTCGCGGTCGTGGTGACGCCGGCGGTGTAGTAGTTGTCCTTGATCGCCAGCGGGATGCCGTGCAGTGCGCCACCGCGGCTCCTCGCGAGCACTCGCGCCCGGGCCAGCGCCTCGTCGGCCAGCACCCGATTGAACGCCAGGTACGTCGAGTCGTACGCCTTGATCCGGTCCAGATACGCTTGAACCAGCTCCTCGGGTCGCAGCCGCCCCTTGCGGATCAGCGTCGCGGCCTCGGCGATGGTCAGTTCGCTGACGTCGACCGATCGAGCAGGTACGTCGACGAGCGTCGCGGGAGCCGTTGCCGCGGGCGCCGCATGGGCGATCGACGGCAGCGCGACCGAGCCGACGGTCGTCGCCGCGGCCAGGGCGCCGGCGCGGTGGAGGAACGAGCGCCGGTCGACCTGGTCGTCCTGCGGCGCACTCATCGTGCTTCCCGAACGACGTCGATGGACGGATACAACGACGGCGGCGCGACCTGCTGCCCGAGCGCGGCGTCCGCGGCGAACGCGTACGAGCTCAGCGGCAGCACGGTCGTCCGCATGAACCCCCGCAGACTCGCGAGTGCCGAGTCCCGTCCCGGACTCCCGGTCTGCGGATCCGGCGTACTCCCCGGCGGCAACTGGTCGAGATCGATGCCGATCGACGCCAGACGCGCCCTGATCATCGTGTCCAACTCGGCATCCGTCGGCTGACTGAGACCCATCCGAGTCCCCTCCCGGTCGTGGCGGCAACCTGTCGGACCCAGTTATGTCATCCCCGTTCGCACCTGACATTTCCCCGAGATCACGACGACGTTGCGGCCATCACGGGCGCTGCTCAGAATTCGGTGACGCCGAGGGCGAACTCCCAGTGCCGGACGCCGTCGCGGGCGAGGCCCATCGTGAGCAGGCCCGCTCCCTCCAGCCAGTGCGCCATGTCAAGACCGCCGACGTCCAGCGGGCGCAGCCCGATGCTCTCGACGAACGCCGACACGGCCGCCTTGGCCGACGCGTCGTCGCCGGCGAGGAAGACGTCCGGCCTGTTGCCCTTCTCCAGGACGTGGCCGAAGACCGTATTGAAGGCCTTCACCACGCTCGCGCCGGCCGGGGCCACCTTCGCGGCCTCCTGTGCGATCGAGGTCTCGCCGGTGTAGGACAGTCCGTCTGCCTTGGGATTGAAAGGATTGCTGATGTCGACGATGACCTTGCCCGCGAGCGCGTCCGCGTACTGCGCGACGACAGCGACGACGTCGCCGGACAACAAGGCCACGATGACGATGTCCCCGGCCGGTACGGCGCCCCAATCGCCCGCCGTGGCTCCGTCACCGAGGGCCTTCGCGAGGTCGGCGGCCTTGGACCGATCGCGGCCCACGATCTCGACGGTATTGCCGCCGGCCATGGCCAGGGTGCCGAGGATGCGGGCCATGTTGCCGGTGCCGATAATGGTGATGCTGCTCATGAAAGTCCGTCCTCAGATCGCAGTGGTGCCGCCGTCGGCTGCCAGTTCCATGCCGTTCACGTAGCTCGAGTCGTCCGAGGCGAGGAACAGCGCGACCGTCGCGATCTCCTCGGGGCGGCCCATCTGTCCCCGCGGGATCAGCGACTCGAACTGCCGCTTCGTCGCCTCGTCGAACAGTTCCTCCTGCTTCGCGGTGGCCACCTGGCCCGGCGTCAGCACGTTCACCCGGATCCGCCGTTCGCGTAACTCGTTCAGCCACACGCGGGCGAAGGCCTGCTGCACGGCTTTGCTCCCCGCGTACACACTCCAGCCGGGGTAGCCCCGGAGCGAGGCGCTCGACCCGGTCATGAAGATCGAGCCGCCGTCGTTGAACAGCGGCAGCGCCTTCTGCACGGTGAACAGCGTTCCGCGCGCATTCAGCGCGAACGTCGCGTCGAACTGCGCCTCGGCGATCTCCCCGAGGCTGCTTTCCACGCCCATCCCGGCGCTCGCCCAGAGCACGTCGATCGCGCCCTTCTCGCGCTTGACCGTGTCGTACAGGCGGTCCAGATCGCCGAGGTCGGCCGCGTCGCCCCGCACCGCGGTCACGTTCCGGCCGATCAGCTCGACGGCTTCGTCGAGTGCCTCCTGCCGCCGGCCCAGCAGGTAGACGTAGGCCCCTTCGTCCACGAACAGTTTGGCGCCGGCCAGCGCCAGGCCGGTCGATCCGCCGGTGACCACGGCCACCTTGCCGTCGAGCTTTCCCATGATCGCCCCAATGCGAGAACAGTTATGTACACCAATCAGTGTGCTTAACCTAGGCGACGTTCGGCCGGGCCGCAAGTTATGTACACCGATCGGTACCCAATCGGGCTATCCTGGGCGAGTGGAAGACATGACCGAGTTGGAGAAGGGCCCGCAGGGCCGGCGCCGCGGCCGGGGTGCCCGCGAACGCATCCTCGGCGCGTCCCAGCAACTGTTCCGCGAGCAAGGCATCAACCGCACCGGCATGGACCAGCTCTGCGCGGTGGCCGAGGTCTCGAAGCGCACCGCCTACCAGCACTTCAACGGCAAGGACGAACTGGTCACGGAGTACCTGCGCCGCTTCGATCCCGGCGTCATGGCCGCGGTGTTCGACCGCACCGACCTGACGCCGCGCGAACGGCTGCTCGCCGCGTTCGAGCTACCTACCCGCGGCAGGCAGGAGCCCACGCCGCTCTGCCCCTATATCGAGGCGGCCGTCGAGATCCATGACCCGGAACACCCGGCGTCCCAGGTCGCACGCGACTACAAGCTGGCCCTCGCCGCACGCCTCACCGACACCGCGCGCGAAGCCGGCGCCACCAACCCCGAAGAGCTCGGCGAACAACTGGCCCTCCTCCTCGACGGCGCCTCGGCCCGCACCCGGGTACTCAACCGCGAGTCCTTCCCCACCGCCGCCGCCATCGCCACCGTCCTCATCGACAACGCGATCCCGGCGACCTCACCTGGGCATTAGGGGCGTGGTCGTCGGGTCGAGCACGATGGTGTGCATCGACTCGATCCGCGAGACGATCGCTTCCCGTGGGCCGGTGCGCCAGGCGTCGCTGGTGTAGAACGCCGTCTCCTGTTCGTCCCGTTGGGCGAGCGAGTCGAACGTGCGGATCAGGTAGGCATCCTCCGCTCCGTCCTCATCCACCAGCGAGGCACCGCACCCCGCCACCTGGATCCCCGCCGCCGCGAGCAGCGGGAGGCTGTCCTCACGCATGACGCGGACGAACTCGTCCCGGGTGCCCGGCTTCAGTCTGTAGGTACGCACTTCGACGATCACCCGGGGAAGGTATCGCCGAACACCGTCAGACCATGTCAGGTTTTCGCGTCTGCCAGCGTGCGGCGCTGATCACGAACCGCCTGTAGTAGCTCGGCGCGCCGAGGAAGTCCTCGTCTTCTCCTTTCGCGGTCTCGACCATGCCGATCGCCCGCAGGATCCGCACCGAGGCCCGGTTCGCATCCACGGCCTCGGCCTCGATCTCGCGGAGTCCCAGCTCCCCGAATCCGTAGGCGAGCCCGAGCCGCGCCGCTGCCGCGCCGAGCCGAGCCCAGCGGGCAGACGGACCGATCGCATAGCCGAGTTCACGGCGGTCCGGCTCCTCGCCGGCGAGGTCGACGTACCCGACCACTTGGCCGTCGGCCAGAATGCCCGGCATGGTGTTGCGGCGATGGGCGAGGACGTTCGCGAACGGAAGCGTGGCCGTGCAGCTGGAGAAGGTGAACGCGCGGCATCCGTGGAGCCACAACGATCACTTCCACGGCTGGATCCTCGCGAACCTTCCCGAGCAGCGGCATTCGGCGCTCGACGTCGGGTGCGGGCGTGGTGAGTTGCTGACCGCGCTGGCACCGCATTTCACCGACGTGAACGGCGTCGACGTCGACGCGGCCATGCGCGAGCAGGCAACGCGGCGGTGCGCCGGCTTCGGCAACGTCGTCGTCTGGGGCGGCGCGTGGAACGACGGTCCAGGCCCGTACGACCTGATCACGATGATCGCCGTACTGCACCACCTGGACGTGGCCGAAGCCTTGCACGACGTACGCCGGCTCCTCGCGCCCGGAGGACGTTTCCTCGCGGTCGGGCTCGCCGTACCACGAAGCGTCCGCGACCACGCCTGGGACCTCGCGTCCGTCGTCACCAACCCGATCATCGGCTACGTCAAGCACCCGTGGCCGAACCCGAACGGCAAGCAACCCGCCCCGTTCCCGGTGCAGGACCCGACCAAGACCTTTGACGAACTGCGCGATGTCGTCGTCCGCGTCCTGCCGGGCGCGGAGATGCGGCACCAGCTCGGCTTCCGGCACACCATCGCCTGGACGAAACCAAACTGACGGCCGGTCAGGTCAGCGAGTTCGGTAGCGGGTATAGGTCACGCCCGAGGCGAACGAGCGGTGGTCGAGCAGGTCGAGCTCAAGACGAATGCCCGGCGGGAAGAACGGCGTGCCGCCACCGACGACGGTCGTGGTGGTGAACAGGTGGTACTCGTCGACCAGGCCGGCCTTGATCGCCTGGGCCGCGAGGTTCGGGCCGTCGATGCTGAGGTCGTGGTCCGACTCCTTCTTGAGTCTGCGCACCGCGTCCGGGTCGAAGGTCCGCTCGATCCGGGTCTTCGCGCTCGACGCCGACGCCAGGGTCGTGGAGTACACGATCTTCTCCGCGGCCCGCCAGTCGTCGGCGTACTGCCGGATGTACGGCGGCAGGTCGGGCTGGGTGTGCGCGGTCTCCCAGAAGAGCATCGTCTCGTACATCCGGCGGCCGTAGAGGAACGTGGCCACCGGCCGGAACAGGTCGCCGACGAAGCTGTGCACCTCCTCGTCCTCCGGCCCCCACCCGAGGTCGCCATCGGTCGCCTCGGTGCAGCCATCGAGCGAGGTGATCATCGAATAGATCAGCTTGGCCATGGTCCGCCCCCATCGCTTGAGGTGAGCCGGTCGACTCACCATTGCCTGGACGGTAGCCGCGACCCCTGAGGTGAGTCAAGCGACTCACCTCTCTGACATACTGGCCGCATGCCCCGCGAGCTCTCCGCGTACCACCGCCAGGTCGCCGCGACCAACCGCACGGCGATCCTCGACGCCGCCACGGACCTGTTCCTCGAGGCCGGGTACGACAGCACCTCGCTGGCGCGCGTCGCCGAGCGCGCCGGGGTGTCCAGGGCGACCCTGTTCAAGCAGTTCCCGACGAAGGCGGAGCTCTTCGAGGCGACGCTGCTCGCGACCGGCGGCGCGCCCGGCGGCGAACTCGCGGACCCGCCGGCCGGCGACTTCTTCGCGGGCCTGGTGACCCTCGGCCTCGCGTACGTCGAACTGCTGAACCGTCCCCGCATGGAGGACCTGATCCGCACCCTGATCGGTGAGGCCCACAGATTCCCGGAGTTGCGGGCCCGGACCTTCGACCTCGGCACGCTCCCGGTGATGACCGCGCTCGGCCGCTACCTCCGTGCCGCGAAGGCCGCCGGGACCGCGACGGTCGACGACCCGGACACCGCCGCCGCGCAGTTCCTCGGCATGATCTCGACCATCGTCTTCTGGCCCCGGCTCATCCACGGCGGCTACGTACTCACCGACGAGCAGACACGCGACGTGGTGCGGGAAGCAGCCCGCACCATCGTCGCGCGCTACGGCAGCTGACGCTACGAGTTCCAGACCTGGAACTCCGAGATCTGACCGGCGGGCCAGGTGTCGTTGGCGGTGAGGTTGAGGCGGTAGTAGCGCTGGCTGGTGGGAGTGAACGTGATGGTGACCGTGTTGTTGTTGCCGGGGGCAAAGGAGTAGCCGGCCGGCCCGGCGAGAGTGCTGAAGGTCGTGCCGTTGGTACTGCCGAGGACCGAGAGGGTCTCGGTGCGGGCGCCCCAGCCGGCGGGGAGTTGCAGGACGATCCGGCCGGCGGTTGTCGCCGTACCGAGATCGACCTGGACCCATTGCGGGAAGGCGTTGTTCGCACTCTCCCAGTACGACGACTGGCTGCCGTCCGTAACGTTGCTGGAGGCATAGATGTCGTTGTGAGTGGACTCGCTGGTGGGCTTACCCGCAGCGACGTTGGTGTTCGTACTGCCGCCACCTTGACTGACTGGGCTGTAGACCTCGAACTCCGACACCTGGCCGGCCGGCCACCCGGTGTTGGCGGTGACGTTGACACGCACGTAGCGGGCGGTCGTCGTCGGTACGGCGATGTTCACGACGTTGGCGGGAGACGTGAACGTGTACGGCGCGGACGCTACCGCTGTCGTGAAGGTGGAGCCGTCGGTGCTCGTCTGAACAGACAGTGTTTGCGTGCGGGTACCCCAGGCCGAGCTGGGAGGAAGCTTCAGGGTGACCTTGCCGATGCTGCGCGCGGTGCCCAGGTCGACCTGCAGCCATTGCGGGAACGCGTTGTTCGCACTTTCCCAGTACGTGTTCGCGTCGCCGTCGGTCGCCGTCGTGGCGGCCTGGGTGCCGTTGACCTGGCTACTGGCGGTGGCGGGCTTGTTGAGGGCGAGGTTGGTGTCGGCGCCGATTCCGTTGCCGGTCAGGGCGATCGAGGTCGGGCTGTTGTTGGCGTTGCTCGTCGCCGAGACATTGCCCGTCCGTGCTCCCGACGCGGTCGGCCGGAAGGTGACCGTGACCGTGCAGGATGCGCCGACTGCGACCGTTCCGCAGTTGTTCGTCTGGCTGAAGTCACCGGTCGCCGCGATCCCCGAGACGGTCGCGGACGCCGTACCGGAGTTCGTGAGCGTCACGGTCTGCGTCGCGGACGCGCTGCCCACCAGCGTGTCCGGGAAGGACAGGCTGCTCGGGTCGGTCGTCAGGATCGGCCCGGGCGCAACGCCCGTACCCGAGAGCGGGACGGTGTTCGTCACCCCGGAAGCGTTGACGGTCAGGTCTCCGGTCCGGCTGCCGGCGGCCGTGGGGCGGAACGTGACGTTCACCGTGCACGAGCCGCCGGCCGCGATGCTGCTGCCACAGTTGTTGCTCTGGGCAAAGTCCCCCGTGACCGCGACGGAGCTGACCGGCGCCGCGGCAGTACCGCTGTTCGTGACGGTGACGGCCTGCGCCGCACTCGTCGTACCGGTCGCGACCGACCCGAAGCCCACGGCGGTCGGGCTGATCGACAGCTGCGAACCGTTGTCGGGCAGGTACGGCGGGAACGCCGGCGCGGTGATGTTCTGGCACTGCGGAGCCCCGAAGATCCCCGAGTTGCCGCCGCCGTCGGTGAGCGTGAAACCGACGCCGCAGCTGTAGATCGGACCTGGCGCCTGCGTCCCGGTGGCGGTGCTGTTGGTGATCGTCGCCGACCCGCCGACCTGCTCCTGGACCACCCAGGTCCCGGTGTTCTGGATCGTCGCGTTGTTGATGTGCACATTGCTGATGTTCGAGCCCGAGACGAACTGGATCGCCTCGTACGGGCTCTGCTGGATCAGCAGGTTGTCGACGTTCGTCAGCCCGGACATCGCCCCGTCGCGCGCGTCGAACCACAGCGCGCCGACCCCGAACTGCCAGTTCGGATCCAGGCTGCCGGAGCGGATGATCGTGTTCCGCAGTACGTCGGTCCGCCCGAGCGCCGTCGAGTTGAACCGCTGTGCGACGTGGATTCCGCCGCCCTGGGTGAGGCCCGCGTCGATCACCCGGTTGTCGGTGACGAAGTTGTCGTGGCCGCCGTAGATCGCGATGCCGTTGGCAAGGATCGGGTACTGCACCGTGTTGTGGTCGAAGGAGTCGTTCGCGTCCGCGTTCTGGTCCGACCACGTCGCCAGGCCGTCGTCACCCAGGTTGCGCAGATCGCTGTTCGTCACCTTGGAGTTCGTGACGCCGTCGTGGAAGTTGATGCCGTCGGCGGTCACGTTGCGGATCCGCATGCCGTTGAAGACCAGGTTGGTGAACGGCCCGTCCATCCAGGCGCCGACCTTCTCGTGCTCGATCCACAGCCGGTCGACGGTCGAGTTGTTCAGCGCGCCGCCGACGCCGTTCACCTGCGCGCCGTCGTTGCGTTCCTGCACGTCGCCGAAGATCGCGAAGTCCGCGAGATGGACGCCGGTACTCGCGTTCGGCGCGTAGTTCCCGTAGAAACCGGGGGCCGCACCAACGATCGTCGAGTGCCACATCCCGGCGCCCTTGACGGTGATGTTGTTCAGGATCAGATGTCCCGGAATCTTGAACGTCCCCTCCGGGATCCACACGGTACCGCCGGAACCGGCCGCGGCCATCGCCGCGGTGAACGCGTTCGTGGAGTCCGCGGCGCCGGTCGGGTCCGCGCCCTGACTGGTCACCGACACCGATCCGGCCGGCTGCGTCAGCGCACCCGCGACGTTCTCGAAGTCGGCGAAGTCGATCGTGTACGACGCGGCCGTGTCCTCGGCGTCGACCTGCAACCGGAACTTCGTCCCGGCCGGGTACGTCGTCGGGAACAGCCGGTGCACCTCGTCGTAGAAGTGATGCGGGTTGCTGCCGGGCGTGTTCGTGAACGGGTAGCCGCCGTAGTACCAACTGTAGGCGTTGGTCAGCGTGAAGTTCGACTGCTTCGAACCGTTCACGTAGAACGACAGCTGCGGCGTGTAGACCGCGCCGGATCCGGTGTCCGGGATGCTGTAGCGGAACACGATCGAGTTCGTCGCCACCGGCGTGGTGAACTCGACGTACTTGCCGGTGCCCTGCAGCGTCACGGCCTTCCGGTACGACGCTTCGGCGGCCGGCGTGTTGTAGGCGGCGCTCGGACCGATGACGGTCCCGTTGGTGGACGAGTTCTCGGCCTGGACCTCGACGTACGGCAAGGTCGCGCCGACGCCGCCGGACGCGGCGGCCCAGGCAGAGGTGGGGGCGAGGACGGACAGGGTCGCGGCGACCAGGGCGCCGCAGGCGGCGAGCACGGCGGCGCGTGCCCTCCGGGGACTCGGTGAACGGAACATGCGCAGCTCACTCTCGATGGGGCGGTTAGCGACAGACCGTAATACCCCGGATACAGGTGCGCAATATCTCGATCGATCTTTGCAAGAAGTCGACTCGCTACGGAATGGTGACCGCGAGCTTGCCGACAGTGCCCGCCACGAAGTCGGTGATGCCCTGGGGCGCGTCGGGCAGGGCATATGCCTTGGCCAGCGGCACCCGCAGCCGGCCCTCGACCACCTCCGCCGCCAGGTGCGCCAACGTCTCCGCGCTGGGATCGGCCATGACGGCGGTCGCCTTCAGGTCCGGCCCGGCGGGCTGGAAGTGCAGTGTCGACGCGATCCGTCCACCCGGCGCGATCAGCCCCGCCACAGTGTCCCCGTCGCCGGCCAGGTGCAGCGCTGCCTGTACACCGGCCGGCGCGATCCGGCCGACCTGCTCGACCAACTCGGCCGGGTCGACCACCCACGCCGCACCGAGCGCGCGAACGAAGGCCGACTGCGCGCCGGGCTCGGCGGTGGCGACAACCGTTGTGCCGCGGGCGGCGGCCAACTGGACCGCGTACGCCCCGACTCCACCGGTCGCACCGGAGATCAGGACGAGGTCACCGGGTCCCGGATCGACCGCGTCGATCGCGTTCAGCGCCGCGGTACCGGCCAGGCCGAGCGCACCGGCGCGGACGTGATCGAGCTCGGCCGGCATCCGCGCCAGCCCGTAGCGCGAGTCGACCACGACGTACTCGGCGAAGCCGCCCTGGCCCAGCGCCGGCCGCATCACCACCCCGAACACGCGATCGCTGACGTCGACCGTCGTCACCTCGTCGCCGACCGCCGCGACCACACCCGCGAAGTCCTTGCCGAGTACCACCGGGAACTCGTACTCGTACACGCCCTTCAGGTATCCGCCGAGCACCCCGAGGTCGAACCCGTTCACCGACGAGGCCCGTACCTCGACAAGCACCTCCCCCGGACCAGGCTCTGGTACCGGCAGCTCCGTCACCACAGGCGGCGCACCGAATTCCGGGAATGCCACTGCACGCATCTGTTCCGCTCCTCACGCATCTTCTGTTCGCTGGTTACTTCTTGTGCGTACAGAAAGCGTGCGACAGACTGCCGGCATGGCGGAAGAAGGCACTTTGAACCGCGTAGCGAACACCGATGTGCGTGGGCGGATCGGCCACAGCCATCCGACCTGTCAACTGCGGGACGTCCTGGACCGGGTCGGCGACAAGTGGAGCGTCCTCGTCCTCGACCTGCTCGGCGACGGCCCCAGGCGGTACTCCGAACTCCAGCGAACCATCGAGGGCATCTCGCAGCGGATGCTCACGCTGACCCTGCGCAGCCTCGAACGCGACGGCCTGGTGACCCGCAGCGTCACGCCGACCTCACCGCCGCGCGTCGACTACGCGCTTACGCCGGTCGGCGAGACCCTGTCAGGCCAGGTCGCCGGGCTGATCACGTGGGCCGAGCACCATCGGCAGTACGTCGCCGACTCGCGCGCCCGGTACGACAAGGCCTGACGCCGGGGACGCCGCCGGCGCGGCGCCCCCGGCGGCCGTCACAGGGTGGTGCCGAGGGACGGGCCGCGGTTGCTGTTCGCGCCGATCGGGACGAGCTCGAACGTCCGGCCGTTGGTCAGGTCCACGGATTCGGCGAAGAACACGTCGCGGTGGACCCGGCCCAGCCAGCGGCCGTTCTGGAGTACGTCGTACGCCGCGGCGTCGGGCTGGAGGCGCCAGGCGAAGGTGAGGTGGCGGGTGGTGCCGGCACCGGGGCCGGCGTCGGCGACCGTGAAGGATCGCGGTCGGCCCGGGGCAACGTCGGCGGTCCGGGTGTCGGCGAGGAAGACCTTGCCGAGGTGGCCGGATCCGCTGGTACGCAAGGAGATCCGGGCGATGCGGTCGCCGGCGCGCGGGATCCGGCCGCGGTACTCGGTCCAACCGGCGGAGCGTCTCGCCGCGGTCAGCCGGGTCCACTCGATGTTGCCCGGTTTCGTACGACGGGTCACGCCGAGCTCAAGTGAGGACAGGCCTTGCGCGACGATGCGGACCTCGGTGGCGGCGCCTTGGGTGAGGTCGGTCTTGAACAGGTGCAGCACGCCGGTGCCCGACAACGCGAGGCTGTGCGCGCCTTCGTACGCCGTGCTCTCGTCGAGCGTCACCGTGACGCCGTCCGTCCAGTACTGCCAGGTCAGCGACCGATCCGCGCAGCCCTGGTTGTCCCAGCCGCCGTCGCGGACCTGCTTGCCGTCTAGGTAGAACGAACTGCCGGCACCGACGTTGAACGTCGTCACGATCGGCAGCGCGCCGTACGGCGACCGCTCGACGATGCCGTGCGCGATCCCGTCCCACTTCTTGTAGTTCAGGACATCCGTGCGGTACGGCGGTTTGCGCGGCTCGAGGCGGCCCGACGTCGCCGGGTTGCCGGTCGGGCCGGACCAGAATCGTTGTTCGAGATCGCGGTACTTCGCTCGTCCTTCCGGCGTCGTGGTGGCACCGGAGTTCGCGGCGGTGGCCCAGTACTGGTCCTCGACGAACAGCCCGACGGAGACCGGGCCCGGGTGGCCCGGGTACGCGTAGTCGGTGAAGCACTCCTCCGGGTTGAAGCCGCCCTGCTGGTGCTCGACGCCGGCGAACGCGACCGCCCGCGGGTCGAACCCGGCGTCGGCCGCGGTCTTCGCGCTGCCGCTGAGGTCCGGGTCGACGTACGGCCAGCCGTAGTTGATGAAGATCGAGTCGACGGCGCCGATCCACGGGACGTTCTTGGCGTTCAGCGTGTTCTGGTAGTCGAGGTCGCCGTTCGGCAGGTCGGCGTCGTAGTACTGCAGGTAGAAGCCCGGGTCGTGCGCCTTGATGTACAGGAACAGGTCGCGGAGCGTGGCCGCCTGGGCGGCGGTGATGGTGGCTTCCTGGTTGATGAACAGGCCGTCGAACCCGAAGTACCGGCGGATCTCGATCAGCTTGTCGCCGACCGGGAACGACCCGTCCGCGGCCTGCACCAGGAACTCGCCGAAGTCGACACCGGACCGCGGCCAGAACCAGCCGCCGATGGTCTTCACGCCGTTCTTGTGCGCGGCCTCGGTCCAGCCCGGGTTCGGGATGTCGATGACGCCGTACGTCCGGCCGGGCGCGCTTGGGTTCGCGACCACGTCGCTCGGCACCGACGGGAGCACCTGCCCGTGCCAGGTCCCCCAGACGTCGATGTACGGCCAGAAGCGTTGTGTATACGTATGCCCTTCGAGCCCGATGGGCTGGTTGCGGCCTTCGTAGACGGTGCCCGCGTCGTCCAGACTGAGCGTCGACAGCCGTACGCCGGGGTCGAGGTCCGGGTGTGCCTGGGTCGGCGCGAACGGCGCGATCCGCGGCGCCAGCGGG
Source organism: Kribbella sp. NPDC059898 (assembly GCF_042730855.1). Taxonomy (NCBI): domain Bacteria; kingdom Bacillati; phylum Actinomycetota; class Actinomycetes; order Propionibacteriales; family Kribbellaceae; genus Kribbella; species Kribbella sp. NPDC059898. The sequence continues at coordinate 581,911 of NZ_JBHWKR010000002.1, forward strand.
ACCAGGCAGCGCAGGTGCCGCCCCCACGGATGCGTGGCCGGGTCGAAGTCGAGCAGGTCCGCCGGATCCCACCCGTACGTCGACGGCCCCGGCGGAATCCCACCCGACCCCGGCTTCGGCACGACGGCTCCGGCCGCCCCCGAGCCGCCAACCGCCGCCGCACCACCGACCCCGGCGGCACCGCCGACCCCGACCCCGGTCGCCTCCGCCGTACCACCGGCCCCGGCCAGCGCCGTCGCCAGCCCGGCGCCGCCGACCGTGATCAGAGTCCTCCGGGAGACCTTCACCGGATCTGACATCGCCTCACACTCCTTCAGATATACCGGTTTAGCTGAGCCAGCATCATAGGAGCGGGATCCCTGCGAGTGAAGGGCTGAACTGGTTTTGTCTCAGGTCGGCCGAGCCTGAGCCTGCATACCAGCTTCCAAGGATGCCGAGCAGGTGACATTTCCCCTTGTGGATAAGGAGATCCGCCATCCATTCGGCTTGGCAGCCTGGCGCCCCATGGCCTAGAATCGAACGCATGTTCGAGGACCCGGATGTGCTGTCGACGCGTGACCTGCTGGAGCGGGCGGCGAGCTGTCGCGCGATCGCGAACCGGTCCGATGCTCAGCTGCTCGAATGTGCCCAGATCTATGCCGACCGCTACCACCCCTCGTGCTGCCCGGTTCGGCCTGCCCGCCGTCGGTGTGACGGCCGTGAGCGGGCGGTGGTTCTGGGCGGTGACGGCTGTCCGGAGATCGCGGAGTTCGCTGTCGCCGAGTTCGCGGTCGTGATCGGGGTGTCTCCCGGCGTCGGCCGTGACCTGATCGCCGACGCGCTGGCTCTGCGGGATCGGTTCCCGTTGACCTGGGCGCGGATCCAGGCGGGTGAGGCGACCCCGTGGAAGGCCCGCCAGATCGTGCGTGCCTGCACCAAACTCGACCACGCGGCGGCGGGGTACGTCGACGGTCGGGTGGCCGCGATCATCGACACGATCTCGCCGTACCGTCTCGACAAGATCGCGGACGCGGCCAAGAAGTACGCCGACTCCCGACGCGCGGCCGACGACGCCGCCGCGGCGGCTGACGAGCGCGGGGTGTACGTAGGCCGCGGTGACCAGCACGGGAACAAAACCATCTACATCAAAGCCCCCGCCGCCGCCGTCAACCGCCACGACACGGCCATCGCCGACATCGCCGAAGCCCTCAAAACCCTGGGCGACACCCGCCCGCTCCAGCACCGCCGAGCCGAAGCCGTAGGCATCCTCCCCGACCCCCGCTTCACCCAAGAACTCCTAACCCAAGCAGCCCAAACCCCCACCCACCCCACTCCCACCGACCCCGATCCCACCGACCCCGATCCCACCGAGCCCGCTCCCACCGACCCCGCTCTCACCGAGCCCGCTCCCACCGACCCCGCTCCCACCGACCCCGCTCCCACCGTGCCTGCTCAGGCCGTGCCTGCTCAGGCCGTGCCTGCTCAGGCCGGCCCGGCTCCGGCTCGCCCGGCTCCGGCTCGCCCGGCTCCGGCCGGGCCTGCTCCCGTCCGGCCCGCTTCGACCGGGTCTGCTGCCGTCGGGGCTGTTCTCGGGGGGCCTGTTTGCGGGCCGGGGTTGGAGGGCGGCTCTGCGAGCGCTTCCGGCACGGCTGACCTGCTGGGGCAATGGGAGCAGTGGGAGCAGTGGGAGCAGTGGGAGCAGTGGGAGCAGTGGGAGCCGCCGCATGATGCGTGGTTGGAGGCTGCGGGACCCGAGGACCCCGCCCCGGTCTCGGACCCGTTCGACGCCGACAGGCAACTAGCAGGCGCGGATCCAGACGGCCATTCCAGCGAGGGTTCGTCGATGGACCCTGCCGCGCTCCGAGCCCTCCACGCCCGGCTCGCGCAGATCAAGTACGACGCCTACACGAGCCCGAGTGGCCCCACCGTGCGCCCCGGCAAGACCGAGATCGTCGTACACCTCACCGACCACACCCTCGCCACCCACACCGGCGTACTACGCGCCGAACGCATCGGCCCCCTCCTCGCGACCCAACTCGCCGAACTCGTCGGCCACGGACCGTACGTCGTGAAACCGGTCATCGACCTCAACGACGCCGTCAGCGTCAACGCCTACGAAATCCCCACCCGGATCCGCGAACGCGTCAAGCTCATCCACCCGGTCGAACTCTTCCCGTACGGAACCCGGGAAACGACCAACACGATCGACCTGGACCACATCGAGCCCTACGACCCACTCGGCCCACCCGGACAAACCAGCACCACCAACCTCGCACCGCTCGGCCGCTTCGGCCACCGGGTAAAGACCCACGCCCGCGGCTGGACCGTCCGCCGCATCGACCACAGGACCCTCGAATGGACCACACCGCACGGCTTCAGCTTCCACGTCGACCCCACCGGTACGTGGCGGTGCCCACCCTCCCTTGATGTCAAGCCAGGTACGGGCGGCCGGCGGCGTCCCACTTGAGTACGCCGGTGTAGGCCTGGCGGGTGTTGGAGTCCTTGACGCCGTTGTGGTTGGCGTCGACGTACGCATGGAAGGCGATCCGGGTGGTGCTGCCGACGTTGATGACGGTGGCGCCGCCGGGGCCGCAGAGTTTGGTGGAGGCGGTGGTCATCAGGGTCTTCACGCGGGTGAAGCGGCCGCCCCAGAACGTGCTCGCGGACCAGACGTCGGTGTTGTACGAGCAGTTGATGTAGTCGCCGCGGGAGGTGAACAGCCAGACCTTGCCGCCGTGGGCGATCACCGACGGGCCCTCGATCTTGGACGAGCTGACGATCTTCGCGATGCTGCTGCCGACGACCCGGGTACCGGTCTGGGTGTCCATCTCGACGGCGCGGATCTGGAAGCCGGAGGCGTTCTTGTAGTCGCTCTTGTAGATCAGGTAGCGCTTGCCGTCCTTGGCGCGGTACGCCGCCGGGTCGATCGCCTCGTACCCGCGGGAGACCCACGGGGAGCAGACGACCGGCTTGGAGCCCGGGGTGTAGGTGCCGGCGGGGTTGCGGGAGGTGGCGACGCCGATGCAGTGCACGTGGCGGGAGGCCGACTCGCCGGTGAAGTACATGACGTAGAGCGCGCCGTGGCTGTCGGAGCTCTGGAACACCTCGGGCGCCCAGAGCAGCGGCTTGGCGTGGTCGACCCAGGCGGGGGTCGCGGTCATCGACTTGTGGATCGCGGACCAGCCGGTCGAGGTGGTCCAGCGGGTGCCGTAGCCGGCGCCGGTGCGGAAGAGGTAGTACTTCGAGCCGAAGTGCGCGAAGCCTGGGTCGGCGAAGTCCTCGGTGCCGACGCGGCGCACGCTGCTCGCGGCGGTCACCGCAGCATCTGCCGGTGGATGGACCGCGACGAGACCAGCAGCAGCCAGAACTGTCGAGAGAACAACACTGAGACGACGCACAGCAAACCTCCAGAAGATTGGGCGACGAGGCGCTGCAATCTAACTCCGAAGGCGGGCCACCTGAGGCTCCACCACCTCCACCTCACCGTCGGTCACGAACACCCCAACCCGGCCGGAGGACTCGGAGCGGAAGCTGAGGGACACCCGGTCGTCGACTACTGCCTGCGCGGTGGGGCCGTCGAGGAGGACCTGGAGGGTGTGGCGGCCGGGCGGGAGGGGGCAGGGGCGTTCGAGGTCTACGGCGTACGGGACGTCGCCGTGGATCTGCCATTGGGCGGGGCCGGTGCGGCCGCGTGGCCAGTGGTCGAGGACGAGACGGTTGTGGTGGGGTTCGAGGCGGAGGACGGTGGCCTGCTCGCCGTCGTCGGATGCGTGCAGCAGGAGGCCGAAGGAGTAGGTGTTGGGCGCAACGTCGACCGTCAGCGTGATCAGGCAGTGCGGTGGTACGACGTCGCCGATCCAGGCGGCGTACTGGTCGGTGGCTCCGCGGCCGGGGTCCGAGGACGCGCCGTCCAGCGGTGACAGCTTCACGTTTTCTGGTTCGCCGTACGCCGCGACGACCTCGGCCGGGAGTCCGAAGGCGAGCGTGCCGCCGGGCTCCTGGTGGGCTTCGAGTACGGCGAGGTCGCCGGCCCACTGCCACGCATCCCCTTGTTTCGTGGGGATCCAGCCGACGAAGAACCGGCGCCCTTCGAATTCGACCGTCTTCGCGGCGTAGAAGGCTCGCCCGTCGACCGTGTCCCGGGACGGCGCGAGCCACGGGCCGTCGGAGCCGCGGGCGATCCGGTACCGGGTCTGGAACGCGTCGCTGAACTCGGAGTACACGAGGTACCACCAGTCGCCCCACTGGAAGATGTCCGGGCACTCCTGGGTGATGTACCGGTGCGGCTCCCACAGCGGCGGCGCCAGCTCCCAGCGCTCGAGGTCCGTCGACGTCAGCCGCGCGACCACGCCCGCCCGGCGATCCGGTACGTCGGCGTACCGGGCGGCGAGGACCATCTGCCAGGGCTGGTCGGGGGCGGTGCGGTACACGAAGGGGTCCCGCCAGTCCTGCGGGACGAAACCGTTGGGTGCACCAAAGGTGTCGGCGGGCAGCTTGGTCCACTTCGTCGGATCGCCGTCGCTGACCGCGTGACACACGACCTGGTACGAGCCGTCCGCCGAGCCGCGGCGCGGGTTGTGCCCGGTGTAGAACAGGTGCAACCGCGAACCCTCCGCGACGACGCTGCCTGTGTAGCAGTCGAAGTCCACGGCATCGCGATCACCGGCCGGCAGCACGACACCGTGGTCCGTGTAATGCACGAAGTCGGTGGTCGACACCAACGCCCAGGGCATCCCACTCGCTCCCGCGGTCGCGTCCTCCGGCCGCTCGTCCAGCAGATAGAACAACCACACCCGCCCAGCATGAGCGAACGGAATCACATCCCCGACGAACCCAGCCGCCGGTCGCCAGTGCATCACTTCGAGTTCCTCCTCCGACGCCCGCCGGGTGGGGTGGAGGTGGGGCGGGCGGGTGATGGGGTGCCGACGGAGTCGCGTTCGATGAGGGTGCAGGGGACTATTTCGCGGGAGGGGGCGTCTTCGGGGGCGGTGAGGACCAGTTGGCCGGCTCGGCGGCCGAGCATGAGGTGTGGGAGGGCGGCGGTGGTGAGGCCGGGGCGGACCTGGTCGGCGACGTCGGGCTGGTCGTCGAAGCCGACGATGCTGACGTCGTCCGGGCAGTTCAGGCCCAGGGAGTGCAGGGCGAGCAGGGCACCGATCGCCATTCGGTCGTTGCCGCAGACCAGTGCGGTCGACCGGTGCTCGGTGACCACCTCGGTCGCGAGGTCGTACCCGTTCCCGATCTGGTAGTTGCCGTACCGGTGCACCAGGTCCGCCGGCCGCAGACCCGCCTCCCGGGCAGCGTCGTCGAACCCGCGCCGACGCTCCTGACACGCGAAGTCGTCCCGCATGCCACCGAGGAACGCGACGTCCCGGTGCCCGCGCTCGAACACGGACGCCGCCGCCGCGCGCCCGCCGGCGTACTCGTCCGCCAGCAGCACCGTGTCGGCGTGCCCCTCCTCCGGCCAGCAGTTCACGAAGATCGTCCGGATCCCGTCGAGCCGCGGGCTGCGGTGCAGCGGCTTCGGCGAGAGCGACGCGTACACGATCGCGGCGACGCCCTGGGCGACCAGGCTGGCCACCGCGTCGTCGCCCTGCCCCGGGTCGCCGGTGGTGTCGACGACCATGCATACGTATCCAGCCGGCTGGACGACCTGCTGCAACCCGAGCACGATCAGACCGGCGTACGGCTGGGAGACGATCCCGCTGGTCACGACGCCGATGGTGAAGGACCGGTTCGACCGGAGCAGCTGGGCGGCGCGGTTCGGCACGAAGTCGAGCTCGGCGGCGGCCTGGAGCACCCGCCGCCGGGTCTCCTCCGCGACCGCGACGTCCCGGCGGTCGTTCAGGACGAACGAAACCGTCGGCTGCGAGACCCCCGCGCGCCGCGCGACATCGGTCATCGTCACGCGCTTAGGCCCACCGGCTGCCTTCTTGGCCATCGGTTCCCCCTTAACGATCCGCGGCCTCGTCGCCGCCGCTAACTAACTATCACAGATCGGCCCAATACGTATTGACCCCACTCTAAGCCGCTGCTACGGTCCCGAGTCAATACGTATTGGGCGCAAGGAGGAAACCCATGACAGGCATTCAGCCGCCCGCGGGAACGCTCGGCCGCCGGACTCTCCTGAAGGCCGGTGCCGGCGGACTCAGCCTGGCGGCGCTGGCCGACCTGGCCGCCTGCGGCAACGGCAGCGGGGGCTCGTCGAAGTCGCTGAAGATGCTGTACTTCGGCGAGCAGGCGGCCGCCACCCAGCTGCAGAACCGGCTGCAGCCGCAGATCGCCAAGCTCGACTCAACGATCAAGTTCGAGATCTCCGCGATCAACGGCACCGACTGGAACGACTTCCTGGCCAAGGTGCTGACCCAGATCGCGGCCGGCACCCCGCCGGACATCATCAGCGTCGCGACCGAGGGCCTGCAGCTGATGGCGTCCAAGGAGCTCGCGATCCCGCTCGACGACTACGTCACCAAGGACCTGTCGGCGCTGAAGGAGTACTTCGCCGACATCCACCCGGCGCTGATCGAGTCGATGATGTACCAGGGCCACCTGTGGGAGCTCCCGGACAGCTTCAACGCCGGGAACATGTTCTACAGCACCGAGCTCTTCCAGCGCGCCGGCGTGGTCCCGCCGAGCGAGACCTGGACGCTCGACGACTTCGAGTCCGCGGCCACCAAGATCGCCAAGTTCAAGGGCATCAACGCGTTCGGCTGGGTGGTCCGGCTGTGGGGCAGCTGGACGTCGTTCATGTACGCGAACAACGCCAACCTGCTCGAGGAGGGCAAGTACGACGGCGGCGACTGGCTGTGGAGCAAGGCGTACGCCGGTGACGCTGCCGCCGCCGGGCGGAAGGGCGGCTGGAAGTGGGGCGCGCCGACGGCGAACTCGGACGCCACCGTCGAGGCGCTGGACTACATGATCCAGCTGACCAAGAAGGGCCTCTCGCCGTCGCCCGACGTCGGCGGTGGCGGCACCCTGCAGGGCCTGTTCGCGTCGAACCGGATCGGGATGTCGATCGGCGGCGGGTTCTGGGCCGGCGGCCTGGCCAACGCCGGGATGAAGAACGGCAGCTTCGACGTCACGATGTTCCCGAAGTGGAAGAGCCAGCGGCACCTGTTCGGCGCCGGCGGGTACGCGATCTTCAAGTCGTCGAAGAAGAAGGACCTGGCCTGGGAGGTCCTGAAGCTGCTGGTGAAGCCGGACACCTTCGACCTGGTCTTCCCGGGCAACGTGACCACACCCGGCCGCAAGTCCCTGGTGACGGCCGCGCGCTACGCGAAGACCGGGCCGAAGCACTGGTCGGTGTTCTACGACACGCTGACCAAGCACCCGGACACCGCGCCGATCCCGGCCCCGCCGTACTACAACGCGCTCGCGACCGCGCTGAACCAGCGGACCACCCAGGCGATCTCGTCGGGTAACGCGAAGGCGGCGCTGGACGGGCTGCAGGCGGATCTCGAGAAGGCAGCGGGGGCGAGCTGATGACCGCCGTCACCGCCGACGTACCGAAGGCGGTCGTGAAACGGCGAAGCCATCCGGCCGCACAGGGCGAGGCCCGGTTCGGCTTCGCGATGATCGGGTTGTCGGTACTGTTCGTCGCGGTCTTCACCGCGATCCCGATCCTCGCGTCGCTCGGTCTGTCGTTCTTCTCCTGGGACGTGATCTCGACCCCGGAGTACGTCGGCCTGAAGAACTACCAGCAGCTGTTCCAGGACGGTCCGGTGCTGAAGTCGTTCGGCGTCACGCTCGGGATGGCGCTCGCGATCGTCGTACTGCAGCTCACCATCGGGCTGGCGCTCGCGGTCCTGGTCAACCAGCGCAAGCTCGTCTGGGTACGGACGTTGTTCCGCACCGTGTTCTACCTGCCGCTGCTGGCGTCGACCGCGGCCGTGTCGATCTTCATGGGGTACCTGTTCGACTACAAGTTCGGGGTCGTCAACTACTACCTAGGGCTGCTCGGCGTACCGAACGTCCCGTGGCTGACCAGCGGGTTCGCGGCGGCGTCGACGATCGTGCTGATCGCGGTCTGGCAGCAGGTTGGGTTCACGTTCGTGCTGTTCGTCGCCTCATTGATGTCGGTGCCGACCGACGTCCTGGAGGCGGCCCAGATCGACGGCGCCGGGCCGCTGCGGACGTTGTTCCGGATCAAGATTCCGTTGATCAGCCCAACGATCCTGTTCGCCGCGGTGGTGGCCCTGATCAACGCGATGCAGCTGTTCGACCAGCCGTACATCATGACCAAGGGCGGCCCGGGATCGGCGACCACGACGGTGACGATCTCGATGTACCAGAAGGGCTTCCAGAACCTGCAGTTCGGGTACGGCTCGGCGATCGCGATCGTGCTGCTGGCGGCGATCCTGGTGATCACCGGGCTGCAGTTCCTCGCGGCACGAAAGCTGGTGTTCTACCAATGAGCCTCGCACGGATCGGCCGGATCACCGGCATCGCGGTGCTGGTCGTCGCGGCGATGGTTGCCCTCGGCCCGTTGCTGTGGACGGTCACCACCTCGCTCCGGACGCCCGCCGAGGCGTTCAGCAACCCGCCGCAGTGGCTGCCGCTGCACCCGGACTTCTCCAACTACAGCGCGGTCTTCGACCGGATCCCGATCGGCCGGTTCTTCGTGAACAGCGTACTGGTCACCGGGCTGATCGTGGCCGGCCAGACCGTCACCTGCACGCTGTCCGGGTACGCGTTCGCGATGGTCAGCTTCCCGGGGCGCTCGGTGATCTTCGGGATCTTCCTGGCCACGATGATGGTGCCGCTGCAGACGATCATCATCCCGGTGTTCGTGATCATCCGGTACCTCGGACTCTCGGACAGCCCGCTGTCGCTGGTGGTGTCCGCGCTCGGCAGCGCGTTCGGGACGTTCTTGATGCGGCAGTACTTCATGCAGATGCCTCGCGAACTCGGCGAGGCGGCCCGGATCGACGGCGCCGGGCACTTCCAGACGTTCCTGATGATCTACGCCAAGATGGCCGGTCCCGCGATCGCGACCCTCGCGATCCTGAACTTCTCCGGCTTCTGGGCGGAGTTCTACCGGCCGCTGATCTTCCTGCAGTCGCAGGACAACTTCACCCTGCCGCTCGGCCTGGTCGGTCTGCAGGGGAACCTCGGCACCGGGTCGATCTCGGTGGTGCTCGCCGGCGTCGTCCTGGCGATCCTGCCGAGCGTAGTGCTGTTCGTCTTCGCCCAGAGGTACTTCATCGCAGGCATCACGGCAGGAGCATCCCGTTGACCCAGGTCCAGGCCGCCACCCGTACGGCCAGCTACCTCCGCCCCGCGTTCCACGTCCGGCCGCCGCGCGGATACCTGAACGACCCGAACGGCCCGATCGAGGTGGGTGACGACGTCCACTTGTACTTCCAGTCGCGGTCCACGCTGGACATGCACGTCCCGGTCGAGTGGGGGCACGCGACGTCGACCGACTACGTGCGGTGGACGGTGCACCGCCCGGCGATGGCGCCGCAGCCGGGCGGGCCGGACACCGACGGCTGCTGGTCGGGCAACACGATCCTCGACGACGGGCGGATCCGTGCGTACTACTCCGGCCGGATCGACGAACGCCCGTACCAGTCCGTGCTGACCGCGGTCTCGGACGACGGCGGCGCGTCGTTCGGACCGGCGCGCCAGGTCGTCCCGGACCCGGTGGACGGCGCGCTGATGTTCCGCGATCCCTTTGTCTGGAAGGAGAACGGCAGCTGGTGGCTCGCGGTCGGCGCCGGGTACGGCGACCGCGGCGCGAGCATCACGCTCTACCGGTCGAGCGACCTGCAGGACTGGACGTACGTCGGCCCGCTCGCCGAACTGCCCCGTGGCGTCGCGGGCGGCGAGGACACCGGCGCCGCGTGGGAGTGCCCGCAACTGCTGACGCTCGACGGCCGCCGGATCGCGGTGGTCGCGTCCTGGTCGCCGGAGGCCGGTCCCGCGGAGGTGCTGTCGTTCGACGTCGACGGACCGGTGGCGCCGCGGCGGGTCGATCACGGAACGAACTTCTACGCGGCCTCGGCGATGCGCGACAGCCGGTTCGGGCCGCTGCTGTTCGGGTGGCTGACCGAAGGGCGCGACCGCGGCGGGTGGGACGACTGGGCGGGCGTCATCTCGCTGCCGCGGGTCGTCTGGCTCGGCGCCGACGCGTCGATCCGGAGCGCGCCGGTCCCGACGGTCGACTCGCTCCGCACCGGGTCCGGCGTACCGGCCGACGGCTGTACGACGGGCCCGCAGTGCGAGATCGCCGTACCGGAAGGATCGGGGCAGGTGGTGATCCGCTTCGGCGAGCACGAGCGGGTGGTGATCGAACTGGACGCGGACACGCTGACGATCGACCGTACCGAGGCCAGCCGCTCGCCGTACGCCCATCGCGACCGGATGCAGGTGACCGACGCGTTCGACCCGTCGTCCGGGCGTCCCGCGGCCCGGATCTTCCTCGACGGCTCCGTCCTCGAGGTCTTCACCAGCGCCGGCCGCGTGCTCAGCACCCGCGTCTACCCGACCACTCCGCCGACCTGGCACGTCGAAGCACCGCCCAACGCCCACTTCTGGACCCTCGACCGCTGACAGGAGTTCCCATGTTCCGTACGGCGCTGTCCCTTGTCCTGGCGACGAGCCTGGCCACCGGTGCCTATACCGAGCCCTACCGGCCGCAGTTCCACTTCAGCCTTCCGCACAGCTGGATGGGCGATCCGAACGGGTTGGTCTACGAGAACGGCCAGTACCACCTCTACAACTACGGCACCTGGGAAGGCGCCACGAGCAAGGATCTCGTGCACTGGGAGAACGTCCCGGTCACCGGACCGCAGCGCGACACCGGCAGCAACGCGTTCTTCTCCGGCAGCGCGGTCCTCGACACGCACAACACCAGTGGCTTCGGTACGGCGCAGAATCCGCCGATGGTCGCGATGTACACCAGCGTCCAGGAAGGCTCCGGGGTGCAGGCGCAATCCCTTGCCTACAGCACCGATCACGGCCGGAGCTGGACCCGGTACGACGGCAACCCGGTGCTCGATCTCGGATCGAAGGACTTCCGCGATCCGAAGGTGTTCTGGTACCAGGGCAGCTGGCGGATGGTGATCACGCTGTCCGATCAGCACAAGGTCTCGATCTACAGCTCGCCGGATCTCAAGCAGTGGACGCATCTCAGCGACTTCGGCCCGTTCGGGTCGGTGAGCGGGGTGTGGGAGATGCCGGACCTGTTCCCGCTGCGGGTCGACGGGAAGGCCACCAAGTGGGTGCTGTCGGTCAGCGTCGGGTCGACCGGCGTGCAGTACTTCGTCGGGACCTTCGACGGTACGACGTACACGCCGGGCGGGCCTGCGACGTACACGCCGCCGGCCGGCGTACCGCTGGAGAACTTCGAGTCCGGGAGCTACGGGGACTGGACGACGTCGGGCGATGCGTTCGGGGCCGCACCCGCGACCGGGACGTTGCCCGATCAGCAGGCGGTGTCCGGGTACGTCGGGTCGCGGCTCGTGAACAGCTTCAACGGCGGCGACCGGTCGACCGGAACGTTGAGTTCGCCGACGTTCACGATCACCAAGCCGCACCTGAACTTCGCGATCGGCGGCGGATCGCATCCGTACGTCGACGGCGCCGCGCCGTTCGGGACGCTGCCCGCCGGTGAGGTGTTCGCCGACTTCTCCGGGTCGACGTACGGCGACGGGTGGACCGCGACCGGGTCGTTCGTGGGGTCCGGTCCGTCGCCGTCGAGTCTGCCGAATCAGCTCGGTCCGAAGGTGCTCGACACGTTCACGCCGGACGGGGACGCCGGGACCGGGACGATCACGTCGCCGGTCTTCACGATCGATCGCCCGTACATCGATCTGCAGGTGGCGGGTGGGGAGCACCCGTGGGGGCAGGCGAATCCGACCGCGGTCAACCTGCTCGTCGACGGCAAAGTGGTCGCGAGCGCGAGCGGTCCGAACGCGCCGGACCTGACCTGGAACAACTGGGATGTCAGGCAGTACCAGGGCAAGCAGGCGCAGGTGCAGGTCGTGGACGACAACAGCGGGGCTTCGGGCTGGGGCCATCTGATGGTGGGCGACATCCTGTTCGCGGACAGTCCGGCGCAGCCGTGGGATGTGCAGACCGGGGTCAACCTTGTGGTCGACGGGAAGGTCGTACGGTCGGCGACCGGGGGCAACAGCGAGGCTCTGGACTGGACCTCGTGGGATCTGCAGGACCTGATCGGGAAGCAGGCGCACCTCGAGGTCGTCGATCACAACAGCGGCGGGTGGGGGCATGTGCTTGCCGACGACTTCCGGTTGAGTGATTCGCCGGCGCTGAGTACCAACGAGCGTGCGCAGTGGATGGACTACGGGAGCGACTTCTACGCCGAGAACACCTGGAACGGGATCGGTGGGAAGCGCGTGGGGGTCGCGTGGATGAGCAACTGGGCGTACGCGGGGCAGGTCCCGACGACGCCGTGGCAGGGCGCTACGACGTTCCCCCGTGAGCTCACGCTCCGCACCATCAACGGCAAGGTCCAACTGACCCAGCAACCCGTCGGAGCGATCGGCAGCCTCCGGGGACAGGCTGTCCAACTCACGACCTCAACCAACGGGACGAAGGCGCTCGCCGTGAACGGCGACACCCTGGAGATCCAGGCGACCCTCCGCGCCGGCACCGCCTCGCGCTTCGGGTTGAACGTTCGCACCGGCGGTTCGCAGTACACGCAGATCGGGTACGACACCCGGACCAAGAAGCTGTCCGTCGATCGCACGCACTCCGGGAAGGTGGACTTCAGCTCGTCGTTCGCGGACGTGAAGAGCGCGCCGCTGAACCTGGTGAACGGCGAGCTGAAGCTACGGATCCTGGTCGACCGCTCGTCGGTGGAGGTCTTCGCCGATCAGGGCCAGGTGACGCTCACGGACCAGATCTTCCCGGACCCGACCAACCGAGGCGTCACCCTCTTCGCCGAGAACGGCACGACCACCGCCGACGTCAAAGCCTGGCCCCTCAAGTCCAGCTGGAACTAGCCGGGAGGTCTACGACAGCCGCTCCCCGGGCGGTCGGTCCGATGTGGTTGAAGACCACCGACCGACCGTCCGGGGTGACGGACGGATGCGGGTGGTACGGGTGGTTCTCGTGGGTGGTGGTGGCGAGAACGGTGCGTTCTCCGGTGTGGGTGTCGATGGCAACGATCGAGCTCTGGTGGTCGGCGTTCTGCCAGCCGCGGCCGGGAGCGTCGGCGGGGCCGCTGGTGTCGACGACTGCCCAGCGGCCGTCGCGGCTGATGCCGCAATGCCAGTCGCGGTCGCCCGCGCTGACCAACCGGGTCGCCCCGTCGGGTAGGACCTCCCACAGACCGCGCGGGCCCACCGGGCTCTCGCCGTACGCGACCACCAGCGCGCCGGGCCGATGGAACATCCACCGTTCATGCCCAACCGCCACCGGCCGGCCAGGCTCGTCGGACATCGCGAACTGGTCGGCGACAGCGACGCCCTTCGGCGCATGCACCGGGTGGTACGCCCAGACCCGATCGGGGACGGTCGACGCGGAACCCTCGTGCGAGAAGGCGATCCACTGCTCGTCGGCAGGGCAGTAGTGGGCGTGGTTCGCCCACCACTCGAACCGCGCGAGCGACTCCGCCGTACCGGCCGCCAAGTCGATCTCGACCAGCGTCCGCTCCTCCCCCGCGGTCAGCACGGTGACGGCACGCCGCCCGTCCGCGGACACCCCCACCAACCCGTCCATCGTCGCCCCGTCCGGCGGGGTGTACGCGACCCGCGCGACGCCCGCGCCCCGCAGCTCCTTCACCACCAACCGGTTCTGCCACGGCACGATCAGCGTCTCCGACTCCACCGCGATGTCGATCCACGGCGGCGTACCGGCATCCTCGAGCTCCAGCAACACGACAGGGTCCGCCCCGTCGAGCCCCACCCCGACCACCTCGAACCCGCGGCCGCTCTCCCGCACCAACGCGACCCCACCGTGCCAATACCCGTTGTAATGCGGGTACGTCGCATACGCCCCTTCGACAAGGATGTTCATCCGACGACCTGCGCAGTCCTGAAGAGGCCCGGGTTCTTGGGCGCGCTGCCGACCCCGGCGCCCCACTCCAACCAGCCCTTGCGGGCGTCGCCGTTGACGCCGGAGTCGTCGTCGTTGGCGAGGAACGACAGCCCGAAGACCCCGGCCGGCGGTCCGCTGAAGCCGAGCGACGTCCACGGGATGATCATGTGGTACGTCGTCACTCCGGCGCCCCGCGTGATGTCCGCCGTCGCGCCCGGCGTCGGGCCGACCTGCTCCCCTGTCGGCGCCGTGAATGTGTAGACGGCCGGGCCGCTGTCGAGCAGGGCCGCGCCGATCTCCACCCGCTGACCACCGAGCACCGTCGGTAACCGGTCGTACGTGTCGAGCTGGATCGAGTCAGTCTGCCAGAGCAGGTCGTTGCTCCGGGCACCGTGATGGACGTCGTCTGTGATCCGGGCGTCGACCACCAGCGCGTCCGCGGTGTGCGTGAACCGTACGGTGCCGCCGAGGTCGGCCGGACCGGTCCGGGTCCCGCCGCGGATCGGGACGAACTTGCTCTGCGTGTCGAGGTTGATCGGCGCGAGCGTCTGCGCCGCGTTCGGCTCGATCGGTGAGTACGACACCGTGCCGCTGAGCGTCTTCGCGTCCACGATCACACGGTAGGCGACGTTGTCGTAGAGGCTCACCGAGCTGACCGGCAGCGTCACGGCCGCGCTGCCGTACGCCGGGATCTCCGGCGCCGCGGCCGATCCACCGGCGGCGCCCACGGCGTACCGGATCGCTGTCGGGGTGACGGGCCGGGAGCGGTTGTTGGTGAGAGTGACCTTCAGTCCGTACGAGTCGCCGATCACCGGCTCGGCGCTGAGCAGGAGCGGTTCGACGACGTTTGTCGTGGCGCGCAGGTCCGCGACCAGCTGCCGGTCTTTGGTGCTCACGGCAACGGCCACAGGCCGGTCACCGAGGACGGTCGTGGCCGGGAGCTGCAGCGTCACCGAGGTCTTCCGGCCGGGTGCGGTCACCAGTTCCGCACCTCCGACCATAAGTTTGGCGGGGAGGCCGGCCCCGGGCTTGGTCCGGTCCGCTGTGACCGTCACCGGTACGTCGTCACCCGCGACCGTCTTCGCACCGACCGAGACGCTCAGCGGCGACTGCGCCACCGCGACGTGCTGCACCGTACCGGTCACGAAGACCGGGCCGGCGTCGAGCGTCACCGTCACCTTGCCGTCGTGCGGCGTGATCGTCCGCGCCGCCCCGAACTCGTCGGTCAGTCGCAGCGGACGGTCTGCCGTCAGCTGCACCTGCTCGGAACCGGTCGACCACAGCACCCGGGTCGTCTCGCCGCCACCGACGTACGGATAGCTGTAGGCGGTCGTCGAGCCGAGGTCCTCGCGGGTCTGCTGCTGCTTTCCGGAGACCATCCGGATCAGCGTCGCGTTCGAGACCGCGCCGGGCTTCGGGGCCACCCCGAGTACGCCGTCGTTCGGGCGGCGGAACAGCCCGAAGCGGTGTTCGCGTTCGCCCGGGTCGTCGCCGTCGTCCATCGCGTCGTACCACAGGTACTTGGTCACGCCCGCGGCCTTCGCCAGCACCTGGGCACGGATCAGGTCGTCGGCCTGTTGTGGTTCGGTCGAGCCGGCGGTGTGCGTGGGCCAGCCGTTCTCGGTGATCCAGACCGGGAGGTTCCGCCCGCCGTCGAGGCTGTGGATCTGCTGCACGAGCGCGGGAAGTTCCTTGGTCAGCACGGTCTTCTCGGGGATCGTGTTCGGGCCGAGACTCGAGTAGCCGTACATGTTGGCCGCGAACGAGTCGACGTACTTCAGCCCGCCGAGCGCGAAGAACTGGTCGAGCCAGGTCTTGTCGATGCCCGCGGTCACCGGGCCGATCACGTTCGCGATCGGGTTGCCTTCGTGGATCGGCGCGTACACCGCCTTCAGCATGTCCAGGTAGCAGGGCGGCGTGATCCCACAGGCGCCGTTGTTGAACCCGGTCCCGTTGAACTCGTTGTAGATGCCGAAGTCGTTCGTCACCGGCGCGTAGAACTGCGCCGCCGCCTTGGCGTACCGGCCGAACGCGGCCAGTCCCGCCGGCGTACTCGGCGTCCGGCCGCCGTCGTAGAACTTGTTGTTGTAGGCAAGGTTCCCCATCGGCGCGATGCCCAGCGCCTTGGCCTGGCGGGCGCGGGCGTCGAACGGGTACGACGCGAAATTGTACGTCCCCGGCGCGGTCTCGACCGCCGACCAGCTGATGTCCGAACGCGTCTGCGCCCAGCCGACGTCGGCCATCGCCTGCGCCAGTCCGTCCTCGAAGCCGGTGTAGTGCCCGAAGTGCGTGTCGACGCCGAAGAACGGATCCCGGACCGTCGGCGCAGGTGTAACCACACCGAAGGACGTCGACCGAGTCAGCGTCTCACCGCCGACCGCACCCGAGAACGTCAGCGAGTAGTACCCCGGCCCCAGGTCGGTCGCCGCCACCGACGCGTGACCGGTCGCGTCGGGCGTCACCCGCCCGGACCGCAGCGGTACGCCGTTCTCGTCGCCGATCGTGTAGTCCACCGCGGACGCGAGCGTCGCGAACTGCAGGTTGGCGGCACCCTGGCGGAACACGAGATCCGGGTTCGTGACCGCCAACTGCGGAAGGTCCGTGAACGTCACGGCGATCCGGCCGATGCAGACGTCCGGCATCGAGCCCGCGGCGGACTTCACGTCCAGCCGGAAGTCGGCGCCGTTCGACCGGTTCGCGAACTTGATCTTGGACAGCTCGAACGTGTGCGACAGCCACGTCCGCGACCCCGTCAGCGGCTGGTTCGCCGAACCGGTCCACGGGTTGCTGACGCCGTCGTACTGCACATCCAGGTTCGTCGCGCCGGCGTCGTAGTAGTCGACGGTCACCAGCGCACGGTCCGCGCCGGCCGGAATCGCGGTGTCCGCGACGTCGACGTACAGGTAGCGGACGTACGGGTCGTTGGACAGCTGCCAGCACTGCCGGCCGTCCTTCTCCGTGCTGGCGTGCGCCGGGTCCTTGTCGGCGTCCCCCGGCCAGGCCCGGACGACTCCGGTGTACGACGGGGTGCTGCCGAGGACTGCGACCGCGTCGGGGCCGACGGCGGTCGCGGTGAGTGGGTGGAGGGACGCCGCCAGCAGTCCGGCGGCGACGATCGTGCCGGCCGAGCGGCGGCGGAACGGGCGTGGATTCATCGAAACTCCTGACCGATCGTGGGAGCGAGGGTTCCGGAAACCTGAGGACCCGGACGCTAGCCGATCCCGCGATTCTGGGCAAGCGCTTGCCCGCCGTAATTTCCGAGAGGCCTGATTAGCGCGGGGAATCCGCGCTCAAAGCACGCCGAAAAGCTGGGACAGCGCTGTCCCGCCGGTGCGGATATCATGTCCGCGTGCCGAACGAACCGAAGGTGACCACCCGACTGGCCGACGTCGCCCGGGAGGCCGGCGTGTCGCCGTCGACCGCGTCCCGGGTGCTGAACGGCAGCGCCCGGCAGGTCGCCGACGAGTACCGCGAGCGGGTGCTGGCCGCGGCCGAGCGGGTCGGCTACACCACCAACCTCGCCGCCCAGGCGACCGCCCGCGGCCGGTACCCGGCGATCGCGCTGGTGGTCGGCGACATCCGCGACCAGTTCTTCGCCCGGATCGCGTTCGGTGCGATCCGCGAGGCGGCCCGCCGCGGGTACGTGCTGAACCTGCTCTCCACCGAGGGCGACACCGATCGCGAGCGCAGTCTCGTGCACGACCTGCGCCGGCAGCGCCCGGAGGCGCTGATCCTGGTGCGGAAACGGGACACCACGCCGACGGCGGGTTCGAAGCTGCTGCAGGAGCTGATGGAGTTCGAGCGGGAGAGCGGCCGGGTGGTGATCGTCGGCGAGCCGTCCGAGCCGGTGCTCGCGATCCGACCGCCGGACTTCGACGGCGCGAAGGACCTCGCCACCGCGATGCTGGGGCTCGGGTACCGCGACTTCGCGGTGTTCAAGGCCGATCCTCAGGTGCCGTCGACGCAGGACCGGCTGGACGGTTTCCGGGCAGGGCTGTCCGCCGGCGGCGTGGCCTTGCCGGACAGCCGGGTCTACCCCGCCGAGCGGAGCTTTCCCGGCGGTGCCGCGGCGGCGGCGGCCTACCTCGCCGACGGCCGCGACACCGAGCTGATCTTCTGCACCGAGGACGAGGTCGCGCTGGGCGCGATCCAGCACCTCCGCTCCCAGGGGTACGCCGTTCCCGAGCAGCTCGCGTTCGCCGGGTACGGGCGGCGGCGAGTGAACCCGTTCGGCGACGAGGACTGGCTGACCACGGTGCGCTCGCCGTTCGAGGAGATGGGCGCGGCCGCCGTCGACGCCGCCCTCGGCCCCGCGATCACCGGCGTACCCCGCTCGGCCCCCGAAGTCCACCTCGGCGCCAGCACTCCCGGACGCACCGCGTCTGCCTGAGCCGGTCCCCCGGCTGGAAAGCGTGGGAATGCGTCCGGGAAAGTGTCCGGCCGGCGCCGGGTGCGAAACTGCCCGTGCGCTCGATTCTTAGCGCTACAACCCGTTTCCCGGTCTTGACACGGTTGGAGGCCGGACCGTAGCTTTCGGGAAAGCGCGTTCCCAGTGTCGTTTCCCGGGGCGCCCGATCTTCCAGCCACGGAGCACCTCGATGACGATGACCGTTCACCGGGCGGACCAGGGAACTCCGCCGTCCGCGTCCGCCGGTCCCCCGGCGCGGGCGGGCCGGCTGAGCCTGGCCGCCCGGATCCGGCGGGACCGGATGCTGCTGCTGTTCGCCGCGCCCGGAATGCTGCTGCTGGTGGTGTTCCACTACCTGCCGCTGCTCGGGAACGTGATCGCCTTCCAGGACTACCTGCCGTTCCTCGGGTTCCGCGGCAGCGAGTGGGCCGGGCTGCACAACTTCTCGGTGCTGGTCACCGGCGACAGCGATTTCCTGACCGCGCTGCGGAACACGCTGGTGCTGTCGCTGATCCAGACGGTGTTCGTGTTCCCGATCCCGATCCTGCTCGCCCTGGCGCTGAACAGCCTGCTCTCGGAGCGGGTGAAGAAGCTCGTCCAGTCGATCCTGTACCTGCCGCACTTCCTGTCCTGGGTGATCGTGGTCTCGCTGTTCCAGCAGATCCTCGGCGGCAGCGGGATGGTCAACCAGTTCCTCCGCCAGCAGGGCTGGGGCGCGCTGAACGTGATCGGCAATCCGGACGGGTTCTTCACGCTGCTGACCAGCCAGGTGGTCTGGAAGGACAGCGGCTGGGCGACGATCCTGTTCCTCGCCGCGCTGTCCCGGATCGACGTCGAGCAGTACGAGGCAGCGGCCGTCGACGGCGCGTCGCGGTGGCGGCAACTCTGGCACGTCACGCTGCCGGGTCTGCGCGGAATCATCGTGCTGCTGCTGATCCTGAAGCTCGGCGACTCGCTCACAGTCGGGTTCGAGCAGATCATCCTGCAGCAGCCGGCCGTCGGTCAGCAGGCCAGCGAGGTCCTCGACACGTACGTCTACAACAACGGAATCGTCAACGGGGACTGGGGTACGGCGGCCGCGGTCGGCCTGGTCAAGGGACTCGTCGGCGCCGCGCTGGTGTTCGGCGCGAACAAGATCGCGCATCTGTTCGGCGAGGCGGGGGTGTACCAGCGATGAGAAACGGACAACCTCTGCCCGGGCTGATGTCCCGTACGTTCCGCGGCGTCGCGCTGGCGGTCTGCTGCTTCCTCGTCCTGTTCCCGTTCGTCGGCGTCGTGACCACGAGCTTCGCCGGCCAGGACGATGTGAACCGGACGGGCGGCCTGGTGATGCTGCCGCGCCAGTGGACGTTCGAGGCGTACCACGCGATCTTCTCCGGCGGCGTGGTGACGCGCGCGCTGCTGGTCAGCGTGTTCGTGACCGCGGTCGGGACGCTGTGCTCGATGGCGGTCAGCACCCTGCTCGGCTACGCGTTGGCCTCGCGGGAGATGGTCGGCCGGAGCTGGATGCTGATGCTGGTGCTGCTCAGCCTGCTGTTCTCGCCCGGCCTGATCCCGAGCTACCTGATGGTCAAGCAGCTCGGACTGATCGACAGCCTCTGGGCGCTGATCGTGCCGACGATGCTCAGCGGGTTCAACGTGATCGTGGTCCGCGCGTTCTTCCTGGGCATCCCGGACGAGCTGCTGCAGAGCGCCCGGATCGACGGCGCCGGCGAGTGGGCGATCTTCCGGCTGATCGTGCTGCCGCTGTCGAAGGCGGTGCTCGCGGTGGTCGGCCTGTTCTACGCAGTCGGTTACTGGAACGCGTTCTTCAACGTGATGCTCTACATCAACGACCAGTCCAAGTGGACCTTGCAGTACGTACTCCGGACGTACGTCGTGAACAACACCCGGATCGGCAGCGATCAGGTCAACGTCGACGCGCTGCCGCCGCAACCCGCACTCCAGATGGCCGTCCTGGTGGTGTCCATCGTGCCGGTGCTGCTCGTCTACCCGTTCCTCCAGCGGCACTTCGCCAAGGGCGCCCTGACCGGCGCCGTCAAGGGCTGAACCGCCTTCATCACAAGGAGAAATCATGACTTCAGGTCTGTCCCGACGGGACCTGCTGAAGGTCGGCGCCGGCCTCGGCGCGATGGCGGCGCTGGGCGGCTGCGGCGGCGGTTCGTCGCCGCAGGCCAACTCGCCGCAGAGCAAGGCCGGCGCGTTGCCGAAGTACATCCGGTTCCCCGGCTTGCCGGCGCCGGATCTGCCCGGCAACGACCAGGGTCTGCTCGACGCGTTCACGAAGTACCCGACGACGCTCGTGGACGCCTGGAAGGGGCGGACGCCGGGTGACGGGAAGCCGGTCACCGGGCTCGCGCAGCTGAACGGCGCGGCACCGCCCGGGCTGCCGGGCAACGTGTTCTGGAAGGCCGTCAACGATCGGCTCGGGTCGCCGGTGCAGATGCAACTGGTGAACGCGGGCGACGACTTCAACACGAAGATCGCGACGATGAGCGCCGGCAACGACTTCCCGGACATCATGCAGATCAACAACTCGATCCCGTCCCTGGACCGGTTCCTGGCCGCGAAGATGCTGGACCTGACGCCGTACCTGTCCGGTGCGAACGTACAGAAGTATCCCGCGCTGGCGAACATCCCGACCCGGTACTGGGAGGCCTGTGTCTTCGACGGCAAGCTGTACGGCCTGCCGATCGCGCGCGGGCTGCTGTCCGCGTGGGGGCTGTACTACCGGACCGACCTGATCGAGGAGGCCGGCGGGCAGGCGAAGGTGGCAAGCTTCGACGACCTGTACCAGTTGGCCAAGGCAACGACCAACCCGAAGGCCGGCGTCTGGGCGTTCGCGAACAGCCCGCTGGACTACGTCCGGATGATGCTGGCGATCCCGGCGGGCTGGCAGGAGTCCGGCGGCTCGATGGTCCACTCGATCGAGCACGAGCACCAGCAGCAGGCGCTGGAGTCGACCCGGAAGATCGTCGCCGACGGCCTGGTGAACCCGGACATGGCGGCCGCTCCGCCGTCGCAGTGGCAGCAGTGGTTCGGCAGCAAGAAGGCCGCGCTGTTGGGCGGGACGTACAGCGCCTGGGTGAGCCTCACCCAGCAGGGCGTGCCGACGGACAAGATCGGGATGTTCCCGGTCGCCGGGTACGACGGCGGCAGCGCGCCGGGCTGGAAGGGCGGCCTGAACAACAACATCGCGGTGATCCCGGCCAAGAACAAGGACCGCGCCGAGACCTTGCTGAAGATCGCCGACTTCCTTGCGTCCCCGTTCGGTACGTCGGAGAACCGGCTGCTGAGCAGCGGCGTCGAGGGTCACAACTACACGCTCGACGGCACCAAGATCGTGCTGAACCAGGACCTCACGAACGAGCGCAGCCTGGGCCTGAACTACCTGGCCGCGCCGCCGCCCGTGGTCGCGTCCTCCACCGACCCGCGGTACGTCCAGCTTGAGTACGCCGCGCAGCAGAAGCTCGCCGCCGACGGCACCATGGACCTCGCGCAGACGCTGTTCTCGGACACCAACTCGCGCAAGGGCCCGCAGCTGGACAAGGAGCGGCAGAACATGGAGTTCGACATCATCCTCGGCCGCAAGCCGGTATCGGCCTGGAAGGAGTACGTCGACGAGTGGAAGAGCTCGGCGGGCGACAAGATCCGGGCCGAGCTGCAGAAGGCGTCCGAGGTCGCCGGCGGCTGAGCTCCCACCCACCAGGAGGAACAAGATCGTGCACTTCTCCACCGAGACGTTCGACGCCGAGCTGATCCGGCTGGCCCGGGTCGCCGGTGACCAGGCGTACGACGCGACGGCCGGGCTGATCGCGCAGGAAGCGAAGTACAATCCGATCCACACCCGGATCTGGACCGGCATCCGGCACCCGCACCGGGAGAGCGTGGCGTACGCGCTGGTGCTGCTCGAGTCCGGCGTGGCCGCGGACGTGCTGCTCGCCGAGGAGATCCTGCTGCGGGTGCTCGCGGAGCAGGACGTCGAGGACGCGTCCCCGACGTACGGGATCTGGAGCTACTACCACGAGGAACCGCTCGATCGGATGGTTCCGCCGGACTGGAACTGGGCGGACTTCATCGGGCGGGAGCTGGCGTTCGTGCTGTTCCGGCACGAGGCGCGGCTGTCCGACGCGACCCGGACGGCGGTGCGGGTCGGGCTCGGGCATGCGGCCCGGTCGATCATCCGGCGCAACGTCGCGATGAGCTACACCAACATCGCGGCGAAGGGCACGTTCGTGACGCTGGCCGCGGGTCAGCT
Organism: Kribbella sp. NPDC059898; assembly: GCF_042730855.1. NCBI lineage: Bacteria > Bacillati > Actinomycetota > Actinomycetes > Propionibacteriales > Kribbellaceae > Kribbella > Kribbella sp. NPDC059898. Next base: position 604,563 of record NZ_JBHWKR010000002.1, read on the forward strand.
GCTGAAGGACGCGGAGCTGACCGAGTACGCCGTACACCGGGTCGGCCGGCTGCGGGAGCAGATCGAGGCGGCCGGGAGCTTCGCGGAATACAACAGCGCCGGGTACTGGACGATCACGATGGAGGCGATCGCGGCGATCGTCCAGTACGTCGACGAGCCGGAGGCGGTGGCCGGGGCGCGCTGGATCGTCGAACGGCTGTGGGAACACCTGGCCGGGCGATGGCACGCGCGAACCGGGCAGCTGAGCGGTCCGATGGCCCGCGTGTACACGGACGAGCCGGCCCGGACGCCGGATCTGCTCGCGCTGCTGGCGAAGGCGACCGGGTTCGGCGGGATCTTCGCGGACCTGCCGGAGCTGACGCCGACGCTCGGGCTGGCCGGTCCGGCGCTGGTCGAGGTCGAGGCGCCCGCCGCGGTCGTCGAGCGGTTGTTGGACACGCCAACGGGTGTGGTCCGGGAACGGTTCAGCTACCTCGAGGGTCAGGTCCCGGTGGTCGGGACGACCTGGCACGGCGCGGACGCGACGCTGGGCAGTGTGAGTGCCGGCGAGTACTGGCTGCAGCGCCGGCCGTTGATGGGGTACTGGCGTGCGCCGGACGACCCGGCCTGGGGACCGTCGCGGTTCGTCAAGCTGCATCTGATGAAGGACGATCACGACTTCTCGTCGGCGGTGTTCGCGTCGGTGCAGTCCGGCAGCCAGGTGCTGTGGTCGGTGAGCTTCGTGTCGCCAGGCGGCGACGAGCACATCGGACTGCATCAGATCGAGGCGGGGCAGGCGTTCCCGGTCTCGTCACTGCGGTTGGTGCTGGAGATCGCGGGCGCCGACGGGGCGACGGTCTCGGAGATCGGTCGGCAGTTGCGGGTGAGTACGCCGGGCGTCGATCTCGTCGGCAGTGTGGACTCGATCAGCTTCGGCGATCACCGGCCGACGGTGCGGGTGGAGCGGGCGGACGACCGGATCCTTCTGGTCGTGGAGCTGCTGGAAGGGCCGACGTCGTTGACGATGCAGGACATCGCCCCGGTGGAGGTGACCGGCACGTTCTCGCTGTTCGAGGGCGCCGACCGGCCGGACGTAGCCGCACCGTCGATCACCGTGTACGACGGGGACGTGCAGGCGCACTGGGTCACGGCGGACGGCAAGCAGTTACGGCTGGTGGCGCCGGCCCGGGTGACCACCAAGACGGGGCATCCGCAGGCCGTCCGTACGTCGATCGACGGTCGCGCGTGACCGGGACGCTGCTGCTGACGTTCGACGATCGGCACGTCGCGGGCTGGGAGGAGGCGCTGCCGCTGTTCGAGGCGGCCGGGGCGCGGGTGACGTTCTTCGTCGTGGAGGCGGATCTGCTCGACGACGCAGAGCAAGCGGGGGTCCGGCGGCTGCTGGCCGCGGGGCATTCCGTCGGGTCGCACGGCGCCCGGCATCGCAACGCCGACGAGGCAATCCTGGAGTTGGGCGCCGCGGAGTACCTGCGGACCGAGATCACCGGCAGCGTGGCGGCGCTGCGGTCGCTGGGTGCGTCGGCGAGCAGCTTCGCGTACCCGAACAGCCGGCGGGACGAGACGACGGACGCGGTGTTGCTGGAGGTGTTCGATCACCTGCGGGGCGGGAGTCCGCGCACGACCGATCTCGGTGTAGCGCGGGCGTCGATCGTGCCCAGGGACGCGAAGGTGTTTCCCGGGCGCGGCATCGACACCGGGCGGGGCGGCGTACCGCAGCTGAACGACGCCGTCGCCCTCAGCGAGCTCTTGGGTGAGCTCGCCGAGGGCGACGGAACGCTGGTGCTGTACGCCCACGAGATCGCCCCGGTCGGCCGAGGCAACCACATCCACCCGGACCGCCTCCACGCCGTACTGATCGAGGCGCGGAGGTTAGGCCTCAGAATGGTCGGCTTCGACGACTACTCGCCGGCCAGCTGGTCGTAGTGCGTGGTGACCGCCGCGTGGCCGGCCACGTTGAAGACGGCCGGGATCTTGCCGTACGACGTGATCGCGGTCGCCGCGCCGTTCGCCTTGCTCAGCGCGAACTGGTAGCCGGACTGCGTGTCGTTGTCGATCGCGACGAGCAGCGAGCCGCCACGGGTGCCGCAGCTCTGGACGACGAGCGACTCGTAGGTCGACCAACCCGTCGAACGGATCTGCTTCATCACCGGCTTGGCCCCGGCCGCGACCGGGATGTGCGCGGTCCAGAGCGCACCGGCGTTCGTCGTCATCAGCAGCGTGTCGTACGTCGCCGTCTCGCTGATCACCGTCATCGTCTTGAAGCCCTTGAACCCGGCGATCGGGCCGAGGGACCGGAAGCCGGCACCGACGATCTGGTAGCGGTACAGGCTGCCGTTGGTGTTCAGGCCGTACAGGTACGCGTGCCGCGGCGCGGCGACGCTGAAGTTCGACGTGGCGATCGACTTGAAGCTGGTCCAGCCGGAACCGACCTTCTTGAAGGTGGGCGACCAGGTGTAGGTGTCGCCGTTGTCCCGCGCGTACGTCGTGTGCCGGTACAGGTTGCCGCCCTGCAGGAGCAGGCCGTAGTAGTAGATCTGCGTGCCGGCGGCGTTCACCGCGCCGTACCAGGTGGTGTTCGCACGGCTGCCGACGAACTTGAACGGCGTGTCCTGGAAGGCCTGGATGCGGCGCCCCGGCATCGCCAGGGTCTCCTGCGACGTGCCCGCGGCGGTCGGCGACATGACGTCGCTGACGCACGGGTCACCGGCCGCCTTGAGCGTGTTCGGGTTCACGTTCCGGGCGAACGGGTGCTTCGGGTCGGCCTGGCCGGTGGCCGCGGCCGGGACCGCGGCGGCGGTCGCCAGCAAGGCCACGCTGGCAAGCGCGAGCGCAAAACGCTGCAACTTCATTGGGTTCCCCTCTGGAAGATCTCATGCCCCCGAGATCGCGCCGACTATAGCCGACCCGTCGGACATGTGCGGACTGAGTTGCAGGTAGTTGCAGCTCAGCCGTAAGAAAGCAACCGAGGTTTGGGGGGAAGGCGAGCGAGCGGGACGACCACCTACTTGGCTGTCAGCTCCGGCGGCGGGTGAGGGCGATGGCGCCGATGCCGGCGGCGATGAGGGCCAGGGCTGCGAGTAGTACGGCGGGGCTCACGTCGCTGCCTGTGTTGGGGAGTTCTGGCTTCGGGCGGCCCGGCTGGGGTGGGGTTACCCGAACGGTGACGGTGCTGGTGTTGTTGTTCGGGTCCGGGTCTGCGGTGCTCGACTGCGCGGTGGCGGTGTTGGTCACCGAAGTGGCCGTCGTGTCGACGAGGACGTTCAGGGCGACCGTTGCTGTCATACCGGGGTCTACGCGGCCGACCGCGCACGTCACCTTCTGACCCGACGCCGTGCAGTGTTCGGGCGTGCTGGTGAGATGCAGACCGTTCGGCAGTACGTCGGTGACTGTGACAGCGGCTGCTGACGACGGCCCGGCGTTGTGTACGGCGACCGTGTAGACCAGCGAGTGCCCCGCGATCACGGTTGTCGCCGAGGCGGTCTTCTGGACGCTGAGGTTCGCGGACTGCGTCGTACGGCCGCTGACCTTCGCTTCGTTGTTGGCGATCACCGGGTCCGGTGTGGTCGAGCCGACGCGTGCCAGGTTCTCCAGCGTGCCTGTGAACCCGGGTACGACGGTTGCGGTGATCGTCACGGTGACGGTGCCCCCAACGGCGAGCTCCGGCGTACTGCAGCGGACCGTGCCCGCTTCAGGAGTGTCCGGCGCACCGGGTGCTTCCGGCGGGAGCAGGATGCAGCTGTTGCCGGTTGTGGTGACATTGCTGAGCCCACGCGGCAGTTCGTCGGTGATGGTGACCGTACGGGCGTGGGACGGGCCGTTGTTCTTCACGGTCAGCACGTACTTCACGGTCTGCCCGGCAACCGGTGCAGCCGGCGACATGGTCTTCGTGATCGCCAGGTCGGCCAGTGCGGTGACGGGAGACTCCGCAGTACCGGTGTTGTTGGACGGGTCCGGGTCGGTGGTGCGTGAGGTCGCTGTTGCGGTGTTGGTGAGGCGCGTGCCGTCGTAGCCGGCTGCCAGCCGCACGTGGAGTACGACGACCACCTGGCCGATCGGCAGGTCGCCCAGCTGACAAGTGACGGCACGGCCCTTCGCAGTGCACCCGTTCGACGCGGAGGTCACAGTGAGACCGGTAGGCACAGTGTCGGAGAGTGCTACTGCGCGTGCGGTCGACGGACCGGCGTTGTTGACGACGATCGTGTAGTCGAACGCACTGCCCGGCGTCACACCGGCAGGGTCGGACGTCTTCGTGACGGTCAGGTCCGCCCGCGTCTCGACCGGCGTGGTGATGGTCGAGCTGTTGTTGCTCTCGTCCGGATCGGTGACCGGCGAGGTGGCAGTGGCCGTGTTCGTCAGCGACGTCCCTTGGTACGACGGGTCGAGAGTTGCTGTGATGACCACAGTCACCGCTTTGCCCGCAGGGATGGTGCCGAGCGCACACCGGACCGTCTGACCGGTCGCTGTGCACTTGGGGTCGACGGTGATGATCTTGAGTGACGTCGGGAGGCTGTCGGTCGCGGTGACCGCGGTGGCGTCGGACGGGCCGTGGTTGACCACCGTCAGCCGGTAAGTCACTCCCCCGCCAGCTACTACGGTCGCGTCGTCGCTGGTCTTGATGACCTCGACGTCGGCGACCTGCTCAACGTCAGTCGTCACCTCGGTCTTGTTGTTGGACGGGTCGGGGTCGGTCGTCTTACTGCTCACCGAGGCAGCGTTGGTGACGGCGCCGGTCTGTGAGGCTGCGACGGCGACCCGGATGACGACGACCGCGTTCCTGTTGGCAGCAACAGCACCCAACGCACACGTCACCGTGGCGTTGGCAGTCGTACAGGTCCCGTCAGCACTCGTTGCGTCCAGCACCGACAGGCCTGCCGGTACTGCGTCGGTTACGGAGACCTGCTGTGCTGTGGAAGGTCCGGTGTTGTGCACGGTGAGCCTGTAGACGGCCTCGCCACCTGCCACGAGCGGCGACGGCTGCACGGTCTTGGTGATCGCCAGGTCCGCGGCAGTGGTCAGCTTGGTCTCTGCGGTGCTGCTGTTGTTGCTGTCGTTGGGGTCCGGCGTCTGCGAGCTCACCGTCGCCTTGTTGGTCAAGGTCCCGGCCGGCTGGTCCGGTGAGACCTTGACGACCACGGTGATCGTCGTACTGTCTCCAGGTGCCAGCCGCCCGACAGTGCAGCTGACCACGGAGTCTTCGTGCGTACAGCGGGCAGCGCTGACGAACGTCGTACCTGCAGGCAGCGGGTCCGTCACTACGGTTCCGACAGCGTCCGAGGGGCCTGCGTTGTGCACAGCCAGCGTGTAGGTCAGCTCGTCACCCGCAACGGCCGTCGCAGGCGCGGTCTTGACGACGGACAGGTCAGCCTCGGCCCGTACCGTCGGTGTGGTCGTCGAGGTGTTGTCCGACGTCGTCGGGTCTGTCGGAGTCTCAGAGGTGGCTGTCGCGGTGTTGGCGAGTTCCCCTGGCGCGGTCTTGGCGGCAACAGTCCCTGTCACCGTGACGACGAAGTTGTCGCCTGCCGCGAGTGTTGCGGCCATACAGCGCACCTGCCCGTTGACCGCAGTACACGTCGCTCCACCGTCGGCGGACGCTTGTACTCCGGTAACAGCGTCCGGTACGTCGTCAACGACCCGGACGACCTGTGCGTCCGACGGGCCGGTGTTGCGGACGGTCAGCTTGTAAGTGATCGCCTTACCAGCGACCACGGGGTCCGGTGAGGCGGTCTTGGTGATGGTGATGTTCGCCTGCGCGCCTGTGGTGATCGTGTAGGTCGCGGTGTTGTTGGTGTCGACAGGGTCCGGTGTCGGGGACGCTACGGTCGCCGTGTTCTTCAGGTCGTTCGGTGGCGTGCCGGACGGGACGTTGGCGACCACGGTCACCGTGACGGTGTCTCCTGGTGCCACCGTGCCGACAGCACACGTCGCGGTGCCGCTGGCCTCAGTACAGCTGCCAGCAGAGCTCTTCGCGGACACGTACTGCAGTGGAGCCGGTACGGGGTCAGTGACCTTCACAGACTGCGCCGCGGACGGGCCGTTGTTCGTTACGGTCAGCGTGTACGTAACCGGCTGGCCTGCGTGTACAGGGACCGGCTGGGCGGTCTTGGTGATCGCCAGGTCGGCGCTTGCGGTCACGGTGTCCGTCGTACGTCCGGTGTTGTTGCTGGTGTCCGGGTCGGGCGTCGCACTCTCGGCGCTCGCGGCGTTGGTGAGATCGCCGATCGCCTTGGGCGAAACGAGCCCGGTGACGGTCACGATCGCGGTCTCGCCAACCGGGAGGTCACCCAAGGGACAGGCGATCTGCCCGCTGCTGACGGTGCAGGTGCCGGCCGAGGTGTCCGCGGTCACGTCGGTGACTGCCGACGGTACGGCGTCGCTCAGGTGGACGGCCTTCGCGTCGGACGGGCCGGTGTTGTGCACCTTGATCTGGTAGGTGATCGGCCCACCCGCGACGACCGGCTTGGTCACGGTGGCCTTCGTGACCACCACGTCCGCCTTCGGCGCCGCCGGGGTGACTGTGACGGTGTCGGTGTTGTTCGAGTCGTCGGGATCCGGGGTGTCGCTGACGACCTTCGCGGTGTTCGTCAGCGCGCCGCCCTGGTAGCCGGAGTCGAGCGTCGCCGCGATCCGTACCGCGACACTCGCGCCGGAGGCGAGCTTCGGAACGGTGCAGTTCACGTCGCGCGCGGCCGACGTACAGGTCGCCGTGGACTGTACGCCGGTGATCGTGAAGCCGGCCGGGACCGCGTCGGCGATGCGGACCTGCTCCGCGTCGGACGGCCCGTTGTTCTTGACGGCGAGCGTGAAGACGACAGGCTCACCTGGCGCGGGTTGCGCCGGGTCGACGGATTTCGTCAGCGCGAGGTCCGCCGTACGGGTGACGTCGGTGGTGACCGAGGACGTGTTGTTGTCCGGGTTCGGGTCGGAGGTCGAGCTGGTCACCGTTGCGACGTTCGTGAGGCTGGTCGCGGTGCTCGATGACGAGACGCGTACTACCACCGTGATCGTTGCCGTTGACCCGGAACTGATGGTTCCCAGCGAGCAGGTCGTCGACGTACAGGATCCTTGGGTTGGCTTGGCGGAGACCAGCTCCACGCCGTCCGGGAGGGTGTCGGTGACCTTCACGTCCTCCGCGGGGCTCGGACCGTTGTTGCGGGCAACCAACGTGTAGGTGACCTCGCCGCCCGCGGCGACCGGGTCCGGCGTCGCGGTCTTGGTGATGGCCACGTCCGCCTCGGCCGCGACGGGCGTGTGCACCTCGTCGGTCCGGTACGTGTACTGCTTGTTGAGCGTCTCGGCCGTGTAGTCGAGCAGGCCGACGTTGTCGAGCGTCGTACCGGCGGCGGCCTTGTCGACGGTCACCCGGAAGCGGACCGTCGTACTCTGATCCTTCGCGAGCCGGCCGCCGGTGGTCGCGTTCGCGCCGGTGCCGACCCGGAAACGGACCGTGCGACCGCTGTAGTCGGCCTGGTCGTCGCCGGACCCGTCCGTCTTCGCGCCGGCGCCCGCACCGGAGACGATCGACAGCGAGCCCGGGACGTACGTCGTGTTCGCCGGCAGCTCGTCGCGGACCGCGGACCTCAGCGCGGCGTCGTCGCCGGTGTTGCTGAAGCTCATCGTGTATTCGAGGGTGTCACCAACCTTCGCGGGGGTGTTGCCCTCGAGGTCGCGTACCGTCTTGGTGCCGACGATGGTCGGCGCGTACAGGTCGATCTGGGTGGTCAGCGCGGCCGGGTAGTAGACGTCACCGGTGCTCGCGAAGGTCAGCTCGGCGCTGGTCGCGTTGTTCGGCAGGATGCCGGCGGCGTCGACCACCTTCGCGTCCACGCCCAGGTTGTTCACGCTCGCCGGGGTGCGGTCGGCGAGGTTCTCGCCGCCGTCGGTGATCCGGCTGCCGTAGAAGTTCGCCGACGGGTTCTGCGCGTCCGCGAGCCGGGTGCCGTTGACCGCGAAGTAGTCCCCGGTGATGCCCGCGTCGCCTTCGTACGTGACGCTACCGAAGCGCGCGTTGACGGCACCACTCGGCGGCGCGAGGAAGCCGGAGATGCTGGTGCGTACGGGCTCGCCGCTGGACACCTTGGCGTACCCGTTGAAGACGCTGAGGTCGCGGAGCGGCTCGTCGGCCTGCTGGTACGCGATCACCAGGCTCCACCCGGCGTACCGGTCGGCGCCGGTGCCGGTCGGGACGTCGGCGCCCCAGTACTCACCGTTGCCTCCGGCCCGTACCAGGTCGGTGACGTCCAGGTAGGACGAGTAGTCGTTCTTCGAGCCGGTGTTCAGGTAGTCGGTCCGGTCCGCGGTGACAGCCTGGTACGCCGACTTGCCCGGGAGGCGCAGGCGCATCGTCGTACCGTCCTCCTTGCTGGCCGTACCGCCGCTACCGGCGCCGCGGGCCGCACCCCAGAACAGGCCGGCGTACAGGACCTGCGCACCGGCCGGGAGCGCGACGGTCGCGCCGGAAGAGGAGTAGGTCGACGGGTCGTTGTCCAGGTCCAGGAGTTCCATGGGCCAGTCGTTGTTGTTCGCCTTGGTGCGGCCACCGTCCAGCGTGGCGCGACAGGCGGCGTTCGACCGGTCGCAGGTGAGAAGACTGTTGCCGGTGATCCGGACGGCGCCGTTCGTCTGGGCACCGAACACCTTCCCGAAGTCCCGGACCGTGTCTGCCCGGGCGGTTGCCGGTAGCACCAATCCGGCAGTGACCACGAGCACAAACCCAAGCAACATGCGCAACCCACGGCCACGAACGGCCATCCGAACTCCCCGTTCTGTTCAGCAGTCGCCAGACATACCACACAACGGACTTAATGTAGCCGATTGACTACACAGTGTGCGGGAACATGGACTCACAGCTGTCAGGTGATGAGCACGAAGGTGATCGCGCGGACAGGAGGCAGTGTCCCCGCCCACTCGCAGGTTCGGATCAGGGTTCGATGCCGGTCCAGCCTTTGGTGAGCGCGAGCTCTCCGGTTCGGCAGGCGCCGCGCTGTCGCATGACCCAGCGCATCAGGTCGTCGACGCATTGCGCGGTTGGCCGTCCTGTGGTGTCGAGCAGGTGCGTGTTCCACCTCGGGTCGTCCTTGGTCCAGTCGGACCATCGGTCCCAGGCCATCTCCGGCCAACTGCCGTCGATGATCACTTCGGGCCGGTAGCGAGGGTCTTCCGCGTGCCCGCGGTGCCAGGCACCCCACCTGACGAAGGAATCCAGGACTGCTGGTGGCCACCGGCCATCGTCTCGCCGATCGAGTCGTCGGCGCCGCTCCTGGTCGTCGACATCCACCAGGCACACCGCAATGCCGTCGAGTTGCGGCGCCGAAGGCGAGGCCAAGATTTCCCCGAGCGGCGATTGCCCGGTGAGGAGAACATCGATCCCACGATCTTGGTACTTCAAGGCTCGGCCGATCCACTGCTCAGTTGTCCGGTTTCGCCACTGCACGTCCGCATCCTCCGGAACGCCGATCTCGTCGTGGTCATGAATGGCGATGTCTGGCACCCGCTCACCCAACGCACGGGCCAGCGTCGTCTTACCCGCGCAACTCGAACCAGTCAGGATCAGCAGCATCTGACGAACCTGGCAGGTGACGTCGGTCCGAGCCACTGGTTTTCTGGTCGACCACACGTCCCGGTTGCCGGACGACGCGGTCTGCTCAGTTCTCGGGGCCGGATTTGAGCGTGAGCTCAACCTCGTTTCGCCGCAGGGTGAGCGCCCCGCCTGCGGCTTCGGCGCAGCGGCGGGCGATGTCGAGGCCGAGGCCGGTGGAGCCGCGGTCGCTGCGGCCGCGTTCGCCGGCGCCGAGGGGGATGCCGGGGCCTTTGTCGGCGACGACGATGTGGACGGTGCCGGCGGTGCGGGTGAGGGTGATGCGGGCGGGGGTTCCGTCGGGGGTGTGGGCGACGACGTTTTCGACGAGGGCGTCGAGGGCGGCGCCGAGGTCTTCGGCGGACGAGCGTACGGCGGCGGGCGCGTTCGGTAGGTCGAGGGCCAGTTCTCGGCCTTGGTCTTCGAAGAGGGGTTCCCAGAAGGCAGCGCGCTGCCGGGTGACTTCGACGGCGTCGGAGTGCGGTACGCGGCCTTCGCGTTGCGGGCGGCGGGCGGCGCTGATGACTGCGGTCAGGGTGCGTTCGAGGCTGGTGACCTGGGTGTTGAGTTCTTCGGCGCTGTCGCGGTCGGGCATCGCTTCGACTTGCAGGCGGAGTGCGGTGAGTGGGGTCCGGAGCCGGTGGGAGAGGTCGGCGACGGCTTCGCGTTCGACGGCGATGACTTCGTCGATGCGGTCGGCGAGGCCGTTGAGGGCGGAGCCGACTTTGGCGACTTCGGCGGGGCCGGTGGTGGGGGCGCGGGCGTCCATGTCGCCGCGGGCGAGGCGTTCGGCCGTACTCGCGGTTTCTTCGAGCGGCCGGGCGAGCCGGCGGGACACGAGTTCGGCGCCGGCGATGCTGAGCAGCAGGACGACGAGGCTGCCGCCGACGAGGATCAGCAGGCGCGGGGTGAGGCCGGCGTACAGCTCGTCCTCGGTCAGGTAGAGGCAGACGGAGGCGGTGCCGTTCGGCGTACTGACGCCGACGTCGACGGCGACGCCGCCGGGTAGGTCGCGGTAGTCCGCGTTTCCGACCTTCGGCGGGCCTTTGTGGCCATCGTCGCCGTCGCCGGCCGGCATCTCGTTGGGTGTCGGTACGCCGCCGGGCGGCGGGTCGCCGAGGGTCGTACCGTCGGCCATCCGCACGGAGATCTTCCCGGGCCCGGCAGGGAGGCCGTTGATGTACGCCGTGATGTCGTCGGCGGCGTGGTCCTTGTCGCCGACGTAGTACGCGACGGTCTCGGCCCGGTTGCGGGCCTTGTCCTTGGCTTCGCTGGCGGTGGTACTGCGGAGCAGCAGGATGAGCGGGATGGCGAACGCGAGCACGACCAGCGTGGTCATGCCGACGGAGAGCAGGAGGATCCGGCGGCGCATGTTCAGCCGTCCGCCGCGAGTTTGACGCCGACGCCGCGGACGCTGTGCAGGAACCGCGGCTCGGCGGCTGTTTCGCCGAGTTTCCGCCGCAGCCAGGACAGGTGGACGTCGACGGTCCGGTCGCCGCCGCCCCACGGCAGCCCCCAGACCTCGGCGAGCAGTTCGCGTTTGCTGACGACCGCGCCGGGCCGCCGCGACAGCGCGAGCAGCAGGTCGAACTCCTTGCGGGTCAGGTCGACCGATGCGCCGTCGACGGTCACTTCGCGGCTGCGCGGGTCGATCCGCAGGCCGCCGACCTCGACGGTCGTCTCGCCTTGCTGGTCGGTGCCGAGTCGCCGCAGTACGGCGCGGATCCGGGCGTCCATCTGGGCGGCGCTGAACGGCTTGATCACGTAGTCGTCCGCGCCGGCGTCGAGCAGCCGTACGACGCTGGCGTCGTCGTCCCGCGCGGTCGCGACGATCACCGGTACGTCGCTGACCGCGCGGACCATCGCGAGGACGTCGCGACCGTCCAGGTCCGGGAGGCCCAGGTCGAGCAGCAGCACCTCGGGCTTCTCGCGGGCGACGGCAGCGACCCCGTCGGCGCCGGCCGCGACCGCGGACACGACGTGCCCGGCCGCCGTCAGAGACTTCCCCAACGACGCCCGGATCGCGTCGTCGTCCTCGATCAGCAGCACCCGCGCCATGTACCCGAGGGTAGCCGCCGTCCCGTTATCGGAGGCTCAAGCGCCCGTTAAGTGCCGTTCTCCGGAACCTTTTCGTCACGGAGCGACGCTTTGTTTCCGGAGTGCGGCGGTTTCAGGCCGGTACTGCGGAGTTCGAGGGTCGCGAGTGCCGTGACCACGTCGCGGTCGCCGTCGCGCCAGGCGGTGACCGGGTCGTCGGAGATCTTCGCGAGCTTGTGCATCGGCTGGTTCGCCATCGCCCGCAAGGCGAACAGGTCGAGGTCGGCGGCGTTGTCGATGAACTTCTGCGCCGCGGTCGCCCGCCGGGAGAACCGGATCCGCCGCGGCACCCAGATCAGTACGGCGAACAGCACGGGCAGGCCGATCGTCACACCCGCGAGTACGTACGCGAGCTGGTCGACGGCGTGCACCTGGTCCCGTCCTGCCTGCGCGAGCTTGCCCGCGGCACCGGCGGCGCTGTCGATCGGCGCCCGCAGTTCGTCGCCGACCGCCGGGACCTTTCCGATCGGTGTGGACAGCTTTCGCAGGTCGCCGGCCAGCCCGTCGCCGGCCTCGGCGGCTTTGCGTCCCGGCGTACCGAGCGCCTCGACCATCCGGTGGACGAGCAGGCCGAGCTCCACACACAACCAGATCCAGGCGACCAGCAGCAGGTCGCCCAGGACCTGCCCGAACCGCTGCGCGCCGACGTCGGAGTAGAGCTTCACGAAGCCTCCTCGAGGGTCCCGGCGCAGCCTAGCGAACGAGGCCGCCCACCGTGGACGACCTCGCCCGCATCCCCCCGAAGCCCCCGAAGCATCGGCCCGCGGCGGTCAGCCCTTCCGCGGCCGGATCGTCCGTGAGTCGATCGAGCTGACCGGATGCCCGGCCGTGTGCGTCACGGTGACCTCCAGCGGATGGTCAGCGACGATGTCGAGTACGCCGAACAACAACTGCGAGCTCTTCGGCCCGATCGCCTCTTCCAGGCTGCAGCAGTCGTCCATGGTCGCCGTACCGGGCGCGAGCTCGAGCTTCGCGAACGGACGCGCCGGAACCGTCCGCGGCTCCCGGCCGACCGCGCGTCCGTCGAGCACGAGCGGTGCGAAGTACTTGACGATCGTGACCGTGCAGGTCGTCGGGTTGTAGATCGTGACCGCGGTCGCGTACCGCCCGTCGACCACGGTCTCGCACTTGTCGTCGCCTTTCGACGTACCGCAGATCATCTCGACCGAGTGGTGCCAGCGGCAGGCGGGCACCGTGACGGTGACGGGCTTCGTCGCGACCACGACCCCGTCGGCGACCACGTCGAGCGTGCCGGTGAACGTCTGCTCGTCCTCTTCGCAGTCGACGACCCCCGTCCAGGTGACGTCGAACGGCAACGTATGCGCGGTGTTCCCGGGCAGCGGTCCGTAGCTCGGCGGCGTGATCGAGGTGACGAACTGCGCGATCGACCCGGTCGGCTGCAGATGGACGTCGGCGATCGCATGGACGGCGGCGTTGATCAGCGAGACCAGCGTGCCGACGATCTGGCCGGCGTTCACGCCGATGGTGTGCGTACCGCCCGGCGTGGCCGCGGTCATCCTGGTGGCCTGCCCAGCGCTCCCGCCGACGGGGCACGGCGCATAGTCCGTCGACCCGAGCGTCGGGTCCCCGTCCAGCGCCCCCGCCGTACCGGTGTCGGTGCTCACCGCAACGAGCGTGATCCCGGCCGCGACGAGTGCCGCGGTCGCGGTCGCCTCGGTCACGTCCGGTACGCCGGACAACGCCGAGCAGATCGGATCGTGCCCGGGCGCGTCCCCGAACCAGACCACGATCCGCTTGCTGCCGGTGCGCCACCCGATGGCGGGATCGGTGGCGACCTGCTGCAACGCGTACAGCTGTCCCTCGGGAATGTCGGACCCGTCCGCCGCGGCCCAGGTGCCGACGGCGGCGGTGACCGCGGCGACCCCTGGCGTCGGCGCGAGCTGGTGCTGGAACGCGTACGGGTTGAGGCCGGTGCCGACCGGGAAGTCCTTGTAGTTCCCGGCGCCCCACGCGAGGTCGAACCCCGCGAACGCCGGATCGTTGACGATCGCGCCGATCCCGGCCTGGACGGCGCCGATGATCGAGACCATGCTCCCGGTCGTGTCGGCGAGCAGGTAGACGTCCGCCTTGGGTGGGATGCGCGACTCCGGGATCGTCACGGTGACGGTCTCGTCCTCGGTCACGCACTCCGGCAGCACCCACGTGTTCGTCGGCGGGTCCACCGTGACCGGGTCCGCGCCGAGCCCGGCGATCACGGTCGCGGGCGCCGCTAACGCCGGTACGAACAGCTCCCGCCCGGCCAGCGCCTCGAGCCGCCGTCGAGGCTGGACCCCGCCGGACTCGTCGACCGCGACCGAAGCGGTCCGGTTCGGCTCGCCGCGGACGGCGCCGTGGAACAGCCGGACGTGTCCGCCGTCCGGCATCCGCCCGGACTCACCGGCCCGTACGTCGATCTCGCCCGTACCGAGCACCTCGGCCAGCGCGGCGCGGACAGCGTCTGCCGGCTCCATCCCCTCACCGGGACGGCCCTCGTCTGAACTCATCTGAATCTCCCCCTCCGAAGATGTGCCCCTACAAGGGCGGACTCCGCAGAGTGGGTTTTGATACCGGCCGGTCTGAAAATCAGAGGTTCGAGCGAAGGTCCCAGAGCAGCGGGTAGTAGCGCAGGTCGAGGCGGCTGCGGAGGTAGTTCGCGCCGGACGAGCCGCCGGTGCCGGGCTTGGTGCCGATCATCCGCTCGACCATCACGACATGCCGGGCGCGCCAGGCGGCGGCGAGTTCGTCGTGCTGGAGGAGCGCCTCGGCGAGCTCCCAGATCGCGGCGTAGTGCGACCGGTCGCCGGCGACCTTGCGGAGCGCGTCCCGGATCGAGTCCTCGGAGTCGGTGTCGAACCCGCCCTTGCGCAGTACGTCGAGGTACGCGTCCCAGAGCGTCGGCTCCTCGAGGCGGCGGTGCAGGCGGTCCTTCTCGACCTCGGTGAGGCCGCGGAAACGGCGTACGAACGACGGGTCCTTGGCGCCGGAGAGGAACTCGATCTCGCGGAACTGCACCGACTGGAACCCCGACGCCGGCGACAGCCGGTGCCGGAACTCGCCGAAGTCCTGCGGAGTCATCGTCTCCAGGATGTCGACCTGCTGGGTGAGCACCCGCTCGATCGTGTGCACCCGGCGGAGCAGGTGCTCGGCCAGCCACAGCTCACCGGCCAGCATCGCGTCCCGGGAGGCGGTCAGTTCGTGCAGGTTCTGCTTGAACCAGAGCTCGTAGACCTGGTGGATCGTGATGAACAGCAGCTCGTCGTGGGCCGGCGGCTCGGACTCCAGCCGCTGCTGGTCGAGCAGCTCGGCCAGCCGAAGGTAGCTGCCGTACGTGAGCCGGCCGCCCTCCTCGCCGAAGTGCACGTCGACCCCGCCCCATTGCCCCGTCACCCCGTCGGCAGCGCTCATGTGACGGAGACTAGCCGACAGTCCGTGACGGGTCAGTGATTCGTTCGTTGGTACTTCGGAACGCCGAGTCGAGGAGTTGCATGTCCGCCACGGTCGAGACGCCGATCGTCCCAGGTCCGGTTCAGGGGCCTACGCGTGAGGAACCGCTGGTCGAGGCGTTGCTGCTCGACGACTACCGGTCGCTCGTCCACCTCGCCTACCTGATCCTCCCGCCTTCGATCAGCCGGGCGAGGCGGGTGGCGGCCGCGCACGCGGTGGTCCAGCGGGCACTCCCGCCGGGGCTGCCGCTGCCGACCGACCTGACGTTGCCGTCGAGCCTGATCGGGCCGCCGGACCTTCGGGTGCCGGCCACCCGGCACCGGGAGTTCATGCGCCGCCGGGTCGTCGACGAGGCCACCCGGCAGGCCGAGCAGTGGCCGGTGCTGGCCCGCCTCGGCAGCGTGCTCGCGCCGGCGGACGCGCTCGGCTTCGACCCGTGCAGCACCCGCCTGGACCGCACCGCGATCACCCGCCGCCGCGCCCGCGGCCGCCGCTTCACGATCGCCGCCACCCTGGTCGTGGCCACCGCGGTCCTCGCCGCGCTCCTCAGCTTCTGACCCCTTGACCCAACGGGGTCGCCCACCTACCGTCGGTGACACCGCTCTCTTCCTACCGCCCCAGGGAGATCCGTGATGTCCGTTGGAATCGTTTCCAGTCTTGCCCTCCTGATCGCTCCCCTCGGCGCACCGCTGCCCGCGCCGGCCGAGACCCCACCGGTGAACATGTCCACCCAGGCAACGATCTGCAACAAGTACTGCGACGCCCGCGACCCCGCTCTCGCCCCGAAGGACCGCACTCCGGTCTCCAGCACGCTCTTCGGCCGCACGATCACCCTGCACCTGGACGACGACGACGCGATGGGCTGGGCCTCGATCGAGAACGGCAACCCCGGCGACGAGGTCTGGCTGGACCGCTCGATGGACGGCGGCCGCACCTGGTCCGGCGGCAGCCGGCTCGGCAACACCGCGATCCCGTCCGGCCAGCGTGGCTGGCGGACGCAGATGTACAACGTCGACGACTGGAACAACCTCGGCGTCGGCGCGCTCCGCGCCTGCGGCAAGGCCGGCGACCGTGCGGACATCGCCTGTACGCCGTGGGCGCGGGTGACATGGAACGCCTGGGACCGTCGTACGGCGGCCGCGACCGCCTTGATGCAGGACTACAACCTGTCCAGCGGGCTGTTCGACACGACCGGCTGGTGGAACTCGGCGAACGCGCTGAACGCGCTGATCGACAACATCCGGGTCAGCGGGATGCCGAGCTACCAGTACGCGATCGGCAAGACGTACGACCTGAACCTGAACAAGTTCGAGGGCCAGTTCCGCAACGACTACATCGACGACACCGGGTGGTGGGGGCTGGCGTGGGTCGCGGCGTACGACCTGACCGGCGACGCGCGGTACCTGCAGACGGCCCGTGCCGACGCGGACCACATGGCGGCGTACTGGGACAGCACCTGCGGCGGTGGGGTGTGGTGGAGCGAGGCGAAGACGTACAAGAACGCGATCTCGAACTCGTTGTACATCCAGCTCAACGCGCAGCTGCACACCCGGGTCGCCGGTGACACGACGTACCTGCAACGCGCGCAGGCCGGGTGGACGTGGTTCCAGCAGACCGGGATGATCAACGGCTCGCACCTGGTGAACGACGGGATCGACCTGTCCACCTGCAAGAACAACGGGCAGACCGCGTGGACGTACAACCAGGGCGTGCTGATCGGTGCGCTCACCGAGTTGTCCAAGGCAACGAACAACTCGGCGTACCTGACGTCCGCGCGGCAGCTGGCCGATGCGTCGACGACAGCCTCGTCGCTGCACACCGCGGACGGGATCCTCCGCGAGCCGTGCGAGGACGGCGACTGCGGCGGCGACGGGCCGACGTTCAAGGGCGCGCACGTCCGCGGCCTCGGCAAGCTCAACGCCGCGCTGTCCGACCACCCGTACACGGCGTACCTGCAGAAGCAGGCCGATCGCGCGTACACCGCCGACCGAACGCCGATGGACCAGTACGGCCTCCACTGGTACGGCCCTGTCGACAAACTTGACGCGGCACGGCAACAGTCGGTGGTCGACCTGCTGAACACAGTCTGAAGTAATGCCATGATGACGGCATGGAGCTGAAGATGTCGGCGTCGTACGACGCCACCCCCGAGGAAGTGTTCGCGATCGTGACGGACACGGCCTTCCGCGAGCAGGCCTGCGAGAAGACCAAGGCGCTGTCGTACGACGTCAAGGTCAGCACGTCCGGCGGCGACACCGTGGTCCGGGTCAGCCGGAAGATGGAGGCTACGGACATCCCGGACATGGCCCGCAAGTTCGTCGGCGAGACGCTGACCGTGGTGCAGACCGAGACCTGGCACCCGGCCGCCGCGGACGGTTCGCGGACCGCGGACGTGGCCGGCGAGATCAGCAACACCCCGGTGACGCTGAAGGGTACGGCGCGGATCGCGGCGAACGGCGGGCAGGCCGTTCAGTCGATCGACCTCGACATCAAGGTCGCCGTACCGCTGATCGGCAAGAAGATGGAGCCGTTCGTGGTGGACGCGATCCAGAAGGGCCTGCAGAAGGAGCACGATCTCGGGCACGAGTGGAGCGGCAAGTAAAAGCTCGTGTCGTTGCGGTGACCGCGGCACCTCCGGTGGCAACCTGAGAGGAAGCGTTGCACCGGAGGTGACCCGTACTGATGCGAAGTTCCCTGCGCAAGAGGCGTGACCGCACGCCACCCGACGCGACCCAGTACTGCGCTTTCTGCGCGACGGTGATGCCGTTCGAGCGGATCGAGGCGTCGGACTACCTGGTCGACGAGCCCGACGAGTGGATCTGCACGAAATGCGGATCGGCGCTCCTGATCGACCCGCCGACGCAGGAACTGCACCACACCGCCTAACGCCGGGTGTCAGCGGCGGCCAGCGCGTTCCGCATCGCGGCGAGGGTCTCGCGGGGCCAGGCGCCGGTGTTCGTCATCGGGAGTTCGGTCATGAACCGGCGCTCGCTCTCCGGGATCGTGGCGGCCACGAGGTCCGGGTCGTCGAGGACGGTCGCGTAGAGCTTCGGGCCGTCCGCGCTGAACAGGTCCGCCGCGACGAGCCGGCCGTCCGCGGTGCGCATGATGTTGTCCGGGTTGTCGTCGACCTTCGGCCCGAACCACGGCAGTTCCCGCAGCCCGCGCTCGTGCACCCGCCGTACGACGTCCGCCAATTCCGCCACGTGATGCTCCCGCGCCGCGAGCGCCCGGTGGAACTCGGCTGCCTCGTCCGCGGCGACGGGCTCCAACCATTCGAGCAGCTGCAGATCACCACCGCCCGAGAGCCGACGATGCGAGAACAAGCGCGGCACCTGACCGGTGTGGGCTGCCTCTCGGTACAGGGCGGCGGTGTACGGCCCCGCCGGGTCGAACGGGCTGATCCGCGCCGCCGCAAGCCCATCCGGCGACCGCAAAGCAATCGCCCAGTCCCCCGCCCCACAACGCGACCACCCGCCGCGACAAGCACCTGCTCGACCTGGCGATGATCCGCCTCTGCCCCGAGCGGTAGCTCGAGGCATGGGGCCGGCGGCGCTGGGCTGTCGTCGGGCGTCACGCTGCCGAGCCTAGGCGGATCGGCAGCGCGGCGCCTGCGAATAATCAGCCCTGGTGCGGGTAGCGGTAGTCGGTCGGCGGGGTGAAGGTTTCCTTCATCGAGCGCGGGGAGGCCCAACGGATCAGGTTCCACATCGAGCCGGCCTTGTCGTTGGTGCCGGACGCCCGGGCGCCACCGAACGGCTGCTGGCCGACGACCGCGCCGGTCGGCTTGTCGTTGACGTAGAAGTTGCCGGCCGCGAACCGCAGGTACTCGGCCGCCTCCGCGATCGCGTGCCGGTCCTGCGCGATCACCGCGCCGGTCAGGCCGTACGGCGCGGAGTGCTCCATGCCCTTCATCACCGCGGCGTAGTCGGCGTCGTCGTACACGTGCACGCCGAGGATCGGGCCGAAGTACTCGGTGGTGAAGATCTCGTCGGCCGGGTCACCGGAGACGAGCAGCGTCGGGCGGACGAAGTACCCCTCGCTGTCGTCGTAGGTGCCACCGGCAACGACCTCGATCGAGTCGGTCGCCGCGGCCCGGTCCAGCGCCGCCTTGTGCTTGGCGAACGCGCGGTCGTCGATCACCGCGCCGATGAAGTTCGACAGGTCGGTGACGTCGCCCATGGTGAGCGCCTCGGTCTCGGCGACGATGTCGTCCTTGATCAGGTTCCACACCGAGCGCGGCACGTACGACCGGGACGCCGCCGAGCACTTCTGGCCCTGGTACTCGAAGGCGCCACGCACCATCGCGGTCTTCAGCACCGCCGGGTCCGCCGACGGGTGCGCGAGGATGAAGTCCTTGCCGCCGGTCTCGCCGACCAGTCGCGGGTACGTCTTGTACGACGCGATGTTCGTGCCGACCGTGGCCCACAGCGACTGGAACGTCTTCGTGGAGCCGGTGAAGTGGATCCCGGCCAGGTCCGGATGCGTCAGCGCCGCCTTCGACACCTCGATGCCGTCGCCGGTGACCAGGTTGATCACGCCGGCCGGCAGGCCCGCGGCCTCGAACAGCCGCATCGTCCAGTGCGCCGCGAACTGCTGCGTCGGCGACGGCTTCCAGACCACGGTGTTGCCCATCAGCGCGGGCGCGGTCGGCAGGTTGCCGGCGATCGCGGTGAAGTTGAACGGGGTGATCGCGTACACGAAGCCTTCGAGCGGCCGGTAGTCCACCCGGTTCCAGACGCCCGGCGACGAGATCGGCTGGTCGCTGACGATCTGCCGCGCGAACGCCACGTTGAACCGGAGGAAGTCGATCAGCTCGCACGCGGCGTCGATCTCGGCCTGCTGGACGGTCTTGGACTGGCCGAGCATGGTGGCCGCGTTCAGCGTGTCGCGCCACGGGCCGGCCAGCAGGTCGGCCGCCTTCAGGAAGATCGCCGCGCGGTCGTCGAAGGACAGCGAGCGCCACGCCGGAGCGGCCGCCAGCGCCGCGTCCACGGCCGCCCGCCCGTCCGCCTCGGTCGCGTTGCCGAGCGTGCCGAGCACGTGCGCGTGCTTGTGCGGCTGTACGACGTCGACCGGCGCGCCGCCGCCCAGCTTCTGCTCGCCGCCGATCGTGCAGGTCAGGTCGATGGCCCCGGCCGCGGTGAAGTCCTTGAGCTTCGCCTCCAGGCTCGCGCGCTCGGCCGATCCGGGCGCATAGCCCTTCACAGGCTCGTTGGCGGGCGTCGGTACGGCGGTCACGGCATCCATGCTGCGGCACTCCTCGATCAAGTGGTGGATCGTACTGGGGACGCCGGGTACGGGTGGTCCGGCGTGACACCTGCATGGTGCCACGCCAGGACCGTCGAGGACGAACGCAGCTGAATTACTTTCGCCACGGCATATGTTGGAGGGCCCACGTGTTGCCGTCCGGGTCCGCGAACCAGGCGTAGAAGACGCCGCCGAGATCCTCGGTCTCGCTGACCTCGACGCCGCGGCCGATCAGCTCCGCGCGGGCCGCCTCGAGGTCCTTCACGACCAGGTGCAGCGACCGCTGCGAGCCCACCGGCATCTGCATCTGCGGCAGCCCGGTCGAGAGCGAGATCGAGCAGTACGAACCCGGCGGCGTGAGCTGCACGATCCGGACGCCCTCGGCGGGTGTCACGTCCACGTCGCAGACGAACCCGGCCTGGTCGGTGTAGAACGCCTTCGCCCGGTCGACGTCGGCGACCGGCATCGGGATCAGCTCCAGCAGATACGCCCCCGGCTGCACCACCGGATGCGCCGGGTCCACCGGGATGTCGTCGATGCCGGCCGGAATCTCAGTACGTTCGCTCATGCCCCCACCTCACGCCGATTTCTTCTTCGCGGCTTTCTTCGCCGGTGCTTTCTTGGCAACGGCCTTCTTCGCCGGGGCCTTCGTCGCCGCGGCGGCCTTCTTGGCCGGTGCCTTCTTCGCCGGCGCGGCCTCGGACCCGCCACCGGCCCGCCGGGCCTTCGCGGCCTCGACGGAGGCGCGCAGCGCGGCCACCAGGTCGACGACCTCGGCGCCCTCCGTCTCTTCCTCCTCGGACTCCGGCAGCGGCACGCCCTCGGCCTTCGCCTCGACGACCTTCTCCAGCGCCTGGCGGTACTCGTCGTGGTACTGGTCCGGGTCGAACTCGCCGCGCAGCGTGTCGATGTACGACGACGCCATCGCCTTCTCCTGGGACCGGATCTCGACGTCCTCCGGCGGCGCCGCGAACGCCTTGTCGCGGATCTCGTCCGGCCACAGCATCACCTGCAGCACGAGCACGTCGTCGACGGTCCGGAGCAGCCCGAGGCTCTCCCGGGACCGCAGCGCGACCTTGACCAGGGCGTACAGCTCGGAGCCCTCCAGGGCGTCCCGGAGCAGCACGTACGGCTTGGCGCCGGGCCCGCCGTCGGCGGCCAGGTAGTACGACTTGCCGAGGTACAGCGGGTCGACCTGGTCGGCCGGCACGAACTCCAGCACGTCGATGACCTTCTTGCTGGACAGCGGCAGGTCGGCGAAGTCGTCCGAGTCCAGCACCACCATCCGGCCGTCGGGCATCTCGTACCCCTTGCCGATGTCGGAGTACGGCACCTCCTCGCCGTCGATCGAGCAGATCCGCTTGTACTTGATCCGCCCCCCGTCGGCGACGTGCACCTGGCGGAACGAGATGTCCTTCTCCTCGGTCGCGGAGAACACCTTGATCGGGATCGTCACCATCCCGAACGAGATGGCCCCCTTCCAGATCGCCTGCATCGCCATCAGCTCCTATATACGCTGTCCGCCGCGCGGCCCCTCCGCCGCGAGCAGATCCGGGATCTCCTGTGTCGCGTACCACATCAGGTCTTCACCTTCGCACGAATCGAGGGCGAACACCGCGTCGTCGTCACCGTCCTGTGCGGCATCCCAGAGGTCCGCGGCCTTGCCGATCACCGTGGTCGCCTGGGCGGCGTCCAGGTGCACGGACGCCACCGAGCGCCACGGGATCACCACGTGCAGCTCCAGCCGGGCGTCGCCGAGCTCCACGGACCCGTCCGCGGGCGGTACGGCGCTGACCTCGGCGGCGATCACCACCCGTCTCCGGCTGGTCCCCGGGTCCGCGGCCAGCAGGCCCACCGAGGCGCGGGCGGCCTGCGCCATCGCGGCGTACTCCAGCTCCTCGTCGCCGCCCTCGGCGTACCACTCCCGGAGCGCGGGCGTCACGGCGTACACCGTGAGCGGCGCCGGGCCGACCTCGCCGGCGTTGCACGCCGCGCTCAGCAGCCGGAGTGTCGACGGTACGTAGACCCTCATGAACCCGCCTTCTTGTTGGTACTGCGGGGTTTCTTCCGGCCCCGGGAGGCCCGGTTCCGGCTGCCCCTGGTGGTGTCCAGCAACTCGTCCAGCGCATCGGTCACGCATTGCGCGAAGACGGCGAGGTCCGGCATGGCGGTGCGGTCCGCGTTCAGACCGTAGTACACCTTCCCGTCGTACGACGTGACGCCGACGGACAGGCCCTGCCCGGGCATCAGCGGCACGACCGGGTACGACGCGAGCATCGGGGCGCCCTGCGCGTACAGCGGGAACTGCGGGCCGGGGACGTTCGTGATCACCACGTCGTCGATCGGCCGCACCGTGGTGGTCGCGACCCGGGCCGCGAGCGCGTGCAGCGTGGTCGGCGCGAACCCGGCGATGCCGACCAGCGAGCGGGCGCTGACCGCGCGGCCGGTGTCCTTGTGCACCTTGGTCTGGTACGAGATCTGGTGCAGCCGCATGACCGGTGAGTTCTCCCCGACCGGCAGGTTCACCGCGGAGGCGATCACCCGGGAGCCGAGCGAGGTCGGCTCCTCGTCCTCGTCGTCGCGGATACTGACCGGGACCACCGCCCGCACGCTCCGGGTCGGGCCGACGCCCTCACCGCGGGTCATCATCCAGGACCGGAACGCGCCCGCGACCACCGCCAGGACCACGTCGTTGACCGTGCCGCCGTGCGCCGCGCGGATGGACCGGTAGTCCTCCAGGTCGGTCTGCACGGTGGTGAACCGGCGCTGACCGGACGTCTTCACGTGCAGCGAGCTCTCCTGGGCGTGCCGCTGCGCGACCAGCGAGCCGACCACGCCGCCGAGCACCTCGCGGACCGAGGTGGAGCCGGTCAGGCCGGCCAGCTCGGCCCGGGCCAGCTCCAGCACGGCGGTCGGGTTCCGGGTGGCGTCCGCGAACACGCCCGCGAGCAGCTCCAGCGCGGACGGCGGGTGCTCGGGCTGCCAGGTGTCGGTCGGTGTGTCCTTCGGGTGGGCGGTGGCGTCCAGCACCACCTGGCCGATGTCGACCGTGCTGTTGCCGTCCACAAGCGCCTGATGGGACTTCGCGATGATCGCGAACCGGTCCCCCTGCAGGCCCTCGACCAGGTACATCTCCCACAGCGGGCGGGCCCGGTCGAGGCGCCGGGACATGATCCGGGCGACCAGCTCCAGCAGCTGCGCGTGCGTCCCCGGACGGGGCAGCGCGGACCGCCGTACGTGAAACGTGATGTCGAACTCTTCGTCGTCCACCCAGACCGGCCCGGCGAACCGGCCGGGGATCTGCTGGACCCGCTGCCGGTACCGCGGCACGAACGCGATCCGGTCCCGGATCAGCGCCACCAGGCTCTCGTAGTCGAACCCCTCGTCCCCGTGCACCGGCGGCTCGAAGATGTCGACCGTCCCGACGTGCATCGGGGTGGCCGGCGACTCGGCCTTGAGAAAGGTGAGATCGAGCGACGTCAGCCGGTCCGGCATACCGGTCACCTTCCTCTCGTCGACAGGTTTCTCACCCTAGTGGGTGGGTCCGACAGTGTGCTGCAACACTTCCTGTACGGGAACACTGAGCTATCCGTGTTCGTCAGGCAAGAGGGTGTGCCTCGCACCCGGTGATGTCATACGACCCATTGAAAGGCCTCTGGACCGATGCGTTCGACGCTTACCCGCGGTGCCACCACCGCTCTCCTGCCCACTCTCGGCATGCTGGTCCTGGCCGGCTGTGGTGGCGGCGACAGCAGTGGCAGCGGTACCCCCTCGCCGAGCGCCCCGGCCAGTACGCCGACGTCGACCCTGCCGACCAACACGCCCACCCCGGGCGCGCCGAACACCGGCTCCCCGTCGAACACCGCGGACCCGTCCGGCGAGACCGCCGACGTGACGATCACCGTCACCGTTGCCAACGGCAAGGTGAACCCGAGCGGCGCGACGATCAAGGTGAAGGCCGGCCAGACCGTCCTGGTCACCGCGACCAGCGACGCCGCCGAGGAGTTGCACATCCACGGGTACGACAAGGAGCTCGAGCTCACCCCGGGCAAGGCCGCGTCGGTGAAGTTCACCGCGAACATGAAGGGCACCTTCGAGGTCGAGACCCACAAGAGCGGCAAGCTGGTGGCCAAGCTCGTCGTCTCATGATGTTGCCCCTGCACGGGATCGGGGGGCGTCAGGATCTGCCGGTTCCGTTCGGGCTGGCGGTCGGGGGCGCGGCGGTCGCGGTGGCGGTGTCGTTCGTCGTGCTCGGCCTGGCCTGGC
The DNA here is from genome assembly GCF_042730855.1 of Kribbella sp. NPDC059898. Classification (NCBI taxonomy): domain Bacteria; kingdom Bacillati; phylum Actinomycetota; class Actinomycetes; order Propionibacteriales; family Kribbellaceae; genus Kribbella; species Kribbella sp. NPDC059898. The sequence continues at coordinate 629,194 of NZ_JBHWKR010000002.1, forward strand.
GGAGTCCGAAGTACCGCGGGAACGCGTCCGGCAAGCCGTTGCCCGCCGCAATCACCCGGACCGTGGACGCCGGCTGGTTCCGCTGGATCGTCCGGGTCGTCGGGCTGGCGACCTTCCTGTACGCGATGGTGTCGCTGATGTTCGGCGTGGACCGGCTGACGAACCCGATCTTCGGCTTCATCTACATCCTGGTCTGGGTCGGTCTGGTACCGATCTCGATCGTGCTCGGCCCGGTCTGGCGGACGCTGAACCCGCTCCGCACCATCCACCTGCTGCTCTCGAAGCTGCTCCGCCAACCGCCGTCGAAGGGCCTCCTGGAGCTGCCGCGCTGGGCGGGACTCTGGCCGGCCACGCTCGGCATCTTCGCGTTCACCTGGCTCGAGCTGGTCGCCCCGGACCGCGCGACCATCCCGGTCCTGCAGGCCTGGATCGCGCTGTACGTCGTGATCACGCTGTTCGGCGCGATCCTGTTCGGGGACCGGTGGTTCGCGCAGGGCGACCCGTTCGAGGTGTACGCCTCGTTGATGGCGCGGCTGTCCCCGTGGGGCCGCCGTACCGACGGTGCGCTGGTGGTGCGGCGCCCGCTGGAGAACCTCGACGGGCTGAAGGCTCAGCCCGGACTCGTCGGGATGGTCTCCGCGCTGCTCGGCTCCACGGCGTACGACGGGTTCTCGAACTCGTCCGCCTGGATCGGCTGGGCGCAGAACCAGGACATCTCGATGACCTGGCTCGGCACCGGCGCGCTGATCGTCTTCATCCTGTTCGTGCTCGGCACGTACTCGGGCGCGACGGTCCTCGCGGGCCGGTTGTCGGACAGCTCCCGTACGGCGCTGCCGGGCCTGTTCGCGCACTCCGTCGTACCGATCGCCTTCGGGTACGTCGTGGCGCACTACCTGACGCTGTTCATCCTCGAGGGCCAGCGGACGCTGATCTACCTGAGCGACCCGCTGAGCAACGGCGCGAACGTGTTCGGCACCGGTCTGCTCGCGGTGAACACCGGCATCACCAACCACAGCACGATGATCGCCGTCATCCAGGTGCTCGCGGTCGTCTGCGGCCACCTCCTGGGCGTCACCTCGGCCCACGACCGCGCCGTCGCCCTCTTCCCCCGCTCCAAGGCCCTGGCCGGCCAGCTCCCCCTGCTGGTGGTGATGGTCGGCTACACGTGCGGCGGGTTGTTCCTACTCTTCTCGTCCTGAGCTCTTCGTGAGACCGCGGCTCGTGACGACGAGGAGGATGAACGCGATCATGCCGACGATCAGGTGCGAGTTGCCCGGGATCGACTGCCAGAACGTCCAGCTCAGCTCGCGGTCGTCGCGGTACGGGACCCACCAGATCGAGCGCAGCACGAACAGGCCGTAGAAGAGCACCCCGGTGACGACCGCCGGGTTCAGGCCCCAGACCCGGTTCACGCCGCGGATCAGGCTGACGCCGAGCGGGATGATCCACACCCAGTGGTGGCTCCACGAGATCGGCGACGCGTACAGGACCGCGAGCGCCATCACGGAGATCGCGGTCACCCGCTCGTCCGCGAGCCAGTACTTCCGGGCCAGCCAGAGCACGGCCAGCCCGAACACCGCCGACAGCACGAACCAGGTCGGCTGCACCCAGCCCGCCTGGTTGCCGATCCGGTGCAGGAAGCCGTTGAACGACTGGTTGCCGGTGTACGCGATCCCGCCGACCCGGTTCGCGTCCAGGATCACCTTGGTCCAGTAGTGCCAGGACTGGTGCGGCACGATCGCGAACCCGATCGCCATCGTCGCGAGCAGCCCGAACACCGCGTTCCGCAGCGCCCGCCACTGCTTCGTGACCACGAGCAGCGCGAGGAACGGCAGCGGGGTGAGCTTGACGCCGATCGTGACGCCGACCCAGAACCCGCGCAGCCTGGTGTCGTTCGGGCGCACCAGGTCCAGCAGGATCATTGCGGTCAGCAACAGGTTGATCTGGCCGAACTGGATCGTCTGCCAGACCGGCTCGAGCAGCAGCGACAGGACCGTCAGCGCGACCAGCACCGCGGTCCGCTTCCGCTGCGTCACGAACGACCAGAACGTCTTGGTCAGGCTGGTCCGCCACAGCGCGGTGATGCACAGCACCGAGATCGTCGTCCAGGCGACCAGCGCCGGCGCCCACGGTACGGCGGCCAGCGGGACCATCGCGATCGCCGCGAACGGCGGGTACGTGAACGGCAGCCCCGAACCGCCGGGCAGCTTCGCGTCGTACAGCGACCCGCCGTGCAGCAGCACCGAGCCGCCCATCCGGTACACGCGCAGGTCGATCATGCCGCCGAACAGGCTGCCGATCCAGGCGCCGAGCGCGACCAGCACGGCACACGCCAGGATCGCGATCAACGTACGCCGGCGGCCGGCCGGCCGGACTGGAGAAGAAGGAGGGGTGGTCACGGTCACGTCAGGTCGGCTCCGAACAGGTCTTCCAGCGCTCGCCGGGTCTCGTCGTACTCGGTGTGGAGAATCGCGGTCATCCCGACCGCGCGGGCGCCGTCGACGTTCAGCTGCAGGTCGTCGACGAAGACACATTCGGCCGGTTCCAGCCCGAGCCGGCCGGCCGCCAGCCGGAAGATCTCCGGTTCGGGCTTGCGCAGCCCGACCTCGCCGGAGATCACCACGTCGTCGAACATCCCGTCCCAGGTGTCCCGCGGGTACGTGTTGCCCCAGGAGTTCGACAGCAGCGCGGTCCGGATCCCGCGCTGGTTGACTCGGCGGACCAGCGCGGCCATCGCGGGCTGGTGCTCGAAGTGCGCGAACATCCGCTCGATCAGCCCCTCGGCGGGCACCGGCGTACCGTCGCGGCGGACCAGCAGCGAGGCGAGCTTGCGCTCGAAGTCGGGCACCGCGATCTGGCCGCGCTCCAGCGCGTGCACCGGGTTCAGCTCCGCGGTGACGTTCTCGGACGGCAGCCATTTCAGCACCGCCTCGAGGTACGAGTCGAAGTCGAAGTCGTCCAGCTCGGCCCAGCGGCGCAGCGCGGGCTCCAGCCCGGAGGTGAGTACGCCGCCCCAGTCCACCAGCAGACCACGCACCTCGACCATGGCGGCCAGCCTACTCAGGCCGTGGGTGCGCTCACCCTCCCGACCCTGGATCTCACGCAGCGTGGTCAGCGCGTGTAGTCGATGCTGACATCGCCCGACGAGGTCCGCGCGGTGATCGTCCGGGCCGCGTTCGGGTCGCTCTTCACGTTCGCCGACCGGTCACCGGAGGACGTCTCGGTGTCGAGCTTGTACGTCGTGTCGCCGGGCGGCAGCTCGATCGACACGTTGCCCGAACTCGCCTTCGCCTCGACCGACTGCGGTACGGCGGTGAAGTCCAACGTCATGTTGCCCGAACTGCTGTGCGCCGCCACCGCCGTCGACGTCAGGCCGTCGGCGTCCACGTTGCCGGAGCTGGACCGCAGGTCGAGCGGGCCGCTGACGTCGTGCACCTCGATGGTGCCCGAGCTGGTCTTCAGGTCTGCGCCGGCCTCGAGCCCGGACACCGTGACGTGTCCGCTGCTGCCCTCCAGCGTCAGCTTCACGTTCCGCGGGACGGTCAGCACGTAGCTGGTCTTGCAGCCGAACGACAGGAACCCGCAGCCGCCGGTGTCCAGCTCGAGCCGGCCGTCGTTGTAGCTGTCCTTCGGGTCCGAGCCGAACACGCTCCGCTCGAACTGCCGTTCCACCTTCACCTCGGTGCCGTCGCCGGGCCGCACCTCGATCTTCGCGGACGCGGCCTTCACCGTCAGCTCGGTGCCCTGCACGGGATAGCTGCCCTGACCGGTCTTCGTACCGTCGGTGAGTCCGGTGAGTGCCCAGTACGCGCCGCCGAGGATCAGGGCGACCGAGATCGCGATCCCGTACCGCCGCTGGTTGCTCATCGTGCCCTGCGGGCGGCTCTGGACGTCAGACATGCCTCAACCTTCTCAGCTCGACGCCCCGCTGTCGGTCGGGATCTCCCCCGGATTGACCCTGAGCTTCACGCCGGCACTGTGTGGAATGCCTCCGCGACTTCAGCGGCCAGTTGCTGGAAGGCCTTGCGGAGCTTGCTCGACTTCGCGGCCTCCGCCAGGCTGCGCCCGTGCGCCATCGCGGTGTCGGTGGCGTTCAGGTCGTACGGCAAGAGCGTTACGCGGTCGATCCCGGCGTACTGCCGCAGGGCGTCCGCCGCCGCCTCGCCCGGTGAGCCGCCGAGAGACCCGGACCGGAGCCGGTTCACGACCACCCGGAGACCGACCGACGGTACGACGGCGCGCACCTCGTGGACCGCCCGGATCAGCCGGGTCAGGCCGACCGGGTCCGCCGTACCGACGACGACCACCTCGTCGGCCTCCTCGAGCGTCGACACCGTCGCGCCGTTGCGGCGCGGGGCGAGCGAGTCGAACGAGATCTCCTCGTCGGTCTCGATACAGAAGCCGGCGTCGACGACGGTCAGCGGCGCGAGCGTCCGCGCCGTCGCCCAGATCGACTCGACCGCGGCGGGCCGCAGCTCGGTCCAGCGGTCGGCGCGGCTGAGGCCGGACAGCACCAGGAGGTGCGGGTTCACCTCGCGGGTGTGCCGGGCCAGCATCACGGTGTCGAGGGACCCGTTCGACGCGGAGCGTGCCGCGGCGGCCAGGCCGGAGGTCTCGTCGAGCAGGCCGAGCAGCTGCGCGACGGTCCCGCCGTACACGTCCGCGTCGGCGAGCAGCGTCGGGACCTTGCGCAGCGACAGCTCGGTCGCCAGGTTGACGGCCACCGTCGACCGGCCGGGGGCGCCGGTCGGGCCCCAGACCGCGATCACCCGGCCGGTGCCCTGCGGGAACGCCGGCGGCCGCGGGTTCGCCGCCTCCTCCGGGGTCAGCGGCACGAACCCGCCCGCGAAGTGCGAGCTGGCGACCGGTGGGCCGGACTCGACCGCGTCGGCGACCGCGCGGCCGAGGTCCGCCGGGCTGACGTCGGCGGGCAGGATCCGCTCGATCCCCATCCGGGCCAGCCGGTCCTCGGCACCGAACGGCGCACCGGTCTCCAGCGGGTCGACCAGCGCCAGTACGACGATGCCGCGCGAGTGCAGGGCGGCGACCGCATCCGAGGACAGCCGGGCCATCGCGTCCGCGACCAGCACCGCACGGGCCTGCCCGCTGGCGGCCGCGGCCATCACGTCGGCGAAGTCCACGCAGCGCCGGACGACCCGGATCCCCGGGGCGTGCTCGGCCCGCCGTACGACATCGGCCTCCCACGGGGCACCCGTGACGGCCAGCAGCACCGGGATCGACATCAGCCGGCCTTCCGGACCAGGGTCGGCTCGCCGGCGTTGATCGCGGCCAGCGAGGACCCCATCCGGCTCTGGTCGGCCGACGAGAGGTCGATCGTCACCTGCCGGCGCGCGGAACCACCGGCAACACCCTTCACCGAGTCGACCTGCAGCACGCGGACGCCGGTCCACAGCTGGGACGCGGGATGGCCTTCTTCTTTGGGCACGACCCAGACGTCGACGACGTCGCCGACCGCGATGTCCGGCGGCAGGTGGCCGGTGGCGACCGACAGCGGCATCTCGGTGCGGTCCTTGTCGGACTTGGGGACCGCGGCGTCCTTCGGGACGAACTCGCCCTGCCCGACCGCGCGGCCGACCACCAGACCCTTCACGTCCGCGTCGGCGGACAGGTACTTCCCGGAGTCGTTGCTGCTGGTGAAACGCACCCGCACCGTGGTCAGGTCGTCGTCGGTCAGCGGGCTGCCGACCCGGAGCTCGTGCTTGGCCGCCCAGACCGTGGTCGTGTCGTCGGCCGACGAGAGCAGCTTCGCGCCGGCCAACGCGGTCACCGCGACCAGCAGGACGCCGAGCACCAGCCTGCCGTCCTTCCAGCGCGCCTTGCGGTTGCGTTGCGCCGGGGCCGCCGCAGCCCCGAACCCGCTTCGCACCTGTGTGTCGACCACGTCGTCTCCCCAGTCGATCGATCGTCTGTCGGCGGACATTCTGCCTGGTCCGCGAGCTGGCCGTGAACGGTCATCCACAGGCTGTCATGACCTGGGGACAAACTCGGTCATCCACTCGCCAACCGTGGCAAACTGAAGGAACCAGCCACTATGTGAAGGAGTAGGACGATGCCGGGTCCCCGTTTCCTCCAGCTCGCCGACGTCGCCGAGGTCCTGAACATCTCCGCGAACCAGGTCTACGCGCTGGTCCGCCGCGGCGACATCCCCGCCGTGAAGATCGGCGGCCGCGGCCAGTGGCGGGTCGAGTCCACGGAGCTGGAGAAGTACATCGAGCGCCTCTACACGGAGACGAAAACGTTCATCGACAGCCACCCGTTCGGCGAAGAGGCCGAAGCTTCGGAGGATGCCCACCTGTAGACCACCACTCGCCCGGCGGGCTGGCGCGGGGCGAGGCACGCACAGGAATCGAGGCTGTGAACAGGAAACGGGGACGGCGCACAGGCAATACCGGCTCTTGTGACGTCCAGTCCTGGGATTCGGCGGGAGACACGCCGTAGATGGTGACCTTGATCCACGACTCGCGGTTGCGGGTACCAGCCAGATGCCACGATTCGGCGTGGTGGTCTGGGTGAAGCGGTCCATCCTGCGGGCGTGCGGGTCTCGCCCGAGAGTTGGTCAGCGCCGGCGGAGTGCCCTGAGTGCCTGGGTGGGGACCAGGCGGACGTTGTAGACCTCGGTACGGCGGCGTGGCGCGTCCAGGGGGTGCTCGGCGATCTCGACGAAGTCGGCGCCGACGCGGTCGATCGTGCCGGTGACCGGGCCGCCGCCGCTGCAGAACAGCGTCACCGGTGACCGGTCGCGGGCGATCCCGCGGAGCAGATGCGCCAGGCCGAGCTTGCCCTCGACGGCGCCGACGGCCGGCTCGGCCCACGGCCCCAGCCGATGTACGGCGACCAGCGCCTCGGCCGGGATCAGCCACTCCTCGTAGCGCTCGGTCTCGATCAGCAGGCAGTCCTTTCCGACCCGGCTGAGCAGCCCGCGCACGGGGTCCGCGTCGTTCACCTCCACGCGGACGACCGTGTTCACCGCGCCGCGGAGCCGGTCCAGCACGGTGATCTTCCCGACCTCGGCGCGGATCCGGTCCGCCACCTCGCCATACAGATCTCCCTCCTGGAGCGCCTCGAACTGCGACTCCAGGTCCGCGAACAACGCATCCCACCGCATGACCGTGAACCTACCGGTCCCGGGTGCCGCCGTTCACCCTCCGCAGCGGAAACCGACGCAGCGTGCGTTAAGGACTTGCAAAGGCGGCCTAGTACCGGTCTATAGTGATCAAGCCAAAGCAAACTAACGCAAACTCAAAGGTCGGGAGCGAAGCGGGATGAATGCGATGATCCGGGCACTCAAAGGCATCCTCGCGGTGTTCGCACTGGCCGGCTTGGGCTGGCTGCTGCGGTGGATGACCGCCGGCTCGGTCAGCGGCCTGCGGACGTACGACCTCGACTCGCTGACCGTGCTCGCGGTCGGCACGGTCGCCTGGATCGCGTACATCTGGCTGGCGCTGGCCGTCGTACTGACGGTCCTGGAACAGGTCCCCGGCGTCGTCGGCGCGCTGGCGGGCGCGGTCGCGGGCCGCATCACCACCAAAACCGCCCGAGCGCTCCTCCGCTCCGGCCTAGGCGTCGCCGCCGTCACCCCCCTCACCGTCGGCGTTGCCCACGCCACCCCCACCGACTCGGCCCACATCCGCCACATCACCTCCGCCGAGGCCGCCTCCAGCCTGGAGATCGGCAACACCCCGCCCCAGCAGGGCACCTACCGCACCACCGAACAGGCCTCCCACCTGCAGATCGGCAACACCCAAGAAGCCGGCTACCGCACCACAGAGCAGGCCTCCCACCTAGAGATCAGCGGCACCCGACAGAGCGACTACCGAGCCACAGAGGCCGCCTCCAGCCTCGAGATCACCAGTACCACCGACGAGCGCGGCACTACCCGCCCCAACACCTACCGCTCGACCGAGCCCACCTCCAACCTCCACATCGGCCCCACCCAACGCACAGACACCACCCCAAGCCAGCGCACAGGCTCGACCACCAACCACCCCACGGACTCCAACACCGGCCAGCCGACCGGCGCAGACACCCCCACTCCCAACCAGCACCCGGGCACCCCGTCCCACCCCACCACCCAGCCCCCGGGCACGGGCACCCGCACGCCCCACCAGCCCACCGGCACCCCTCACCAGCCCACCAGCCCGGGCCACCCAACCCCCAGCAAGCCCACGGGCGGTACCGGTCAGCCGGGTGGGAGTGGGCGAGTTGGGGTGCCGGATCGGCCTACTGACGGCGCGCCCACCCGGTACACCGAGCTGCGGCCGGCCGTCCCCGTGAGTGTCGTCGTACGCGAAGGCGACTCCCTCTGGAGCATCGCCGCCCGCGAGCTCGGCCCGTCCGCCACCAACGAAGCGATCGCAGCCCGCTGGCACGACTGGTACTCCGCGAACCGTCACGTGATCGGGAACGACCCCGACCTCATCCTCCCCGGGCAGGTCCTCCGCACCCCGCCCGCACCTCACGGCGACCGCCTCCCGCCTCATCAACAGGAGCAGTGACATGAGCCAGCACAGCCTCCAGCCGGACGACCTCCAGCCCACAGCTCCCCTCACCGCCGTACCCACAGGCACCGAGGACCCCGCTGGTACGACGCGCACCCCCGCCGCCCCCGTCCTTCACCCCGCTCCCACCCCCGCAACAACCCCGGAGGCCCCCATGCCCACCAACCCCCTCCCCAAGCTCCCCGAACAAACCCCCACCACCCCAGACCTCACCTTGGTCCCCAACCCAACCGACACCACGGACACCACCCTGTCCGGCACACCTCAGATCCCGGCAGACACTTCCACGAACGCCCCGTCAACTGGCACCTCCACCAATTCCACAGCTGCTCCTACACACGAGCCGGACGCAACCATCACGGCTTCCTCGGCAGCTGGTATCCAGGCTGTTGAGCGCACGGCTGCCAAGCCCTCACCCGTCACGATCTCGCTGGTCGACAACGCCCCCGTCAGCAGCCCGACGGTTCAGGCGGGCGGCGGGTCGGAGTCGGAGATGTTCGAGGCGGTGACTCGGCCTCGGTTGCGGTCGGTGGGTGGGGACGGTGAGCACTTCGTGCCGGCGACCACGCGGTACGCCGGGCAGCTGACCGAAGGTGCTCTCGCGGTCCGTCTGCAGGCGATCACCCGGCTGGGCGTCTCCGCTCTCCCGCCCGCACCCGCAGGCGCGGTGCCTGGACGCCCTGACGGAGCCCAGGCACCGCTCAAGTCCGTCCCTAACCCCGACGACACCACCACTTCCACTCCCGACGCGGCCCACGCCGGCACACCCGTAGAAGCCGACGGCGGTACTGCGGCCGTCGGCGCTGCGGGCACGGGTGCTACGGCGGCGGATGCGGCTGGTGTGCCTGCCGGGCGGGCCGCTGTGGTTGCTGGGCGGCGGGGTGTGGTGCGGGAGGACGCGCCAGGGTTGCCTGATGCTCGGCTGTGGGGTGGGCGGTTGGCGCAGGCGGTGAGCGAGGTGCTCGTGGGGGATCGGCCGATCTCGCAGCTGGTGCGGTTCACCAACGATCGGGTGTTCACTGATCTGAACCGGCGGGTGCGGTTGCTGGGAATGAACACGACGGCCGTCGTTCGTGGCGCGGAGGAGAAGAGCACCGTACGGTCGGTGCGGGTGTTCATGCCGGAGCGAGACATCGCCGAGGTGGCCGCGCATGTACAGCACGGTGAGCGGTCGCGGGCCGTCGCCCTTCGGCTGGAAGTACGCCGGAACCGCTGGGTCTGCACCGCCCTTGAACTCGGCTGACACCGGCGCCAACTCTTTTCCGGTGTGGTGCGTCTCAGATTGCGCAATTTGATTGTGCTGCTGTTGTCACGCGGTCGGGGGCGCGGCGGCGTACGGTGACCGGATCGGATGTCGGGGAAACGGGTGGGTCTGTGAGCACAACTGTCACACCGCTGGATGAAGGTACGCCGAAGTCGTGGCGGATCGCGGCGGATGAGCTGAGTGACGCCGAGCGGGCGCGGGTGATGCCGGCGGTACGGCGGAAGCGGTGGAGTGAGCGGATCCGTCTGCTGTACCCGCTGGCCGTGCGCTACCACCGGGCCGTGAAGCGCGTCGAGTGGATGCGGTCGAACACGCCGTACGCCGGGACCCACGACGGCACCGAGCTGCCGGTGCGGATCAAGCGCCACAAGTCGTTGCTGCTGCGCCAGCTCGGGGAGACCGAGATGTGGATGCAGCACAACAAGGTCACGAACCTGAAGCTCGCGTGTGCGCAGGTGGACGGGCTGCTGATCCGGCCGGGTGAGACGTTCTCGTTCAACAAGGTGGTCGGCAACGCGACCCGCCGCAAGGGGTACCAGAAGGGCATGCGGCTCTCGAACGGGCAGGCGAAACCGGGGATCGGCGGCGGCATCTGCCAGCTCGCGAACCTGCTGCACTGGATGGTGCTGCATTCGCCGTTGACCGTGACGCAGCGGTCCACGCACAGCTTCGACCCGTTCCCGGACAACGGCCGCGTGCTGCCGTGGGGTGTCGGGTGCAGCATCGTCTACAACTACGTGGACCTGCAGTTCCGCAACGACACCGATCAGACGTTCCAGCTGCGCGTCGGCGTCGGCGACCGGTATCTGGAGGGCGAGATCCTCGCCGACGTGCCGGCCGCGTCGTCGTACCGGGTGTTCTCGAAGGACGAGCGCTTCCTCCGGGCCGGCGGCGACTACTTCCGGCGGAACGAGATCTGGCGCACCGTGATCGACCGCCGCACCGGCGCCGCACTCCGCGACGAGCTGATCCGCGAGAACGTTGCCCTGGTCAAGTACCTCCCGGTCGACGTCCCGGTCGTCGACGTGGAGTTGCCCTAGAAGCCATGCCCTGGAGCAACGAGCACCCATACTTCTCGAACTGTCGGTGCGGCGTTGCAGACTGGGATTGTGACTGTAGCTGTCGAGCCGTACCGGGAGCGTCCCGCGCGCGTCGCCGGGGCTGAGCTGTGGACGCGGACGGCCGAGGGTGGGGAGTTCCGGATCCTGCCCGACGGCTGCATGGACCTGTTGCTGATGGACGACGGCCTGTATGTCGCCGGCCCGGACAACCGGGCGTGGACCGGGAGCGCGCCGCGGGGCACGCGGTACGCCGGGGTCCGGTTCGCGCCGGGTGCCGCGCCGGGGTTCCTCGGCGTACCGGCCCGTGAGCTGCTCAATGAGCGGGTCCTGCTCTCCGACCTGTGGTCGCCGGCCAAGGCGCACCGGCTGCTCGACCGGATCCGCTCGGCGCCCGACCGTGCGGACGCGCTCGACCTGGAAGTGGCCCGGCTCGCCGAGGGACCCGCGGACGGGCTGACCGCGCAGGTATTGAACAGCGTCCGCAGCGGTCTGCTCCGCGGCAGCGCCGGCGTGTCCCGCCTGGCCGGGACGATCGGCCTGAGCGAACGGCAACTGCACCGCCGCTGCCTGGACGCCTTCGGTTACGGTCCGAAGCTCCTCGATCGCGTGCTGTGGATGAACGTCGCCCTCGACCACGCCCGCACCGGCGTCCCGCTCGCCGACGTCGCGATGATCACCGGGTACGCCGACCAGGCGCACCTGACTCGCGATGTGAAAGCCCTGACCGGACTGCCCCCGAAGATCCTGATCGGCTGACACACTGCTCGGCATGACCGAGGTCGGTACGACGGCGTTGCGGCACAACCCGCTGAACGCGGTGACGGCGAACGTCGAGCGGGTGACGTACACCGACGGGCGCACCGCCGTACGGAAGGAACTCAGGCGGCCGGCCGACGAGACCGGTCCGTGGGCGGCGTCGACCGATCCGCGGCACTGGAACTACTGGCGCCGCGAACTCGAGGTCTACCGCGACGACGAACTCCGCGCCCGGCTCGCCGACGCCGGCCTGGTCCTCCCGTACGCCGAGGTGGATGAGCGACCGGACGGCGCCGAGATCCTGATGGAGGACATCGCCGGTACGCCGGGCACGCACTTCAGCCTCGCCGAACACGCCGTACTCGCCAGAGCCTGCGGCCGTTGGCAGGCGCTGCCCGCGACCGAACGCCCGTGGACGTCGACCGGCTTCCTCCGCGACTACTCGACAACCCGCGTCGTCCCGTGGCACCTGATGACCGACGACGACGCCTGGCAGCAGCCGCTCGTCCGCGACAACTGGCCGCCCGAACTCCGGCAGGCCTGGACGGCGCTGCTGGTGCACCGCGACAGCCTGCTGAAGCTCGTCGAGTCGCTCCCCCGCGCCCGCTGTCACCTGGACTTCTGGGTGTCGAACGTGATCCAGCGCCCGACCGGCGAACTCGCGCTGTTCGACTGGTCGTTCGTCGGCGACGGCGCGCTCGGCGAGGACATCGGCAACTACGTCCCGGACGCGGTGTTCGACCTGTTCTGGCCGGCCGAACGGATGCCCGAACTCGCCGAGACCTGCATCACCAACTACCTCGACGGCCTGCACGAGGCGGGCTGGCGCGGCGACCCGGACCAGGTCCGGCTCGCGGTGATGGCGTCCGGCGTGAAGTACGCGTGGCTGCTGCCCGGTCTGCTCGGCCGCGCGTCCGACGCGACCCACAGCGCCTACCACCGGCAGGCCGACAGCCGGCACCTCTTCCAGCAGCGCGGCCAGGCGTTGCTGTTCGTCGCGAACTGGTGCGCCGAGGCGCTCAGCCGAGCACAACGGTGAACCCGCCCGGCGGTACCACCGCCCGCGCCGGATTGCCTTGGGCAACCAATCGCCCGGACGCGTCGTAGCTCCAGGCCTTCCGGCCCGGGACGGTGACGGTGCGGGCGGTGGTGTCCACGCTGACCAGCAGCGTGGCGGTGCCGATCCGCAGACTGCTGATCATCGGGACGAGGAGCAGCGCATCAACGTCGGCGGTTCCGTCGGCCACGAGTGCGGTTGCGCCGGCCGGCAACGGCTTCGGCAGGGTCAGCGGCCGGAGTGCGCCCGGTGCCGCGGAGATGCCTTGCGGACCGCCGCGCGGGTCGAGAGTCCCCAGAGCTGTGCTGCCGGAGCGCCACCCGGTCCGAGTCCGGTTTTCGGTCACGTTGACGACCGGCAGGACGAGGCGCGGCTGGGCGGCCGCTGCCAGTGTCCAGGTCGCGGTCCCGTCGAGGGCCAGGTAGGAACCGTTGCTCCATTGGGATTCACCGGTCCACGCCGACGGCGGCGTGACGACCCGGCCACCGGTCGCCGACTCCGCCTTCACGACCCGGAGACCGTCGTACGACGGGACGCCGGACAGCCGGGCGATGTCCGGAGCAGCGTCGAGGGCGAGCATCGAGAGCTGACCGTGGATCGTGGACTCGGCGCCGGAGTTCCGGTTGATCGCGCCGTCGCCGGAGATGCCGTCGTACGTGCGGCCGGTAGCGGCGTCGTACATCGCTTCGCCGGCGTGGTTCGCGCCGAAGTACCACGCGGCGACGAAGGCGGCCAGGTGGTGCTGCCCGAGGGCGAGGACCGCCTGCAGACGGGCGTCGACGCCGTACGCGATCTGGGAGCGGTCGATCGGGACGGGGAGCCAGCCGTTGTCGGGTCCGCCGGCCGTGAGCAGCAGCGGCGTGAAGCCGGCGACGTCGCCGACCGCGGCGGGCAGCAGATCGGGCCGACCGAGGGCCGCCGCGGCCGCGGCGACCGCGGACGGCATCTGTGCGCCCCACGCGTGCCAGTCCGAGATCGACTCGGCCCACGGCAGCAGCGCGCGGAACGGCCACTCCCGGGTCGAACCCGCGCTCAGCTTCGCGATGCCTTCCGCGAAGCGCGCCAGAGCACGGCGCGCCGACGTCGAGCCGCCGGCCCGCACGTACGCCGCCAGCCCGAGCACCGCCTCCGACGTCGCGTCCGCGCCGTTGACGATCAGCCAGGCCGGGAGGCGGCGTCCGTCGACGATGTTGTAGTCGCCGTACCGCACCAGCACCTGGCGTTCGAGCGCTGCGATCGCCAGCTCGAGCCGCTCGCGCAGGAAGCTCGCGAAAACGCTGTCCGTGTGACGGAAGACGTCGTACCCCTCGCCCAGCGCCCAGGCCGTACGAGCCAGCCAGTACGACGGCCCGGAGTCGGACGGGTCCGGGAGCTCGACCGGCTCGGCGCTTGGGTTGAGCGTCCCGTCCGGCTGCATCCAGAGCACGACGTTGCCGTTCGGCGACTGCAGGAACGTGAGCGCCCGCAGGAGTCCCTGCGCCGCGTCGAGCGACGCCGTACGGCGAAACTGCTGCCAGTGCCGCAGATAGACCACGGCAGCCCGCGCGATGTCGTCCGCGTTGAAGGCGCCCTGTCCGTAGGTGTTCGTCGTGGGGTTGTACGTTCCGCCGCCCACCCGCCGGTACGACCCGTCGGCCTGGTGCTCGGCGTACGTCCACAGCACGCCGATCGGTCCGGAACCGAAGGTGGAGTGACCGGCCGCCGCAGGTGGGGTGACCGTGGCGCGCAGGAAGTCGAGGTGGGCGAGGTTCGAGAGCCGCCCGGCCGCCGCCGCGGGAACGGTCACAGCCGATGCGGCTGCGAGGGCGGCGGCGCCGCCGAGGACGGTGCGGCGGGACGGCTTCATGATGTCCGGTCCAATCTGGCGACGCCGATGGCGGCGTCGGCCATGCCGTAGAAGACGTAGTGCTGACCGTCGATCTCCTCGATCGCCGTCGGGAAGACGACGTTTCCTACCGTTCCGACCTTTTCCGCCTCGGTTTCCGGGACCATCAGCGGCTCGGCGGTCCGGGCCACGACACGCGTGACGTCCGCGGCGTCCAGGATCAGCGCGCCGGCGGCGTACTCGACCTTCTGGGTGGTCGGGTCGAAGCCCTCCGGCTGCTCGCCGGTGACGCCGTGGTGGATGACGAGCCAGCCCTCGGGGATCCGCAGCGGCGCCGGACCGGCGCCGATCTTGAGCTCCTCGAACGGGTACTCCGACATCGCGACCAGCCGGTGGTGCCGCAGGTGGACGAGGTTCCGTACGTCGGCCTCGACATCCGCCACCGGTACGAACGACACCCAGATGCCGGGCCGGTCGTCGGTGATCCCGGCCGGGAGGTGCACGCCCTCGCCTTCGCGGAACCAGCCGAGGTCCCACATCGGCCGATGCAGCATCGCATACGACGGAACGCCGTCCGGACCGGGCACCGGCTCCGGGAAGAAGACGGTGTCCTTGTTCGGAAACAGGTTCAGGTCGGTGTCGAGCTCGGGCTGGTA
This sequence comes from Kribbella sp. NPDC059898, assembly GCF_042730855.1. Lineage (NCBI taxonomy): Bacteria > Bacillati > Actinomycetota > Actinomycetes > Propionibacteriales > Kribbellaceae > Kribbella > Kribbella sp. NPDC059898. The sequence continues at coordinate 644,332 of NZ_JBHWKR010000002.1, forward strand.
CTCGAAGTGCAACGGGCCCAGCCGCCGCCACTCCCGCAGGTCGGACGACACCGCGAGCGCGGGCTTCGGACCGAGCGGACCGTAGGCGACATACGTCATCACGTGCAGGCCGAGCGACGGTACGTACGTCACGCGAGGATCCTCGACGCCGGCGTTGTTCGTGCCGCGCTCCCACCCCTCGTCCGGTGCGAGCACGACGCCTTCCCGCCGTACGCCGGCCGGCACCCCGTCGTCGAGCACCACGGCGGCCAGCCCGACCCGCGATACGTTGCCGGGAGCAACGAGCCGCGGCAGCAGGTACAGCTGCCCGTCGGGCGTGTGCCCGGTGGCCGGGTTCAGCACCCCTTCCGCCTCGAGTTCGTTGCCCGGCTCCGCCGTCATCAGTACGCCGACGCGGGTGAGGGTGTAGGGAACAGTCACAGGAAGCCCTTCTGGAATTAGCCTTTGACGCCGGAGGACAGGTTCGTGGAGATGAACCGGCGCTGGAACACGATGAACAGCGCGACCGCGGGCGCGGCCAGCACGCACGCACCGGCAAGGACGGCGCCGAACGGGTTCGCCGCCCGCGCCGAAACGGTGGTCAGGTAGTTGGACAGCGAGACCGCGAGCGGTTGCAGATCCTGCTGCTTGGTGATCAGGAACGGCCAGAGGAACTCGTTCCACGGCCCGATGAACGTCAGCAGCACCGCGGTGAGCAGCGCGGGCCGGACGAGCGGTACGGCGACCCGCCAGAGGATGCTCAGCTCCGACGCCCCGTCGATCCGGGCCGCGTCGAACAGCTCGGCCGGCAACTGCAGGAAGTACTGGCGGAAGACGAACACCGCCGTGGAGTTGATCAGGAACGGGAGGATCATCCCGAGGTACGAGTCGGCCAGGCCGTAGCTGCGCACGATCAGCACGTAGAGCGGGATCGTCAGCAACTGGAACGGCACGACCTGGATCAGCAGCATCAGGTTGAACACCATGCCCCGCCCGCGGAACTGCAACCGGGCCAGCGCGTAGCCGGCCAGGACGCCGAACACCAGCGTCCCGAGGATCACGCCGCCGGTGAAGATCCCGGAGTTGATCAACGACCGGCCGAGGTGGATCGAACTGTTGATCTCGGCGTAGTTGTGCCCGGTCAGGTTCGCCGGGTTCGGGAACGCACCGCCCACGGACGGGTCGGGTTCGGCCTGCAGGCTGCCGATGAGCATGTAGTAGAAGGGGAAGAGGAAAACAAAGGCTCCGACCAGCAGCGCGACGAACTTCAGCCTCACGACTCCTCCCTCCCGACGAACCGCCGTTCGAGCAGCGCCAGCAACAGCACACCGATCACCAGCAGCACGCCGATCGCCGCACCCACGTCGGGATGACCCTGCTCGATTCCGCGCTGATACATGATCAGTACTGGGGAAGCAGATGCACCGTCCGGGCCACCACCTCCGGTCAGCAAGTAGGGCTCGGTGAACAAGTTCGCCCCGGTCACCGTCGCCACCAGCACGACCAGCGTCGTCGCCGGCCGCACACCAGGAACCGTCACGTTGAGGAACGATTTCCAGCGGCCGGCGCCGTCCATCGACGCGGCCTCGTACAGGTCTTTGGAGACGTTCTGCAGCGCGGCCAGGTAGAGCAGGATGAAGAAGCCGAGCTGTTTCCAGGTGACATAGATGGCGACTGTCGGCATCGCCAGACCCGAGTTGACCAACCAGGACGGATCGGGAGCGAGCGGGCCCAGGACCGAGTTGATTAGCCCGTTCGAGTTGAAGAGGAAGAGCCAGACGCCGACGACCGCGACGGACGCGGTGACGTAGGGGACGTAGTACGACACGCGGAAGAACGTGCGCCAGCGGATCGCGGCGTTCAGGGCGTTGGCGAGGCCGAGCGACAGCACGACGGTCAGCGGGACGTTGATCACCAGGAAGATCAGCACGTTCCCGAACGCCCGTCGTACGGCGGGATCCGACAACACCGTCACATAGTTGGCGAATCCCACGAACGGCCGCTCCACCACCGCGCCGGGCGCCGCGAAGAAGTAGTCGTGGAACGACATGTACACGGCGAACCCGAGCGGATAGGCGAACACCGCGGCCAGGAACACGACGTACGGCGCGACGAACACCGTCCCGACCGGGTGCGCACCGAGGATCCGGCCGATGAGCCCACGTCTCATGACTGTTTGACGAGCTGATCGACCTTCTGGGCGGCGTCGTCGAGGGCCGCGCCGGGATCCTGCTGGCCGAAGATCACGGACTTGGAGTAGGCGTCGCGGAAGGTCTGCCAGATCGTGATCGAGTTCGGCACGTTCGGCACCTCGACGGTCCGGGAGGCCTGATCGGCGAACAGCTTGTAGTCGGGGTTCTTTGCGAAGTAGTCGGCGTACGTCGACGCGACGTCCTTGCGCAGCGGCATCTGCCCGGTCGCGGCCAGGAACTTGCCGTCCTGCTCCTTGCTGGTGGCGAACTTCAGCACGTCCGCGGCGGTCCCGCGGTTCTTGCACGCGGAGTACATCGCGACGTTCTTCGCGTCGGAGAACGTGTGAATGTCGGAGGCAGGCTTGCCGGACGAGGTCGGCACCGGTACGACACCCCAGTCGACCTTGCCCTTGTACGTCGCGATCGCCCACGGACCGACCACCGCCATCGCCGCGGTCCCGTCGACGAAGGCGTCACCGGTGTACTTCTCCTGCGAGGCGAGCTTGTCCTTGTACATCGTCCGCCAGAAGTCGACGACCTTCTTGCCCTCGTCCGAGGCGAACGTCGCCTTCCCGTCGGCCACCAGCTGCTTGCCACCGGACTCGGCCGCGTACAGCGGGTAGAAGTCGAACCAGGACTGGAAGAACTCGTTGCTCGGCGCCGGGTAGATCGCGAACTTCGCCGCCTTCGACGCGACGACCTTGCGGGACGCGGCGAGGAACTCGTCGTACGTCTGCAGCTTCGGATCCGGGATCCCCGCCTTCGCGAAGATCTTCTTGTTGTAGAAGATCATCACCGGGTTCGACTTCCACGGCAGCTGGTAGTACTTGCCGTCGGGCGACTTGTACTGCTGCGCGACGTCGCCGGACCGCTCCTCGATGTAGGAGGCGTCCAGCGGGACCAGACCGCCCTGCTTCTGGAACTGCGAGACCGACGCCGGCGAGGTGTTGAAGATCAGGCACGGCGCGTTGCCGGCCGTGATCGCGGCGCCGATCACCTCCTCGGAGGACTTCCCGGTCGGGATCTCCTGGGCGGTGATCTTCTGGTCGGCGTGCGCGGCGTTCCAGGCCGCGACCATCTGCTTGCCCCAGGCCACTTCCTCGGCGTTGTTCGAGTACCAGATCTTGATCGGCCCGCGGGCCTTGGCCGCGGCGTCGGCGTCACCAGCGCCGCCACCGCCGCTCCCGCACGCGGCGAGCGAGCCGGCCAGGGCGATGGCCAGCAGTCCAGCTTGCAACTTCATAGGTCCTCCTAGAGCGGGGGTGCTGAAGTGGAGCGTCGGACGACGAGCTCCGCGGGCGGCAGCTCGACGTCGGGTACGTCGGTCTCGCCGTCGACGACCCGGTTCAGGGTCCGGGCGGCGGCGACACCGAACTGGAACGGGTCCGCGCGGACCGTGGTCAGGCCCGGGTGGACGTACTCGGCGAGCTCGCTGTCGTCGAAGCCCGCGATGCTGAGGTCGTCCGGCACGGTCAGGCCGGCGGCCTGGGCGGCACCCAGACCCGCGATCGCCATCCGGTCGTTGGCGTAGACGATCGCGGTCGGCGGCTCCGGCAGCGCGAGCAGCCGCCGGGTCGCCGCGATCCCGCCGGCCGCGGTGAAGTCGCCGGCCTCGACCGCGACCGGTTCCAGTCCCGCGGCGACCAGGGTCTCGACGAGCGCCGTGGACCTTGCGGTCGCGTGCACGAACGCGGGCGGGCCGGCGACGTGCGCGATCCGGGTGTGCCCGAGTCCGAGCAGGTGCTCGACGACCGCGACGGTGCCCGGCCGGTCGTCGAGCACGACGGCCGGGAACGGCGACTCGCCGTCCGGACGGTTCAGCGTCACCGCCGGCAGACCGAGCTCGACCAGCAGGTCGATCCGCGGGTCGTCGTGCCGGAGGTCGGACAGGAACACCCCGTCGACCCGGGCGTCCTGTGCGAGCCGCCGGTACCCGTCCGCCTCCGCGCCGTCGGCGACCACCTGCAGGACCAGGGCCTGCCCGCGGGTCGACAGCACACTCTCGACACCCGCGATGAAGGCCGGGAAGAACGGATCCGAGGACAGCACCGCCGGGTCCCGGGTGATCACCAAGCCGAGCGCGAACGCCTTCGAGACCGACAACGAACGCGCCCGGTTGCTCGGCCGCCAGCCGAGCTCGTCGGCGGCCGCGAGGATCTTGTCCACGGTCGCCTGCGCCAGCCCAGGCCGCCCGTTGAGCGCGAACGAGACCGACCCTTTGGACACCCCGGCCCGCCGGGCAACATCCGCGATCGTCGGTCGTTTCGTCACGCCAGCGCTCCTTTAAACCGGTTTAAACAGCATTCAAACCGGTTTAAAACGACCCTGTCAAGAGGTGAGAGGACAGCAGCGCACAGCCGTCCAGGACGTTTCCGTTCGTGGCGAGTTCGACGATGTCCCCGGACGCGTCAACAGTGCCGACGACACGGCCGCCGCTGACCAGTCGCAGCGCCGGCGCACCCAGCCGCGCCTGGTACGCCGCTCTGACCCAGGCCATGGAGTGCCCCTGGAAGTCCAAGGTGGCGTGACCGTCCGGGTAGGTCGTGATCGTGCCGGGACCTCCGTTGTCGTAGGTGATCGTGGCGCCGGTGTCCAGATTGGTCAGGCTGTTGACGAGCGGCCCGGCCACGCGCGTACTGATCGAGCCGTCCGCGTTGACAGTCCGGTGCACGACGTACTCGCGGTCCTCGACCACGCCGATATGGACCGGGAAGCCGCAGACGTCCGCAGGAATGTCCGCGGGGGTATTGCCGACCGGAACGCGGTGACGACCGCCGGCCGCCTGCGCGGAGCCGGTGGTCAGCGCGATCAGCGTGGTGACGAGAAGGACGAGCTTGGATGATTGTACGAATTTCATATTATATGGATACCATATAGCCAGGCCGACCTGGTTGCGCACAGTCGCGCTGGGGAGCGGGATTCGCGCATTTGTTTGCAGTGTTCCCTTGACCGGACAGTCGGTCCGTCGCTTAACCTGGTCCGCAGTGACGCACCCAGCCGGTAGCAGGCCGATGGTCTGAAATCCGGTTTTCCGGCGCCAGGGTTGGTGAGAGAGCCCGAGGCGGGGTCGCGTCCCCGGGACCGATGGAGCAAATCGTGTCCAAACTCACCCGCCGCCTGCTCGCAGCAGCCGCGGCCATCTTGACGCCGGCCCTCGCTGTCACCGTCCCTCTCCTCAACCGGAACACCGCCGACGCGGCCGTCACGCTGCCGCCGGCCCACGCGAAGTTCGACTACCAGATCGGCGGCGCGTACACCCCGCCCGCCGGTGTCCAGGTGGTCACCCGCGACCGGACCGCCGCCCCGGCGGCCGGCCTCTACAACATCTGCTACGTCAACGCGTTCCAGGTACAGCCGGGCGAACAAGGCCAATGGGCCGCCGACCTGCTGCTCCGGGACGCGGCAGGCAACCTCGTCATCGACCAGGACTGGGGCGAACCCCTGCTCGACCTCCGGACCGCGGACAAGCGGAACCGGGTCGCCGCCAAGGTCAACGGCTGGATCGACGGCTGCGCCGCCAAGGGCTACCAGGCGATCGAGCCGGACAACTACGACAGCTACACCCGTTCGAAGAAGTTGCTCACCGCAACCCAGGCCGAGGCGTACCTGAAACTCCTGGCCACCCACGCACATGGCAAGAACCTCGCCATCGGCCAGAAGAACACGGTCGAGCTGGCCGGTGACCGGCAGACCGTCGGCCTGGACTTCGCCGTCGCCGAGGAATGCGGCCAGTACGACGAGTGCGCCGACTACGTCGATGCCTTCGGCAACAACGTGATCGTGATCGAGTACACCGACAGCGGCCGCCGGAAAGCGTGTTCGCAGTACGGCGGAACGCTGTCGATCGTGCAGCGCGATGTGGACGTGTCGGTCCCGGGCGACTCCGGGTACGTCCGCAAGACCTGCTGAAACTCCTTTTTCCGCTCCCTTTCTGGAGACCGACATGTCTCAGCATGCTCGACACCTGTCCCGTCGCGACGTCCTCCGGGCCGCGGCCGCCGCGGCGGCCGCCGGAACCCTGGCGGCGTGCGGCAAGAACGACGACCAGGGCGCCGACGCCAACGGCGTCGTCACGCTCGATCTGTGGCACGGCCAGGTGGATCTGGGGAAGGCGGCGATCGATTCGCTGATCGCCGCGTTCAACCAGAGCCACCCGAAGATCAAGGTGGTCGGCGGCGGTGGCGGGGTGACCGCGGACAGCATGCTGCAGAAGGTCACCGCGGGGCTGGCGGCGGGGTCCTACCCGGACATCGCGTACATCTTCGGGTCGGACCTCGCCAGCCTGACCAAGAGCCCGAAGGTCGCCGACCTGACCGGGAAGCTGAAGATCGACGACTACTGGCCGGCCGCGAAGGACGCGGTCAGCGTGAAGGGCAAGGTCCGGGCAGCGCCCGCGCTGCTGGACTCGCTCTGCGTGGTCTACAACAAGAAGCTGTTCAAGGCGGCCGGCGTCGCGCCGCCGAAGGACGGCTGGACCTGGGACGATTTCGTGGGCACCGCCAAGCAGTTGACCAATCCGGCGAAGGGCGTCTTCGGCACCGGCTGGCCCGGGGTCGGCGACGAGGACACGGTCTGGCGGATCTGGCCGATGATCTGGGACCTCGGCGGCGACGTGGTCAGCGGCGACGGCAAGAAGGTCGGCTTCGACTCCGTCGGCGCGCAGGCGCTCGGGACGCTGGACAGGCTGCGCACCGACAAGTCGCTGTACGTCGACCCGAAGCCGGGCAGCGAGCAGCTGTACCAGGTGTTCCTCGGCGGGCGGATGGGAATGGTTGCCACCGGCCCCTGGCAGCTCCCGGAGTTGAAGGACGCCGGGGTCGCCTACGGCGTCGTACCGCTGCCGTCGTACTCGGGGAAGCCGATCACGATTTCTGGGCCGGACACCTGGACGGTCTTCGACAACGGGAAGGCGAAGGTGCAGGCGGCGACCGAGTTCGTCAGCTGGCTGGCCGACCCGGCGCAGGACATCCAATGGGACATCAAGGGCGGCAGTCTGCCGATCACCAAAGCGACCGCGGAACTGCCCGCCTGGAAGAAGCACTCCACCGAGACGAACGGGCTCGAGGTGTTCGTGAAGGCCCTCGACACCGCGAAGGTGCGGCCGACGATCACGACGTACCCGAAGATCTCGGAGCAGGTCGGGCAGGCGATCGCGGCCGTACTGCTGGGGAAGCAGAGCCCGGAGGACGCGTTGAAGCAGGCCGTTGACCAGTGCAACCAGTTGCTGGCGGTGCCGAGCTGATGGCCAGTGTGGTCGGGACCTTCACGGTCGATCCGCGGAGCCGGGCGGCGAAGCGGCGCCGGCGCGGTGAGGGCGCGACCGGCTGGGCGTTCGTGAGTCCGTCGGTGGTGATCATCCTCGGGCTCAGCGTCGTACCCGTGCTGTGGTCGTTGCTGCTGTCGTTCCAGGTGAACGACCTGGTCTCCCCGAGCGAGTGGGTCGGGCCGGCGAACTACAAGGCGCTGCTGAAGGACCCGTCGTTCGGGTCGGCGGTCTCGCACACGCTGGTCTACACCGCGTTGTACGTACCGCTGAGTGTGGTCGCGGGGCTGGCGATCGCCATCGCGCTGGACCGGAAGATCGCGTTGATCGGGCTGTACCGGACGCTGGTGTTCGTACCGTTCGTGGTGTCGGCGGCGGCGCAGGGCGTGCTGTTCTCGTTCGTACTTGATCCGGAGTTCGGCGTCGCGAACTCGCTGCTGCACAAGTTCGGGCTGCCCGCGCAAGGGTTCTTCAGCGATCCGGGGCAGGCGTTGTACCTGCTCGTCGCTATCTCCTTGTGGAGCGGCACCGGGTTCTGCGTGATCGTCTATCTTGCCGGTCTGCAAGGGGTTTCGGGCGAGCTGGTCGAGGCCGCACGGATCGACGGCGCCGGTCGTTGGGGCGTACTGCGGCACGTGACGCTACCGGCGTTGACGCCGGTGTCGATCTTCCTGCTGCTGTTCCAGACGATCAACGCATTGCAGGTGTTCGACCTGGTGTTCGTCACCACGAAGGGCGGACCGCTCGGGTCGACGACGGTGATCGTGTACTTCATCTGGGAGAAGGCGTTCAAGACGTTCACGGCCGGGTACAGCGCGGCGGCGGCGTACACCTTGGCGGTCGCGTTGCTCGTGGTCGGGGTCGCGCTGCAGGTCTACCGGCGGCGGGTGGCGGCCCGGTGAAGCGGATCAGCGGGTGGCCCTTCAGTCGATGGCACTTCGTACTTGCGCCGTTGGCGTTGCTGTTCGCGTTGCCGCTCATCTGGCTGCTGGTCAGCTCGGTGATGAGCAACGCGGAGATCAACCGGTTTCCGCCGGCGTTGTGGCCGCACAGCATCAAGTTCGACGGGTACCGGTACGTGCTCGGAAACGCGCTGTTTCCGCGCTGGTTCCTGAATTCCTTCATCGTTTCCGCGGTCGCCGTGACCGCGAACCTGGTGCTCGGGTCGCTCGGCGGGTACGCGTTCGCCCGGATCCGGTTCGCCGGGTCGAAGGTCGTACTCGGGCTGATGCTGGCCACGATGGTGATCCCGTTCCAGCTGACGATGATCCCGACGTTCCTGGTGATGAAGCAGCTCGGGCTGATCGACACGCTCGGCGCGCTGATCGTTCCGTCGCTGGTGACGCCGCTCTCGGTGTTCCTCTTCCGGCAGTTCTTCGTCTCGCTGCCGCGCGAGCTCGAGGAGGCCGCCTGGATCGACGGCTGCGGGCGGCTGCGGATCCTCGTCTCGATCGTGCTGCCGCTGGCCCGTCCGGCGTTGAGCACGGTCGCCGTACTGACGTTCCTCGCCACCTGGAACGACCTGACCTGGCCGCTGATCGCGATCAACAGCGACTCCACGTACACCCTCCAGCTGGGACTCACGACGTTCCAGGGGCAGCACCACACCCAGTGGTCGGCCGTCATGGCCGGCAACGTCATCACGGTGCTGCCTGTCCTGCTGGGGTTCCTCCTGGCCCAGAAGGCGTTCATCCGCTCGCTGGCCTCCACCGGACTCAAAGGCTGACCCATATGAGTTTCGATCTGCTCGTGATCGGTGACGCGAACCCCGACGTGGTCGTCGGGCCCGTCGACCAGCCGATCCTCTTCGGCCAGCGGGAACGACTCGTCCCGCACGGCTCCCTCGTCCTCGGCGGCTCCGCCGCGATCATGGCCTGCGGCGCGGCCCGGCTCGGCCTGCGGGTCGCGTTCGCCGGCCGGGTCGGCGACGATCCGGCGGGCGACTTCGTCCGTACGTCGTTGTCCGATCGCGGGGTGGATGTGGAAGCGTTGGTGGTCGATCCGGCGCTGCCGACCCCGTTGACCACGATTCTCACGTCGGGGGACGATCGCGCGATCCTGACGTCCCCGGGATGTTTGCCCAGTACTGCTGCTGAGGATGTGCCGCGCAGCCTGGTGCGGTCGGTGCGGCATGTGCATGCGGGGTCGTTCTACTTGATGCCTCAGCTGGCCGCCGGGTTGGCGGGGATCTTCAAGGAGGCGAAGGCGGCTAAGGCGAGTACCTCGCTGGATCCGAACGACGATCCGGCCGGCAAGTGGGACCGGATGGTGCTCGACCCGGTGTTGCGGGTGACGGACTACTTCCTGCCCAACGCGGCCGAGGCGCTGGCCCTCACCGGGCACTCTTCGGTGGCGGACGCCGCCGGCATCCTCGCGCGCCGGATGGCCCGTCGCGGAACCCTGGTCGTGGTCAAGAACGGCCCAGACGAAGCACTGGCCCACAACGGGTCCAGGGCCATCACCGCACCGGCGTTGAAGGTCGACACGGTCGACGCCGTCGGAGCAGGTGACAGTTTCGATGCCGGCTGGGTGGCTGCCGTACTCAACGGATCCAAGCCGGACCGCGCGCTGGCGATCGCCGCCGCCTGCGGTTCGCTGTCCACCCGCGCTGCGGGCGGAACAGCCGCTCAACCGACCTGGGAAGAGGTAACAGCATGACGACGATCGTCTTCGTCGGAGCAGGAAGCGTGGTGTTCACCCAGGGGCTGTTGGCGGATCTGTTCGGTCTCGAACTGGGGGCGCTGGAGATCCGGCTGCACGACATCGATCCAGAGCGACTCGAGACGGCGGCGGCCGCAGCGACGTACATCGCTCGCGAGCTTGGTGTGACGCCGCGGATCAGCACGCACCTCGAACGGCGGGCGGCGCTGGACGGCGCGGACTTCGTGATCAACATCGTGCAGGTCGGGATGAATTCTGCCACGCACGTCGACTTCGAGATCCCGGCACGGTACGGGCTGCGGCAGACGATCGGCGACACGCTCGGCGTCGGCGGTGTGTTCCGCGCGCTCCGGACGTTCCCGGTGCTGCGCGGCCTCGCGCACGACATCAACGAGGTCTGCCCGGACGCGTGGCTGCTCAACTACACGAACCCGATGGTGATGAACGTCTGGTACCTGAAGGCGCTCGGCGTCCGGAACGTCGTCGGCCTCTGCCACTCGGTGTACTGGACGATGCAGGGCCTGTCCGAGCTGGTCGGTGTACCGTACGACGACGTCACCTACCTGGCCGCGGGCGTCAACCACCAGTCGTGGGTACTGCGTTTCGAACGCGGCCGGGAGAACCTCTACGACCGGCTGGACGAGGCGATCGCGGCCGACCCGGAACTGCTCCGGCGGGTCCGCGTCGACATGTACCGGCGCCTCGGCTTCTACCCGACCGAGACCAGCGAGCACTCGTCGGAGTACGTGCCCTGGTACCTCGGTCACACCAGCGAGGTCGAACGCCTCCGGCTGCCGGTCGGCGCGTACCTGGACATCGTCGCGGAGAACCTGGCGAGCTACGAACACACCCGGAACGCGCTGAAGTCCGGCGACCCCGTCGAGGTCGAACCCACGATGGAGTACGCCCCGCAAGTCATCCACAGCATCGTCACAGGCACCCCCCGCACCATCTACGCCAACGTCCCCAACACCGGCCTCATCCCCAACCTCCAGTCCAGGGCCATCGTCGAGGTCCCGTCTCTGGTAGATGCTTTGGGCATCCGACCCACAGCTGTCGGCGAGCTACCCGCACAGTGCGCCGCCCTCAACCGCGCGTACCTGAACGTCGCCGAGCTCACCGTCCAAGCAGCCCTCACCGAAGACCCCCGAGCAATCCGCCAGGCCGTCATGGTCGACCCCGCCACCGCCGGAACTCTCACCGTGGAACAGATCTGGGACCTCTGCAACGACCTGGTCCTTGCCCACCACAACTACCTGGACCCGTCGCTGAGAGCCGCCCTCAAGTAGTTGCCGTACGCCGAGAAACCGGTCAGTATCCCGGCCGCCGTCGGCTGACCGGTGAGGGCGCCGACACCCTGGCCCGCGTAGATCGAGGCGCTGGCCGGGTCGGCGGCGCGGGTGCCGTCAACGTAGTCCTGATGCGCCGCGTCCTGGGTCTTCAGTTCGTCCTCGTGTCCTTCCCAGGTGTCGAAGAACGTGTTGCGGAGGGCGCGGCCGCCGAACTCGTCCGGCCACCCGGCGCGGGAGGCGGCGTCGAAGACGGTGCCGTAGACGGTGTCGGTCTCGTCAGCCTCGATGATGCGTTGACGAGCGGGCTCCTTGGTCTGGGCCTCGACGCAGGTCAGGAACGCCGTACCGATCCAGCCGCCGACGGCGCCGGCCGCGAGGACGGCGGCGAGTCCGCGCGGACCGGAGATGCCGCCGCCGGCCAGGACCGGGAGGTCGGTGCGGTCGAGAATCGCCTGCAGCAGCGGCAACGTGGCGACGGCGTTGCGCCCGTGGCCGCCGGCTTCGGCGCCTCGGGCAACGATCACGTCGACGCCCGCGTCCACGGCCGCTCGGGCGTCGGCGACGGTGCCGGCCTGGGTCGCGACGACGATGCCGGCCTGCTGCAGGATGCCGACGTACGGCGCATACTCGCCGAAGCTGAGCGAGACGAGCGCGGGCTGCAACTCGAGCACCGCGTCAAGATGCTCCGGGTGGTCAGCCACCGACCAGGCCATCAGCCCGATCCCATACGGCTTCCCGCCCGCAGCGGCGATCGCACCCTCGGCCCGGATCCACTCCGCCGAAACCGCCGATCCCGCACCAAGCATCCCCAGCCCACCCGCAGCGGAGATCGCCGCCGTCAACACTCCCCCGCTGACGCCGGCCATCGGCGCTCCGACGACCGGCACACTCAGCCCGAACTTCTCCGTCAGCCACATGCACCCAGCGCACCACACGCCGCGCTCCAGACGCCATGGCGCGCGCCACACAACACAGGCGCCGTGGGGCTCCTGTGACTGATGTATGGATCGGACCGCGCGTCTGCGGCGACCCTGGCATGGCACGCCACACGCGTGTCAGAAGAGCCCGGTTCGGTTCTCAGGACAACCAGAACGGCCGGCCCCAGGAGTGGGACCGGGCGTTCGGCAGTTTTCAGAACTTGTAGACGTCCGACTGGGGGTCGCCGTGGCAGCGCTTGTACTTCTTGCCGGAGCCGCAGGGGCACGCGGCGTTCCGCGGGGTGCCGGCGTACTCGAGGGTGCCGTCCTCGACCGCGTCCTGGTGCCTCGCGACCTCGTCGTCGCCGTCGATGGTCGGCGCCGAGTACGTCAGCCGCTGCTGCCGGGGCTCGTTCGTCAGGCCCTTCGCGCGCAGCCGCGGCGCCTGCCGCGGGGTGTCCTGCGGGCGGGTGTCCTGCGGCCGGTCCTCGTCGTCGCCGGACTCACCCTTGCGGGCGAACTCCGCGACCGGCGCGTTCGGCTTCAGGATGTCCTCGATCCGGCGGCCCTCGAGGCTGTCCTCGTCGGCGATCGCGGCCTCGTTCGCGAGCTCCATCTCGGCGCGCATCGCCTCGACGTCCACCTCGACGTTGAAGACGAAGCCGACCGACTCCTCCTTGATCGACTCCATCATCGAGGCGAACATGTCGTAGCCCTCGCGCTGGTACTCGACCAGCGGGTCGCGCTGCGCCATCGCGCGCAGGCCGATGCCCTCGCGCAGGTAGTCCATCTCGTACAGGTGCTCACGCCACTTGCGGTCCAGCACGCTCAGCACGACGCGCCGCTCCAGCTCGCGCATCGCCTCCTCGCCGAGCAGCTCCTCGCGCTCCTCGTACGCCGCGTGTGCCTCGTCCAGGAACCGCTCGACCAGGAAGTCCTGGGTCAGGCCGGCCTTCTCGCCGCCGGCCTCCTCGATCAGGTCCTCCTCGGTGAGCTCGGACTTGTACAGCGTCTTCATCGCGGTGAAGAGCGCGTCCAGGTCCCAGTCCTCGGCGAAGCCGTCCGCGGTCGCGCCCTGCACGTACCCGGTGACGGTCTCGTCGAGCATGTCCTGCACCTGGTCGCGCAGGTCGGCGCCCTCGAGCACCCGGCGGCGCTCGTCGTACACGACGTGCCGCTGCCGGTTCATCACGTCGTCGTACTTGAGGATGTTCTTCCGGGTCTCGAAGTTCTGCGCCTCGACCTGGCCCTGCGCGGAGGCGATCGCCTTGGTGACGACCTTGTTCTCCAGCGGCTGGCTGTCGTCGTTGTTGCGCGACATCGCCCAGTCGACCATCTCGCGCTTGAACAGCCGCATCAGGTCGTCCTCGAGCGACAGGTAGAACCGGGACTTGCCCGGGTCGCCCTGACGGCCGGCGCGACCGCGCAGCTGGTTGTCGATCCGGCGCGACTCGTGCCGCTCGGTGCCGAGCACGTACAGGCCGCCGAGCTCGCGGACCTCGGTCTGCTCCTCCTTGACCTGCTTCTCGAACTGCTCGAGCAGCGACGGGTACTCCGACTCGTACTGCTCGATGTCCTCGGCCGGGTCGATGCCGCGGGCCCGCAGCTCCTTGTCGGCGAGGAACTCCGGGTTGCCGCCGAGGATGATGTCGGTACCACGGCCGGCCATGTTGGTGGCCACCGTGACCGCGCCCTTGCGGCCGGCCTCGGCGACGATCGCGGCCTCGCGCGCGTGCTGCTTCGCGTTCAGCACCTCGTGCTTGATGTTCTCCTTGAGCAGCTGCCGGGACAGCCGCTCGGACTTCTCCACCGACGTCGTACCGACCAGGATCGGCTGCCCGGACTTGTGCACGTCGACGATGTCCTTGACCACCGCGGCGAACTTGGCGTCCTCGGTGCGGTAGATCAGGTCCCGCTCCTCGACCCGGATCATCGGCTTGTTGGTCGGGATCGGCACCACGCCGAGCTTGTAGACCTTGGAGAACTCGTTCGCCTCGGTCATCGCCGTACCGGTCATGCCGGCCAGCTTGTCGTAGAGGCGGAAGTAGTTCTGCAGCGTGATCGTCGCGAGGGTCTGGTACTCCTCCTTGATCTCGACGCCTTCCTTGGCCTCGATCGCCTGGTGCAGGCCCTCGTTGTAGCGGCGGCCGTGCAGCGTCCGGCCGGTGTGCTCGTCGACGATCAGCACCTCGCCGCCGTCGACCACGACGTAGTCCTTGTCCAGGTGGAACAGGTCCTTGGCCTTCAGCGCGTTGTTCAGGTAGCTGATCAGCGGGGTGTTGGCCGACTCGTACAGGTTGTCGATGCCGAGCCGGTCCTCGACCTTCTCGATACCGCGCTCGAGGATCGCGACCGTGCGCTTCTTCTCGTCCACGTCGTAGTCGGCGACCCGGCGCTTGGTCTCGTCGATCTCCAGGTCGGTGACCCGCGGGTTCTTCCTCTTCAGCTCGGCCTCGTCGGCCAGCGTCCAGGCCTTCAGCGAGTTCGCGATCCGGGCCATCTCGACGTACCAGCGCTGCGAGTCCTCGGCCGGGCCGGAGATGATCAGCGGGGTCCGGGCCTCGTCGACCAGGATCGAGTCCACCTCGTCCACGATCGCGTAGTTGTGCTCGCGCTGGACGCAGTCCTCGATGCTGCCCGCCATGTTGTCGCGCAGGTAGTCGAAGCCAAACTCGTTGTTGGTGCCGTAGGTGATGTCCTTGCTGTACGCGATCCGGCGCTCGGCCGGCGACATCTCCGGCAGGATCACGCCGTAGTCGAGGCCGAGGAAGTGGTACACCCGGCCCATCCACTCGGCCTGGTACTTGGCCAGGTAGTCGTTCACCGTGACCACGTGCACGCCCTTGCCGGAGAGCGCGTTCAGGTACGTCGGCAGCGTGCCGACCAGGGTCTTGCCCTCACCGGTCTTCATCTCGGCGATGTTGCCGAGGTGCAGCGCCGCGCCGCCCATGATCTGGACGTCGTAGTGCCGCTGGTGCAGGGTCCGCTTGGCCGCCTCCCGGACCACCGCGAAGGCCTCCGGGAGCAACTGGTCGAGGGACTCCCCGTTCTTGTGCCGCTCCTTGAACTCCGCGGTCTGATCGCGCAGCTCTTCGTCGGTCATGTTGACGAAGTCGTCCTCGATGGAGTTGACCATCTTCGCGATGCCCTGCAGCTGGCGGAGGATCTTGCCCTCGCCGATCCGCAGGACCTTGTCGACAACCTTCATGGTGGGGAGTTCACTCCTTGCTGCTGAAGCCTGGGTACGGCCGAACGCCGACAGGGCACGACCGACCCCCGCGGGAGGGCGTGCGTCCCCCATCGTACGGGGCCCGGTGTGCCAAGCCACGCCCGCAGCGTGCCTTCAGCCCCACCGGACCCACGCTCGAGCGGGGCGGAAAGTTCCCAGCATGCTCTCAGTATCGGATGCGAACCCGCACCAACGCCCCGGTCAGGATCCGCGGAGAGCGTCACTCAGCGCGGGCGACAGGTCACCGCCGCCGGCCACCCGGACCTGCTCCAGCCCCAGCCAGCCGGCCAGCTGGACGAGCTCGGCGGCCAGCTCGGCGGCCGCCTCCACCGGCGCCTTCGGCTCCGCGTGTGCCGACTGGACCAGCAGTACGCCGGCCGCGCGGTCCGCCTTCAGGTCGACCCGCCCGACCAGCCGGTCGCCGAGCAGGAACGGGAGCACGTAGTACCCGTGCACGCGTTTCTCGGCCGGGACGTAGATCTCGATCCGGTACCGGAAGTCGAACAGGACCTCGGTCCGGGTGCGCTCGAACACCAGCGAGTCGAACGGGCTGACCAGGGCGCGGGTGTTCACCCGGCGCGGCAGCCGGGCGTCCTTGTGCAGGTACGCCGGGCGCTTCCAGCCCTGGATCTGCACCGGGAGCAGTTCCCCGGCCGAGACCAGGTCGTCGATCGCCCGCAAGGTCGGCTCGACCCCGGTCCGGAAGTAGTCCCGCAGGCATTGCGCGGTCGCCACTCCGTGCGCCCGGGCCGCGATCGACACCAGCCCGCGGTGCGCCTCGTCGAGCGACGGCGTCGGCGTGTCGACCACCGACCGGGGCAGCACCCGCTCGGGTACGTCGTACAGCCGCTCGAACTGCTGGTTGCGCCGGGCGACGGTGATGTCCCCGGCGAAGAACAGGAACTCGAGGGCACGCTTCACGTCGGACCAGTTCCAGCCCCAGTTGTTCCGCTCGCGCTCGACGTCGTCGTCGATCTCCCGGGCGGTCAGCGGGCCGTGCTCGCGGACGTCGGCGAGCACCTGCTTGACCAGGTCGGGACGCTCCTTCGCGATCGACCGCGGGCCGCCCCAGGCCTCCTGGGTCGCGCGGGCCATCCGCCAGCGCATCAGCGGATGCGTCTCGACCGGGATCAGCGAGGCCTCGTGCGCCCAGTACTCGACCAGGCGGCGCGGGGCCTTGCCGGCGGCGCGGTCCAGCAGATCGCGCGGGTACGGCCCGAGGCGGGAGTAGAGCGGCAGGTACTGCGTCCGGGACAGGACGTTGACCGAGTCGATCTGGATCAGCCCGATCCGGCCGAGCACCCGGGCCAGCGCCCGCGCGTCCGGCACCCCCTTCGGCCGCGGGTCCATGAACCCCTGCGCCGCGAGCGCGATCCTGCGCGCCTGCGCCGTGGAGAGTACCTGAGTCGTCATGCCGCGCATTGTGCCTGGGCGTACCGACATAACTTGAAAGTTACCCAAAGTGGGAGGTGCGCCACGGATGGTGTTCGGGGGAACCTGCCAGCAGGCCGTCCGCCCGTGCGGCCCCTATCACCCTGGAGTGAGGCATGACAGGAAAGAAGTCTGTGGTCCGCGCTGCCCTCGCGGCCGGTGTCCTGACCGCGGCGTCCCTCGGAGCGGTGGCCGTGGCCGGCACCGCGTCGGCCGCGCAGACACCCGGTGGACCCGTCAACCGGATCGTCGGCGGCACCATCGCCCATACCGCCGACGCCCCCTGGGCCATCCAGCTGTCCAACAGCGGCTCGCCCGACGCCACCGGCGAGTGGTGCGGCTCGACGCTCGTGAAGGCGAACAAGATCGTCACCGCGGCGCACTGCGCTCAGGAAGCGATGTCGACCTACACCGCGATCCAGGGTCGCGACGTGCTCACCCAGACCAGTGGCAAGACGTCGAAGATCGCGAGCATCTGGGTGGACCCGGAGTACGGCAAGTCGCCGGCGCACGACGTCGCGGTGATGACGCTGGCCACCCCGTTCGACGGGGTCGACACGCTCGCGCTGGAGACCGACAAGGCCGCGGACAAGGCCGGCGCGGCGTCGGTCGTGTACGGCTGGGGCTCGACCGAGGGCACCGGCCCGGAGGACACCTTCCAGAAGGTCGACGTACCGGTCCTGGGTGACGACTACTGCGCCAAGGCCTACGCGAGCCAGGGCTACACCCCGGACGGCGAGATCTGCGCCGGTTACGAGCAGGGCGGCAAGGACTCCTGCCAGGGCGACTCCGGCGGCCCGCTGGTCCTGAACGGCCGCCTGTTCGGCGTCGTCTCGTGGGGCGTCGGCTGCGCGGACGCCGGCAACCCGGGCGTCTACGCCGAGGTGGCGACGTACGCCGGCGAACTCCAGCAACAGATCGACAGCTGACAGCGGCGGTGCGAAGGGCCCGGGCGGGATCCGCCCGGGCCCGTTCTGTTGTGCTCCTCCCGAAGGCTCAGACGGACAGCCGGATCACGCCGTAGTCGTAACCGCGACGGCGGTAGACCACGCTCGGCTGGTTCTCGTCGGCGTCGACGAACAGGTAGAAGTCGTGCCCGACCAGTTCGAGCTCGTAGAGCGCCTGGTCCAGGGTCATCGGCTTGGCGGAGTGGGTCTTCTCGCGCATCACCAGCGGACCGTCGCCGGTGACCGTGAGGGATCCGTACTTGTGCGTCGCCACCTCGTCCTCGGCGACTGGTTCCTCCACTACGGATGTGCCGTTGAGCGGCTGCTTCGCGTTCACGTGCCGGAGGCCTTCCGGCGTCCTGCCACCGTGCACCCGGCGCCGGTCGGCCGCCTTGCGGACCTGGGTCCGCAGCCGGTCCAGACAGACGTCGAAGGCCGCCGACTTGGTCTCGCCGCACGCCTCTGCG
This sequence comes from Kribbella sp. NPDC059898, assembly GCF_042730855.1. Lineage (NCBI taxonomy): Bacteria > Bacillati > Actinomycetota > Actinomycetes > Propionibacteriales > Kribbellaceae > Kribbella > Kribbella sp. NPDC059898. The sequence continues at coordinate 662,710 of NZ_JBHWKR010000002.1, forward strand.
CGGACCACCGGCCCCTTGGTGTACATGGTGAGCTCGACACGCATCGCCCGATCGTGCTGTCGCGGGTTCTTCTCCTGACTGACTTCCACCTCGCAACGCAGTACCCGGTGATCGACTTTCTCGATCCGCTCGAGTTTTTCCTCGACGTACTGCCGGAAGCGGTCACTGACCTCGCAGTGATGACCCTTGACAACGACGTCCACGGAAACCTCCATCGATCGGCGACTCTTTTACGTGTTCGGACCCCCGTACTCGTGGTGACGGGTCCCGAAACGAGAACACCCGCTGTCGAACCCGTCGGACCCCGTGGCGAGGAATCCGGCTGATCCGGACCTCCACCACTCCACTGCCCGACAAGCCCTAGCGGGTGTCATGGGCCAACGCTAGTCGGCTTCGGCGAAAACCGGTAGAGAAGTTCTCATGAACCAGACGTCCGATGCCGTGCGGTGGCGGCCAGTACGGCGCAGCCGAGCACCCGGACACCCGCCGTTTCCAAGGCTCGGGACGCTTCGGTGAGCGTGGAACCGGTGGTGATCACGTCGTCGACCAGCAGGACCGGCTGATCGATCAGCGTTTCAGCCCACGGCGAACGCGCCGCGAAAGCCCCGTCCAGGTTGGCGGTACGGCGTTCCGCGGACAGCCCGGCCTGATCGTCGGGGCGCCTGACGATCCGCAGCGCCGGCGCCGTCCGGGCGTCGATCCCCTGCCTGCACAGGGATCTGACGGCAGCCTTCGTAATCCGCCCGAGCGGGTCGTGCCCGCGCTGCCGGACCGTTGCCCGGGGCGACGGAACCGGGCACAGCCACACCGCCGTACGCTCCCCCAGCGCGGTCCGGACGGCGTCCGCGAGCAGCCGTCCGAGCGGCCGGGCGAGCGCGTACCGGGCGTGTTCCTTGTGCGCGAGCACCAGTTTCCGGAGCTGATCGGCGTACGGCGCGGCCGCGGTCGGCGGCGGCAGCCCGGCGGGTCGTGGGTCCGGCCAAGCACGGAACGGAGTCACCCCCGTCAGTAGCCTCCGGCAACCACCACAGAGAGTGACGCCGGGCCGGTCGCAGCCCGCGCAGCGCCCGCCCAGCAGCAGATCGACGAACGCGTCCCGCACCGGCACCCCACCACGGTCCGGGACCCACCGCTGCGCCCGCAAGTCCGCCGTACGGCGCCTGTGGACAACCGCGCGAGGTCAGCCCGGGTACGTCGGGGTGAAGGCCGGGTGGTCGCCGTTCACGTCGAAGTCGACCCAGAGCAGGTCCTTGGTCAGCCAGTGGATCCGGTCGTTGTCGTCCTGGATCACCGGCAGGGTGTCCTTGTTGACGTTCGAGACGACGTGCTCGGGCGCGAAGTTCGGCGACGAGCCGGGCAGCGGCTGCATTCCGGAGCCGTCGACGTTGACCGACCAGATCTGGCGGCGCGCCGTACCGCTGGCCCCGATGACGATGAAGCCCGCCTTGCTCCAGGCGGCGTCGGAGATGTTGGTGAGCTCCAGCTGCAGCGGCCGGAACGCCCCCAGCACGAGGTCCTTGCCGCCGTTCGTGGTCTGCACGGTCGCGGTCTCGACGTAGTTCTGCTTGCTGGCGGCGCTCTGCATCACCAGCAGCATCCGGACCCCGTCCGGCGCGATCCGCAGGGTGACCGGGGTGTCACCCTTGAAGTCGGTCTGCACCGGGCTGAAGGTGCCGTCCTGGTTCCGGACGCGGAGCCGCGGGTGGTCGCCGTCGGCCCGGTCCAGCACCCAGAGGTTGCCCTCCTTGTCGAAGGTCGGCGGCAGGGTCTTCCCGTCGACCTTGAAACTGGACTTCTTCTTGTCGTCCTTGCCGGGCGGGTCAAGCGAGCCGTACACGACGTCGTGCCCGTCCGCGGTGACGATCGCCCCGGCGTCCCCGAGCAGCGTGACGGCGAAGGACTGGGCCTTCGACAGCGACAACGGGCTGTTGTTCAGCGGCTGCGCGGACACGTCCGTCGAGCCGTCCTGGCCGGTGATCCGCTGCGGCAGCCCCTTGAGCAGGCCGTACAGCTTGGTCATCGCCGCGCCCGGCACCTGCGGGTCGAACGTGTTGAAGGTGGGGAACGGCAGCACCTCGGGCTCGTCGGGGAGCAGCGGTGCGCCGCCGACGGTGATCTTGGCCCGCAGGTTGAGCTGGTTCAGCGTCCAGACGATCTGTGCCGCCAGCAGCTGCCGGTCCTGGTCGCGCAGCGAGCCGGCCGTGTCGTTCAGCGCCACGTTGGCGACACCCAGGTCGACCGGGACCGACACCTGGACCTCGGTGCCGGGCGGCGCAGCGGAGACCACCCCGTTGCCGAGCCGGCTCGTCGGGCCCTTCAGCAGCTCCTGGATGATCTGGGTCGCGGCCTGTCCGGAGGGCAGGTTCTGCGGCAGGTAGACCGGATCCGGGACCAGCACGTCCTTGGTCTGGTTGAAGAAGTACAGGTTGCGGGCGGCCAGTTTCAGGTCCACCTGGTTGCTCCCCAGGTAGGCGCCCGGCGGGACCGAGTCGACGCGCAGCTGGTCGCTGACCTTCTTCAGCTTGAAGAAGAAGTCGGCCTTGGCGCCCGCCGGTGCCGGGATCCACTCGCCGCGGTCGTTGATCGTGGCGATCTTCTTCGCGGTCAGCTGGATGCCGTCGCCCTTGCGGGTGAGCGAGTCGGGCTGCTGGTCGTACACGACGGTCTGCGACTCGGGCTTCCAGCTGCCGGCCGCGGCCGGGGTCATGTACTGGCGGGCCACGTCGTACGCCTGGGAGTCCGACATCGCCTCCAGGAAGCCGCTGACGATCGACATGTCGCCGACGTTCGCCCGCGGCGGCTTCGCCTCGACGCCGACGCCGCCCAGATCGGGGGCGGACCCGGCACGCTCGCCCTGCCTGATCGTGCCCTTGGTCGGCACGGTCGCGCAGCCGCCGAGCAGAGTGACCGCCAGCAGCAGCACGAGCAGCCTGCGCCTCACCGGTCGTCACCGCCGTTCAGTTTCTGGTACGGCGCGCCCACGTCGACCAGCTCCGCGATCACCCGGCTGGCGTCCGGCGGGCGGGGCGGCAGCGGCGACCCGGTCAGCGCCACGTCGGGCCGGCGCGGCAGGGTCAGCCGGAAGTACGCGCCTTCGCCCGGCGAGCCCCACGCGTCCAGCCGGCCGCCGTGCAGCCGGGCGTCCTCGAGTGCGATCGACAGGCCGAGGCCGGTGCCGCCGGTGGTCCGGGCCCGCGCCGGGTCGGCCCGCCAGAACCGGCTGAACACCATCTCCGCCTCCTCGGCCCGGAACCCGACCCCGTGGTCGCGGACGGCCACCGCCGCGGCGTCGTCGTCGTACGCCGTGCTGATCCTGATCGGCAGGCCCTCGCTGTGCTCGATGGCGTTGCCGATCAGGTTCCTGAGGATCCGCTCGATCCGGCGGGAGTCGACGTTGGCCCGGCACGGCGCCTTCATGTCCAGCTCGACCGGGCAGCCCTTGCGTTCGAGCAGGGTCTCGTGGTTCTCCAGGACGCGGTTGACGATGTCGCGCAGGTCCACGTCCTCCAGGTCCAGCGCGGCCGCGCCGGCGTCGAACCTGCTGATCTCCAGCAGGTCGGCCAGCAGCTCCTCGAACCGGTTGAGCTCGTTCTGCAGCAGCTCCACCGAGCGGCGGCTGATCGGGTCGAACTGGTCGCGACTCTCGTGCAGCAGGTCGGCGGCCATCCGGACCGTGGTGAGCGGGGTGCGCAGCTCGTGCGACACGTCCGACACGAACCGGCGCTGCAGCCGGGACAGCTCCTCCAGGCGGCGGATCTGCCGCTGCAGGTTGGACGCCATCTTGTTGAACGAGACCGCCAGCCGGGCCAGGTCGTCCGTACCGCGGACCTGCATCCGCTCTTCGAGCTTGCCGGCCGCCAGCCGCTCGGCGATCCGCCGGGCCATCCGAACCGGCGTAACGACCTGCCGGGTGACCAGCCAGGCGATAGCACCGAGCAGAACGATCAGCAGCAGGCCCGCGGTCACAAGAGCGCGCTGCACGACGTCCAAGGTCTCCTGCTGCGCCGTGAGCGGGAAGAGGAAGTAGATGGAGTACTTGTCACCGGTGGAGTCGATCCGGATCTGGGAACCGATCACCAGGCCCGGAACGCTCGGGCTGTCCCGGTAGTTGATCTGCGTGTACGTGTCCCACAGCTTGTCGCCGTCGCTGACCACGGACGACGCCAGCGCCGGCGGAATCGAGTCACTGTCGACCAGGCCGGTGTAGCGGATCGCGTTCGACGCGGCCTGGTCGGTCGGGACCAGGAGTACGTCGTACAGGCCCGGGCGGTTGGAGCCGAGGACCAGCTCGGACAGCTGCTGGTTGACGGTGTTCCGGTTCGCGGCGTCGATCGAGGCGGACAGCTGCTGCAGCTGCGCCCGTACCTCTGCCTGCGCGCTGTCCCGGCGGGACTCCAGGACACCGTCGGTGACCTGGCTCATCATCACCCAGCCGACCAGGATCAGGACCAGCGTCGACATCAGCAGGGTGCCGGTGACGATCCGGGCCTGGATCGAGCGGCGCCAGATGTCCGGCCAGTGCTTCGGGTGGGTACGCCAGAGCGGCTGCGGCTGGGCAGACCAATCCGCCGCGGCGACCGGGAGCTCCAGCTCGGTCCCGCGGGACTCGGCCACCTCTGGCTCGGCCGGGGCCTGCTGCCCGGTGCCCGGTCCGGTGCTCTGCCCGGACTCGGTCACCGCGGCGGCCACCGGCTCGTCGGGGGCCGTCTGCGACTCTTGGCCGCGACCGTACTCGATCAGTCCGCACCAGCCTTGTATCCGACACCGCGGACCGTGACCACGATCTCCGGGTGCTCAGGGTCCTTCTCGATCTTGGAGCGCAGCCGCTGCACGTGCACGTTCACCAGCCGGGTGTCGGCGGCGTGCCGGTACCCCCAGACCTGCTCCAGCAGCACCTCGCGGGTGAACACCTGCCAGGGCTTCGACGCCAGGCAGACCAGCAGGTCGAACTCCAGCGGCGTCAGCTGGATCGTCTCGCCGGCCCGCTTCACCGAGTGGCCGGCGACGTCGATGGTCAGGTCGCCGATCGCCAGCGACTCCGGGCCGGGCTCGTCCATCCGGCGCAGCCGGGCCCGGATCCGGGCCACCAGCTCCTTCGGCTTGAACGGCTTCACCACGTAGTCGTCGGCACCCGACTCCAGCCCGAGCACCACGTCCACGGTGTCGCTCTTCGCGGTCAGCATCACGATCGGTACGCCGGACTCGGCCCGGATCGCCCGGCAGACGTCGATCCCGTCCATCCCGGGCAGCATCAGGTCGAGCAGCAGCAGGTCCGGTTTGAACTCGCGGAACGCCGGTACCGCTTTGTCACCGGTCGCGCACAGATAGGTGTCGTAGCCCTCGTTGCGCAGCACGATGCTGAGCATCTCCGACAACGCGGTGTCGTCGTCGACGATGAGGACCCGGCCTCGCATCGTCCGGTTACCGTCTGCCACGCCCATAGCTCCTTGCCGTCCGCTTGCCGACCGATCGGAATGCGCGCGGCGGGTGCCAGGCCGTACGCACTACGGATAGTGTCCCATTCCCGCGGTAGTGCACACGCCGGATCGCCGTGTGACCCCGAGTTGGGCTGTGATCATCCGGGATCATGGTGCACGTTCGGGGTCCACCACAACTCGTCAGGCAGGGAGGAGGGTCCGCCGATGGCCGATCAGAACATGACTCTGCACGACGACGTGGCCTCGGAACCGCTGCGGCCCTGGCTGCCCGCGGACCTGCTGGACAACGCGGCGCGGACCATTTCCGACAACAAGACGATCATGCTGGGCCTGCCGGTGCTGGCCGGGATCGCGTTGCTGGCGTTGCAGGCCGTGCTGACCGAGGTCGCCGTACCAGGAGGCCTGGCCGGGTTCTTCCGGGCGAACGACCCGTTCGGACAGGCCGGTGCGGCGTTGCTGCTGACGTACGGCGTCCAGGTGGTGCTGTTCTCGGTGGTGTCGAGCATGCTGGCCGGGATCATCGCCCTGGCCGCCGTACGGAGCCAGCTGGCGCACCGAGCCGGGCCACGGGAGCTGATGCGGCTGGTGCGGCCTGCGCTGCCTGCACTCGCCGCTGTCGGTCTGATGCAGTCCCTGTCGTTCGTCCTGCTCATCGGCGGCTGGGGCCTCGCGGTGCTCGGTATCGGCTCCGGTGCGGACGCGGCGATCTCTTCCGACGTCGCGGGCGCCGTGGCGTTGGTGATGATGCTGGTGGGCGGGGTGCTGGTGCTGATCTTCGGTATCCGGCTGGTGCTGGCCGGGACCGTCGTACTGATGGAGGGGCGGCACTCACCGGACATCGGGCTCTACATTCCCGAACGGGTGGGTGTCTGGGGTGCGCTGCGGCGGTCGTGGCGGCTGGTGCGCGGGAAGTTCTGGCGGGTGTTCGGGATCCTGCTGTTCGGCGGGCTGGTGGTGAACATCATCAGTTACGCCCTGCAGTTCGGGGTCACCTCGTTGACGCTCACGGTCGGCAACTGGGCCGGGCCGGACGGCAGTACCGGCGCCACGGTGGTGACGATCGTGCTCGGCGTCGCGGTCGGTACGGCGTCGCTGATGGCGGTGATCGCGAGCCTCGCGTTCATGTCCGCCGTCCAGGCGCTGATCTACCTGGACCTGCGGGTCCGGCGGGAAGGCCTCGACCTGTGGATGCGTCCGGCGCTGCGATCCGGGGAGAGCGTGTGATCCTCTTCCCGCTGGAACCGCCGGTCGACGTCGACCGGGACCAGGCCGCCCGCGAGGCGGCCGAGGAGCTGTCAAAGTCGACGTACCGGGATTCGAGTTCGTTGATCAGCAAGGCACTCGGCAAGGTCGTCGACTGGATCAAGGACCTGCTGGACAGCCTCAACGGCACCTCTCCGAACGGCCACGCCGGTCTGGCCGTCCTGATCTGTCTGCTGCTCCTTGTGGTCGTTGTGGTGCTCTGGCGAGCCGGTGTGCTGCGGACCAGCAAGAAGGTGAAGTCGCAGGCCGTTTTCGACACGGCCAGGCCGCAGACCGCGGCGGAGTACCGTGCCCAGGCCGAACGGGAGGCCGCGGCCGGTGACCTCGCGTTGGCGATCCGCAGCCGGTTCCGGGCGTGTGTGGCCGAGCTGACCGAGCGGACCGTCCTCGACGAGCGGGCCGGACGTACGGCGTACGAGGTGGTCACGGACGCGGCCAAGGCAGCGCCCGTACTGCGGGACGTGCTGCAGCCGGCCGCACAGGTGTTCACGGAGGTTGTCTACGGCAACCGTCCTGGCACACCGGAGCGGTACGCCGCTGTCGTGACGGCTGACAACGCCGCACGGACCGCACGGGTGGCCGTATGAGTACGTCGGAGGCACGGGGCGTCGTTGAGAGCTGGCGGGCGTTGCGGACGCCCTTGCTGGTGACAGGTCTCATCGTGCTGGCCGCGATCGTCGTACTGATCGCCACCTCGTCGCAGACCACAGGAACGTTCAGCCCGGACTCCACGAAGACTGACGGAGCACGTGCGCTGTCGGCGTTGCTGAAGAAGCACAACGTCGACGTACACGGCACTGAGTCACTGGACGACGCCACGCAGCCAGGTGATGGCAAGACGCTGCTGGTGGGGCCGTCCGGGTTCCTGGATCCTTCTGACTGGCAGCGGATCGCTCAGGCGGAGTGGAGCCATGTCGTGCTGATCCGGCCCAGCAGCCAGGCATTGCAGGCACTCGCACCAGGTGTTCAGCTGAGCGGCGACTCGATCTCGTCCGGTAGCCGCCAGCCCGGCTGCAGCCTGCCGGCCGCGGTCAAGGCCGGTACGGCGACGGTCAGCGGGCCGACGTACAGCGCGCCGGACGCGGCGACCGGCTGCTACGGCGACGGTATCTACAACACGGTGGTGCGGTTGCAGCTCGGCGACCGGATCATCGACGTGGTTGGTACGGCGCAGTCGTTCACCAACGACCAGCTGGCCGACGACGGCAACGCGGCGCTGGCGCTCAACCTGATCGGCACCCACAAGGACCTGACGTGGTACTTGCCGCAGTACCAGTCCCACGGCGTCACGCCAGGACAGGGCGGTCCGCCGGTGATTCCGCCGTATGTCCGCTACATCGGCTGGGCGTTGGCGCTCACTGTGCTGGTGGTGGCGATCTGGCGCGGGCGGCGGCTCGGCCCTGTCGTGGCTGAGCGGCTGCCGGTGATCGTGCACGCAGCCGAGACCACGGAGGGCCGGGCGCGGCTCTACCGGCGTTCAAGAGCCCGTGACCGTGCTGCGGCCGCTCTTCGCGAGTCAGCGCTCGGCCAACTGCACAAGGCGCACGGCATCCCCCGGCGGGCCGATCCGTCGGCTGTGGTCGCCACGGTCTCCGCACGGACCAACCGGGATCCGGCCATGCTGTACGAACTGCTCTACGGCCTCCCGCCGCTCACCGACGCCGCTCTGATGTCCTTGTCCCAGGAACTCGACGTACTGACGCAGGAGGTACGACACCCGTGACGACTACCGAGGTCACCGCTGACCAGGCCCGGCAGGCGCTGGTCGCGCTCCGGACCGAGATCGGCAAGGCGGTGGTCGGACAGGACACCGCAGTGACCGCACTGGTGCTCGCCCTGCTCTGCCGCGGCCACGTGCTGCTGGAAGGCGTTCCTGGTACGGCAAAGACGCTGATGGTGCGGGCTCTGTCGACAGCGATGCGCCTGGAAACCAAGCGTGTGCAGTTCACTCCCGACCTGATGCCGGGTGACGTGACCGGCTCGCTGGTGTACGACGCGAAGACGTCGGAGTTCGAGTTCCGCCGCGGCCCGGTGTTCACGAACATCCTGCTGGCCGACGAGATCAACCGGACGCCACCGAAGACCCAGGCCGCGCTGTTGGAGGCCATGGAGGAGCGGCAGGTCACCGTGGACGGCGAACCGCGCAAGCTGCCGGTCCCGTTCGTCGTGGCCGCCACCCAGAACCCTGTGGAGTACGAGGGCACCTACCCGCTGCCGGAGGCGCAGCTGGACCGGTTCCTGCTCAAGGTGACGCTGGACATCCCGCCCCGCGACGCGGAGATCGCCGTACTCGCTCGGCACGCGCAAGGCTTCGACCCGCGCGATCTTGAAGGCGCAGGCCTCCGTCCGGTCGCAGGACCGGAGGACCTGCTGGCCGGTCAGAACGCCGTACGCCAGGTTGCGGTCCGGCAGGACGTCCTGGCGTACGTCGTGGACCTGTGCCGCGCAACGCGTCAGTCACCGTCCCTGCAGCTCGGGGTGTCGCCGCGTGGAGCCACCGCGCTGCTGGCGGTCTCCCGTGCGTGGGCTTGGCTGTCCGGCCGGGACTACGTGATTCCTGATGACGTGAAGGCGATGGCGCGTCCTTGTCTGCGGCACCGGGTGCAGGTGCGCCCGGAGGCTGAACTGGAGGGTGTCAGCGCCGACGCCGTCCTTGAGAGCGTCCTGGCAACAGTCCCGGTCCCACGCTGATGGTTCTTACCGGCCGGGCCGCCCTGTTGGCAGCAGCTGGGGTTGTGTTTGTCGCCCTGGTGATGCCGTCGTGGGCCGGGATCGGTGTGGTCGTCGGAGCCGTGCTTCTGGTGTGTCTTGTGGACATCTTGCTGGCCGGGTCTCCCCGGCGGCTGCAGTTCAGCCGGGACGGCGACAACGCCGTACGGCTGGGTGAGCAGGCTGTCGTGACCATGCTGGTCACCAACCCGGGCCGCCGGGTGCGGGGGCTCCTGCGGGACGCGTGGCCGCCGTCTGCGGGCGTACTGGATCCGCCGCACAAGCTGGACCTGCCGTCGGGTGAACGGCGTCGCGTGACGACCCACCTGGTGCCGACACGGCGCGGCGACCGGCAGGCGAGCCGGGTGACGGTGCGAGCCATCGGACCATTGGGGTTCGCGGGACGGCAGGGGTCGCACCAGGTGCCGTGGACGGTGCGGGCGTTGCCGCCGTTCAAGAGTCGTAAGCACCTGCCGTCGCGGCTGGCACGGTTGCGGGAGCTGGACGGGCGTACGGCGTTGCTCGTGCGCGGGCAGGGGACGGAGTTCGACTCGCTGCGGGACTACGTACCGGGTGACGACGTACGCAGCATCGACTGGCGGGCCACGGCGCGGCGCGGGAACGTCGTACTGCGGACCTGGCGGCCGGAACGGGACCGGCAGGTCGCGATCGTGATCGACTCCGGCCGGCTGTCCGCGGGCCGGGTCGGCGACGCGCCGCGGCTGGACCACGCGATGGACGCCGCCCTCCTGCTGGCCGCACTCGCCACCCGCGCGGGCGACCGGGTCTCCTTGCTGGCCTGCGATTCCGCCGTACGGGCGGACGTACGCCGGCCCGCCCCGGAGGACGTGCTGCCGTCGTTCGTGAACGCGCTGGCGAACGTCGAGGCCGAACTCGTCCAGACCGACTTCCGGATCGTCGTCTCGCAGGTCCTCGAACGTCTCGGCCAGCGCTCGCTGGTCGTGCTGCTGACCGGGCTCGACCCAGCCGCGATCGAGGAGTCGCTGCTGCCGGTCATCGGCCCGCTGCTGCGGCGGCACGTCGTACTGCTCGCGTCCGTCGCCGACCCGCGGCTGACCGAACTGGAGTCGACCCGCGGGGACCTTGTCGAGGTGTACGGCGCCGCGTCCGCGGCCCGCACCCGGCTGGACCGAGAGCGGCTGACGGCCACGCTCACCCGCGCCGGCGTCACCGTGCTGGACGAACCACCAGAAAAGATCGCCCCGGCCCTGGCCGACACCTACCTAACCCTCAAGAAGGCCGGCCGGCTGTGAGGGTTGCCTCGAAGACGGCGCGGTTGGCTGTGACAAAAGCGTGTTCGCTGTAGGACCAGGCGATGCGTTCTGGTCCGGCGTCGCACGGTCTGTCCAGCCAGAACTGCACGTTGTCCAGTTGGCTCTGTAGAACTGCGTCGATGAGTTGGGTGGTGTCGTCCAAGCCGTAGGCGTTCGCCAGGACGGCGACCTGGTGGGCTTGGCGGGTGGGGTCGGCGTGTTTGGAGGCGATGCACCAGGTCCAGGCGGCGTAGCCGAGGTCTTCGAGTGGGTTGCCGGGGGCGGCCAGGTCGAAGTCGAACAAGGCCGTGGGCAGGCCGTCGGTGAAGACGAAGTTGGTGGGTGCGGGGTCGTGGTGGCAGACGACCTGGTGGTCGCCGGCCAGGTGCGAGTCTCGGGTGGCGTCGTGGAAGGCGCGCAGGATCGCGGCGGCCGCGGCTATTTGTTGGTCGTCCCACCGTTGATACCTGGACGGTACGTCGCCCTCGAGGTAGGTGAGGATGTCGCGGCCGTGCTCGTCCTGGCCGAGGTAGTTCGGCGTGAAATCCTTGTCCGCAAGGAGTTCCAGGAGCTCGGCGGTGAAGGATGAGCGCTCCGACGCGGGCCGGCGTACCGTGTCGCCGACCCGCACCACGCCGGGCGTCAGACGGCCGCCCGCGAGAGGTTGCTCGATCACTGCATCGTCGGCCGAGCCTGGAGGAAGGTCCAGCGGTGCCCTTCGAGATCCTCCGCCTCGTAGCAGCGGTACCCGTGCTGATGGATCTCCGAGAGGATCTTTGCGCCACTCTCCTGACTGTGCGCGAAGTGCGCATCCAGGTCGTCGACATACACCCAGATCCCGTGATCCAGCTGGGCCGTCCGCTTCTCGGTCAGCTTGAACAGCAGGATCCCGCGGCTGCCGACCTGCAGCTCGATCCAGGCCGGATCCGTCCCCTCGGCCGGGATCCGGTCCCACGAGTCGAGGTCGAACACGGTGTGCAGCCAGCGCGCCGCGGCGGCCGGATCCTCGTAGTACAAGGCGATCGCGAGCCGGTCCAGCTCCCGCGGAACGCTCGGCGCGGTGTCCCGCCGGGCGACCCACGCGGGCAGCCAGGAGATGACGTTCGGCCAGAAGTAGAACGCCTTCTCGCCACCCTGGACCAGTGACTGTACGACGGTGACGCGGCAGCCCTCGGCGCTCTCCGCGAAGTCGATCCGGATCTCGGTGTCGTCGACCGAGCTGCGGTACGCGAACAGCTCGCCGGGCTCCCAGTCGGTGATCCGGCCCAGCTCGAGGACGTCGTCCGGCGGCGCGTAGACCTCGAGGATGCGGCCGCCGACACCGGGCTCGATCCGCATCGCGGTGGCGCGCGCGGCGTCGAAGAAGTTGATCGGGCCGCGGACCCACCACAGGTCGATCTCTTCGGTGAACACCTTGAACGCGGTCGCGGGATCGACGGGGACCTCGACGGCGACGGTTGCGGATGGTTCAGTCATCGGACTTCTCCTTCTGCTCGACGTGTCGTTTGAAGGCGCCCAGCTGGTCGCGCCAGTGCGCCTGGACCTGGTCGAGCCAGGCCTGTACGGCGACGACGGGCTCGGGGTTGAGCCGGAACACGCGGACCCGCGCATCGTCGGGGACGCGCTCGTCGGCGACCAGGCCGGCGGCCAGCAGGATCTTCAGATGCCGGCTCATCGCCGGCGAGGAGGTCCCGGTCGCGGCAGCCAGCTGGCCGGCGCGTTGCGGGCCATCGCCCAGCAGTTGCACCACGTGCCGTCGCGTCGGATCAGCCAGTACCTCGAAGAACCGATCCACCTGATCTTGCGCCATACGGCAATAGTTCTATCAGCTGTTAACTATTGTCAACTGCTGGAACCAAATGACAGGCGACCTGAGTGTCCGTGGTGGTCGGGAGGATCGGGAGAGGGGTGGTGGTGCAGGCAGCTGAGCCGGTGCCGGCGGCGACCAGTTGGCAGCGGGGGTGGAAGCGGCAGCCGGTGGGGATGCGGGTGGGGTCGGGCGGTTCGCCGGTGAGGACGATGCGGGCCGGGGACTCCGGGAGGACGCTCAGCAAGGCCTTCGTGTACGGGTGCTGCGGGTTGGTGAGGACGTCTTCGGTACGGCCAGACTCGACGATCCGGCCGAGGTACATGACGGCGACCCGGTCGGCGATGTTCCAGGCCAGCCCGAGGTCGTGCGTCACGACCAGCGCGGACAGCCCGAGCTCGTCCCGCAGCTTCAGCAGCAACGCCAGGATCTCACCGCGCACCGAGGCGTCCAGCGACGCGACCGGCTCGTCCGCGATCAGCACCTTCGGCTCCAACGCCAACGCCCCCGCAATCACCACCCGTTGCCGCTGCCCACCCGACAACTCGTGCGGATACCGCTGAAAGAACCGCTCAGGCGGCCGCAATCCAGCCTGCGCCAGCGCGGAGGTCACGACGGATTCCTCGTCAGACAAGCCGTGGATACGAGGCCCTTCGGCTACTGCTTCATAGACGGTATGGCGGGGGTTGAGGGAACCCATGGGGTCTTGGAGAACGAGCTGGACCTGCCGGCGGAAGGCGCGGAGGGCGCGGGTGGAGTAGTTGAGGGGCGTGCCGTCGTACGTGATGTGGCCGGTGGTGGGGCGTTCGAGGCCGAGGAGGGTGCGGGCGAGGGTGGTCTTGCCGCACCCGGACTCGCCGACCAGCGCGACGATCTCGCCCGCACCGACGGACAGGTTCACACCGTCGACGGCCCGCGCCCGGCGCCCGCCGCGACCGGGGAACTCGACCTGCAGATCAGTTGCCTCGAGCAAGAGTCACTCCCCCACCAGGACACAGGCGGCCGCCCGGTCACCCGACACCAGCAGTTGTACGTCGGTACTCGCGCACTCCTCGACCGCGACCGGGCAGCGCGGATGGAACGCACACCCGCCCGGCAGCCGCTGCGGATCCGGCGGATCACCGGCCAGCCCGCGCGGGGCCAGCCGCGACGCCGGATCCCCGACCGTCGGGAACGCGGCCGCCAGCGCCTGGCTGTACGGATGCCTGAACTCCCCTTCCGCCGGCCCCACCTCGACCAGGCGGCCGGCGTACATCACCGCCAACCGGTCGCAGACGTCGGCGAGCACCGAGAGGTCGTGCGAGATCATCAGCAGCGAGATCCCGTGTTCGGCGATCAGCTGCCGGATCAGCGTCAGCACCTGCGCCTGCACCATCAGGTCGAGCGCGGTCGTCGGCTCGTCCGCGATGATCAGCTGCGGCGCACAGGCCAGCGCCATCGCGATCATCACGCGTTGCCGCTGGCCGCCGCTCAACTCGTGCGGGTAACTGCGCGCCCGCCAGGACGGCAGGCCGACCTGACCGAGCAGTTCCTTCACGCGGGCGTCGGCCGCCGCGCCGGAGGCCAGCTTGTGTACCAGCAGCGGTTCGGCGATCTGGTCGCCGATCCGGCGTACCGGGTTGAGGCCGTGTTGTGCGCCCTGGAACACGATCGACGCGGACGACCAGCGGACCGCGCGCAGCAGGCCCCATTTCATCGTGAATACGTCCTCGCCGTCGAGCAGCACCCGTCCGCCGACGACCGCCGACCGCGGCAGCAGCCGGAGCAGAGCCAATGCCACGGAGGATTTCCCGGAGCCCGACTCGCCTGCCAGTCCGAGGGCTTCTCCGGCGGCCAAATCCAAGGAAACCCCACGCACCGCGGGAACCTCACCGAGTGCGCCGCCTGATTCGGCACGCCCCGTTCGCCCAGAACTGATTCGGTAGGTGACGGAGAGCTCGTCAAGTGTGAGCATCAGGCGGCTCCGGTGCGTAGGCGTGGGTTGAGCACGGTCTCCAGAGCTCTTCCACACAAGGTGAAGGCCATCACCACGGTGACGATGCACAGGCCTGGCACGAGGATGTACCACCACGCACCGGCGGTCGCGGCGCCCCAGTCGTAGGAGCCGCGCAGCATCGTGCCCCACGAGGTCTTGTTCGCGCTGACGCCGAGGAACGCCAGCGTCGACTCGGTGACGATCGCGCTCGCGACCTCCAGCGTGGTGCTTGCCAGCAGCAACGGTGCGACGTTCGGCAGCACGTGCCGGGTCGCGATGTGCCAGTGCCCGGCCCCGAGCGCCAGTGACCTCTCGATGTACGGGCGGGCCTCGACGGCCAGCGTCTGCGCCCGGATCAGCCGCGCGGTCGACGGCCACGAGGTGACGCCGATCGCCACGATGATCGTCGCGGTCGAGCCGCCGAGGATCGCCGCGAGGACCAGCGCCGTCACCAGCGACGGCAGTACCAGGAACCAGTCCGTTACGCGCAGGATCACCGCGCCGGTCCAGCCGCGGAAATGCCCGGCCGCGATCCCGAGCACGGTCCCGATCACCATGCTCAGCAGCGCCGCGAGGAACCCGATCAGCAGCGACGTCCGCGAACCCCACCAGATCATCAGCAGCACCGAGCGCCCCGACTCGTCGGTGCCGAGCGGATGGTCGAGGCTCGGCGGCGCCAGCTTCGCGCCGGTCCCGCTGACGACGTTCGTCACGCCGGCGTCGATGAACAGCGGCGCGACCAGCGCCAGCAGGACCGCCGCGCCGAGGATCACCAGCCCGGCAACCCCGGCGCGGCGTTTCCGGAAGTCGTTCCAGAAGTTTCCGAAAGCCCGTCTCCGCCGTACCCACGCGACGCTAGTCATGCGGACCGCACCCTCGGGTCGAGGACGTGATAGACCACGTCGGCCAGCGTGTTCATCACGATCACGGAAACGGTGATGAGCAGGAAAGTGCCCTGCATCAAGGTGAAGTCCGGCACCCGGATCGCCTCGTAGAACAGCTGCCCGAGCCCCGGCCAGCTGAAGATCGCCTCCACCGTCACGGCACCTCCGACGACGAAACCGATCCGCAGGAACACCAGCGTCACGGTCGGCAGCAGCGCGTTCGGAACGGCGTGTTTCCGGCGTACGTCGTCATCGCGCAACCCCTTCGCCCGCGCCGTGGTGATGTAGTCCTGGCCGACCTCGTCGATCACCGACGACCGCATCACCAGCAGGTACTGCGCGTACACCACCGCGACCAGCGTGAGGCACGGCAAGACCATGTGCTGCCCGACGTCCAGCACGCCGGCGAACCCGTCCGGCTTGTCCACGCTCGAACTGCCGCGGGTCGGGAAGATCCCCGGGATCGGGCCGATGCCGGCGGCGAACACCATCAGCAGCAACAGCCCGAGCCAGAACGTCGGCACCGACCACAGCACCAGGGAAATCGCTGTCGAGATCTTGTCGAAACGGCTTCCCGGCTTCCAGCCGGCGCGGGCACCCTGCCACAGGCCGAGGCTGACCGCGATCACCAGCGCCGTACCGGCGAGCAGCAGCGTCGAGCCGAGCCGCTCGCCGATCAGATCGAGGACCGGGCGCTTGTACTCGTACGAAACGCCCAGGTCCAGGCGCAGTGTCTGCCCGATGAAGTGCAGGAACTGCTCCGGCACCGGCTTGTCCAGGCCGAGTCGCGCACGCTCCAGGTCCAGCTGCTCGGGCGTCATGTTCCGGCCCTGCGCGAGCGCGCGCACCGGGTCGCCCGGCAGCAGCCGGAACAGGAAGAACGTCGCGACGATCACCATCGCGATACTGAGCAGCGCCCCACCCGCCTTGGTCGCCGCGTACCGCAGCAGACCGTGGCGGGCCGGTGACTGCTCCAACTCCTCCGCAACAGTCGTCATTCGCGCTCGTCGGCCGCGCCACGGCGGCGCATCAGGAAGAACCCGGCGGCCGCGAGTACGACGATCCCGCCGGCGATGCCCGCGATCAGCCCGGCGTTCGATCCGCCGCCGGACTTGGCGTCCGTCGACACCGCCTCCAGCGTGTAGAACGGCCAGTACCCGGAGCCGCCGTACAGCAGGCCCTTGTCCTCGGGGATCGGCGTGATACTGGCGATCCGGTCCTTGCGGTAGCCCTCGAGGTCGTTCGGGTAGTACAGCGCGATCACCGGCGCGTCGACGTACAGCCGCTCCTCCATCTTCTTGATGATGCCGGCGCGTTTCGTCCGGTCGAGTTCCTTCTGCTGCTGGAGGTACAGGCTCTCGTACGTCGGGTCGCAGTAGAACGACTCGGTCCCGCCGCCCTCACCGGTCGCGGTCGGCCGCCGGCTGCACAGGTGCGTGGCGAGCACCTCCTCCGGGTCCGGGTTCACCGACCAGCCGCTGATCGCGATGTCGAACAGCGCGGTCGTCCCGGTCTCCTCGGTGAACTTGCTGGAGTCCAGGCGCTTCGTGGTCAGTGTGATGCCGATGTCCTTGAACCAGCCGGTCAGGTACTCGGCGAGCTTGTCCTCGATCGGGGTATCGGTGTGGATGCTGAACCGGAACTGCAGTTTCCGTGACCCGTCCGGCATCGTCCGGACGCCGTCCGGGCCCTTCTTGTAGCCGGCGTCGTCGAGGATCTTGTTCGCCTTGGCGGGGTCGAACGTGACCTTCTCGGCGCCGCTCGCCTCCCAGAAGAAGTCCTTGTACAGCGGCGGGATGATCGACCCGTCGGCCGGTTTCGCCAGCCCGCCCTGCACCTCGTCGACCAGTTTCTGCTTGTCGATCGCGTAGTGCAGCGCGGTCCGGACCCGCGGGTCCTTCAGCGCCGGATGCCCGTCGCCGATCGGCTTGTTGTCGCTGGTGGTCGCACCGTGATTGATCTGCAGGTACGCCGCCCGCCGGCCCTGGGTGTTCCACTGGACGATGTTGTCGTCGCCCTTCAGCGACTCGAAGTCCGGCGGGTTCAGCCGGCCGATCAGGTCGATGTCGCCCTTCTTCAGACCGACGATCGACGCGGCCGGGTTGTCGTAGAAGATGATCTGCAGCTCGTCGATCTTCGGCCGCCCGCGCCAGTAGTCCGGGTTCGCCTCCAGCCGGACGAACTGGTCCTTCTTGTGCTCGACCGCGACGTACGGCCCGCTCCCGACGGTCGGGTACGTCTCCCCGTCGTACTTCGAGATGTCCTTGATCTTCTCCCACACGTGCTTCGGCATGATCGGCACCGGGTTGTCGAGCATCGACGCCTGCGGGGTCTTGAGCTTGATGGTCAGCTCCTGGCCGTTCGCGGTGACGCTCCGGAAGTTCTCCACCGCCGGCCCGTTCCCGGTCTTCGCGCCGTCGTCGGTCATCATCTTGTTGAACGTCCAGGCCGCGTCGTCCGCCGTGATCGGCTGCCCGTCCGACCACTTCGCCTCGCGGATCTTGAAGGTCCAGGTGAGCCCGTCCGGCGACGTCGTCCAGGACTCCGCGAGATCCGGGCTCGGCTGCAGCGTCTTCGAGTCCGGCACCGTCAGGAACCCGTAGATCAGCCGCTGGATCGACCCGGTCACCAGCCGCACGGCCAGGAACGGGTTCATCGAGTCGACCGACTGGGTCACGCCGATCTTGATCACTGTCTTCTGCCCGGGCTCGGCCGCAACCGCCGTACCCGGTCCTACCGCCAGCAGACACAACGCCGCCAGCACCGCCAGCCACTTCCGCATTCGGGCCACCCACCTTCCCCAGCCGGTGTTGGTGTTTGGGGAAGAACTCTCACCAGCAAGCGCTGTCCTGTCAACGAGATACCAATCTTTGTCACACGTAAGTAATCTTCTTTCCACTTGACTACACGATCGTGTAGTAGTTTGCTGTTGTGTGTAGGGAGAGGAGCTGGGATGGATCGGCGGGCTGAGGACCTGACGGCGCGGGCCAGGATTCGGGACGCGGCGATCAGGCTGTTCGGGGAACGCGGGATCGAGGGCGCGTCGATCCGCGACATCGCGGCCGCGGCGGGCGTCTCGTCGGGGCTGGTGCGGCACCACTTCGGGTCGAAGGAGTCGTTGCGCGCGGCCTGCGACCGGTACGCGAAGGAGCGGATGCTGCAGATCGGGGCCGAGCTCACGCAGGACCACGATCTGAGCGGACTCGATCCGCTGGCGCTGCACCCGGTCGCGTTCCCGCTGCAGCTGTACATCGTCCGGTCGATGATGGACGGCTCCGAGACGGCGACCGCGCTGTTCCTCGAGGGGGTGGACGCGGTCGAGGAATGGACCATGGCGTACGGGATCGAACCGAAGGACCGCCGCGGGTACGCCGCGGCGCTGGCGGCGATCAAGCTCAGCGTGTTCGTGTTCCGCGACCACGTCTCGAAGGCGATCGGCGAGGACATCACCACGCTGGACGGTTACAACCGGATCGGGCAGGCCCTGATGGAGGTCTTCACGATCCCCCTGCTCACCCAGGAACAAGTCGACACCATGCGGAAACAGGAGAAGTGATCATGCCGGCTGCGATCAGCACGGAAGGTCTGGTCAAGCGGTTCGGGCGGACCCACGCCCTGGACGGTCTCGATCTCACGGTGCGAACCGGTGAGGTGCACGGATTCCTCGGCCCGAACGGCGCGGGGAAGACCACCACCATTCGCATCCTGCTCGGAATGACCCGTGCCGACGGCGGTACGGCGACGGTCCTGGACGGCGACCCGTGGTCGGACGCGACCGCCCTGCACCGGCGGCTCGCGTACGTACCTGGCGACGTGACGCTGTGGCCGAACCTGTCCGGCGGCGAGGCGATCGACCTGCTCGGCCGGATGCGCGGCGGGGTGGACAAGAAGCGCAAGGCCGAGCTGCTCGAACGGTTCGACCTGGACCCGCGGAAGAGGGCGCGCGCGTACTCGAAGGGCAACCGGCAGAAGGTCGCGCTGGTCGCCGCGTTCGCCTCGGACGTCGAGCTGCTGCTGCTCGACGAGCCGACCTCCGGCCTGGATCCGCTGATGGAGGAGGTGTTCCGCGAGGTCGTGCAGGAGCTCAGCGACCGCGAGGGCCGCACCGTGCTGCTGTCCAGCCACATCCTGTCCGAGGTCGAGGCGCTGTGCGACCGGGTGACGATCATCCGCGCCGGGCGGGCCGTCGAGAGCGGCACGCTCAACGAGCTGCGGCACCTCACCCGGACGTCGATCCAGGCGGAGCTGGCCGGCCCGATGGACGGTCTCGCGCAGCTCAGCGGCGTCCACGACCTGCAGGTGGACGACGGGCGGGTCCGGTTCGACGTCGACACCGACGAGATCAACCCGGTCCTGCGCCGGCTGACCGAGATCGGCGTACGGAGTCTGGTCAGTCAACCGCCGTCGCTCGAGGAGCTGTTCCTCAGGCTGTACGAACCCGAGGCCGTGAAATGACGTCGCTCGCGGGAACCGGCGGCCTGATCCGGCTGATCCTGCGGCGCGACCGGATCGTGCTGCCGCTGTGGATCGTGCTGCTGGTCGCGATCTCGGTCAGCTACGTGAAGCAGTACGGCGACCTGTTCCCGACGCCGGACGGGCGGATCAAGTACGCGAGCAACGCGGGCTTCATCACCTTGTACGGCGAGCTTTCCGGGCCGTCGCTCGGCGAGTTCGTCACCTGGCGGCTCGGGTTCGTGCCGGTGATGGTCGGGCTGATCAGCCTGCTGACGATCATCCGGCACACCCGCGTCGAGGAGGAGACCGGGCGCCGCGAGTTGCTCGGGGCAACCGTTGTCGGACGGCACGCGCAGCTCGCGGCCGCGCTGGCCGTGGTCCTCGGCGCGAACGTCGCGCTCGCCGTACTGCTTGCCCTCGGCATGCACAGCCAGCACCTGCCGCTCGCCGGATCGGTTGCCATCGGCATCGAGTACGCCGGCACCGGGTGGCTGTTCGCGGGCGTCGGCGCGGTCGCGGCACAGCTGACCGCGAGCGCGGGAACGGCCCGTGGGATTGCGATCGGTGTGCTCGGGGCGGCCTATGTGCTCCGGGCCGCGGGTGATACCAGTGCGCATACGGACGGTCCGCTCGCGTGGTTGTCGTACATTTCAGCGATCGGTTGGGCACAGCAGATTCATCCGTACGCCCAGAACCGCTGGTGGTTGGGGGCCGTCATCGCGGCCGTGACCGTACTGCTGGTGGCTGTGGCGGTGAGTCTTGCCGTACGGCGGGATGTCGGCGCGGGGCTGTTCCCGGATCGGCTCGGTCCGGCGGACGGGACGATCGGGTCACCGCTCGGGCTGGCCTGGCGGCTGCACCGCGGGCTGCTGGTGGCGTGGACGGCCGGATTCGCCTTGCTGGGCCTGCTGTTCGGCGGGGTCGCCAAGGGTGTCGGCGACATGATGCGCGACGATCCGACCATCCAGGAGATGTTCCGGCGGATGGGCGGCGCGGCCGGGCTGATCGACTCGTTCCTGGCCGGCGTGATGGTGCTGGTCGGCCTGATCGCGTCGGCGTACGCCGTTCAGGCCACGCTGCGGATGCGGGTCGAGGAGAGCGGCGGGCGGGTCGAGCCGCTGGTGGCGACCGCGACCAGCCGCTGGCAGTGGGCCGCGAGCCACCTCGTCTTCAGCCTGCTCGGTCCGGCCGTCGCGCTGCTCGCGGCGGGGGTCATGCAGGGACTGGCGTACGGCCTCGCGATCGGCGACGTCGGCGGGCAATTGCCGCGGATGATCGGTGCCGCGCTCGTCCAGTTGCCGGCGGTGTGGGTGCTGGCCGCGATCACGATCGCGATCTTCGGGTTCTTCCCGCAGGCGTCGATGGCGTCCTGGGCCGGCCCGGCGGTGTGCATCCTGATCGGGCTGGTCAGCGCCGGTGTCGCGACCGCGCAGTGGATCCGCGACCTCTCGCCGTTCAGCCACCTCCCGTCGCTACCAGGCGGATCGGTCTCGGCCGGCCCCCTCGTCGTACTGCTGGCGATCGCCCTCCTGGTCAGCCTCGCGGGCCTGATCGGCCTACGCCGCCGCGACCTACCTGCCTGACCTTGTCGAGAACGCCCGGCCGACTCCGACGTACCGACATGAAGCGAGCTATCCACGACAGCACAGCCCTCCCGCCGGTCGTCGACCGTACGACGTTCACCGCGGACCTCGAAGAACTGCGCGTCCGCGAGAAGGCACACACTCGCGCAGCAGACGAAATCGCCGCGCACCGACGGCGGCTCCCGATGGTCGAGGTCGACGCGAACCTCACCGTGACCGGTCCGGACGGGCCGGTCACCCTGCTCGACGCGTTCGACGGCCGCAAGCAGCTGCTCGCGTACTACTACATGTGGCACACCGGCCACCGGGCCGCCGAACAGTGCCCGGGCTGCACGTGGTGTGCCGGCCAGATCCAGGAGATTTCGTACCTGCAGTCCCGCGACATCACGTTCGCCGTCTTCTGCCAGGGTCCGTACACCGAGAGCCGTGCGTACTACGACTTCATGGGTTGGAAGATGCCCTGGTACTCCGCCCTCGGCTCCCTGGAGCAGCTACTCGTCGGCCGCACCATCGGGCAGATGTACCTGACCGCCTACGTCCGCCAGGGCGACCGCGTCTACGAGACGTACTGGACGACGATGCGTGGCGTCGAGGTGATGGACAACAACTACGCCCTGATGGATCTGACGATCTACGGCCGCCAGGAACCGTACGAGGACTCGCCGGCCGGCTGGCCGAAGCAGTGGGCCGAACCGCCGCAGTCCCCGAAGGTGATCGACGGCCGTCCGATCGCCCAGTGGTCCCGGATCGCGGCCGGCCGCTCGGACGACCTGACCTGAGTCAGGCGGAGACCGGGGCGGTTGCTTCGCGGTCGGACTCGTCGATGTCGCCGTACTCGCCGTGGTGGTGGGCGTGGCGGCCGAAGGTCCAGACGTACGCGAAGAACGCGAGTTCGACGACGATGCCGATCGTGACGCGGACCGGGGCGGGGAGGAACGGGGTGACGAACGCTTCGATCAGGCCGGTGACCAGGAGGACTGCGGCGAGGCCGATCGCCATGCCGACGGTGGCGCGGCCGGTCTGGGCGACGGACTGCATGCGGGTGCGCGGACCGGGGACGATCCAGGACCAGCCGAGGCGCAGGCCGGCGGCTGTCGCGATGAAGACCGCTGTCAGCTCCAGCAGGCCGTGCGGCGTGATCAGGCTGAAGAACAGGCCGCCCTTGTCGTTCGCGATCATCAGCCCGGCGCTCAGGCCGAGGTTCATCGCGTTGTCCCACAGGATGAAGACAGATGGGACGAGGAGGATGCCAAGGGCCAGTACGGCGGCGCTGATGGTCGCGTTGTTGATCCACACGCGCAAGGCGAAGTCCTGCGCGGGGTTGTCCGAGTAGTACGACTGGAAGTCGTGGTTAACGAGCTGCTTGATCTCTTCCGGCGTAGCGATCGAGCTGACCACCTCCGGATGTGCCAGCACCCGCCAGGCCGTCCAGGCTGCTACCAGGTAGAAGAGCAGGCCAATGGTGATCCACCAGCGTCTGGACGCATACAGCGCAGCCGGGAAGCTCACGAGGAAGTACTTCGAAATGTCCCGCCAGACGGGAGCCTGTGCTCCGGTCACCGCACCACGGGCGTCCGCTATGAGCCCGGACAGGCGGCCGATCGACACAGGGTCCGCACCGGCTGCTCTGAGCGCGGCCAGGTGCGTGCCGACGCGTTGGTAGAGCACTACGAGCTCTTCGGCCTCAGCACCGGTCAGACGGCGCTGGCGACGGGTCAGGAGCGCGAGTCGGTCCCATTGCGGCTGATGCACCGACACAAACGCTTCTACGTCCACAGCCACCTCCTCCACCCGTCTGATGGCAGACTAACCGGACCGAGTGTCTACGCAGGAGGGGGGCGACGTACGTGTCTCAGCTGGTCACCGGTGAAGCCGTCGTCCTCCAGGTGCGGATCGCCCGGATGCCGACGCGGGCGCTGGCGTGCGCGATCGACGTACTGCTCCAGGGCATCGTGCTCGTCGTACTGGTCGGTCTGCTGGCCGGGTTCCTGTTCGGTACGCGCACCAGTGAGGCGCTGGCGGTCGCGCTGATCTTCATCACCGTGCTGCTGGTGCTGATCGGCTACCGGGTCGTGATGGAGACCCTGACCCGCGGGCGGACGATCGGGAAGATGGTGCTGGGGCTGAAGGTGGTCCGCGACGACGGCAGCTCGATCCGCTTCCGGCACGCGCTGGTACGGACTCTGATGTGGCTGTTCGTGGACTTCGCGCCGTGGTTCGCGGCGAGTCCCGGGATCGTCGCGAGCCTGATGAACAAGCAGGGCAAGCGGATCGGGGACATGGTCGCCGGTACGGTCGTGATCCGCGAACGGCAACAGCCGATGGCGTCACCGCCGCTGTTCGTCCCGGGTCCACTGGTGCAGTGGGCGCAGTCGCTCGAGTTGTCGCGGCTGTCCGACGACCTGGCGAACACGGCCCGCGACTACCTCGCGCGGTACACCGAGCTCCTCCCCGGCCCGCAGTACGCCCTCGGCGAGGCCTTGGCCGCCCGGGTAGCCGCCGCGACCGCGCCCCAGCCCCCACACCCGATCATCGCGCCCGCCTACCTGTCCGCCGTACTGGCCGAACGCCGCCGCCGCGAACTCCACCGCCTCTCGACCCAACGCACCGGCCCCTTCACCACGTACGCCGTCCCGCCAGGGCCGTTCGCGCCCCCGAACCCGTACGGGCTGATGCCGCCACCAGCTCCGCCTGGGCTGTTCGCGCCGCCCGCTCCCCCCGCACATTCCCGGCCTGCCGCGGTGAACGCGCAGGGCTGGGCTGCGCCGGGCAGCAACGAGAACTGAAAAACACCCCCGCACCAAGCAAAGGCACGGGGGTGTTTCAGGATCTCAGTAGCGGTAGGCCTCCGCCTTGTACGGGCCCTCGATCGGTACGCCGAGGTACGCGGACTGCTCCTTCGTCAGCTCGGTCAGCTTCACGCCGAGCGCGTCGAGGTGCAGCCGGGCGACCATCTCGTCGAGGTGCTTCGGCAGCACGTACACCTCGGTCGGGTAGTCGGCCGTCTTCACGAACAGCTCGATCTGCGCGAGCACCTGGTTGGTGAACGAGTTCGACATCACGAACGACGGGTGCCCGGTCGCGTTGCCCAGGTTCAGCAGCCGCCCCTCGGACAGCACGATGATCGTGTGACCGTCGGCGAACCGGAACTCGTCGACCTGCGGCTTGATGTTGACCCGCTCGATCCCCGGCACCTTGTACAGCCCGGCCATGTCGATCTCGTTGTCGAAGTGGCCGATGTTGCCGACGATCGCCTGGTGCTTCATCGCGGCCATGTGGTCGGCGGTGATGACGTCCTTGTTGCCGGTCGTGGTGACGAAGAAGTCGGCGATCCCGACCACGTCCTCGACCGTCGTCACCTCGTACCCGTCCATCGCGGCCTGCAGCGCGCAGATCGGGTCGATCTCGGTGACGATCACCCGGGCGCCCTGACCGCGCAGCGACTCGGCGCAGCCCTTGCCGACGTCGCCGTACCCGCAGACGACCGCGACCTTGCCGCCGATCAGGACGTCGGTGGCGCGGTTGATGCCGTCGATCAGCGAGTGCCGGACGCCGTATTTGTTGTCGAACTTCGACTTGGTGACCGAGTCGTTGACGTTGATCGCCGGGAACAGCAGCGCGCCGGCCTTGTGCATCTCGTACAGCCGGTGCACGCCGGTGGTGGTCTCCTCGGTGACACCCTTGATGCCCTGGCCGATGGTCGTCCACTTCGACGGCGACTCGGCGAGCGTGCGGGTGAGCAGCTTCAGGACGACGCCGTACTCCTCGGAGTCCGCGGTCGCCGGGTCCGGTACGGCGCCCGCCTTCTCGAACTCGGTGCCCTTGTGGACGAGCATGGTGGCGTCGCCGCCGTCGTCGAGGATCATGTTCGGACCTTCACCGCCCGGCCAGGTCAGCGCCTGCTCGGTGCACCACCAGTACTCCTCCAGCGTCTCGCCCTTCCAGGCGAACACCGGGACACCGGCCGGGGACTCCGCGGTCCCGCTGCCGACGACGACCGCGGCGGCCGCGTGGTCCTGGGTGGAGAAGATGTTGCACGAGACCCAGCGCACCTCGGCGCCGAGCGCGGTCAGCGTCTCGATCAGCACCGCGGTCTGGATCGTCATGTGCAGCGAGCCCATGATCCGCGCGCCGGCCAGCGGCTTGCTGTCGCCGTACTGCTGGCGCATCGCCATCAGGCCGGGCATCTCGTGCTCGGCCAGCCGGATCTCCTTGCGCCCGAACTCGGCGAGCCCGAGGTCCGCCACCTTGTAGTCGAAGGTCATGCCGCTCCCCTGATGCTGTGGTTGATACCTGCCCGAGCCTAGAGGGCCGAGGCGCGCGGTTTGATCGCTCGCAGCGCGTTTTTGACACCGAAATGTCAGGATTGATGCTATGCGCATCACCGAGGCCGCTCGCCAGTTGGGTACCACTCCGCGCATGCTGCGCTACCGGGAGGCCCTCGGGCTGCTCCCGCGCTCGCGATCCGAGCACACCGCGCAGCGCCAGTACGACGACCGTGACCTGGCCGCCGTACAACTCGCGCTCGATCTCGAACGCCGGTACGACGTGACGCCGGCGGCGCTCGCGTTCGCGCTGAGAGCGCTCGCGGAACCGTCCGTGGCCGCGGACATCCGCAACCTCGGCTACCGCACCGGCCGGCTCAGCGCCCCGCCCAGCCAGGCCGAGATCGACCGCGAACGCGCCCTCAGATGGCTCGGCCGCAGCGGAGTCCTGCCGCCCAGGCCCCGCTAGCCGAACGTCAGTGCGAAGGGGCTTCCGGTACGGCGGGGCGGGGGTCGGTGACGTGGTTCTCGACGTACACGTCGGGCTCGAGGTAGATGTGCACCGCCATCGGCTCGGCGGCCCGGACGGCGCGCTCGGCGGCGTCGATGGTCTCGGCGACGACGGCCGCGTCGGAGGTCGGCTCGACGCCGAGCTTCGCGGCGACCAGCACCTCCTCCGGGCCGAGGTGCAGGGTCTTGATGTGGATCAGCCGCTGCACGCCGGGGGTGTTCTCGATCGCGTCGACGATCCGCTGCTGGGCCTCGCGGGTCGCGGACTCGCCGAGCAGCAGCGACTTCATCTCGACCGCCAGGAAGATCGCCACGCAGACCAGCAGCGCGCCGATCGCCATCGACCCCAGGCCGTCGAACACACCGTTGCCGGTGGCAAGCGTCAGGATGACGCCGAGCAGCGCCAGCACCAGGCCGGTGAGCGCGGCGAAGTCCTCGAGCAGGATCACCGGCAGCTCCGGCGCCCGCGCGTTCCGGATGAACCGGACCCAGGACACCTTCCCGCGCAGCTTGTTCGACTCACGCACCGCGGTCCGGAACGACAGCCCTTCCATCACGATGCCGAGCAGCAGCACGACCACCGGGACCCACTGCCAGCTGTCGATCCCGTGCGGATCGTGGACCTTGTGGTACCCCTCGTACAGCGCGAACAGACCGCCGACGCTGAACAGCACGATCGACACCACGAACGAGTAGACGTAGCGCTCCCGGCCGAAGCCGAACTGGTGCAGCTCGTCTGCGGCCCGCCTGGCCCGCTTGCTGCCGAGCAGCAACAGGCCCTGGTTGCCGGAGTCGGCCAGCGAGTGGATCGCTTCGGCGAGCATCGAGGCCGACTGGGTCAGCGCCCAGGCGGCGAACTTCGTCACCGCGATGCCGAGGTTGGCCGCCAGAGCCGCGACAACGGCCTTGTTCCCGCCACCAGCCATGGTTGTTCAGATCCTCCGTCAATCAGGATGCGGACACGACGAACGCCGTGCCGGAACCACGCAGGGTACAGGGTCCTTCGGGTCCGGAAAGGAACGCGGACTGACCTGCGGACAACGTCACAGCAGATTCTTTGCCGGCAGCATCGACGGTGCCGTCCACACAGCAGACGATCCGCGGCCCGGCGCCGTCCACCGTCCGCTCGTCGGCGTCCAGGTCGATCCGGCGGACCGCGAAATACGGACATCCGGTCTCGTACCGACCGTCGGTCGTCGCGGTCAGCACCGGGTCGGCCAGCGGCTCGAAGTCCACCACCGAGACCAGCTCCGGTACGTCGATGTGCTTGGGCGTGAGGCCGCCGCGCAACACGTTGTCGGAGTTCGCCATCACCTCGAACCCGAGGCCGTTCAGGTACGCGTGCACGTTGCCGGCCGGCAGGTACACCGCGTCGAACCGCTGCAGGCGCACCCGGTTCAGCAACAGGGCCGCGAGTACGCCGGGGTCGTCCGGGAAGTCCGCGCACAACTTGGCGAGCGTCTCTCGCTCCAGGGCAAAGTCGCCCGGTCGTGCAACAGCCGCACCGAGCGCCGTGACCAGCGGACGGATCGCGTCCCGGTCGCGGCTCATGAAATCGGTGAACGCCGCGCGCAGCTTGCCGTTCCGCAGCAGGTCGGTGAGCTCCCCGAATCCTTCGGGTGCCAATGCGTCGAGCAGTGCGACGGTCCGCTCCAGCGGCCGGAAACCGACCAGTGCGTCGAATGGCTCGAGCGCGATCAGGATCTCCGGCTTCGGCCAGGCGTCCTTGTAGTTGCGGTCCGCGGCGTCCCGCGGGATCCCCGCCGCCTCGTCCCGCTGGTACCCGTCGATCGCCTGCTCCCGCGAGGGATGCGCCTGGATCGACAGCGGCCGCGCGGCCGCGAGCAGCTTCGCCAAGAACGGGAACCGGCCGTCGAACCGCTCGGCCGTCTCCTCCCCCAGCACCGCCGCCGGGTCGAACGACACCGCGTCGTACAGCGTGTCCCCGGACGGGAGCACCGACGGAGCGGACTCGTGCGCACCCATCCACAGCTCGGCCTGCGGCTCGCCGGTCGGCGCGACGCCGAGCAGCTTCGGCAACGCGGTCGGCGAACCCCACGCGTAGTCGCGGATCGTGTTCTGCAGCGGGACTACCACGCCGGGTCCTCCGAGGGGATTCCCGGCTCGGCCGGATCGTCCACGGTCGCCGTCCCGTAGCGGCCGAGGCCGATCCCGAGGTACGCCGCGGCGTACCGGCCCTGCTGGGTCAGAGCGGCGTACCGCGCGACGTCCGTACCGTTGGCCTGCGTGATCGTGTGCACGCGGACGTCGTGCGCCTGCGCCTTCGACTCCAGCTTGCGGCGATGCTCGGCAACGCCCGCCTCTTCGATCCCGTCGTCCAGGATGATCAGCGCCGGCCGCAGCTCGGCCGGCTTGTCGAACGGATCCGCGAACAGGTCACGCGGCGGCTGGTTGAGCACCGGCAGCAGGTGTCCCGCGTCGGCAGCGAGCGCGGGCCGGCCACTCGCCAGCCGGAGCGCCTCGACCACACGTCGAGCTGCCCGGGCCGCGAGGACCGAACCACCCCAGACCAGCGGCAGCGCGTCCGCCAGCACCAGCGCGAGGTCCTTCGCCGGATTCGACGACACGTCGTTGTTGGGCGAGCTCTCGATCGCGACGTCGTCCAGCAACGCCGCCACAGCCTTGTGGTCCACCTCGGGGCCAAGCTCCATCTGGTGCAGGGCCTGCAGCACCGCGACCGCGGCGGCCAACTGGTCGTCCGACTGGGACGGCAGCCGGATCGCATGGCGCAGGCCGGCCGAGGCGATCGCTACCGGAGAGTCCTCCGGCGCAGCCACCATCAACCCGCAACCACGTCGGACTGCCTCGCCCGCGGCCGACACCGCGTCCGTGTCCTCGGCCGCACCGCCGAGAACGATCACCAGGTCCAGCGGACCTGCCCAGCCGGGCAGCCCCGGTCCGGGCCAGGCAAGGAACGGAACCGGGCAGACCGGCTCCAGGACGGCCCGGACCAGCCGGGCGTCCCGTCCCGCCGCGACCACGGCCCGCGGCCGGAAGCCGTCGGACTCCACGGTGGACAGCACGTCCGCGGACGCTTCCAGCTCGGCCCGGATCCGCGCACCGGCCATGGCCAGCCGGCGCAGCAGGTGGTCCGCCGCCGCGAGTGCGGCCGGATCGTCCAGCCGGGTGTCGTCGAAGATGCTCATCAGTTGCTCGCGGGCTCGGTCTCCGCACGGGTGTCCCGGGCCTCGTCGATGAGCAGCACCGGGATGTCGTCACGCACCGGGTACGCCAGCGCGCAGGCCGCGTTGGTGCAGATCAGCTCGTTCGCCTCGTCGTCCACCCGGAACTCCGAGCGGCACTTCGGGCAGACCAGGATGCTCAGCAGGTCCGGGTCCAGATTGACTGCCATTCAGTTCTCCCTCGAACCGGTGATCAGGGCCAGTACTTCGTCGCGGACGCGCTCCATGCCGGCGCGGTCCGCGGCCTCGACGTTCAGCCGCAGCAACGGCTCCGTGTTCGACGCACGGACGTTGAACCACCACTGTCCCGCCGACACCGTCAACCCGTCCAGATGGTCGACGGTCACGCCGTCGACGCCAGAATACGTATCCTCGATCGCCGCGACCGTCTCCGCCGCGTCCGCGACCTTGTTGTTGATCTCGCCGGAGGCGACGTACCGCTCGTACTCCGCGAACAACTCGCTGGCGGGCTGGTCCTGCTCACCCACAGCGGCGAGGACGTGGAGGGCGGCCAGCATGCCGGTGTCGGCGCGCCAGAAGTCGCGGAAGTAGTAGTGCGCGGAGTGCTCGCCGCCGAACACCGCGTCGGTCTCGGCCATCTTCTGCTTGATGTTCGAGTGCCCGACCCGGGTGCGGACCGGGACGCCGCCGTGCTCGGCGATCAGCTCCGGAACCGCCTTCGAGGTGATCAGGTTGTGCAGGATCGTCGCGCCGGGGTGCTTCGCGAGCTCCCGGACAGCGACCGCGGCGGTGATCGCGCTCGGCGAGATCGGGTCGCCCTTCTCGTCCACCACGAAGCAGCGGTCCGCGTCGCCGTCGAACGCGAGGCCGAGGTCGGCGCCGGTCTCCCGGACCTTCGCCTGCAGGTCGACCAGGTTCTTCGGGTCCAGCGGGTTGGCCTCGTGGTTCGGGAAGTTGCCGTCGAGCTCGAAGTACATCGGGATGATCGTCACGGGGCCGTTCGCGAAGACCGCCGGAACGGTGTGGCCGCCCATGCCGTTGCCGGCGTCGACGACCACGGTCAGCGGGCGGATGCCGCTCAGGTTCACCAGGTCGTGCAGGTGGTCGGCGTACGCGGTGAGCAGGTCCCTGTGCCTGACGTGCCCGGGGGTCGCGCCGGTCGCCGGGGGCTCGGTGAGGGCCTTCGCGACCAGGTCGGCGATGTCCCGCAGCCCCGAGTCGCTGCCCACCGGGGCGGCGCCGGCGCGGCACATCTTGATGCCGTTGTACTGCGCCGGGTTGTGGCTCGCGGTGAACATCGCGCCGGGCAGGTCGAGCCGCCCGGACGCGAAGTACAGCTGGTCGGTGGACGCGAGGCCGATGTCGATCACGTCCGCCCCGGTCGATGTCACCCCTTCGGCGAACGCCGCCGCCAGCGCCGGGCTGGACGGCCGCATGTCGTACCCGATCACCACGGCCCCGGGCCCCGCGAGCACATCCAGCACCTCGACGAACGCAGCCCCCGCGGCCCGGGCAACCGCCTCGTCCAGCTGCTCGGGCACAACCCCCCGCACGTCATAAGCCTTGAAGATCCCCGCAACATCAACCATGCACGGACCCTATCCGGCCCACCGACCAAGCTGTAGTTCAGGCCTTCTCGAACCAGCCGGGGGTCCCGCGGTGGTGGACCGTCGGGAGCTGGCGTGGGACCACCGGGGCGGCCCATTGGGTGGCGTTGGCGAGGATCTGCTGAACCTCCGGCTGGTGGTACGTCGGGTACTCCTGGTCGCCGGGGCGGAAGTAGAAGACCCGGCCCTGGCCGCGGCGGTAGCAGCAGCCGGAGCGGAAGACCTCGCCGCCGGAGAACGAGCTGACGAAGACCAGCTCGTCCGGCTGCGGGATGTCGAACAGCTCGCCGTACATCTCCTCGCGCTCGATCACCAGCGGGTGCGGGACACCCTGCGCGATCGGGTGCCCGGCGGCGACCGTCCAGATCAGCTCGCGGTCGTTCTCCGCGCGCCAGTCCAGCGAGCACGTCGTACCCATCAGCTTGATGAAGATCTTCGAGAAGTGCGCGGAGTGCAGCGCGATCAGGCCCATCCCGGACAGCACGTGCTGCTGGACACGGTCCACGATCGCGTCGTCGACGTCGCCGTGCGCCGCGTGACCCCACCAGGTGAGTACGTCGGTGTCGGCGAGCACCTCCTCGGTCAGACCGTGCTCCGGGTCCTGCAGCGTGGCCGTGCGTACGACGACCTCGGCACCCAGCCGTTCGCGCAGCGCCGCCGCGATCGTCCCGTGCATGGTGTCCGGGTAGATCTTCCGGACGGTCTCGTCGCGGCCCTCGTGGACGTTCTCGCCCCAGACGGTGACGCGAATCGGGTCAGTCATGGAGAACCACCTCTCGGCCCGCCTTCGCGGACGCGTAGCAAGCGTCGATGATCTCGGTCCGGAGCAGCGCCTCGGACCCGTTCTGGCCTTCCCACTCACCGCTGCGCACGATCCGGACGAACTCCCGCACCACCGCGCGGTGCCCCAGCCCGGCCCCGGTCGCCGGCTTCACCTCGGCCGGTACGCCGGCCACATCGGTGAAGATCCGCAGCGTGTCCTCGGTGGTGTAGTTCTTCACCTCGATCTTCGCGCCGCCCTCGGTGCCGAACAGCTCGATCCCGAAGTTGTCGCCCGGCGCCCGGTAGGTCGCCCAGCTGGTCTCCAGCTGCAGCGCGCCGCCGCCCTTCAGCCGCAGGTACGCCGTGGCCAGGTCCTCGACCTCGAACTTCGACCCGAGGGTGTCGACGGTCGGGCGGTCCGGCGTACTCGCGCTGCCCTTCCCGCGCGGCCCGAGCTCCGCGAACGTGTCCGCGGACACCGTGGTGATCTCGGGCTCGCCGAGCAGGTGCAGCGCCATGTCGAGGATGTGGACGCCGAGGTCGATCAGCGGCCCGCCGCCGGACAGCTCCCGGTTCGTGAACCAGCCGCCCATGCCGGGGATGCCGTTGCGGCGCATCCAGTGCGCCTTCGCGTAGTAGATCCGGCCGAGCTGACCCTCGTCGATCTGGTGCTTGAGCGCCGCCACGTCACCGCGCTCGCGGTGGTTGAACACCACCTTCAGCACCCGGCCGGCCTGCTTCGAGGCCTCGACCATCGCGGAGCCTTCGGCGACCGTCCGCGCGAGCGGCTTCTCGGACAGCACGTGCAGACCCTTGGCGAGCGCGGCCAGCGCGATCGGGGCATGCAGCTGCGTCGGCGTACCGATGCTGACCGCCTCCAGCCCCGGCGTCTCCAGCAGGTCTTCCCACTTCTCGTACAGGTGCGGTACGGCGTGTTTCTCGCCGAGGCTGGTCAGCGTGTCCTTCTCCAGGCCCGCCAGCGCAATCACCTCGACGTCCGGCAACTCGGAGAACGCCTCCAGCGCGGTCCGGCCGGCGAAACCCAGTCCGACGACCCCGACCCGCAGTTTTTGATCGTTCACACCCACGATCCTCTCCCGATGACAACGAAGGACACAACTGCTTCCCACACTACGGAACAGGTTTCAACACCGGTCAACCCGGTTGTTCTAACGGACAGGTAACGGACTCAGTCGCCGTCGGGGTCGAAGTCCGGGTCGATCTGCTCGGGAGACAGCGCCAGTACGTCGGCCAGCTCCAGCACCAGCGCCGACCGGACCAGCCAGGACAGGCTGCTGCCGGACCGTTCCGCGCGGAGCTCGATCGGGCGCCGGAACACCACGATCCGGTACGGCTCGTGCGACGTACCGCCGGTGGCGTGGGTGAGCGGGATCTCGGTGGCGTCGAGCTCCAGGTTCGGGACGTCCTCGATCGCGAACTCGACCCGGGCGATCACCTGCGGCAGCCGCTTCTCCAGCCGGGTCACCTCGATCGCGACCACCTCGTCGAACTGGGCGGCGGCGGACCGCTGCAGCGGCAGGCCACGCGGCGCGAACTTGCTCGGCCGGCTGATCGGGCCGAGCATTCCGCGGCCGTGGCGGTCTATGTGCCTGCGATGACGGCGAGCCTCGGTCACGCGCTCAGCCTAGTGGGCGTAATGTCTGGTCGTGAGCATCGCCAGGATCTGTTCGCGCGCCGGATGTCGGAAGCCGGCCGTGTCGACGCTCACCTACGTGTACGCCGACTCGACCTGTGTCCTCGGTCCGCTGGCCACGTACGCCGAGCCGCACTGCTACGACCTGTGCGCCGACCACGCCGACCGCCTCACCGCGCCGAACGGGTGGGAGGTCATCCGGCTCGCTCCGGACCCGGCCGCGGCCGGCCCGTCATCGGACGACCTCGAGGCGCTCGCGAACGCGGTCCGCGAGGCGGCCCGCCCACTCCCGCCGCGCGGCGAACCCCGCGCCGGCACTCCCGGCGCCCCGGTCGAGATCGCCCGCCGCGGCCACCTCCGAATGCTCCAGGACCCCGGCGCCAACACCACCGAAGGCTGACCGCGCCGGCTCGCTAGCGGAGCGCGGCGCTCACGTCCGGTTGGGCGCCGAGCTGGGCCCGGAACACCAGTGACGTCGACAACGGCCATGCGGCCACCTGCGGTACGTCGTCCTTCGCGGGCTTCGGCGCCGGCATCAGCGTGACGCCCGCGACCACGGTCCCCCGGGTCTGCTGCACCATCAGGTACGTCGGCCGCGGCTGCGCCGGGAACGAGATCGGCGTGGTCGCCCCGTTCAGCACGTCGAGCGCCCGCGTGACCAGCGCCCGCCCGGCCGCATCCCGCAGCTCGAACTTCACGCTCCCGGTCTTCCCCGGCGCGGTCACCTGCAGCACGACCGGCTGCTTGTGCGCCGGCAGCACCAGGTACGCCGGACCCGTCAGCGCCTCGGCGGACCCGATCGACGAGAACTCGGTCTGGCTCGCGTCGGTGGCCCGCATCGCCGCGGTCACCGGCTGGTCGGACGTGATCGTGATCGCGCTCGCGTCGCCGTTCAGCACCTTGTCGAGCGAGATCGACCGGACCGAACCGGCGGGCACCGAGACGGTCTCCAGACCGGCCGGCTTGAACGGGCCGTTCGGGCCGTTGATCGTCAGGCCGGCGGTCGCCTGCAGGTCGGTCGGGTTCGCGATCGAGAGGATCCGGCCGCCGCCACCGGGCGCGACCGCGGGCACGAACACCATGGTCGCGGGCGCGGCCGAGGTGTTCAGCCAGTCGACACCGACCGGTGTGTTCCCGGCCGAGGCGTTCGACCGGACCGCGGCGGCGACCCGGCCGCCGGTCGACTCGACGTGCAGCGCGATGTCGCGGAGGTTCGCCGCGATCTGCCGGAGGTAGAGCGTCGCCGTACCGCGGGCCGGTACCACGATGCCGCGGGCGGCGGGCAGGTCGGCGGCACCGGACCGGGAGTACACGCTGACGTTGACCTCGGCGTTGATGCTGTCCAGGTTCGTCATCACGAGCGCGTCGCGGCGATCGCTCGCCCCGGAGGCGCCGACGAACCAGAAGTCCGATCCGGGCAGCTGGCACGGCACGCTCGCCATGCCGCGGTTGACCTCGCCGTCCGGCGCGGTCGTCGTACTCGTGCCAACCGTCCCGGCGGCCAGCGGACCGGTGCCCTTGATCGACAGCGGCGCCGGGCTGACCGCCACCGGGCTCGAGCCGATGGTGCCGCGTTTGAGCAGCGATCCGACCGGGTCGGAGGTGGCCGGCAGCGGCGCGATCGACAACGGCGCAGCGGTCCCGGGCGCGGTCGCCGTACCTTCGGGCAACGTCGGGGAGACCGCGTTCACGACGCTGGTCATCTTGCCGCCGGGCGCGAGCGCCGGGCAGGCGAGCGCCGTCCGGTTCACGACGGCCCGCGCGGGCTCCGCGGCGGCCGCCTCCACGCGGGTGTCGGCCTTCCCCGGGTGCGTGACGACTCCGAGCCCGGCCAGCACGGCCATGGCGGCGACGACGGCCGCGATCCGGAGGCGCGGGTCGGACAGCAACCGGCTCACCGGGGGTCCCTCCTCGCGTGCGTGCCTTGCGGTACGGCGACGGTCCGGCGGACCGTCGGCAGGCAGAAGATCAGCGCGATGATCCAGCCGATCAGCCCGAGGATGCGCCACAGCGAATGCGTCTGGTCGACGATCGGCGTCTTGCCCTCGATCTTCGAGCGGTCCACCAGCCAGGAGGCGTCGCCGTCGTTCGCGCTGGCCCGGGTCAGGCCGGGCAGCGAGTCGAGCGTCGACTGCAGCGTCGGGTCCACCGGGCCCGGCAGGTACACGTAGTCGATCGCGAGGCCGGCCAACTGGCGGCCTTCCTCGCCGCTACCGCCGCCGCCGAGGGTCGCGAGCACGTCGGTGATCGGCTTGGTCTGCGCCGGGGTCGGCGCCGCCTCGAGCGCGCCCATCCGCGGGCCACCGTTCTTGACCAGCGAGAACCGCATCTGACCGCCGGCCGCCTTGCGCACCACCAGGATCGACTGGTTGTTCGGCGGTGCCTGCGAATCAGCCAGGTACGCCGGGAGGTCCTGGGCGGGGCCGCGCCACAGCGGACCGTCCGCACCGCGCACCAGCCAGAAGCCCGCGGTCACGATCGTCGTCACCAGCGCGAGCCCGAGCACGCCCCGGACGATGAGCTCCCGCGACTTCCCGACCGAGTCCCAGGCGACTGTGACCGAGACGATCCAGCCGGCCGTCATCAGGAACATCAACGGCCCGCTGCCGCCACCGAGCCGGCTCGCGACCAGCGTCCCGGCCAGACCGGCCAGCGCGGCGAACCAGCCGAGCAGCTCGTACCGCTGGCGGGACTCCCGCAGCAGGCCGACCAGCGCGACCACGATCAGCGGCACGGCGAACCACCACGGCGTCGGCGCACCGATCGGCGTGCCGGTCAGCAGGTGCGGCAGGCTGTCGCCCGGGCCGATCGCGGCGGTCGGCGGACCGCCCGCCTCCTGACCGAGCTTCGACGGGTGCCGCACCAGGTCGATCGTCCACGGCAGCACGAGCAGCAGCCCGAGCACGACCGAGAACACCAACTGCCGGCCCTGCCGCCGCCAGCCGAGGCCGAGCACCGCGCCCAACACCAGCACGACCGCGATCAGCAGACCGAGCGCCGGCGTGAACGCGAACAACACGGCGAGACAAGCGCCGGCGAACCAAGCGGCCCGCCAACTGCCCTGCACAACCACGCGCCGCCGCCGGGCGACGGTGTGCACAGCGGCACCGAGCAGCGGCAGCACGATCGCCGCCACACACGTCCCGAGCCGCCCCTGCGAGATCGCGCCGTTCGTGAAAACAGCCAGCCCGTACGCCGATGCGCCCCACGCGCGGGCCACGCGGTCGACGACGAAGGACCGCAGCAACGCCCACGCCGCGAGACCGGCCAGCGGAACCGCGCCGAGCAGCAAGATGTTCGTCGCGCCGCCCGGGCCGAACAGGACCGTGGAGAATGCCCACATCTGCCCCAGCCACGCCGGCGGGGTGACGCCGGGCGGGGCGGACGCGGCCGCGTGCCACAGCGCCGCCAGGTTGTCCTGCGCCGGGAGCAGCAGGTGCGAACGGAGGGCACCGCCACCGATCAGCCCGCGCGCCGCGACGATCGCACCGAGCGCGAGCACCACCCACGCGACCAGGAACGGCCGCCGGATCAGCTGCCGGCGCCAGCGCGGCTGGTCGACCGCGACGCGCGCGGTCGACTTCGCCCGGCGGGCCGTGGTGACGACCTGTTCCTCGGGCTCGTCCGCCCAGGCCTCGCGGATCCGCTCGGAGATCGTGCTGGTGGTCTCCTCCAGGTTGTGCCGCAGTGCGTGCACGGACCGGGAGAACAGGCCCTTGATGTCGTCGTACGGGACCTGGTTGAGATTGCGGCGGCTCTTGCGGGCGCTGGTCCAGCCGCCGGCGAGCAAGGTGCCGAGTAGGGCGGTCCATTCGTCGACCGCGCCGGAAGGCGTCTTGCCGACGACGAACCAGATCGACCGCAGCACGGTGCCGAACAGGAAGCGCAGGATCAGCAGCGGAAGCAGCTTGCCAGGGGCGTTCGCGAGAACGGTGTAGTACGCATGGGCACGGTCGAGCTGGTACGCGTGCCGCCGGGTGCCGGCCAGAGCCCGCTCGCCGGTGGCCGCGGCCTGGGCGTGGTAGACGACCGCGTCCGGCGCGACGCCGACCTGGTACCCGGCGCGGCTCGCACGCCAGCCGAAGTCGATGTCGTCGCGGAACATCGGCAGCCGCGGGTCGAACCCGTGCAGCGCCTCCCAGACGTCGCGGCGGACCAGCATGCCGGCCGAGCTGACCGCGAGCACGTTCCGCGGCTGGTCGTGCTGGCCCTGGTCGAGCTCGCCGTTCTCGATGCCGGTGTCGCGGCGGCCGCCGAGCGACGTGGTGACGCCGACCTCGAGCAGCTCACGGTCCCGCGGCCAGAGCCGCAGTTTCGGGCCCCAGACTCCGGTCTCCGGCGAGATAGTGGCCTGGAGCAACAACTTCTCCAGGGCCTTCGGGGCCGGCGCACAGTCGTCGTGCAGCAGCCACAGCCACTCCACCACGGGCACCTGGCCGTCGTCGCCGTACGGACCGACCGCGCTCGGGATCGGCGCGAAACCGTGCGTTTCCAGGCCGCGCGCGACCGCGACGCCGAAACCGGTCCGCGCGGACACGCTGACCACGGGCTCGACGCCGGGCATCGCGGCCAGCAGTTCGGCGGTCTCGTCGGTGGAGCCGGTGTCGACCGCGATCAGCCGGTCCGGACGCGGGTTCAGCGCCCACAGCGACTCGGACAGGCGCGGCAGCCAGGCCGCGCCCTCATGCCCGACCACCACCGCGGTGACGACATGCCGGACCCGCGGACGGCGCATGTGGCCACCAGTGTGATCGGTCGGGAAGTCGACGGAGTCGAAGAATTCCCAACCGGCCGGAGCTTCTTGTTCCATGCGGAGCTGTGACACCTCGATGCTTGCGGACGGTCACCGCGACCGCAGGTCCCGGCGAGGACTCACCATACAGCCGCTCTCGGAGTGTCGGGAAAGCCGCAGCTACAGCCTGTGGAAAAGCCGCGGGCCCCGGACGACGATCGTCCAGGGCCTCGCGGAAGTCTCTGCTGTTGCTGTTGTCCTCAGCCGCCGCTCAGACGGCCTTCTTCTTCAGCTTGCGGCGCTCCCGCTCCGACAGACCGCCCCAGATTCCGAAGCGCTCGTCGTTCTGCAGCGCGTACTCGAGGCATTCGCCCCGGACGTCGCAGCCGAGGCACACCTTCTTGGCCTCGCGGGTGGAACCGCCCTTCTCCGGGAAGAAAGCCTCTGGATCAGTCTGGGCGCACAGCGCCCGTTCCTGCCAGTTCGGCTCCTCCTCGATCGCCTCACCGTCGACAATCGCCATCAGGCCCTCTGTCACGGTACGACCTCCTCGACCCTGTTCGTTCCCCTGTACATGTGGGTTTGCGGTCCACATGCCTGACCTCGTCCGTCCTGCGCTCTGCAACGGTCCCCGATACCGAGTGTCCTAACGAACGACACGGTTGAAATTACATTCCTGCAATGCACGAAAGTCAAGCCGTGCTCTGCTATTGGGATCATCCGCAACACGCCCGCAAAAGAACGAGAGGCCTGCAGATACAGGCCTCTCGCGCCGGGTACCCCCGGTCGAACCACGTCATACCGCAATTTTCCGGGCAGCACCGGTAAGGGCTTGCTGCGCTGATCGGCTGACCGATCAGGAAGGCTGCGACCACCAGCCCTGCTGACCCTGACCAGGCTGGTTCGGGTCGTTCTTGTCACCCTCGACGCGCTGGTCGACGCGGGTCTCGTCGGCCGATTCGGCCGGCTGCGCGGGCTCTGCGGCCGCCGGCTGCTCGGCCGGCTTGTCGTCGGCCTGCCAGGACTGCTCCTGCTGCCAGGCCTGCTGACCCTGCTTGGCTTCGGGCTGTGCGTCCGTGCCCTCGGCCGCCTGACCCCACTCCTGCGCGGGCTGGGCCTGCTGGCCGTAGTCCTGGCCGCTCCACTGCTGGCCGTGCTGCTGACCGGCGTCGGCGCCCCACTGCTGCTGCTGCTCCTGCGGCCACTGCTGGCCCTGCTCCTGGCCGCTCCACTGCTGCTGGCCTTCGGAGTTCCATGCCTGCGTGGGCTCGGCAGCTGCCTGGCCCTCGGCCGGCCACGCCTGCTCCGGCTGGCCGGAGTGCTGTGCGGCGTGCTGACCGGCCTGCGGGTCAGTGTGCTGACCGTGCTGCGCCTCGGCCTCGCCGGCGGACCAGGCCTGCGGCTGCTCGCCTTGGTTCCAGCCCTGCTCCTGCGGCCACTGCTGCTGGTCGCCCTGACCGGCCGCGTAACCACCAGCGGCACCGGCCGCCGCGTAACCGCCGTACTGCTGCTGGCCCTGGTCGTACTGCTGACCGCCGTACTGGCCCTGCTGGTCCTGACCGTAGCCCTGCTGCTGTGCGTAGCCCTGCTGGCCGTACTGCGCCTGCTGCCCGCCGAACTGCGGCTGGCCCGGCTGCTGCTGGAACTGACCCGCCTTGGGCGCCTTCACCGGCGCCGGCAGCGCCTGGAACGTCTTCAGGGCGTAGAGCCCGACACCGCCGTACAGCGCGAGACCGCCGAGCGACGCGATGAAGCCGACGATCTTCTCGCCGGCCGTGCCGCCGCCGTTGAACTGCGCGAACGTCGCGATCAGTCCGATCAGCAGGAACAGGCCGGTGATGACCAGCGCCGCCAGCGTGACGATCCGGGCGTTCGGCGTGCGCTCACCCTCGTTGACCAGCCAGACCGCGGCGACCAGCGCCGGGATCAGCGCGATCGTGGTGACCGACGGCGGGACGATGAAGCTGTGCACGCCCGCGGACGCGGCCACGAAGCCGATGCCGCCGACGAACAGCTGGAAGAGCGCTGCCACTGCGAGCAGGCCGGTGAATGCGAGCAGGATGTACGCGACCGGCTCTCTGAGCTTCTTGGTTGCGTCGGTGACCACGAGGGGCTCCTCGGATGTTGGGGGGCCGTACAACTGAGCTGTGCGGATCTGATGACTCACCGCAGCATAGTCGTGCGGTGGGCCGACGCATTGACGACTCGGGCAGACTCTTCCCATGCAAGTTCGCACCCACATGCCCAAGCGATACACCGTGCTGGCCGGTGGCATCGGCGGTTCCGCCTTCCTGCGCGGTCTGCTCACCGCCCGTCCCGACGCGGAGATCACCGTCGTCGGGAACACCGCGGACGACATCACCCTGTTCGGCCTGCGGGTCTGTCCCGACCTCGACACCGTCATGTACACCCTCGGCGGCGGCATCTCGGAGGAGCGCAAGTGGGGTCGTGAGGACGAGACCTGGGTGATCAAGGAGGAGCTCGCGGCGTACGGCGTGGAGCCCACCTGGTTCGGGCTCGGCGACCGCGACATCGCGACCCACCTGGTGCGGACGCAGATGCTGGACGCCGGGTACAGCCTGACCGCGGTGACCGAGGCGCTCTGCGCCCGCTGGAAGCTCCCGGTCCGGCTGCTGCCGATGAGCGACGACCGGATCGAGACCCACGTGGTCGTCGACGACCCGGAGCAGCCCGGACGCCGCAAGGCCATCCACTTCCAGGAGTACTGGGTCCGCTACCAGGCAGGCATCCCGGCGCACCAGATCGTTGCCGTCGGCCAGGACAAGGCGAAGCCCGCGCCCGGCGTACTCGACGCGATCGCGGACTGCGACGTACTGATCGTGCCGCCGTCCAACCCGGTCGTCTCGGTCGGCACGATCCTCGGCGTACCGGGGATCCGGGAGGCCGTGCGGGCGACCGCCGCGCCGGTCATCGGGCTGTCGCCGATCATCGGTACCGGCCCGGTTCGCGGGATGGCCGACAAGGTGCTGGCCACGGTCGGCGTCGCGGCCACCGCGTCGGCGGTCGCCCGGTACTACGGCTCCCGCGCGTCCGGCGGCGTACTCGACGGCTGGCTGATCGACACCTCGGACGCGATCCAGGCGGATTCGATCGCCGGAGCCGGAATTCACGTCCAGGCAGTGCCGTTGTGGATGACGGACGAGACCACCACCGCCGCGATGGCTGACGCGGCACTGACCCTCGCGGAGGCCGTACGGCGATGAGGAAGCACCTGGAGATCTTCCCGGTGACCGGACTGCCGGAGGTGGCGGCCGGGGCGGACCTGGCGGCCCTGATCGCGGAAGGCACCGACCTGCGCGACGGCGACGTGGTCTCGGTGACGTCGAAGATCGTCAGCAAGGCGGAGGGCCGGCTCACGTACGGCACCCGGCGCGAGGCGGTCGACGCCGAGCTGGTCCGGGTGGTCGCGCAACGCGGCGACACCCGGATCGTGCAGACCCGGCACGGCCTGGTGATGGCGGCGGCCGGCACGGATACGTCCAACACGGCCCCCGGCACGGTTCTGCTGCTGCCGGTCGACCCGGACGCGTCGGCCCGGGTTCTGCGGTCGGCCTTGAAGGAGCGGTTCGACGTCAATGTCGGCATCGTCGTCACGGACACCCTCGGCCGCCCCTGGCGGAACGGGCAGACCGACGTGGCCATCGGCGCCGCCGGGGTGCGCGTGGTCGAGGACCTCCGCGGTACGACGGACAGCCACGGCAACGTCCTCGCGGTCACCGAGCCCGCCCTCGCGGACGAGATCGCCGGCGCCAGCGAGCTGGTGAAAGGCAAGGCCGACGGCGTACCGGTCGCCGTACTGCGTGGACTCGAGGACGCCGTACTGCCGGTAGGCGAGGACGGGCCCGGGGCGCGGGCGCTGGTGCGGGACGCGGAGCACGACATGTTCAGCCTTGGGACCCGGGAGGCGGCCCGGGCCGCCGTACTCGACCGGCGACCGCCTGCCGGGCCGCGGGAGCTTGATCCGGTGCTGTTGTCGGACCTGGTCGTTGACGGCGTGGAGTTGACGGCGGGTGACAACGCTGTCACGGTGTCCGGCGCGGACCCGGTCACGGTCGGAGTCGTCGCCGAGCGGGTCGCCGTACTGCTGCATGCCGAGGGCTACGGGGTCGCGGTGCAGACCGGGCCGGGCGCCGCGGCGACGGTCACGTTCGGCTCACGGTCGAAGTAGTTTTCTAGGCAACTTCTTAGGGTCACCTCGTACACTGCCATCGCACGGCGGCGCGGTGGCCGCCCTTAGCCGGGAAGACCAACACTGTGGGTAAAGCGTCGTCGCAGAAACAGTCGCGCCGCCAGATGATCGAGAAGATGCAGCGCGAGCAGGCCGCCTCGGACCGCCGCCGCACCATCATCATCGTGATCTGCTCGATCGTCGTCGGACTCGCCATCATCGCCTACCCGGCGATCAAGCTCGTCCAGGACTCCCGGACCAAGAACCAGGCCCTCACCGACTTCGGCGTCGCGGCCGGCTCCGCCTCGTGCGACCCGGCCACCAACGACACCGCCGGCGGCACCCAGGACCACCGCCCCGACGGCGAGAAGATCGCGTACTCCGTCTCCCCGCCGTCCTCCGGCCCGCACTACGCGGTCTGGGCGCCGTTCGACAAGAAGTTCTACTCGATGAGCGACCGCCCGCCGGTGGAGAACCTGGTGCACAACCTGGAGCACGGGTACACGATCCTCTGGTACCGCGACACCCTGCCGAAGGACCAGATCGACAAGATCGAGAAGATCGCCAAGTCGAAGCTGCCTGACGCCTCGCTGAACAAGTTCATCGCGGCGCCCTACAAGCAGTCCGAGGGCAAGGGCTGGCCGGACGGCAAGAACCTGGCCTTCGCCCACTGGAGCGGCCCCGGCACCGACCAAAAGTCCTTCGGCCACCGCCAGTTCTGCGGCTCCGTCAGCGGCGAGGCCCTCAAACAGTTCATCGAAAAATACCCAGCCACCGACGCCCAAGAACCCAACGGCGGCTGAGGATCCACAGCTCGCCGAACGCCCCCGAGAGACTCCTTCTCTCGGGGGCGTTCACGTTGGACAAAATTTGCAACAAGCTGCAAATACAGTCGCCCGCACCCAAGGGGAGATCGGTCCCCCAGGGGCGAAATGTTGACGTATACACGTCTGCATCCCCGACAATCCATTCCTGAACACCGCTCTCGCCGGCCGCTTCAGGCGTTCTTCGGCGAGGTGATCATCGTGATTGCGCCACCCAACCTCC
The DNA here is from genome assembly GCF_042730855.1 of Kribbella sp. NPDC059898. NCBI lineage: Bacteria > Bacillati > Actinomycetota > Actinomycetes > Propionibacteriales > Kribbellaceae > Kribbella > Kribbella sp. NPDC059898. The sequence goes on from NZ_JBHWKR010000002.1 coordinate 706,028, forward strand.
TCGGTCAGCCCCAGCGAGGCGTTGCCGACTACCAGGCCGAGGAAGGGCACCTCACCCTCGCACCGGGCTGGAAATGGCCCACGGCAGTCGCCTACGCGACCGTCGGGCCCGATGGGCGAAGCATGGTGTACCAGTCCGGGTTCGCAACAACGCAAGCCGACCACTATTGGTACTGTTCATGGGAAACTGATTGGTTACGTCAGCGACTGAGCCGCACGGAACGAGTTGACGTGCGAAAGCAACTGGAGTCCGTCCGGCGGACTCACATGTATGTCAATGACATCATCGCCGTCGACCGCCCACTGTTCGATCACTAGTTGAAACCGTGTCCCGGGGAAGACCGGCAATCGATGACGTTTTCTGGACAGGAGTGATTGAAATATCCGCCGGGAGTCAGTTCGATGATCTCGTATCTTTGGAGTAATGGCGCCGGCGTGCTCGCCGGTTGTGTCGTCGTTCTCGCCGGGGCCATTGCGGCTTCGGTGGGACGGCGACGTGGGCGCGCGGAGGGGGTGTGGGCCGGAGGAATCGCGGTGAGCGTCCTCGGGATTCTGGCCGTCACACTCGGGCGTTACGGGCTGCCTTCCGGTGTCTGCCTCGCTTGCGGGTTCCGCTGGACGCCTGGGGGCTGGAACCGGTTCTCGACGGACTTCGGGTTCAGCGAGGAGATCTGGCTCAACGTCGCGCTTTTCGTACCTGCCGGCGTTCTGCTGTCGCTGCGCCTCCGGCAGGTCGTGGTTGTGGCGGTCGGACTGACCGCGCTCAGCGCGGCAATCGAGGCAGTGCAGGGCGTCCTGGGTCTGGGAACGGCCGACGTCTCAGATCTGTGTGCCAACTCGTTGGGCGCCTATCTGGGTGTGCTGGTAGGCAGCATCGCCGGCCTCGCAATGTCGAGGGCCTGGCGCCGGCGACAGCTCGTCGTTCAGGTTGGCCTGCTCGTGGTCCTGGCCGGCTTCTTCGCCGCAACGATCCCAGGTCAGGCCGCATCCCGGCAGCACGACGAGATCGCCAGCCTGGAGAGGATGTTCGCACAGACAACGCTGACCGACTATGAACACTGGTCGACAGCCAACCGTCTCGGTCCGATGGTCTTCAACATCGGAAGCCGCTACAGCGACGGCGCCTCGACGACTGCCACAACGGCGATAGTTCGGTATCCGACTTCCTTCATGGGAGTTCGTCAGTGCGTGTTCTCAACCTGGACGGCACATGACTTCAGCGTACGAAGCGCGCACGGTTCCTCGTGCACGACTTTCATGGGGTAGCCGGCACTCCTGCGCCGACCTCCGATGATGTCACTGCGGAGGCCGCGTCCCAGACCGCGGGCGTGTTTCGAGTGGATCGCCCGATCATCGCGCTGTGGAATCAGAACTCCCGGACTCCCTGGAGCTCTGCCCACCGGCCTGACGCGCAGCCCCCCGCGGGCGCGGACCCATTCGATCTCGCATCCAGTCTGGCCAAGGTATCTGCCTCGACAGGCAAGCCCTCCCCGCCACTTCTCCGCGAGGTGGTCATCCGGTGCCTCGACGGTGTGCTACCTATCGAACAGATCGCCAGGTCATCACGTCGTCGTATCAGGGCTCCCGGACTCGAGTTGCGCCTGCTTGTCAGCATGCCCAGCGCGTTCAGCCGCCGCCCGTGCCCGGCTCTTCTCCAGTTGGACCCGATCCTTGTCGTCCAACGTAGCCAGTATCTCGGCATCGATCGGTATCGGCTCCTGGGCCAGCCGGAACTCGAGGCTCCCATACGTCACACCGGCGATGGGAAGCTCGATCCCGCTCTGCCCCTGCCAGAACTCGCCGCCCCGCTCGAATACCTCCACCATCGGCTCGTACGGGTCATCCAGCTCGGGGAACCGCTCCCTCGGACGGTCGCCCAGGGAAACCCAGCGGAACATGTCGGTCACCACGTCACGGACCACCAGTTGTAACTTGTGCCCGACCGCTGTCTCCAACTCCTCAAGCCAGACCGGATCGGTTTCCACGGACGGATCGAACAGCAGCGCGAGATTGGCGAACGGCCACCGCTCGGTCACGCCCAACGAGTTCGCCCACACGGCCTTGCGCCGGAAAAACTCACTCGCCAGATGCCGACGTGACGTCTCGTGTAGCTTCTCGGCTTCGTCGTCATCCCACCTAGCAGCCTTCAACCGAGCCAGAAGCCGCTCACACGCCGCCCTGTCTGTCACAACCCCAGTCCTTCCTTGGCCAAGCGAACCACCGCGTCGAGGTTCGACAAGTCGTCTGCCACCCGCACATCACCTCTCGGTATCAACAGTTTCTCCCAGTGCGCCAGCAGGTCCTTCTTTATCGACTGCAGACTCCGTGGTGCGACGGTGTGCGCCGCCGGATACTCCCGCGCGACCTTGTGCCCGCACGCGTCCCACGCGTCCGGATCAGCAAGCAGGTAAGGCAACCCGGCCTCCATCAGTTTCGCCTCCACATACTCGTGCGCCAGCAGGGACCACATCTCTGCCCTTTCGTCGGCGGCCAGTGCCGCGCCTGACGCGACTCGTTCCCACAGCGGAGCGACCTGCCGGAGCGGCGTGAAGTGACCGTGTCTGACGACACCGGGGTTTACCGCGACGTCATGTGTACGGACGAACAAGTTCTCCTTGGCCACCTCGACCACCTCGCGAGGAAATCCGCTGTTGTCGGCGACGGCGTCCACGTCGTCGGTCTCTCGGATCCGGCGGTACGTCTCCATGTCCTGTGGATCGGCATCCTCGACGAACTCATGCTCGCGCGCCTCGCCGCCTTCGATGGAACGATCCGGCTCAGACTCGCTAGCCGGCGGCTCGGTGTGGCGGTCGCCGCTGTCGCCGCCGGCGCCCCTGTCCGCGACCATCTCAGCCTCGACAGTCCGTCGTCCGTCATGAGAAGTATCTGTCCGTTCGTCGTGCAGCGAGCGCGACTTGGCGGCGTCCGGATCGGTCGGAGGGTCTTGTCCGGCGTCCGCGGGCTGGTCCGGCTCAGGGTCGCCGATGTGATCGCGGCGGCCCGACGGAGTGTTGGCGTCGTCCACCGGCTTCGGCTTCGTGGGCGGCTCCTCGATCGGATTGACAGACTGGCTCGCCGCGTCCGGATCAGAGTCGTCCAGTGGCGGTTGGTCGTCTGGGTCCTCGTCCCGCGCGCTGGTGTCTTCGCGGCCCCAGCCGGCGCGCGCGAAGACCGGATCGTCGAGCATCTTCTGGCGCAGTTTGGCTGGTACGTGGGGGAGTTCCTCGGACATCGGGTCTACCGCGGTATCGACGGCATCGGAATCGGCGCGGCGCGTCTCGTCGTCTTCGGGCTTCGCGTCTCGGTGCCCTGATTTGTTCAGTCGGCCCGGTTCCGGGTCGCGTGGTGAGGTGTACGGCAGCCTTGCGATGGTGTCGTCGGCTGCGAGTTGGCGGCGTACTTCCAAGGGATATCGGTCTGCCCAGTCCGGCAACGGCTCGTCCGTCGAGTGGTCCGACGACGAGTCGCCTACCTGACGGTCAGCTCGATCCACTCCGCGTTCCGCACCAGAACCCGGACGCTGCTCGGAATCCGAGCGGTCCGATGAAGGGGTGGGGTCCGAGCGTGCATCCACAGGAGGGGTGGGATCGTTGCGAGAGTCCGCGTGCCGGTCGCGATCTGACCGGGAATCCGAGGCCCTGTCGCGATCCGGATGGGAGTCGGCGAAGCGGCCGGGATCCGGGCTGGAGTCCACCGGCCGGGCGGAATTGGCTTCGGAGTCCGCGGGTCTGACCGCGTCCGGGCGGCTGTGTTCGCGATTGGGTTCGCGGCCTCGCAGTTCGCCCACGATCCGTCCTCCCCGAAACGACCGGCACCAGGCAGCACGGTACTGCACACCGTGACGGAGCAGACACAGTTCGTCGCGGATGGGAGGAGATGATGCGGGTCGCGCTTGCACAAGGTCGTGGGCACCGGGGGCGAACGGCGTGCCGTCGCAACCCAAAGACCGGTCGTACGGCCGCCATGGGTGGTCCGGGCATGTGTCGGTGAACACCCTATGGTGACTGGCGACAGGGTATGACTTGTTCCTAGTCCCCATAGCTTGTGCTCTGTCCCCCCGAGGTATCGCCAGTTCGCGGGATGACCAACCTCGCGCGCAGAAGCTGCAGTTCGCGATCGACGCGGACCGCCCGCCGCCGCGTGCCGCCGGGCGGATGTTCCTAGACGCCACCTGCGCCGCCCCCCAGCATGACGAACCACGCCCGCCAGGCAGTCAATCGCGAGCGGCCGCTCGCAACTCGCCCGCGGCAGCGGGCAACACGCCGGCGCTAAGCCGGTGGGGTGGGTGGGAGCGCGCGTAGCGGGTGCAGGAGGGAGCGGCAGCGACCGGAGCACCTGCGGAGCACGCCGGGGGGGATCACCTCCCCTAGTCACCTCACCCGCCCGTCGGGCGCACCGCATCCGCCACCCACCACCACTGGGCTCAGGCAACACCCGCGCCAAGCAGTCGCCTGCGAGCGGCAGCTCGCAATCCGGCCGCGGCGGCGGGCAACAAGCCGGCGCTAAGCCGGTGGGGTGGATGGGAGCGCGCCTAGCGGGTGCGGGAGGAGGCGGAGCGACCGGAGCAGCTGCGGAGCACGCGTGGGGCGAACCACATCCCCTGTCAGCCCTTCAACCCCACGAACCACAGCCCCTGTCAGCCCTTCAACCCCACGAACCACAGCCCCTGTCAGCCCTTCAACCCCACGAACCACAGCCCCTGTCAGCTCTACAACCCCACGAATCACGGCGCCTGTCGGCTCTTTAACTCAGATGTAGTTGGCGTGGTCTGATTGGACTTGGGCTACTAGTTCCTTGACGCGTTCGCCGTCGGAGAGGGGGCAGACCATGGTCACGTCCTGGGTGTGGACGATGATGTGGCTGCGGAGGCCGACCGTGGCGACCAGGTGGTCGGGGTCGTCGGTGACGATGATGTTGTCGTGGGAGTCGAGGAGGCAGCTGAGGGTGGTGCTGTCGGTGCGGTTGCCGTTGGGGTCGGCGTCGTACGTGTCGGCCAGCGCCGCCCACGACCCGACGTCCAGCCAGTGCACGGGCATCGGTACGACGACCACGTCCGCGTCGACCTTGCCCTGGGAGGCGGGCTCCATCACGGCGTAGTCGACGCTGATCTTGCGCAGGTTCGGGTAGACCTCGGCGAGAGTGGACTCGCGGGCCGGGGTGTCCCACACCGCGGCGACGTCGCGGAGCCGGGCGGCTGATTCCGGCAGCAGGGTGTCGAGCACGTTCAGGACCGTCGACGCGCGCCACACGAACATCCCGGAGTTCCACCAGAACCGTCCGGTGGCGAGGTATTGCTCGGCGGTCGCGCGGTCCGGCTTCTCGCGGAAGCGGTCGACGACGTACGCCGCGGTGCCTTCGATCGGCTCGCCGCGTTCGATGTAGCCGAGGCCGGTGTGCGGGTGGGTGGGCTCGATGCCGAACGTGACCAGCGACCGGGCGCGTGCCTCGACGACCTCGAAGCCCTGCTCGATCGCGGTGCGGAACTGGTCCTCGGGGCTGATCAGGTGGTCGGAGCCGACGAACGCGACGATCGCGTCCGGGTCGTTCCGGGCGACGACGGCGGAGGCGAGGCCGATCGCGTTCGCGGTGTCGCGGCGGGCGGGTTCGCCGATGATGTTGTGCGGGCCGAGCTCGGGGAGTTCCTTGCGTACGACGTCAGTGATCGCGCCCACCGTACACACGTAGATGTTCTCCGGAGCGACCAGCCCGAGCAGACGGTTGTACGCCACCCGCAGCAGCGACTGCCCGGCCGCCAGCGGCAGCACCTGCTTCGGCCTGTCGTCTCTGGACATCGGCCACAACCGTGTCCCTGAACCACCCGCCAGGATCACCACGTTTCGCATGCAGAGACCCTACCGGTCGTCACCAGGCGGCAGACGCAGGTGCTGGAGGTCCGGCGGGACGGGCGTACCGGCGGGCTGCCAGAACAGTTCGGCCTCCCCGTCGATCCCGGTCGCTGGCGCGTCGGTGAGGCGGAAGCGGTCGCGCAACCGCCCGTAGAAATCGGTCGGCCGCAGCCGCACCAGCCGCAACCGCCGCGGTGATCCGTACACCCCGATCCAGTCCCCCGGGTCGAGTACGCCGCGCAGCTGCCCGTCGATGCTCACCGCCGCCTGCCCGGAGTGCGGCAGCACCCGCAGCGCGATCGGCTCGTCCGGTGCGGCGACGACCGTACGGTTGAACGTCATGTGCGGCGCGACCGGGGTGAACACGATCGCGTCGGTGTTCGGCGACAGGATCGGCCCGCCGGCCGCGAAGCTGTACGCCGTGGACCCGGTCGGTGTCGCCACGATCACCGCGTCCGCGGAGTACGACGCCAGCAACCGCCCGGACAGGTACACGCCCAACGCAACCTGGTGGTCCCGCGCGAGCTTCTCCACCACGACGTCGTTCAGCGCGGTGACGTCGAGCGCCATCCCCCAGCCGTCGCCCTCGGCGACCTCGTGCCGGACCGGGGGCGGCGGCAGCGCCGGGCCGTGGCCGTACCGGAGCAGCGACTCGATGCCGTGCGGGATCTCCAACGGCCGCGACGCCCGCATCGTCAGCGTCATCCGTTCCTCGTACGTCGCTCCGCCGTGGTGCACCGCTTCGAGCGCGGCCTCCACGTCCTTGCAGGCGACCTCGGTCAGGAACCCGACCTTGCCCAGGTCGACCCCGAGTACGGCGGCGTTGTTCTTCGCCGCGATCCGCGCGCCGCGCAGGAACGTGCCGTCGCCGCCGAGCGTGACGACCAGGTCCGGGTCACCGGCGTGGTGCAGTTCCTCGGTCCCGGACCGGCGTTCCTCGTGGTCCTTCCAGACGTCGATGTCGGTACAGCCGATGCCGTGCGCGGTCGCCCAGCGCCGCACCGTCTCCGCGGTCTGCACCGCGACCGGCCGACCCTGGTGAACCACCAACCCAAGCCGCGAAATCGCCACACCACACGGTAACCCGGCTATTCGGCGGCCCTGACAATCGGATCGGTCTCGTCGTCGAACTCGCCGATCACCTCCTCGAGCAGGTCCTCCAGTGCGACCACGCCGATCGCCTGCTCGCCGCCGCAGACCACCGCGAGCTGCGAACGCGCGTCGCGCATGGTCCGGATCGCCTTCGCCACCGGGGTGTTGTCGCCGAGTTCGAGCGCCGCCATCATCAGGTCCGACGCCCGGCTCCCGGTGTCGCCGGCGGTGGTCGCGCGGGCCGCGTCGCGGACGTGCACGATGCCGCAGATGGACGTACCGGAAACGACAGCCAGGCGGGAGTGGCCTTCGCGGCGGCTGGTCAGTTCGACCTCGCGGGCGGACGCGGTCGCCGGGACCGTGGACAGCTCCGCGATCGGCGTCATCACCTGGCCGACCGTGGTGTTCTGCAACGCGAGCATCGCGGTCAGCAGTTCGTGTTCGGGTTCCTCGAGCGTCCCGTGTTCGCGGGAGGACTCGATCAGCAGCCGCAGCTCGTCCGGCCCGTGCGCGTTGGCGATCTCGTTCTGCGGAGTGACGCCGACCAGCCGGACGCACAGGTTCGCGATCCAGTTCAGCACGCTGAGCAGCGGCCGAAACACGTACGTGAACCCGCGGAACGGCAGCGCCAGGATCAGCGCGGACCGCTCCGGGTCGCTGATCGCCCACGACTTCGGCGCCATCTCGCCGAGCAGCACGTGCAGCAGGCCGATCCCGCCGACCGCGATGATCAGCGCGACCACATGCCCGACACCCTCCGGAATGTGGGCCAGCTCGAACAGCGGATGCAGCAGGTGCGCCACCGCCGGCTCACTCAGCGAACCGAGCCCCAGCGTGCACAACGTGATCCCGAGCTGCGCGCCCGCGAGCATCAACGACAACTCGCTGACCCCGGCGATCGCGGCCCGGGCCGACCGGCTGCCGGACGCCGCCGCTTCCTCGAGCCGGTGCCGCTTCGACGCCACCAACGCGAACTCGGCCGCGACGAAGAACCCGTTCAACGCCAGCAGTACGGCGGAAATGACGAGCGCCCACGTCGTACTCATGCCACCCGCTCCATCAGCACGATGCCCGGCACCCGGCGCTCGATCGTCTGCACAGTAAGCCGTACGGACTCGATCGGCAGCGGCTTCCCGTCGTGGTCGATCCGCTGCGGCAGCTCCACGACCAGCGAGTCACCGACGTCCGGGATCCGGCCGAGCCGCGCCATCACCAGCCCGGACACGGTCTCGTAGTCGTCGCTCTCCGGCAGCGGTACGCCGGTGGCCTCCGCGACCTCGTCGAGCCGCCAGCGCGCCGGCACCACCCACGAGCCGTCGCCGCCCTGCACCAGCCCGGTCTCCGGCAGGTCGTCCTCGTCGCGGATCTCGCCGACCAGTTCCTCCGCGATGTCCTCCAGCGACACGATGCCCGCGAACCCGCCGTACTCGTCGACGACGATCGCCAGCTGCCGGCGCGCGGTCCGGAGCCGCTCCAGTACGGCGGGCAGCGGCAAGGTCGTCGGTACGGCGACCGGCTGGGTGGCCAGCGAGCCGACCCCGATCGTGGCGCGATCGGCCGGTTCGAGCTCGACCACGTCGCCGATCGCGACCACGCCGATCACCTCGTCGACCGACTCGCCGACCACCGGGAACCGGCTGTGCCCGGTGTCCTGCAGCTCCACCACCCGGGTCAGCGGCTCGTCGCGGTGCACGGTGACGACGTCGACCCGCGGCACCATCGCCTCGCCGGCGGTCCGGCCGCGGAAGTCCAGGCCGCGGTCCAGCAGCCGCATGGTGTCCTCGTCCAGCAGGCCCTGCTCGTACGACGTCTCGATGATCCGGTCCAGCTCCTGCGGGGTCGCGCCCTGCGGCAGCTCCTCGACCGGCTCGATCCCGACCCGGCGGAGGATCCGGTTCGACGCCGAGTCGAACAGGTGGATCACCGGCCCGGCGACCGCCAGGTACAGCAGCGTCGAACGGGACAGCCGCAGCGCGATCGCCTCCGCGCGGGCGATCGCCAGGTTCTTCGGGGCCAGCTCGCCCAGCACCATCTGGATGACCGTTGCCAGCAGCAACGCCAGGATCACCGAGACGGACAGGCTGACGGACTCCGGTACGCCGGCCGCGCCGAGCAGGTGCTCGAGCCCCGCACCGAGGTACGGCTCCGCGAAGTACCCGGCGAGCAGCGCGGTGATCGTGATCCCGACCTGCGCGCCGGACAGCACGAACGACAACCGCGCGGTGACCTTCAGCGCCCGGGCGGCCGCCGGGTCACCGCCGTCGGCCAGCGTCTTCAGGCGGCTCCGGTCGACGGCGACGTACGCGAACTCCTGGGACACGAAGTAGCCCGTGGCAACGGTCAGCACCAGGATCAGGCCCAGGCCGGCCAGGATCAACATGACAGAACAATATGAGAACTCGAGCGGCCGCAGTACTGCGGGGTCGGTGAATGAGCCGTTACCGAGGGGTGGACGGTTTCCACGGGACGACTTCACCGTCGCGGACGAGTTCGCCGTACTGGCTGGGGGTCACGTGGTCGGCGAGGATCAGGTCGGCCAGTGGACGGACTGCTTCGGCCGGGGACTTTGCCTGGCTGAAGTCCTCGAACCAGGGGCGGGAGGCGCGGGTGTCGACCAGGCCCGGGCAGACCGAGGCGACCAGGGTGCCGGAGGCTAGGTCGTCCTCGCGGCGTTCGGCGGCGACGGCGCGGACCGCGGCGACCTGGGCGACCTTGGACGGGAGGTTGATCCATTCCGGCCAGCCGTGCGCGGTCGCCGTACCGTCGTGGACCGCCGTCCGCCATTCCTCGACGACCTTCTCGATGTCGTCGAGCGACGCGCCGTCGAAGCGTTCCCAGAGGTGCTCGGGGAGCTGCTCCAGGGTCGCGAGCGAGCTGGCGACCACGATCAGTCGTCCGCCCGGACGCAGGATCGGCCCGAACGACCGCAGCATGTACTGCGCACCCAGGTTCGCCACGTCCACGAACTCGTCGACCTGCTCGACCGGCGCCTTCCCCGGCTCCAACGGCCCGACCGCGTTGGACACCACGATGTCGACCGCCCCGAGCTCGTCCGCCAACCGCTGCACGGCGTCCCCGTCGGTCACGTCGAGCACCCGCCCCTCGACCCGGGCCTTCCCTTCCACTTGTGCAGCCGCGGCCGCGACTCTTTCCGAATTCCTTCCGGTGAGGAGGACGAGGTCCTCCGGGTTCATCCGGTGGGCGAGTTCTTCTACAAGTGCGTAGCCGATGCCTTGGTTGGCGCCGGTGACCAGTGCGATTCTCATGCGGCCACCGTAGGTCCGCGGGAGGTATGACTCCAGCGAAAGTTCGGCACAGGTGGTATGCGTAGATGTCATGGACTTCACCGATGTCTCGCCGGTCGCGTTGCGGGTGTTCCGGGAGGTGGCGGAGCGGGGTACGTTCACCGCCGCCGCGGTCGCGCTCGGGTACACCCAGTCGGCCGTGTCGCGGCAGATCGCCACCCTCGAGCGCGCCGCGGGCAACCAACTGCTGGAACGGCGGCGGGAAGGCGTCGTACTGACGGCGGCCGGGCAGGTGGTGCTGCGGAGCGGTGCGGTCGTGCTCGACCAGCTGGACGCGGCGGCGCGGGAGCTGGCCGGGTTGCCGGTCGCGGGCGGGACGGTGCGGCTCGGGTGGTTCCCGAGCGCCGGGGCGGTTTTGTTGCCGCGGGCAATCAGCGCGGTACGGCGTACGCATCCGGCGGTGACCGTGACGACGCGGGAGGGGTCCACGCCGGCGCTGGTCCGGGCGTTGCGGGCCGGGACCATCGACCTCGCCGTGATCGCGTCGGCGCCGCCGTTCCGGCCGCCGGACGCGGAGACACCGGCGCTGAAGCTGGAGACGCTGGCCGAGCGGAGCCTGATGCTGGCGGTGCCGACCGGGCATCCGCTGGCCGCGTACGACGGGGTCGACGTCGGCGAGTTGCGCGGTCAGCGGTGGATCGCGGGGCCGGCGTCGAGCGGGGAGTTGCTGATGGGGGTGTGGCCGGGGCTGGACGAGCGGCCGGTGGTCGCGCATACGGTGCGGGACTGGTTCGCGAAGCTGCAACTGGTGGCTGCCGGGGCGGGCATCACCACGATCTCCGCGTCGATGGCGCCCGCGGTGCCATCAGGTGTTCGGGTGCTCACAGTCCGCGGCGGGCCTCAAGAACTCCGCAGAACGATCCTCGCCCGCCTCCCCGGCCGCATGACGGAGCCGGTCGCCCTGCTAGCGGGCGCTCTCCGAGCCGCCACCGCCGAGCTCACCCTCAGCTGAATCCACAGGTTGAGCAGGAGCCGGGGCGGGAGCCGCTGCCTGCGGCTGCGCCGGAGCGGGCGCCTGAGTGGCTGGCTGGGTTTGCACAGGTACCTGTGGCTGGGCTGAGTTCTGAGTGACCTGGGCGGGGGTTTCGTCGTCGCCTTGGCGGGCCTTTTCGAACTCCTTCATCGCCTTGGCGGCGTTCCGCGTCAGCTCCGGCAGCTTCTTCGCGCCGAACAGCAGTACGACGATGACCAGGATGACGATCCATTCGCCGCCTTCCGGCAGCGCGAGCACTGGCACCATGACGAACCCTTCTCTCCGCTCATTCACTTCCAACGTACGCCGGTCCGCGAACCGTAGGGTGGGCCATATGTCACAAGTCCTGCCCGAGCTGTTCGCGGCCGCGGTCCGCCGGGACGGCGCCCGGCCGTTCCTCACCTACTACGACGACGTGTCCGGCGAGCGGATCGAGCTCAGCGCGGTGACCACCGCGAACTGGGTCGCGAAGACCGCGAACCTGCTTACCGACGAGTACGACGCCGAGTCCGGCGACACCGTCGCGATCGGCCTCCCGCCGCACTGGCTCGGCGTGGTCTGGGCGCTGTCCACCTGGTCCGCCGGCGCCGCCCTCACCAGCGGCACCGGAACGATCGCGATCACCGGCCCCGACCTCACGATCCGCGGCGAGCGCGAGACCGTGGCGTCGGCCCTCCTCCCCCTCGGCGGCCGCTTCCGCGAACCGTTGCCGGACGGCGTGCACGACTACGGCGCCGAGGTCTACAACCACCCCGACGTCTTCTCCCCGTACGACGCCCCCACGCCCGCGTCCCCGGCGTACGACGACCTCACCCACGAGCAGCTCATCGGTACGGCGGACCCGGTCGCGGACCGGATCCTCGTCACGCGGACGCTCACGGACCGGGACGGTCTGGGCCTGCTGGTCGGGGTGATCGCCGGAGGTGGTTCGATCGTGCTCTGCCGCAACCTGGACGCCGCGAAACTCCAGCGCCGGGTCGCGGACGAGAAGGTCGACCGAATCCTGGAGGGGTAGTGCGACGGTTCGAGGGCAAGGTAGCGCTGGTCACGGCGGCGGCGCAGGGGATCGGGTCGGCGGTCGCGCGCCGGCTGGCCGACGAGGGGGCGTCGGTGGTGGTCACCGACCTCCAGGAGGACAAGATCGCCGAGGTCGCGGACAGCATCGGCGAGCAGGCGCTGCCGGTGCGCGTCGACGTCACGAATCGCGACGACGTCGACGCGGCGGTCGCGGCCGCGGTGGCGAAGTTCGGCCGGCTGGACGTCGTGGTGAACAACGCGGGCGGCTGCATCGTCCGCTCCGTCCCGGAGGACGCGACCGCCGAGGAGTTCCACGCGCAGCTGGACCTGACGCTGGTCGGTGCCTCGCGCTGCATCCAGGCCGCGCTCCCGCAGCTGGTGAAGCACCGCGGCAACGTGGTCACGATCAGCTCGGTCAACGGCCTCGCCGCGTTCGGCAACATCGAGTACGCGGCCGCGAAGGCGGGCCAGATCGCGCTGAGCGTCAACTACGCCGCGCGGTACGGCGAGCTCGGCGTCCGCTTCAATGTCGTTGCCCCCGGCACCATCCGGACGCCGAACTGGGACAGCCAGCCGGACACCCTGGAGCGGTTCAGCAAGATGTACCCACTGGGCCGGGTCGGCGAGCCGGAGGACATCGCCGCCGCCGTCGCGTTCCTGGCCTCCGACGACGCCTCCTGGATCACCGGCCACACCCTCCCGGTGGAGGGCGGGGTCCTGACCGGCCCGGGCGGGATGAACCTGGGCCCCTCAGGATTCTTCAAGAAGGAGTACTAGCGCGGCCAGGCTTCCCACGCGGTCGCGAACATCTGGTCGACCGTGTAGGTGTTCTGCCAGCCGAGGTCGCGCGCCGCGAGGTCGCCGTTCGCCACCACGCGGGATGGGTCGCCGGGCCGGCGCGGGCCTTCGGACGGGGTGAAGTCGATCCCGGTCACGCGGCGGGCGGCGTCCATGATCTGGCGGACCGACGTACCGGTGCCGCTGCCCAGGTTGTAGACGCGTTCGAGGGTCTTGCCGGCCTCGAGCGCGCGGGCGGCCGCGACGTGGGCGCGCGCCAGGTCGGCGACGTGCACGTAGTCCTTCACCGACGTACCGTCCGGGGTCGGGTGGTCGGTGCCGTAGATCTGCGGCGTCTTGCCCTGGGTCAGCAGGTCGCAGACGATCGGGAACAGGTTGTACGGGCTGGCGTCGTAGACCGTCGGGTCCCCGGAGCCGACCACGTTGAAGTACCGCAGCGAGGTGTGCCGCAGGTCGGTGGCGGCCGCCTGGTCGCGGAGCAGCCACTCGCCGATCAGCTTCGACTCGCCGTACGGCGACTGCGGATCCGGCGCGGTGTCCTCGGTGACCACCTCGTCGCGCGGCGTCCCGTACACGCCGGCGCTGGACGAGAACACGAGGTTGCGCACGGACTTCTCCGCCATCGCCTCGAGCAGCGACACCATCGCGGTCACGTTCTGTGTATACGTATGCAACGGCCGTTCCACCGACACCCCGGCGTACTTGAACCCGGCCAGGTGGACGACGCCCTCGACGCCGTCCAGCGCCTCCCGGACCGCCGTACCGTCGAGCAGGTTCGCCCGGACGAACCGCACGCCGTCCGGGACGAACTCGGCCTTCCCGCTCGACAGGTCGTCGATCACGACCACGTCGATCCCGTCGTCGCGGAACGCCCGCACCACATGCGCTCCGATGTACCCAGCACCACCAGTCACGAGCCACGTCATGTCTCAGATCCTGCCACCCGTACCCCGGCAGGCCCCGCGAAACGGGCCGAACCTGTACCAACTAGCAGACAACTGCCAGCCAGAAGTAAGCCAGCTCGGTCCATTCCACCGACCGCCCGACGTCGGCGGCGAGCTGTTCCCGGGTCGGGAAGTTCTTCAGCACCTCGAAGGTCCGCCCGTCGGACAGCTGCCGTGTCTGGTACGTGTCCCCGTGCGCGGTCGTCCGCGTGATCGGATGGTTGCTGCCTTCCACGTACCGGTTGTCCGCGAGGATCACCACCCCGCCCGGCTCGACCCGGTCCAGCAGGCCGTGCGCGAACCGCCGTACGTCGGCCCGCGGCACGTGCGACCAGAAGAACCCGGCGAAGATCGCGTCGAACCGCCCCTCGACCGCGCCGAGGTCGTAGGCGTCCGCCGTCCGGAACCGTACGTCGGCGTCGCCGTACGACCGGGCCCGCGCCCGCTCCAGTGGCTCGGAGTTGAAGTCCGTCGCGACCACGGACCGTGCCGTGGTCGCGAGCGCGGTCGTCCAGTAACCGGTGCCGGCGGCAACTTCCAGCACCGAACGGCCTTCGACGAGCGGGGGCAGGAGGGCCCGCAACCGGGCGATGTCCTCCTGCCGTTCCGGCTTCTCGTACACCGCGTCGTACTCGCCGGCCCGCTCGCGGTAGTACTCGGTCAGGTCATCCACGGATGCGGAGTTTCGGGGTCAGCAGGAACGCACCGGCGTACAGCAGCGCGGCGATGATCAGCAGGCCGTGGAACCCGATCACCAGCGCGGCGTACTCGAGACAGCCGCCGAGCATCGCGCCGAGCAGATTCGCGCCGAACGACGCGGTGCCGTCCGCGGTGTCGGTGAACCGCTTCGCGAAGATCACGTTCGCCGCGAAGATCGGGAGGAACGCGATCAGGACGGCGACCAGTGCGCGCAGCCCGACCGGCATCCCGAGCAGCCAGCTGTCCGGGAACACCCAGGACAGCGCGAGCCCGCCGAACAGCACCGCGAACATCACCTTCACCGGTGGCGTCTTGAACCGCCTCGTCACTTCGACCGCGGCGAGCACCGCCACCAGCACACCGGCGAACACGATCGCGTTCACGACCCACGTCGTACCGAACAGCAACGCGAACCCGGTGATGCTCTTCGTCTCCAGCAACATGAAGCCGGCGCCGAGCAGGAACAGGTCCGCGTACGGACGCATCCGCCTGAACGACGACCCGCCGCCGGCGATGCCCACGCCGACGAGGCCGGCGATCAGGATCAGCCCGAGCGTGACGAGGTACAGCGACGGGATCCGGTCCGTGAACAGGTACAGGAACGGGCGGTTGTCGGTCGCGGGCGGCGGCGTCGTCGAGGTCGCGCCGGCCCACTCGGAGCCGCACGTCTGGTCCTGCTCGGTGAGGCCGACCGTGACCACCGCCTGCTGCAGACCGTCGCCGATCTTGTCCACACACGGCTTGTGCCCGAACGCCGTCTGCGCGGTCAAGGCGAGCCGGTCGATCAGCCAGGTCTCGCGGTAGTAGTTGTACATCGCGAACGCGCCGCCCGGGTTCAGGTGGTCGCGCGCCGACTCGAACGCCTGCTTGGTGAACAGGTAGCTCTCCAGCCGCAGCGAGCTCGCCCCGTTGACCAGGGTCAGCGAGTCCGGCAGCGCCAGCAGGATCAGGTCGTACTTCTTGTTGGTCCGGGACAGGTACGCGCGCCCGTCGTCGATGTGCGACGTCACCCGCGGGTCCTGGTAGGGGCGGTCCGGGTTCAGCTGCTTGCCGAGGTCACGGATCCGCGGGTCGATCTCGACCGCGTCCACGTGCGCCGCGCCCTTCTTCAGCGCGATCGCGACGTCCGACCCGGAGCCGGCGCCGATGATCAGCACGTTGTTCGGCTTCTTGCCGGCGGTCGCGCGCTCGTACGGCAGGCCGTACTGCGGCTCCCACTGCAGCCGGGCGTCCGCGGGGATCGCCTGCTGGTGCGGTACACCGTTCACCGTGATGGTGAGCAGCGGGACGTTCTCCCACGTGTACTGCTTGGTCTTCACCTTGTAGTACGGCGACCAGCTGAGGTCGGGCCGCGTCGACTCGTGGAACAGCACACCGAGCATCACGAGCAGCGGCGCCAGCACGAGCCCGGCGCTCACGGCGGTGGCGACGAGCCGCGTGCCGGACGCGGTCCGCGGGATCATCAGCGCGGCGAACACGATCGTGACGATCAGGCCCCACCAGATCGGCGGCGCGCCCAGGAACGACAGCGCGGTGAACGAGACGATCCCGACCAGACTGCCGACCAGGTCGAAGCGGTACGCCGTCAACCGCGGCAGCTCGGCGAAACAGCGGCCGACGAGCTCGGCCGGACCGGCCAGCACCACGGCGGCCGCGATGAAGATGATCGGCAGGATCACCCAGACCGGCGGGCCGGTGGTGTTCAGGCTGGTGAAGTAGATGACGCTGGACGAGCTGCCCCGGTCGACCGTGACGGGCTTCCAGGCGATCACCAGGACCAGCAGGCCGAGCATGATCGGCGAGTAGTACGGGAGCCGCTTCGCGCGGCTGGAGCGCAGTACGCCGATCCCGATGCCGAGGAACGAGCCGAGCAGGACGAAGTTCGAGAAGTAGCTCAGGTGGACGACGTTCGAGCCCGTCCAGCGGATCAGCGCGAGCTCGGTGAACAGCATCAGCGCACTGGACGCGACCAGCCGCGTCCGTACTCCGAGCGGGCTCGGCCAACGGGGCGGGGACACGTGGTCGGTTGCGGAGTCGACAGCCATGCGGGGCGACGTTACCGGATATCGAAGTGGCGTGCGTCACCCCGCAGGCAAACTTTTACCGACGCCTGGCCGGCTTCGGCAGTTCACACCCGGACTTGTTCAGGTCGATCGCCCGGTCGGCGGTCAGGCAGGTGTACAGCCACCAGGTCTGCTCGCCGTACGCCGCGCCCTGGTCGACGGTGACGTTTCCGTTCGCGTCCACCTCGCACGGGTTGTTCACCGTGCAGCGCTCGCCGTCCTCGTTGCCGGTGTTGTTGATGCCGATCATCTCGCCGGTGGTGGTGCTCACCACGGGCGATCCCGACGTACCGCCGATGGTCTCGCAGCCGGGCTGCTGGTACTTGATCGAGTTCTGCCAGGTCCAGTCGCCCTCGCGGAGCTGCGGGATCGTGGCCTGCACCGAGCAGGTGTAGATCCGCTTCCAGTAACCGGACACGACCGCCATCCCGGCGCCGTCGGCCGGGGCCTGCTTGGCGAGGGTCAGCGGGGTGACGTTCAGCCGGCTCTTGATCGAGGCGTAGGTCTCGTTGACCTGGTACACGATCAGGTCGGTCTTGGTCATCGTGCCGAACAGGATCTTGTCGGCGCGGACCGTGCCGGCCCGGCTGGAGTCCGGGTTCAGCAGCGTGATCGAACGGGTCGAGGCCTTGTTCACCAGGACCTGGCCGGGCTGCAGGAACCCGCCTTCGTAGCAGTGCCCGTTGGTGAGTACGAGGGCCTTGTCTGTGTCGACGGACTCGGCGTACCGGACGAGCGAGGCGGAGCAGTTGCTCAGCGCGGCGATGCCGGAGAAGTCGGCGCCAGGGGCGGCGGCTTGGGCCGCGCTGGTACCGAGGACGGTGGTGGTCAGGACCGCGGTAGCGGCCAGGACTGTGCGGAAGAGTTTCATGGGGGCGGTTTCCTCACTGTTTGTGCTTAGAGGACTTCGTAACGCATCGATCGGCCGCCGACCATCACAGCTGTGTGAAGCAGGGTGAGAACACGGGTTTTCCTGCGCTGTGTGAGGAGACTGCTACTCTTCGTCTCCGGATCCGCCCGGGTGCGAACCATCACAGCCACCGGCACGTCGTACCAAGTGATGAGAAGCAACCAGGTACCGTCGGGAAAAGTGTAAGACCGCCCGAACTGCGTTGAATTTTTTGGGAACGGAAGGACGTCATGCCGCAGGAGAAGCCAGACCTGCGCAGTCTCCGCGAGCCGGTCCGGTTCAAGCGGGCGCTGACACTGCTGTTGATGACGCTGATCCTGCCGGGATCGGCCCAGATCGTCGCGGGGTCGAAGAAGGCCGGCCGCTGGGCCTGGCGAGTGGTCGCCGGGCTGATCGCGATCATCGTGTTCCTGGTCGTGCTGGCGCTGATCTGGCGGTCGGGGACGATCAACATCCTGGCCAGACCGGGCACGCTCCGGCTGGTGCAGATCCTGCTGATCCTGCTCGCCCTCGGCTGGGCCGCGCTGTTCGTGGACGCCTACCGGATCAGCCAGCCGCTGATGCTGGAGCGCAACCACCGGCTGATCACCAGCATCCTCGACGGCGCGCTGATCTTCGTCGTGGTCGGTGCGCTGATCTACGCGAGTGTGATCGTGAACACCCAGCGCGACTTCGTCGCCAGCGTGTTCGGCAACACCAAGTCCTCGAAGGCCGACAAGGGCCGCTACAACGTGCTGCTGATGGGCGGCGACTCCGGCGCGGACCGGGTCGGCACCCGGCCGGACAGCATGACCGTGGCGAGCGTCGACGCGAACACCGGCCGGACCGTCCTGATCGGCCTGCCGCGGAACCTCGCGAAGGTGCCGTTCCCGGCCGGTACGCCGCTGGCCAAGCAGTTCCCGGACGGTTTCCACTGGAAGAACTGCGGTATCGAGTGCCTGCTGAACGGCGTCTACACGTACGCCGCCAACCACAAGGACCTGTTCCCCGGCAACCCCAACCCCGGTGAGACCGCGACCGCGCAGGCGGTCGAGGCGGTCACCGGGCTGAAGATCAACTACTACGTGCTGATCGACCTGACCGGTTTCCGCGACCTGATCAACGCGGTCGGCGGGATCACCCTGGACATCGGCAAGCGGGTGCCGATCGGCGGCGAGACGTCCCCGATCAAGGGCTACATCGAGCCGGGCAAGAACGTCCACCTGGACGGCTACCACGCGCTCTGGTTCGCCCGCTCGCGCGCCGAGTCCTCGGACTACGACCGGATGGCGCGGCAGAAGTGCGTGATGTCCGCGATGCTGAATCAGCTGTCGCCGCAGACCGTGCTGACCAAGTTCCAGAGCATCGCGTCGGCCAGTAAGGAAGTCGTCAAGACCAGCATCCCGGCCGGCGAACTCGGAACCTTCATGGATCTCGCGCTGGACGCGAAGAAGCTCCCGGTGTCAAGCTTCTCCGCGGTCCCGCCGTTGATCACGACGAGTAACCCGGACTTCGCGGTGATCCGGACCAAGGTCGCGGAGGCGATCGCGAAGTCCGAATCGCTGGACAACGACGGCCCAGGAGGAGACGGTAAGACTTCGACCACTCCGCGTAGTACCGCCACCACGACTCCGAGCCACACCAGCACCAAGAAGCCGAGCAAGAAGCCCACAAGCTCACCGACTACACCCGCCGCCGGCGTCGACGACGTCGCATCGATCTGTAAGGCCTGACCTGATATGCCGCTGTCCCACTGGCCACCCGTGTCCGTCGTGATGCCCGTGCTGAACGAGGAACGCCATCTTGAGGAGGCGGTCGGCCGCGTCCTCGACCAGGACTACCCGGGTGAGCTCGAGGTCGTCCTCGCGATCGGCCCGAGCAAGGACCGGACCGAGGAGATCGCGGACAAGCTGGCTGAGAAGGACAAGCGGATCAGCATCGTGCCGAACCCGACCGGCAAGACGCCGGCCGCGCTGAACGTCGGGATCGCGCACGCCAAGCACGACATCCTGGTCCGGGTCGACGGCCACGGCGCGCTCACCGACGGGTACATCACCCGCGCGGTCGAGGTGCTGGACGAGAGCGGCGCGGACAACGTCGGCGGCGTGATGGCCGCCGAGGGCCGGACCCCGACCGAGATGGCGGTCGCCTGCGCGTACCGCTCCCGGCTCGGCCTGGGCGCCTCGACGTTCCACCAGGGCGGCAAGGCCGGCCCGGCCGACACCGTGTACCTCGGGGTGTTCCGGCGGGGCGCGCTGGAGCGGGTCGGCGGCTTCGACGAGACCATGCACCGCGCCCAGGACTGGGAGCTGAACTACCGGATCCGGAAGACCGGCGGGCTGATCTGGTTCAGCCCGGACCTGTCGGTGACGTACCGGCCGCGGTCCTCGCTGTCCGCGGTCGCGCAGCAGTTCTTCCACACCGGCCAGTGGCGCCGCGAGGTGATCCGCCGGCACCCGGAGACCGCCAGCAAGCGGTACCTGGCGCCGCCGGTCGCCGTGATCGGCCTGGTCGTCGGCACGATCCTCGGCATCATCGGCCTGGCCACCGGTGTCAGCTGGCTCGACATCGGCTTCCTGGCCCCGCTGGGGTACGCGCTGCTGCTGATCTTCGGCTCGGCGATGGAGGGCCGCTACCTGCCCTGGAAGGCGCTGTTCTGGATGCCGCTGGTCTGCGCGACCATGCACGTCTCCTGGGGTCTCGGCTTCCTGGTCGGCCTCCGCGAACGCCCGAAGGCCGCCTAACCCGCCCTGGTGGACTTGATGTAGGCGGCGACGACCTCGTCGACCGGACCGTCGAGCTTCAGTACGCCGGCATCCAGCCACAGCGCCCGGTTGCAGGTCTCCTGCACCACGTCCAGGCTGTGGCTGACCAGGAACACCGTGCCGGCCTGGTCGCGGAGCTCCTTGATCTTGCGCTCCGACCGGACCCGGAACTCGGCGTCGCCGGTGGCCAGCGCCTCGTCGACGAGCAGGATGTCGTGCGTCTTCGCGGACGCGATCGCGAACTTCAGCCGCGCCTGCATACCGGTCGAGTACGTCGACATCGGCAGGTCGATGAAGTCGCCGATCCCGGAGAAGTCCACGATCTCGGCGTACCGGCGTTGGGTCTCGGCCGGGGACATGCCCATCGCGAGGCAGCCGAGCACCACGTTCCGCTCGCCGGTGAGGTCGTTCATCATCGCCGCGTTGACGCCGAGCAGCGACGGCTGCCCGCCGGTGTAGACGACGCCGGACGCGGGCGGCAGCAGGCCCGCGATCGCGCGCAGCATCGTCGACTTGCCGGAGCCGTTGCGGCCGATCACGCCGATCGCGTCGCCCTTGTACGCGGTGAAGCTGACGTTCTTGACCGCGTGCACCTCGCGGATCGTCGGCCGGTCCTGGCGGTTGACGATCCGCCGCAGCGCGGTCGCCGCCGTACCCTTGCCGCCCTGGCCGGCGATCACCTTGTAGATGATGTCGACCCGGTCGGCGATGACCGTCGGTGCAGTCCCTGAATCAGCCACGGCCATAACGGTCCTCCGCCCGCCAGAAGTACCAGAGCCCGCCGGCCAGCATCACGAACGCCCAGACGATCGCGATCGTCCACGCGTTCGGCAGCTGGTTGCGCTGGTGCTCCTGGAGCAGCGATCGCCGGACGATGTCGATGTACGCCGAGATCGGGTTGAACGCCAGCACCTGGACCACCCAGCTCGGGGCGTGCAGCTGGGACAGCTTGTACGGCAGCGAGAAGAAGATCCCGGACGCGTACAGCCAGGTGCGGGTGATGAACGGCAGCAGCTGGCTGATGTCGGTCACGAACGTCCCGATCCGCGCGAACACCAGCGTGATGCCGATGTTGAACATCACCTGCAGCAGCATCGCCGGGACGATCAGGAACCAGCGCCACGCGGGACCGTCGGTGAAACCCACGACCACGAACAGCAGGCCCAGTGAGATGAGCATCTGGTTCAGCTCGTTCAGCACGTAGGCGAGCGGCAACGTGGCGCGCGGGAAGTGCAGGGTGCGGATCAGTGACAGGTTCAGCGCCAGCGAGCGGGACCCTTCGGTCATGCAGCGCTGGGTGAACGTGAACACGAAGACACCGCTGAGCAGGAACGCGACGTAGTTCTGGATCCCGTTCCTCGTCCCGAGCAGCACACCGAAGGCGAGGTAGTACACGCCGGCGTTGAGCAGCGGGGTGAGGATCTGCCAGATCGAGCCGAGGCGGGCCCCGGCGTACATGGCGTAGGTGCGTGCGGTGGCGTAACTGACGACGAACTTACGACGGCTCCACAGCTCGCGCAGGTACGAGCGAAGTGGCGGGCGAACAGAGCTCTTGGTGAGTCCGTAGCGTTCGGCGAGCGCTGCCGGGTCGGTCACCCCGGGCTGCCCTGTCGGCACTGCGGTTGGCATTGCGCCAATGTACTGCGGTCCGTGACGGGGTCGTGACGCAGGTCAGCCGACTAAGCGGGCTTTCAGCTTGCTGAGGTCGTTTTCAGTAAGACCACCGTGCCGCAGGTATGCCTCCGGCCCGCCGTACCGGGTGTCCAGATGGCGCAGAATCGCGACGATCGACTCCGCCCGGGTGTCCCGGAACTCGATCATTTCCGGGTGTTTCGAGGCATCCGGCTCGTCCGCCAACTGCTCCTCCAGCCACCCCGCGAGCCGCGACTGGGTGAGGTAGTAGTCGGCGACGATCTCGTCCTCCGGCACGCCGGCGACGCTCAGCGCCAGCGCGACCACCATGCCGGTGCGGTCCTTGCCGCCGTGGCAGTGCACGACGACCGCGCCGTCCGGCTCGTCCGCGATCGCCCGCACCGCGGCCGCGAACAACTCGGGCCGCTGGTCGAGCATCCAGATGCAGGCCTCGACGATGGTCGGCTGCCCGTGCTCCGGGTCCGCCGGATCCTGCAGCGACTGCCGCACCGCGAGCGGCGTACCGGTGAACGGCGTCGGGAACGCCGCCACTTCACCGTCACCACGGAGATCCAGGATCCGCCGTACGCCGGACCGCCGTACCGCCTCGACACCGTTCGCGGTCAGGTACTGCAGGCTGTCGGAGCGGATCAGTACGCCGGCCTTCACCACGCGCCCGTCAGCCGTCGGCAACCCGCCGACGTCGCGGACGTTCCGGCAACCGGGCCAGTCGAGGTCCATGGTCAGCGGTCCTGGGGGCGGTCCGGGTTCTGACCGGGGTTGTAGGGCGGCGGTGCCGGGAAGGTGTGGGACTGCGGCGGCTGCTGCGGGTAGTTCCCGGGCGGCGGGTAGTTGCCGGGGGCACCTGGTTGGGTCGGGAAGGTGTTGGTGGGGCGGCGGCTGCGGTTCTTGCGGACCAGACCGATGGCGAGGAACGTCGCGCCGAGCCCGATGAAGATCAGCAGCGAGAAGACCGTGCCGAAGATCGACAGCACGAAGGCACCGATCGACGACTTCGGCCCGGCGGCGTACGTCGCACTGGTCTCACTGTCCGTGCACGAGATGCTGTAGTCACCCGCCGGTACGGTCGACGTCGACCGCGCCACGACGTACCAGGTGTCGCCGTTGATCGTGATCGTCTCGGACCCGCCCGGCTTCTTCGTCGGTACGTCGTTGCCGTTCGCGTCCTTCACCGTGCACGGCGGGGCCAGCACCGGGACGGACGAGTAGATCGTCAGCCCCTCCTTCTTCAGGTGCACCGTGCCGCCCTCGATCGGCTGCGGCGAATGCGGCGCGGTGACGACGATCCGCCAGACGAAGAACGCGGTCAGCGCCGCGCCGACCACGAAGCACACGATCGCGAGCGTGGGCAGGATCGACTTCTTCGGCGCCGCGGACATCCCGGGTTGGGTCATGGCTGCACGGTATCGGGTCTCAGGGCACACCGAGCAAGCGAAGACCCGCCGCCGTCGCGGCCGCGGCCACCACGACCAGGACGAACGGCGCCTTCCGCCAGGCGAGCACCCCGCCGACCAGCACCCCGGCGGGCCGGGCGATCCCGGCCGGGCCGTGCCCCTGGGTGAGCGCCGCGGTCGCGACCAGCGCGGTCAGCAGCACGATCGCCGCGGCGGCGAGCAGTTGCTGCGCCTTCTCCGGGATCTCGAACCGGCTCCGCAGCGCCGGCCCGGCGAACCGCAGCGAAAAGGTGCCCACGGCAAGTACTCCGATACCCACCAGCAGCAACGGTGTGTTCGTCATCGGGCCACCTCCAGTGCGGGCTTGTCCGCGCGGTAGAACAACAGGCCCACGAGCGCGAGCAGAACGGGCAGACCGGCGGGCAGGAACGGCGTCGCCGCGAGCGCGACCACCCCGCCGACGAGGGCAGCGGTCCGGGTACGGCGATCGCGCAAGGCGGGCAGCACCAGCGCCAGCAGTACCGCCGGGAACGCCGCATCCAGCCCGAACACGTCGGTGTCGGTGATCACCGAACCGGCCAGCCCGCCGATCACCACGCCGACGTTCCAGCAGACGAAGATCCCGAGCCCGCCCGCCCAGTACGCCGCACGGCGCTGGGCCGGCTCGTCCTGCCCCATCGCGAACGCGACGTTCTCGTCGGTCATCACGTGGCTGCCCGGCCAGCGCCGCCAGCCGCCGCCGATCACGTCGCTGACCGCCAGACCGAACGCGACGTGCCGGCTGTTCACCAGCAGGCCGGCGATCATCGCGGCGATCGGGCTGCCGCCGGCCGCCACGATCCCGACGAACAGGAACTGCGACGCACCGGCGAACACCACGATCGACAGCAGGATCGGTACCCACAACGGCAGCCCCCCGCCGACGCTGATCGCGCCGTACGAGAGCCCCACCACACCGTCGGCCAGACAGACCAGCGCGATGTCGCGGGCAAGTCCCTGATCGAGTGTTCGCCAAATCGAACGCATGGGCATTATGGTGAACACCGCGCCGCCCGTTCGTCAAGCCGAACAAACTGACCGATGGAGCGAACATCGATGGACAGCAAGGCACCACTGGACGTGATCGCCGCCTCCCTGCGCCGGCACCGGGCCCGGGCCGGCCTGTCACTGACCGAGGTCGCCAAGCGGGCCGGCGTCGCCAAGTCCACGCTGTCCCAGCTGGAGTCCGGCACCGGCAACCCGAGCGTGGAGACGCTGTGGGCGCTGGCGGTCGCGCTGGACACCCCGTTCGCCGCGCTGCTCGACCCGCCGCGCCCCAAGGTCCAGATCATCCGGGCCGGCGAAGGCCCGGCGATCTACTCCGACCACGCCGACTACAGCGCCACCCTGGTCGCCTCCAGCCCACCGCACGCACGCCGCGACCTGTACCGGATCGTCGCCTCCCCCGGCCCCGGCCGCCGGTCCGACCCGCACATGCCCGGCGTCGTCGAACACGTCATCCTCGGCTCCGGCCGGGCCCTCGTCGGCCCCACCGACGACCCGGTCGAACTGCTCCCCGGCGACTACGTCGCCTACCCGGGCGACCTCCCGCACATCTTCCAGGCCCTCGAGCCCAACACCGCCGCCACCCTGGTCTCGGAGCACGTCTAGAGACGCTCATTTACGAGCAGCTGGAACGTTAACCGCTCATCTCTGGACATCCGTCTGCATCTCTGCGCATCATCGTCGCGAGAGCTCTCTGTTCGAAGTCCCGCCCCACTTCGCATGGAGGTAGCACCCCGATGAGACTCAAGACCTTGCTCACGTGCGCCCTGCTCGGCCTGGCCGCGGCCGTCGTACCGGCCTCGCAGGCTGCCGCGACCGGCGTCACCCCGGGCACCTATGTCAACTACACGTTCGACACCGCGTCGCTCACCTCGACCGAGTTCCGGATGACGGTCGACAGCTCCCCCGGCCGCGCGAACGTCTACTGGGCCAACCAGTTCGGGTTCACCGGCGGCAGCGTCAGCGGGTACACCGGCATGCAACTGCACCGCGACGGCGGCGGCATGTTCCTGTACTCGCTCTGGAACTCGACCGCCTGGAAGGCCGGTGACACCGGCACCTACTGCATCAAGTTCCAGGAGGACGGCACGGGTGGAAGCTGCCGCCTCGACAAGGCACCGACGTCCGGCCACACCTACGCCTTCGCAGTCGCGAGCGAGGGCAGCGGCTGGTACGGCGTGACCGTCCGCGACCTGACCGCCGGGACGTCGTTCAAGCTCGGCAGCCTGCAGACCGGCGCCAGCAACACGATCAGTACGTCGGGAATGGTCAGCTGGACCGAGTACTTCGACTGGAACAACGACAAGGCCACCTGCGGCGACGAGCCGTACTCGAAGCTGACGATGAGCGCACCGACCAGTGGCAGCCTGACCGCGCACTTCACCGGCTCGTCGGAGAGCAGCGGCTGCGCGGCCGACAGCCAGGTCACGCTGAACGGCTCGACCGCCGTCCAGGAGAACGGCATCGGCAACTCCGCGTCCGGCGACATCCGTGGCAGCGGCGGCTGCCTGGACGTGTCGGGATCCGACGGTACGACGATCCTGCTGTACAGCTGCACCGGCGGCGACAACCAGAACTGGGTGCATGCCGAGAACACCACGTTTCACGCACAGTTCGGCTGCCTGGACGCGAGTGCCACACAAGCCGGTGCCGTCATCCTCTACGGCTGCCACGGCGGGACCAACCAGCAGTGGACGCAGCCCGGCGATGGCACGATCCGCACCGGTGGCCGCTGCCTGACCGCACCGGTTGCCCTGGGCAATCCGGTGACTGTTGCCACCTGCAACAACTCGGCCGGTCAGCGCTGGACGTTCTGAGAACGGGAACGGGGCGCCCTGCACCAGGGCGCCCCGTCGTACCGACTCGACTCAGAGTTTGCGGCCGACCGCGCCGACGATGCACTCCTCGACCTGGTTCAGCGGCTTCATCCGCGGGCCGTCCGGCCACCAGTTGTCGCAGAGCACCAGCCCCGGCTCGACCAGCTCCTGGCCCGGGAAGAACGTCATCAGCTCCGCGCGGGTGCGGAACCGGCCACTGCCCATCGGGCTGTGGATGAACTTGTCCTCCATCCGCTGGGCGACCTCGGTGTGCTCGGGAGTCTCCGGGTCGTAGAAGTGCGAAATCACCGTGTACGACCCGGGCACCACCGCGTCGACGTACTTCTGCATGATCTGCGCGCCCTCGTCGCCGATGTAGTGGTGCAGCGTGCCGGCCTGCATCACCGCGATCGGCTGGGAGAAGTCGAGGAACTTGCGGACCTCGGGGTTGCTGAGCACCTCGTCCGGGTCGAAGATGTCCGCGCTGACGAACAGGGTGTTCTCATTCTCCTCGAGCAGCGCGCGGCCGTGCGCCAGCACCACCGGGTCGTTGTCGATGTAGAGCACCTTGGCCTCGGGCTGGATCCGCTGCACGACCTGATGGGTGTTCTCGGCGGTCGGCAGACCGGATCCGCAGTCCAGGTACTGCGTGATACCCGCCTGGCCGGCCAGGAACCGGCACGAGCGGATCAGGAAGCTCCGGTTCGACCAGGCCAGGTCCTGGGCCTGCGGCGCGGCGGCCTGGACCCCGCGCAGCACCTCGCGGTCGACCTCGAAGTTGTCCTTGCCGCCCAGGAAGGCGTCGTACACCCGGGCGATGCTGGCCCGGCTGGTGTCGACGCCGACCGGGATCGAACTTGGCGCTTTGGTGGCATCAACCATCGGTTGAACCTCGCAGAGAGTGATCGGGAAGTCTGTGCGACAGACTCTACCGAGAGTACGGCGCGCTGAACACATCGTGTCGGCGCGTGCGTATGGACATAGTCACGACCCGTTATGAAATGATCAACTGCTGCACACCGAATCACTGCTGCTGGGAGGCGAGAGGTGACCGAGCCGGCGGCGTACGGCGGACCGACCGCCCTGCGCATCATGCTCGGCGCGTACCTGCGCCGGCTGCGTGAGGCCGCGGGTGTGACGCGGACCGACGCCGGCTGGGCGATCCGCGGGTCGGAGTCCAAGATCAGCCGCCTGGAGCTCGGCCGGGTCGGCTTCAAGGTCCGCGACGTCGACGACCTGCTGTCGCTGTACAAACTCGACGACCCGGAGGAGCGCGAGCGGCTGCTGACGCTCGCCCGGGAGGCGAACAACCCCGGCTGGTGGCAGCGGTACGACGACCTGACGCCGCAGTGGTTCCACTCGTACCTCGGCCTGGAGATGGCGGCCGACCTGATCCGTACGTTCGAGCTGCAGTTCGTGCCCGGACTGCTGCAGACGCCGGACTACGCGCGGGCCGTGATCCAGATGGCCCGGAAGGACCTGCCGTTGCCGAAGGCCGAGGTCGATCGCCTGGTGTCGTTGCGGATGAGCCGCCAGGACGTGCTGACGCGGCAACGACCCGCGCGGCTGTGGGCGGTCCTGGACGAAGGCGTACTGCGGCGCCCGATCGGCGGGAAGGACGTGCTGCGGACACAACTGGAGTACCTGCTGGACGCGTCCCGGCGGCACAACGTGACGCTGCAGATCATCCCGTTCGAGCGGGGCGGGTACACGGCGACCGGCGGCGCGTTCACGCTGCTGCGGTACAACGACGCCGACCTGCCGGACATCGTCTACATCGAGCACCTGAGCAGCGCGGTCTACCTGGACAAGCGCGAGGAGCTGGACACGTACGCCGTCACGATGGACGCCGTATCGATCACCGCCGCCCAGCCCCGTGAGACCGAACGCCTGCTCCGGCGCGCGATCGAGCAGGTCGACGACCTCTAACAGGGTTGCGCGCTCTAACGGGGTTGCGCGCCGGGGCCGGCGCGGAAGGCGACCTCGCGCGGGGTCGGATGGTGGCCGCCCTCGCATTGCAGTACGACGTTGACGCGTTCGCCGCAGTCGCCGCGGTGCCGGGGCTCGATCGGCGGGCCGGCGTCCAGCGGGAGGTACTGGTCGGCCCACTGCACCATCGCGACCAGCACCGGGTAAAGGTCCATGCCGGCCTGGGTCAGCCGGTACTCCGAGCGTTCGCGCTGGCCGGGCAGGCGGTACGGGTGGCGGCGGATCAGGCCGCGCTCGATCAGTGCGGCGAGGCGTTCGGTCAGCATCTGCCGCGGGATGCCCGCGCGGGCCCGGATGTCCTCGAACCGGCGGACGCCGACGAAGAGCTCCCGCAGGACGTGAAAAGTCCACTTGTCGCCGAGGATGTCCATCGTCCGGGAGATCGTGCAGTTCTCCGTGGACCAGTTCATCGCCTCCGGCATCTGTTCGTTCACCGCCGTGTCCATGTGACCGATGATAAGTCCGCTTGACAGACTCAGCCAAGCCAGCAACGCTGAATCCGTGAACCAGACTCAGACGAGACCGCCGCTCGTCCGCCGCGCCGGCGAACCCGACGCGGACGAGCTGGCCAGGATGCTGACCGGGCTGACCGACCTCAGCCGCTACTTCCGCTTCCAGACCGCGATCGGCTCGCCACCGCGATCCGCCTTACTGCTGCGGATGCTCTGCCCCGCCGGCGCCGCGTTCGTCGCGACCCGCGGTCCGGCGATCGTCGGGCACGCCATGTGGGCCTGGGCCCCGGGCGCGACGACCGCGGAGCTCGCGGCGGTGATCGCGGAGGACGAGCAGCGCCGCGGGCTCGGCGTACGGATGCTGTCGATCGCCGCCGCGGACGCGATCGCTTCGGGAGCGACGCATTTCCTCTTCGTGGTCAGCGCCGCCAACGAGCGCTCGGTGCGGATGGTACGGCGGCGCTGGCCGGACGCGACGGTCGAACGGGACGGGTCGTTGCTGAGCTTCGTCGCGCCGGCCCGGCTACCGGACCAGCCGGAAGAACGCGCGGATGTCGTCCACCAGCAGGTCGGGAGCCTCGAGCGCGGCGAAGTGCCCGCCGCGGGCGAACTCCGACCAGTGGACGATGTTGTGCCGGCGGTCTAGCACGCGGCGAATCGCCGGATCGGTCGGAAACACGGCGATTCCGGTCGGTACGCCCGGCCGGAGGTCGTCGACGGCGCCACGATTCTCGTAGTACAGGTTGGCCGACGTCGCGCTCGTGTTGGTGAACCAGTAGATCGACACATCGGTCAGCAGATGATCGAGGTCGACCGCGTCCTCGGGCAGTGCGCGGACCGGGTCGGTCCACTCCCAGAACTTCTCCAGGATCCACGCGAGCTGCCCGACCGGTGAGTCGCTCAGTCCGAAGGACACAGTTTGCGGACGGGTTCCCTGCAGGTCGGCGTACCCGGTGCCGACCGCGCGCAGGCGCTCCGCGGCCGCGAGCCGTTCGCGTTCGGCGTCGGTCACCACGTCGCCCGGCCGCACCTCCGGGAAGGCCAGTCCGCCGTTGATGTGCACGCCGGCCACGTGATCCGGATCGAGTTGCCCGACGAGCGGCGACACCACCGACCCGGTGTCACCCCCTTGCGCGCCGTACCGCTCGTACCCGAGCCGCTGCATCAGCCGCACCCACGCCTGGGCGATCCGCTTGTGGTCCCACCCGTCCGTCAACGGCACCGAGAACCCGTGCCCCGGGACGGACGGCGCCACCACGTGGAACGCGTCCCGCGGATCCCCGCCGTACGTCGCTGGATCGGTGAGCGGCCCGAGTACGTCGAGGAACTCCGCGACCGATCCGGGCCAGCCGTGCGTCAGCAGCAACGGCAGCGCGTCCGGCTCGGGCGATCGCACGTGCAGGAAGTGCACGGTCTGCCCGTCGAGCTCGGTCATGTACTGCGGAAACGCGTTCAGCCGCGCCTCCCACACCCGCCAGTCGTACGCCGCCCACCGCTCGGCCACGCGGCGCACGTACTCGACCGGCACCCCGCGCTCCCAGCTACCGGGTAGTTGCCGAGGCCAACGAACCCGGGCCAGCCGCTCCCGCAGCCCGGCTACCTCGTCGTCCGGCACCGCGATCCGGAACTCAGAGATCATGCGCCCGCTCGTGCAACGGCTCGTACAGCCCGACCTCGCCCCCACCCGGCAACCGGAACGCCGTCAGCACACCCCACCGCTGCCGCTCCACCGGGCGGACGAACTCCACACCCCGAGCTGTCAGCTCACTCATCGTCTCCTCGAGGTCGTCGCACATCAGCAGCAACTCATGCGCCGCCGCCTCCGCCGGATGCACCGCGACCTCGGCAGGCGGCAGCTTGAAGATCAGCCAGCCGTGACCGGCGTCGACGGACGGATACTCCAGCACATCCCGGAAGAACGCGCGATCCGCGTCCGCGTCAGTGCTGTAGACAATCACATGCGCACCGTTGATCATCTACAGCACTGTAGTCGCGTACTCAGTCCTCGACGACGATGGCGAGCGCCGGGCAGACCGCGGCGGCCTGGTGGATGTCGGCGGCGAGGTCCGTCGGCGGGTTCTCGTTCAGCAGTACGACGATGCCGTCCTCGTCGCGCTGGTCGAACACGTCGGCGGCGGCCGTCACGCACTGGCCGGAGGCGACGCACTTGTCCTGGTCGATGATGACCTTCATCGGGGTTCTCCCTGAGAATTGTTAACTGCACCACGTCACGGGAAGCGAGTAGACGCCGTACACGGCGCCGTCGTGCTTGAACGGGATCTCCTCCAGCCCGACCGCCCGGCGCAACGTCGGGATCCGGCGGTACAGCGTGCTGTACACGACCTGCAGCTCCAGCCGCGCCAACGGTTGCCCGAGGCATTGATGTACGCCGAACCCGAACGCCACATGCCGCCGCGCGTCCCGGCTCAGGTCCAGCGCGTCCGGGTCCGTGAACACCGACGGGTCCCGGTTGCCGATGTCGTTCGGCAGGATCACGCCGTCGCCGGCCTTCAGCACCTGACCGTGCAGCTCGATGTCCTCGAGCACCGCGCGCCGGCGCCCGTTGTGGGTGATGTTCAGGTAGCGCAGCAGCTCCTCGACCGCGCCCGCCACCACCTTCGGGTCGTCGGTCTCCCGCAGTACGGCGAGCTGGTCCGGGTGCTCCAGCAGCGCGAGGGTGCCGAGGGCAATCATGTTCGCGGTCGTCTCGTGCCCGGCGAGCAGCAGCAGGACACCCATGCCGGCCGCGTCCTGCCGGGTCAGCTCGCCCGCCTTCACCCGCTCGGTCAGCCCGGACAGGAGGTCGTCGGCCGGGTTCTCCAGCTTCTCGCCGACCAGGTTGTCCAGGTACTTCGCCAGGTTGCCGTGCGCGGCCGCCCGTTCCTCCGGGGTCGCGGACATCCGGATCAGGTTCTTGCTGTTCTGCTGGAAGAAGTCGTGGTCGGCGTACGGGACGCCGAGCAACCGGCAGATCACCAGCGACGGCACCGGCAGCGCGAACGCCTCCACCAGGTCGACCGGGTTCGGTCCGGCCAGCAGCTCGTCGATCAGGCCGTCGACGATCTGCTGGACGCCGGGACGCATCGCCTCGATCCGCTTGATCATGAACGGCGCGGTCACCATCCGGCGCAGCCGCGCGTGCTCCGGGTCGTCCATCAGGATGAACCCGATGCCGACCCCGTCGTCGTTGCGCGGCGGCGCACCGGTCGGGCTCGGGTAGCCGGGTTGCCGGATGTCGGAGCTCAGTCGCGGATCGGAGAGCAGCGTGCGCTGGTCGTCGTACCGCGTCACCAGCCACGCGTCCTTGCCGAAGATGTTCACCTTGGTGAGCGGTGCTTCCTGTTGCAGCTCACGCAGTCGCGGCGGCGGATCGAACGGACAACCTGTTGCCCGGGTCATCGGATAGACAGGTGTGGTCATATGCGTCCTTCCCTAGCGAGGTTTCGGTCGCGGTGCGCACGGGTCTGTTTCGGTGCGTTCCAGCCGAGGACGCCGACGATCCGGCCGGCGTCGCGGTAGTGCGCGACGAACCGTTCGCCGATGGTGCCCTCGGCAACTGTCAGGTCCGCGGACGGGCGTCCGTGGACCTGGAGCTTGGTGCCGAACTGGTCGGTCCAGAAGTACGGGATCGGGCGGTACGCCTGATGTTCGCCGAGGATGTTGGCGGCTACGCAGAGCGCCTGTTCGGTGGCGTTCGTCCGGTTCTCCAGGCGCACGAGCGCGTCGTCGTGGCGCCAGCGCGCGACATCACCCGCGGCAAACACCCCGTCCGCGGCACGGCAGTACTCGTCACACACGACACCGTTCTCGAGCGTCAGCCCACTACCTTCCAGCCACCCGGTGGCCGGCGTCGCCCCCAACGCAACCACCACCACATCGGCCGGCAACACCTCCCCACCCACCAGCCGTACGCCGCTCACCCGCCCGTCCACGTCTTCCAACCCGTCCACCGCACACCCCAGCCGAAGCTCAACCCCTTCAGCCGTGTGCAGCTCCCCCAACACCTTCCCGACCACTACACCGAGCTGCGCCCCCATCAACACACCCTGCGGCCCAGCCAACGTCACAGCGAGCCCAAGCCTGCAAACAGTCGCCGCAACCTCCGCCCCCAACACCCCATCCCCCACCACCACAACCCGCAACCCCACGCCGTCTCCACCCACACCACCCAGGCGCAGGTCCCTCCTCCAACCGCCGCTTGGGGTGAGTGCTTTGCGCAGGGCGGCTGCGTCGTCGAGGGTGCGTAGTACATGGACCCCTTCGAGGGGTGGGTCTGGGAGGTGACGGGGTTGCAGGCCGGTGGCGATCACCACGTGGTCGGCTGTCAGCGAGCGGCCGGTGGTGGTGTGGACCGTGTGGTCGGACAACGAGACCGCGGGGTCGCCGAGGACGAACTCCGCGTCGAGGGCGGTGAGCATCGTGCCGGGGCGCAACCAAGTGCGGCTCTCGTCCCAGTCCCCCAGCAGGAACTGCTTCGACAACGGAGGGCGGTCGTACGGCGGGTGGTACTCGGCGCCCAGCACCGTGATCCGGTCCCGGAAACCCTTGCGCCGCAGGGCTTCCACGGTCGTCAGCCCGGCCGCGGAAGCACCCACCACGAGCACGCTCACGAAGTCACCGGCGCCGTCAGCAGCCCGACGATCCCGTCGATCAACCCGCCGGCCATCTCCTCCCACGTCGCCCGCGCCGTCGGCCGTCCCTCGGCGCGCGCCAGCTCGAACTCCGCGGTCATCTGGATGATCAGGTGCCGCGCCATGTCGCCGCGCTCGATCCGCACCGCCGGCGGCAGGTCCGCGAGATGCTCGGCCAGCCCGTCGATCACCCGCGTCAGCGACGGCGAGTTCCGCGACTCCAGCAGCTGGATCTCCCGCAGCGCAGGGTCGTTCATCAGCTGCGCGCTGAACCGCGCCAGCCAGCTCTGCGTCCCCAGGCTCGCCATGTGGTCGGTCGCCGACCGCACCAGGATCGTCACCCAGTCCCGGACGTCGGGTTCCGCGCCGAGCTCCGCGAGCAGTTCCCGCCGCCGCTCCTCGACCGGCTCGGCGTGCTTGCGCACGATCGCCCGGACCAGGTCGGTCTTGGTCCCGAAGTGGTACCCGACCGCGGTGTTGTTGCCCTGCCCGGCCGCCTCGCTGATCTGCCGGTTCGACACCTCGTGGACGCCGCGCTCGGCGAACATCCGCTCCGCCGTCACCAGGATCAGCTCCCGGGTCGCGTTCACCCGCGCCGCCCGGACCTCTTTCGCCATCATCACCAAATCACCCTTACCTCCCGCAGCCCGCCGACGAGCAGCCCCTCGACCAGGGGCAGTTCCGCGGACGGCACAGCCAGCGCCAACGTCGGCAACCGACGCAACAACACTTCCAGTACGACCTGCAACTCGGTCCGCGCCAGCGACTGCCCGATGCAGGAGTGCGGCCCGGCGCCGAACGCGAGATGCACGTTCGGGCTCCGGGTCAGGTCCATGCCCGCGGCGTCGGCGAAGATCCGCTCGTCCCGGTTCGCCGACGCCATGCTGCACACCGCGGTGGTCCCCGCGGGCAGCACGCCGTGGGACAGTTCGAGCTCCTCGCTGACGTACCGGATCATCCCGAACCCGGCGTTCGCGTCGTACCGCAACGCTTCCTCGACCGCCGTCCGGACGAGGGCCGGGTCGGCGAGCAGCTGCTCCCAGCGGGTGCGGTCGGCGAGCAGCATCGCCAGCATCTTGCCGATCATGTTCGTGGTGGTCTCGTGCCCGGCGATCAGCAGGCCCATCCCGGTGGAGACGAGCGCGTCGTCGGTCAGCTTCTCGCCGGCCGCGTCGGTGCCGGTGATCAGATCGCTGAGCAGGTCGGTGCCCGGCGCGGCGCGCTTCGCCTCGATGTGCCCGGTCAGGTACGCCGCGAACTCGGTGTGCGCGGCCTCCATGTCGGCGGCCGAGTACCGGCTGAGGTTCAGGAACGTGTCGGACCAGTACGAGAACCGCTCCCGGTCGGACGCCGGTACGCCGAGCAGCTCGCAGATCACCCACACCGGCAGCGGGAACCCGAGCGCGGCCTTGAGATCCGCGGGCTGTCCGCCCGCGACCATGCCGTCGACGAGCTGGTCGGCCATCGCCTCGATCGACGGCCGGAGCGCCGCCATCCGCTTGGCGGTGAACCACTTGGTGATCATCCGCCGCCAGCGCTGATGCCCGTCCCCGGACTGCGGTACGCCGGGACGCCGCCGGTCGAACACGCCCGTACCTTCCGCGGAGACCCGCGCGGAACCCTCCGCCGTCCGGCTGAACCGGGCATCCGACAGCACCTGGCGGACGTCGTCGTACCGGGTGAGCAGGGCCGCCTCGTCACCGCTCGGCAGCTGGACGTGCGCGACCGGGCGCTGCTGCCGGAGCCGCTCCCATTCGGGCGGCGGTTCGATCGCGTCGACGGGCGGGATCGGGTACTGGACGAGCTGCTCACGGTCGGTCACAGGCCATCACCTCCGAGTGGTTGTTCCTCCAGCTTGCCTCGCCGGCTTGTTTAAGTCAACTGCCTGACTTAGTCTATTGGTTGCAGAAACCAACTATCTAGTTCCAGCCTCAGGAGGCTGCTGATGTCCGCTGCTCCATCCGTGCGCACCGGGGCCGTCGTGCCGGTGCTCGCCTCGGCCGGTATCACGGTCGCGCTGATGCAGACCCTGGTGATCCCGCTGGTCCCCGAGCTGCCGCGGCTGCTGCACGCCTCGGCCGCCGGGACCGCGTGGGCGATCACCGCAACGCTGCTCGCGGCCGCGGTCGCGACGCCGATCATGGGCCGGCTCGGCGACATGTACGGCAAGCGCCGGATGCTGCTGATCAGCGTCGGCATGCTGGTCCTCGGCTCGGTCGTCGCCGCGCTGAGCAGCTCGCTGGTCCCGATGATCGCCGGCCGGGCGCTGCAGGGCCTGGCGGCCGGCGTGATCCCGCTCGGCATCAGCATCATGCGCGACGAGCTGCCGGCCGAGAAGGTCGGTACGGCGGTCGCGCAGATGAGCGCCTCGCTCGGTGTCGGCGGTGCGCTCGGCCTGCCTGCGGCCGCGCTGCTGGCCGAGAACTTCAACTGGCACACGCTGTTCTGGGTGTCGGCCGGTCTCGGCGTGATCGTCTTCGGGCTGGTGCTGCGCTTCGTCCCGGAGTCGTCGGTCCGCTCGGGCGGGCGGTTCGACCTGCTCGGCGGGCTGGGGTTGTCGACCGGCCTGATCTCGTTGCTGCTGGCCATCTCCCAGGGATCGAGCTGGGGCTGGACCGGTGGCCGGACGCTCGGCCTGTTCGCGCTCGCGGTCGTGGCGCTGCTCGCCTGGGGCTGGTGGGAACGCCGTACCGCCGAGCCGCTCGTCGACCTGCGGACCACCGCGCGGCCGCAGGTGCTGCTGACCAACCTGGCGTCGATGGTGTTCGGGTTCGCGATGTTCGCGATGTCGCTGGTCCTGCCGCAGCTGCTGCAGATGCCGAAGGCCACCGGTTTCGGGCTCGGTCAGTCGATGCTCGCGTCCGGTCTGGTGATGGGCCCGTCCGGCCTGGTCATGCTGGTCGCGGCGCCGTTCTCGGCGAAGATCTCCAGCACCCGCGGCCCGAAGGTGACGCTGATGCTGGGCGCGCTCGTGGTCGCCGCCGGGTACGGCGTGGGCAGCGTGCTGATGAGCTCCGTCTGGGAGCTCGTCCTGGTGTCGCTGCTGATCGGCGCCGGGATCGGCCTGGCGTACGGCGCGATGCCCGCGCTGATCATGTCCGCCGTACCGGTCTCGGAGACCGCGGCGGCGAACAGCTTCAACACGCTGATGCGGTCGATCGGTACGTCGGTGTCCAGTGCGGTGGCCGGCGTGATCCTGGCCAACCTGACGATCAGCCTGGGCGGCTACACCCTGCCTTCGCAGAGTGGCTTCCGGGTCGTCCTGCTGATCGGCGCCGGCGCCGCGCTCACCGCACTGGTCGTCGCGTCCTTCATCCCCGCCCGCCGCGCCGCTGAGCAGACCACAGCCCCGGCGCCGGCCGTCGCGGAGCGGTCAGTCGAGGACCGGGTCGGGCTCGCGGACAGCTGACGCGTGGACGGCGGCGTGGTCGACGTCGCTGTGCGTCAGCGCCAGGTAGGCGACGAGCACAGCGAACAGCAGCAACCCGACCAGGGTGACGGGGCCAAGACCCCAGCCGACGCCGCCGTACCGGCTGTCCTTGCCGAGCCAGTCGGCGATCGACGCACCCAGCGGCCGGGTCAGCACGTACGACGCCCAGAACGCGATCGTGACGTTGAGCCCCAGCTTCCACAGCCCGAACGGTACGACGATGAGCACCCCGAACAGCACGATCGACCAGGTGAACCCGAGCCCAAAGTCGATCGCGGTGGCGTCGCCGACGGCCGTACCGAGACCGAACGTGAGCAGGACGACGCCCCAGTAGAAGCGCTCGCGCCGGGCGGTGGTGATCGAGTGCACCGAGATGGTGCCCTCGCTCCGCCGCCACCAGGTCAGCAGGCCGCAGAGCAGCCCGAGGTAGACGATCGAGTCGAACCAGTACGGCGTACCGAGCGCGACGTGCGGCCCGTCCGCGATCATCGTGCCGAACAGTGCGACGCCGAGCACGGTGACCCAGTAGCGCACGGGATGGTAGGCGTTGGCCTTCAGCTGCAGGTAGATGGCGGTGGAGAAGGTACCGAGCCCGATGACGGCGGCCAGCGGGATGCTGACGGTGCCGAGGTAGTCCGACGCGGTCTCGCCGATTCCGGTGGTCAGCAGCTTGACCACCCAGAACATCACGAACACCGCGGGGACCTTCGGGGCCGGGAAAACTCGTGGTCGCATGGCCCCGAAGGCTAGGCGGAACTCGCTGAGAGCTAGCTGATTCCGGCGAGGAAGTCGAGCGTGCGCTGCATCAGCAGCTTGGCCGCGTCCGCGTCGTACCCGGGCAGTGAGGAGTCCGCGAACAGGTGCTCCTTGCCGGGGTAGAGGAACAGCTCGACGGTCTCGACGGAGGCAGTGAGCGCGCGGGCCGCGTCGATGTCACCGCCCTCCTCGGCGAAGAACGGGTCCTCCTCCATCGCGTGGATCTGCGCCGGCACGCCCTGCGGCCAGGCGCCGAACTCCTCGGCCGGCAGGCACGAGTAGTAGAACAGTCCGCCCACCGCGCCGGCGCGGGTCTGGGTGAGTTGCTGGGCGGGCACCACGCCGAGCGAGAACCCGGCGTACACGACGTTCGCCGGGAGGTCCTGTGCGGCTGCGACGCCGCGCTCCGCGATCACGCCGAAGCCCGTTGTCCGGGCGTAGTCCATGCCCTCGTCGAGGGTGGCGTAGGTGTTGCCCTCGTAGAGGTCCGGCGTGTGGACGGTGTGCCCCGCCTGCCGGAGCTCTTCGGCGAACGCCTTCACCCCGTCGGTCAGCCCCTGCGAGTGGTGGTAAAGCACGACCTCGGCCATCATCAGCTCCAATGATCCAAATATCTCGAACAATCGGCGATGCTAGTCTATTCGAACCATGTCAAGCAATAAGCCGGTCCCCGACTACGAGCTGGCGGACACCGTCGAGCTGACAACCGCGGAGCAGGTGCGGGCGATCAGCGACCCGCTGCGGACCACGATCCTGGGGCTGTTGCACGAGCGGGCGGCGACCGTGACCGAGCTGGCCACGGCGGTCGGCCGGCCGAAGAGTACGGTCGCGCACCATGTGAAGGTGCTGACCGACGCGGGCATCCTGCGCGTGGTCCGGACCCGGCGGGTGCGGGCGATCGAGGAACGGTTCTACGGGCGCGCGGCGCGGATGTTCTTCGTCGGACTCGGCCGGCAGGGCGCGGACGGGCAGCTGCCGCACGACTTCAACGACTTCGAGGTCGCGGCCCAGGAGTCCAAACCGGCGTACGACGCGGGCGAGCTGCGCTCGTTCATCCGGCACGCCCGGATCCCGGACGAGCGGGCCGCCGAGTTCTGGCAGCAGGTGGACGCGTTGATCCACACGTTCGACCAGCTCCCGCGGGCGGGCGGTACGACGTATGGCTTCACCGTCGGGCTCTACCCGATCGGCGACTACCCGACGCTGCCGCCGGCCGAGGGCGAGGACTGACCTTCCGCAGCGATCCGGTCGAGCAGGCCGATCAGCCGGTCGAGCACGTCCCGGACGACGGCGTACTCCTCCGCGCCGAACTCCTGCTCGAACCGCTCCTCGAGGTCCGCCAGGTACTCGAAACCGTCCCAGGCAACGTCCATCCCGTGGTCGGAGTAGGTCACAACCTTCGCCCTGCCGTCGTCCGGGTCGGCCTTCATCTCCAGCAGGTCGAGCGCGACCATGTCGCGGATCACCTCGCCCATCGACTGCCGGGTGATCCCGGCCCGCGCCGCCATGTCCGCCGCCCGGGCACCCTCGCCGTGCAGGGTGCCGAACACCGAGTTGTGCGCCATCTTGACCTCGTCGTGCCCGTCGGCGTGCGCCTTCCGCACCATCTCCGCCTGCAGGGCGCGATTGGCCCGGTCGACCAGCGCGATCAGCGGCTTGTGCTTCGGACGGCGCCTCTGAGCTCTTGACATACCGTAAGGATACCTTCCAATATTTTGACAGGAATCCTTACGGTATCAGGGAGGGTCCGATGGATCCCAGGGAGCTTCACCCAGTGGTGGCCCGGCTGTTCGCGCGGGGGCGCGGGCGGTCGACGCGGGTCGCGATCGAGCAGGAGTACGTCGTCGCGGCGGCCGACGGCTCCGTGCCGCCGATTGCCAGGGTGCGGCGGGCGACGGAGGGAGCGCCCGCCGCGCCGTACGTCAGCTTCGAACCCGGCGGGCAGCTCGAACTGAGCCTGCCGCCGGCGCTCGACCCGGTCCGCGACCTGCGCCTGCTGACCGCCGGCCTGCGGCGCCGGCTGGGCGGGATCACGCTGCGGCCGATCCCGGTCGATCCGCGCGAGGACGTGCCGCTGCAGCTGACCTCGCCGCGGTACGTCGCGATGCAGCGGCACTTCGACCGCATCGGGCCGGCCGGTCGCGTGATGATGCGCCGGACGGCGTCCACGCAGTTCTGCCTGGACTGGTGGCCGGGTCGCGCCGGCCTCGAGCAGTGGCGGGTCCTCAATCTGGTCGGCCCGTCGTTGGCCGCACGTTTCAACCGCAGCTCGCGGCTCGCCGTCTGGCAGGCGGTCGATCCGGCGCGGACGGCGTTCGACGACCGGCTGCTGTACGGCGACGACCCGGTGGCGGCGTACACGGCCTTCGCCGCGGGCGCCACGGCCTTCGTCGACGGCCCGGCCGCGCATCTCAGCACGTTGTTCCCGCCGGTCCGTCCGCGCGGGACCTACCTCGAGGTCCGCTACCTCGACGCGCAGGAACCGCACATGGTCGAGCAGATCGTCGGAACTCTCCGGAAACTCATGTACGACGACGTTCTCCGGCGCGATGTACTCCGCGGAACCCCTTGCACAGAAGGGATGTGGCGCGATGAACGGCGTACTGTTCGTCACCGATCCGCTACCCGGCTTGCAGGCTGAGATCGACGCGAGCATCGGCCTGATGGCCGCGACCCAGGACCTCGACCTCGACGTCTGGTGCTGCGAGCCGGAGGACCTCGAGTTCACGGACGGGCGGCTGCGTGTGCGGGGCCGCCGGATCCGGCTGCGCCCCCGGGTGCCGGGCGACGACCACCGGTGGATCGTCGACCCGCAGTGGTACGACGACCTCGGTACGGCGGTCGTCGACGTCGCGTCGTTCGCGGTCGTGCACCTCCGGATCGACCCGCCCGTCGACGCCCGCTACCTGCACACGACGTACCTGCTGGACCTCGCCGAGACCCACGTCGTGAACCGCCCGGCAGGCATCCGCGCGCTGCACGAGAAGCTGATCGCGCTGCATCACCCCGAACTCTGCCCGCCGACCGACGTCGGCGCGGATCCGCAAGCCCTGCGGGCGTTCGTGACGCGGGTCGGTACGGCGGTCGTGAAGCCGGTCGACGGGTTCGCGGGGAACGGGGTCTGGCTGGTCCGCGACGACCACAGCGCGATCGCGCTGCTCGAGTCGGCGACGTACGGCGGCCGCCGCCAGGTGATCGCGCAGCAGTACCTGCCTGCGGTTGCGCAGGGCAACAAACGGCTGTTCCTGCTGGACGGCGAGCTCGTCGGCGCGGTCCTGCGCCGCCCGGCCGCCGGCGACTTCCGGATCGGCCCGCCGGTGGCCACGGCCGAGGCCGACGAGCACGACCGCGCGATCGTCGCCGCCCTCGGACCGGAACTTCGCGAGCACGGCCTGGTCATCGCGGGCGTCGACGTGATCGACGGCCGGCTGATCGAGGTCAACGTCACCTGTCCCGGCGGCATGCACAAGACCGACGCGCTGCTCGGGACGAGTCTGAGTCACACCATCGTGAGCCACCTGTTCGAAGGAGCACTGTTATGAGCACCATCACCGTGATCTGCGTTGCCCTGCTGGGCATCCTGCTGTTCCTGCTCGGCGCCAACGTGACCCGCAACCGCGCGCTCCGTGGCGCCGGCAACCAGCTGCCGACCGACCCCGCCGACCGGTTGCTGATCGCGGTCCGCGCGCACGGCAACGCGGCCGAGTACATCCCCACCATCATCGTGCTCCTGCTGGTCTGCTCGACGCTCTCGCACAGTTGGGTGATCGACGCCCTGGCGATCGCGGCGGTCTTCGTCCGGTTCACGCACGCGCTGGGCATGCTGCGCTCGCCGACGCTCGCGAACCACGGCCCGCTCCGCGATATCGGTGCCATGGGCACCTATCTGGTCGGGCTCGCGCTCGGTGTCACCGTGCTCGTGACGCTCTGACCGCGGTCGGCGTACTGCCGGTGAGCTGCCGGAACACCCGCGCGAAGTGCTGGCTGGAGCTGAAGCCGAGGCTCAGTGCGAGCGCGGTGACCGTGACGTCGCTCGACTCCAGCAACTGGCGGGCGCGGTCGATACGGCGTTCGTTGAGGTAGCGGTGCGGCGGCTGGCCGAGCTCGGCCGCGAACAGCTCGGCCAGGTACGCCGGCGCGAGCCCGGCACGGTCCGCCAGCTCCGTCAACGTCCAGCGTTCGTGGAACTCCTGGTCCAGCAGCCGTTTCACCGTCCGTACGGCGGGATGCATCGGCAGCTGCGGTCCGGCGGACGGCGCGAGCGACCGGGAGAACGCGAGCACCAGGTGATCGACGGCGAGCGTCAGCCCGGTGTCGGCGTACTCGTACCGGGTCGTGAGCTCCCGAACCAGCTGCGCGAACGCGTACGTGAGCTCGCCGGCTTCCCGATGGACGACGCCTGACGGCATCGCGAGACCGGGATGCCGGCGGCGTACGACCTCGAGGTCGACGGCGGCGAAGAAGAAGTGGTGATTCCCGGAGCGGCCGGCGAGGTGGTGCGTGACCCCGGGCGGTACGGCGAACAGGTGGCCCGGGTGCAGCGCGTAGCTTTCACCGCCCGCGACCCAGTGCGTCGTGCCGTGCTGCTGCAAGTAGATCTCCCAGACGGGATGCTCGTGCGGCTCGATCAGGAACTGCTCGGGCACCCACTGCTCACCCGCGTGCAGCAGGCCGCTGGCCGGGGCGAAGCCTTCGGCGTGGAAGCCGGCGCGGAGCCCGTCGGGGCGGAACAGGGACACCTGAAGATTGTGTCCATCCAGCTGAACATCGGCAACGCCTATCCGGTGTGCTCCTTCCTACCGTGGTGTCCATGGACGCTGACGACATTGCCTTCTATCAGGAGCACGGGTACTGGATCTCGCCGGTGATCGTGCCACCCGACGTACTGGACGCGGCCGAGCGCGGGATGGAGCGGTTCTACGCGAACGACCACGACCACGTGCTGCCCCGGATCAGGGCGACGCGGGGCTGGCAGCCGGAGGACGGCGACGTACTGCGGAAGAACGACTACTCGTCGCTGCGTGTCGACGAGCTGGCCGCGCTGGTGCACCATCCGGCGATCGCGGAGGCGGCCGCCGCGTTGTCCGGGGCGGACGGGATCCGGCTGTGGCACGACCAGCTGCTGTACAAGCCGCCAGGCGGGTCGGCGGCGAAGGTGGGGTGGCACACGGACCGGCAGTACTGGCAGTCGTGTACGTCGGACAACATGCTGACGGCGTGGGTCGGGTTCCACGACGTCGACGAGGTGAACGGGGCGGTCGCGTTCATGCCGGGCAGCCACCGCTGGTCGGTGACCGGGCTGGACTTCTTCTCGCAGGACGCCGCCGGACTGGAGGCGTCGATCGTCGAGCAGGGCTTCGACCCGGCTCCCGTCGTACCGCGGATGAAGCGTGGCCAGGTCAGCTTCCACCACTGCCGGACGGTGCACGGCAGCTCGGCGAACCTCAGTACGGCGCCGCGCCGGTCGATCGCGATCCACCTGCAGCCGTCGGACAACCGCTGGCGCCCCGGCTCCGGGCATCCGAACGACGACCTCGTCCGCCGGAACCCGGACCCCGACTACTCGGACCCCGCGATCCAGCCGCAGC
The DNA here is from genome assembly GCF_042730855.1 of Kribbella sp. NPDC059898. NCBI lineage: Bacteria > Bacillati > Actinomycetota > Actinomycetes > Propionibacteriales > Kribbellaceae > Kribbella > Kribbella sp. NPDC059898. Next base: position 749,172 of record NZ_JBHWKR010000002.1, read on the forward strand.
TCTGGCCGCTGGTCTAGCTCCAGGACCGGGCACTCCCGGTGACCGGCGTGCAGGCGGTGCACGTCCCGTCTGGGCCTCATTGGCTGCGGATTCCGGGAATTTCCGGAATCTGGCGTCATGGATCGGCGGGGCGAGCGTCTCAGGGCGTACGGGTCACCTATCGGCCAGGTAGGCGACCACGATCGGTAGCCAAACGGGGATCTGCCATGTTGATCGACAAGCTGCGTAAACCGCTGCCCGCACCGACCGCTCCGGAACCGGAGCAGCCGGTATCAGATCCGGTCCCCGGACGCGGGCGACATCGGCTGAGCGGGCCCAGCAACGACACCGTTTTCCGGCCGCTGCTGCAGTCGCTGGCCGCCGGATCCGACCCGGTTCCCCACGCGGCCGCGGCGGGACGGCGGCTCGCCGAGAGGGAGGTCCCGCTGACGGTGGCCCTCGACGTACTGCGGACGACGTACCGGACGATCGGCGAGGATCCGTCGTTCGAGGCGATCCGGATCCTCTGCCAGAGCTGGACCGAGTGCACGCTGACGTACCTGCACGCGTCGTCCTGCGAGGACCACGGCACCGGGCTCGCCACCACGCCGCACCTGCGGACCCGGCTGACCGAGCTGTACCGGATCGCCGAGCGCCAGGGCTGGTACCTCCCCGACACCCACATCCTGGTGCTCGCCGAACCGGTCGCCGCACAGCCGTGCGACTCCCAGCTCGCGAACCTCGGCGGCGCGATCCGTACCGCGTTCCGCGACCCCGAGGTGGTCGCCCGGCTGGGCGCCGTCCGGGTCGCCGCGATCGTGAACGTCGACGACCACTTCACCGAACACCTCGGCACCCTGCGCTCGCTGATCGGCTACTGGCCGGACAACGGCGAGCCGAGCACGGCCGGCACACCCCGGACCAAGGTCTGGTCCGAACGGCTCCCCACGCTGTCGGACTGGTCCGACAGCTTCGTCAACGACCTCGCACTGGGCTGACCACTGGACCGCCCGCACCGGCGGCGGGCGGGTCCAGTGGTGTCGCTCAGCGCGAAGGGGCGAAAGCCGTGCCCCGGTAGACGTCACCCGCGGCGGCGGACCGCAGTACGCGGTAGGTCTGCCCGCCCGGCTGCGTCGTGGCGCCGAGCTGGTCGGTGACGGTGACGACCTTGTTCGGATTCGCGCCCGGGTCGGTCACGCCGCCCACAGTGCTGGTGACGCCGTACAGGCTGACGCTCCCGTCGGCGTTGACCTTGCCGGTGATGTTGCGGACGCCGTCGACGGCCGGCTGCCAAGGCAGGCCAGTCGCTGCGTTCGTACCTGCCGGCAGGCCCGCGACGGAGTACGGCCGTCCGAGACCAAGGCCGTTCTGCAGCGTGTAGTCGTAGGTCCAGGTCCCGTTGACGAGTGACCACTTCTGGATGCCGGCAAGGGTCTGGGCGGCCGCACCGGTGTAGACGCCGTTCGAGTACGTGTCGTCACCGTTGCCGGCGTCCGCGACGTACAGCGTGGTGTCGTTCGCGAACCACATCGCGCCGAACGCGGTCGTGTTCTCCGGGCCGCCGACCTCAGGCGTGGCGACCGACTTGGCGAGCGCCGTCGGGAAGCCCTTGAGGATGCACATGTTCGGAGCGATCTCACCGGTCGCGGCGTTGTACTGCCGCGCGGCAGTCGGTGCGGGGGCACCCGGTACCGGTACTCCGGCGCCGTTCGGGCACGCGGAGCCCGTCGTGTCGACGAAGTACACCGTGTCGACGCCGTTGGAGCCGGAACCCTTGGTGTAGTAGACGACCCCGTTGTGTACGGCGACAGCGCCGAAGTTGGTGTCCTTGCCGAGCTTGTCGGCCTTCTTCACGCCGGGCAGCTGCAGCACGCTGAACCCGCCGAGCGGCGTCGGCTGACCCACCGTCTGCTCGGCCTCGGACTCGCGGGCCGGTGTGACCAGCTGCGCCCCGGTGCCGTAGATCGTGCCCGGCACGCTCGTGCCCTCGCCGTTGTTGGAGTTGCCGGCCGCGTAGTACAGGCCGGTCGCGGCGTCGTAGATCGCGGCCCTGCCGTTGTCACCGGAGTAGGCGTTGGTCTGGGTGACGAAGAACTGTCCCTTGGCGTTGACCTCGCCGATGCCGCGATACACGGACTGGGCGTCGGGATTGGTCGGGTCGATCACGCCGGGTGTGTTGCCGTTCGACGCGTCGAGCGTGTTCGGCGCGGCGACGTATCCCATGACGGTCAGCCGCGAGCCGTCGGTCGACAGGTTCAGCGCGCCCTCGGACTTCGAGGAGAAGCTGCCGGTCAGTACGTCGTGGCCGCGGCTGCTCGGGCCGGGCCGGCCGGTCGGCGCCTCGACGGACGCGACCGTCGTACCGGCGGCGTCGAGCTGGTCGAGGGAGATCGGCGCGGTGACGCCGAAGTTGCCGTCAACGGTGACGTTGTCCCACACCTGCGCGAACGAGCCGTCAGCGATGGCGGTCGCGCCGGTAGGCAGTACCTGGCCCGGCGCGAGCATGCCGGGGGTGCCGACGTAGTGGAGCCGGCTGACCACCAGGGCGCCCGGAGTGAAGCCGGTGCGAGGCGCGGCGTCGGCCGGTCGGGCAGCGCACAGCAGGCCGGCCAGCGCGAGTGTGGAGACTGCCAAGGCGGTCCGGCGACCGCGCAACGTGGGTCGGGGCATCGATCCTCATCTCGTCCTGAGGAACCCCACCGGTCCCTCGACAGCACGCCACCCACCACCGGCCAATACCACGGACCACCTGAACGACCCGCGGGTGAACGCTCCCCCAACAGCCAGGACCGGTCCCTCAGGAATGCGTTTTCTAAGGGAGCTCTAAAGCTGGCCGAAACCACAGCTGAAGCCAACTTGGTCCTCTTGTCCCCACGGTGCCGGTTCTCGTCCGGCACGCTCGGTGACGAAAGGAAATCACGATGATGAAACGCACCCGGCTGATCGCGGCCGCGGTAACGCTGGCCGCACTGGCCACCACCGGTACCGCGTCGGCAGCGACGTCCGGATCCGGCGCCGCACCCGGGGCCGCGAAATCCGATACGACGACCAAGGTCGAGGGCAAGGCCAAGCCGGCTTCGGACGCCGACTTCGCCGCGATGGCCGCGAAGCTCGGCGTGACGACCGACCGGCTCACCGCCGCGCTGATCGCGGCCAAGCGGTCGCTGGCCAACGCGCAAAACGTCACGCCGCAGGCCTTCGTCGCGGCCGTCGCGACCAACCTGGGGATCCCGGCCTCGCGGGTCAAAACCGTCCTGGAACCGATGCTCCTCAAGCCCGGCGACAGCAACCGCGACAAGGGCAAGAAGGGTGCGGACGACCCGCGCAAGTCGCCGTTCACGACCGACGCCGCGGCGGCACGGTTGGCCGCCACGCTCGGGTGCAGCAAGGCCAAGGCCAAGGCCGCCCTGCTGAAGCTGGTATCGGCTCAGCGCGGCATCGAACCGGCGTCGCAGGCCTTCCGGGACATCGCCAAGTCGCTGGGGGTGAGCGCCGAGCGGCTTGACAACGCGTTGAGAGATCTGAAGCAATCGATGGCCAAACGCTGACAACTGCCGGCGTCCTCATCACAACCTCATGACCGACGGCGAGGATGGCTGACCATGCGGATACTTGTCGTGGACGACGACCCGGCCGTGCGCCGGTCCTTGGAGCACGCGCTCGGCCGCGACGGGTACGACGTGGCATCCGCGGTCGACGGGGTGTCAGCCCTTGCCCAGCACGGCGTGTTCCGCCCGGACGCGGTGGTGCTCGACGTTCTCATGCCCGAACCGAACGGGCTCGAGGTATGCCGGACACTGCGTTCGGGCGGGTACGACACACCGATCCTGATGCTCACCGCCCGGGACCTGGTCACCGACCGGGTCGCCGGGCTCGACGCGGGCGCCGACGACTACCTGGCCAAGCCGTTCGCCCTGGACGAATTGCGGGCGCGGCTTCGAGCCCTGTTGCGGCGCAGTGGCGCCAAGGCCGAGGTACTGCACTTCAGTGACGTCTCCTTGGACTTGAGCGGCCGCCGCGCCGCCAGAGCCGGCCGGTGGCTGGAGCTGACCAAGACAGAGCTGTCCCTGCTGGAGCTCTTCCTGCGCAATCCCCACAAGGTGCTGAGCCGGACCCAGATCTTCGAGTCCGTCTGGGGCTACGACTTCGGCCCGGAGTCGAACGCGCTGTGGGTCTACATCAGCTACCTGCGCGGCAAGCTCGAGGCCGGCGATGCCAGCAGACTGATCCAGACGGTGCGCGGCCTGGGGTACGTCCTGCGCGAGGAGCCATGAACCTACGCACGCGGCTGGCCATCGCCGGAGGAGCCATCGTCGCGGGTGCCTTGGTACTCGTGTCGACGGTCCTGTACCCAGCCGTGGAATCCAGCCTCCGCGGCCAGATCGACAACTCCCTGGTCACGGCGGCGGGCCAGGCACCGGAGGTGGCGAGAGCCATCAAGGAGAAGTACCGGGACAAGTCGGGCGTCGAGCCGGAGTTCCCGGCCGTTCCGCTCGGGATCGGGAGCACCCAACTGCAAATCGTGCCGCCCCCGGTCCAGGCCGGGCCGTCGACGAAGTTCGTCGACGTCACCGCCCACGACGTCGCGGTCGCCAACGGAACCGCTCCCGCCTACTTCCGGAACGCGGTCTACGACGGCATCGCGTACCGCATCTATACCGCCCCGATGGCAGACTCAGGCGGCGCGCTGGTGCGGACGGCGATCCCGCAGTCCGACCCGGCGCCGACCCTGCGCGAACTCGCCTGGCTGCTCGCCGCGTCGACGGTCGGCGCCGCACTCCTGGCAGCGCTTGCCGCCCGCCTGGTCGCACGCCGCGTACTACGCCCCGTACGCCGGCTCACCGAGACCGTCGAGCTGATCCGCACGACCGGCGACCTGGCCATCCCGATCCCCGCCGAGAGCCAGGACGAGATCGGCCGGCTCGGCTCCGCCTTCGCCGGGATGACCGCCGCCCTGGACGCGTCCGTCGGCGCCCAGCGCCGCCTGGTGGCCGACGCCTCGCACGAACTGCGCACACCGCTCACGAGTCTGACGGTCAACCTCGCGCTGCTGGCGGAGGACGTGTCCGACCGGCAGGCCCCACTCCTGGCTGCCGAAGCACTCGAACAGGCCGGCGAACTCAAGCGGCTGACCAACGACCTGGTCGACCTGGCGCGCTACGGTCAGCCGGCCTTTCATACCGAAGACGTCCGTCTGGATCTCGTCGCCGAGAGCGTCGCGGCGCGCGCGGCACGTCGGGCGGCACACCTTGAATTCGGACTTACCTGCGCGCCGACCGTGGTTCACGGCGACCCTGACGCCCTGGAACGCGCCGTCGCGAACCTGGTCGACAACGCCGTGAAATGGAGCCCCCCGGGCGCCCGCGTCCAGATCACCGTCAAGGACGGCGTTCTCGACGTCGCGGACGGCGGGCCGGGGATCCCGGACAGCGACCTGGAATTCGTGTTCGATCGCTTCTACCGTTCACCCGCCGCCCGCGCACATCCCGGATCCGGACTCGGCCTGGCCATCGTCCGGCAGGTCGCCGAAGCCCACGGTGGAACAGCCGAAGTCGTCCCGTGCCCTCGCGGTGCACTGCTGCGCCTCACCCTCCCGACGTGCGGCGAACAGACTGTCCGCTAGTCCGACAGCTTCGTCAACGACCTCGCGATGGGCTGAGCCCGCTCACCAGCGCGGTCAGCCCGACCGCGAACTCGTGGTCCGGCCCAAGCGCCTGAACCTCCGCGGCAAGCCTGAACAGGCGCTCGGCCCCCGGCGGCACGTCGGCCGGCTTCGGGAAGGTGATCTCGTTGCCGTTGGCGGCGGTCTGCTGCTCCAGGGTGGCGCCGATCGTGTAGCGCGAGACCGCGACGTACGCCAGGATCGCGTCGGCGCCGGTGAAGCCGTGCTGCTCCAGGAACGACACCTGGGCGATCGCGTTGCCGAGCTTCGGTGCGCGTGGACCGGCGACGGCGAGCAGCCGGGCGCCGTCGCGGACGCCGAGCATCGCCCGGCGCAGGCTGTGCGCGTTGCGGATCAGGAACGCCCGCCAGTCCTCGTCCGCGCGCGGGAGCCGGTCGGTGTGCCCGCGTTCCAGGACCTCGGCGGCGACCGCGCTGAGCAGTGCGTTCTTGTCCTCGAAGTGGTGGTACAGCGCCGGCTGCCGGACGCCGAGCCGGGCCGCGATCGCGTGCAGCGACAACTTGTCCAGCCCGCGCTCGTCCAGCACCGCGATCGCAGCCGCCACGATCGCGGCCCGGTCCGTCCGTCGCTGCTGAGGCACCACCGCACCGTACCCGCGCGAACGCCCGGGACGCGAAACTTATCAGTGATAAGCTTCAGCCGCCCACGTACCGTGACGAAGGAGTGACCGATGGCCGACGGGGACGCCTGGACCGGAGTCGTCGTGAAGAAGTCCCGCGCGATGTACGACGGCGCGAACCTCTACCGCAAACTCGAAGTACAGCTGGACGGCGGCGAGGTCCGCGACGTCAAGGTGAAGCGCGACCTGTGGAAGTCCCTCGAGGTCGGCGACCGGGTCACGAAGGCGTCCGGCGCCGACCCCGAACGCGGCTGACCGTCGTGTCCTGCCCGCGGGCGGGTCGGGCAGGACACGACGACAGCATCAGTGCTTGACTCTGCGCTTCCGGCTGATCAGCAGGAACGCACCGCCGGCGGCCAGCAGGACCCCGGCCAGGATGAACACCAGCGGTGACACCTCGGCCCCGGTCGAGGCCAGCGGCCCGCCCGGCTTCTGCGGCGGCTGACTCGGCGACGGCACCACGGTGGGCGTCGCACTCGGCGTGGCCGACGGGCTCGGCGACGGCGACACGGTCGGAGTCACGGTCGGAGTCACCGTCGGGGTCGGTGTCGGGGTGGGCGTAGGTGTCGTCGGCGGCACCGGCGCCGGGATGTAGACCCCGGCGTCGATCGTGTGGTCGACCCCGCCCGGCGTACTCGGCGCCGTCACCTCGGTGGACGCCTTGCAGAGCTGCCCGCTCGTCGGCGGCGTGGGGTTCGAGTCGTGCGCCCGATCGGTCCCCGCGACCGGCAGCGTGAACCGCAGGTCCGTCGCCGGTGGTTGCTTCGGCACGTTGCTCGTGTCCGCCGTACACACGTCGAACTCCACGGTGTACTTCGCTCCCGGCGTCAGCTCGTACTCCGCCCCGACCCCGCCGAAGTAGAACTCGCCGGCCGGGTCGGTCTTCGTGGTCGCGACCCGCTTCCCGGACGCGTCCAGCAGGTTCACGGTCGCGCCCGCGAGCGGCACTTCGTCCTCGTGGTACGGGTCCTGGATGCCGTTGTGGTCGCCGTCGAACCAGACGATGTTGCCGATCTGGATCGGCGCGTTCGCCGCGGCGTACGCGACGTCACCAAGACCGCCGGCCTTGCCGAAGCTGTTGGTCGGACCCACGAACTGGTACCCGTGCGCCGGGTTCTCCTGCCCCGGGCCGACGCCCGTGTCCACGTTGTAGAAACCGGCCCCGTTCGAGCTGACGTCCCGCGCCGGGTCGAGCTCGGTGCTGATCACCCACTGTTGCTGCGGGATGTACGCCACCGAACCCTGCGACGCCTCCTGGTGCAACCCGTTGCCCGAGCGGTTCGGGTCGTAGAAGTCGCCGTGGAAGTACTCCTTGACGTCACCCGTCTCCCGGCCGTTGGTCTCGAAGGTGCCGTGGTTCGGGCAGATTCCGGTGCCCTCCCAGTCGTACCCGCCGCCCGGCTTCGCGCAGGCCATGTTGATGTCGCCGCCGGACATGCCGGCCTCGATCGTGTCGTTCAGCGGCCGCGGGTCCATCCCGCTACCGATAACGTCCATGAACCGGTCGCGGAAGCCGAGGATCATCGACCCGTTCCGGGTGAAGGCCAGCGTGGCCAGCTCCGGCTGCGGGTTGACGTACAGGCTGGCGTTGATCGAGCGGCTCTCCCAGTTCAGCAGGCTGGTGTCCCACGGGTTCCAGTGGTTCGTGGTCGGCGTGGTCCATCCCTGCAGGACCTGGCCGCGCTCGAATCCGAGACCCTGCGTGAGGACCGGCGTGAACGTCGTACCGTCGTAGCTGTAGACGACCGCCTTCAGGTCATCCCGCTGCTTGGTGCTCTCCGCCGAGCACACGCCACCGACGTACAGCTCGGCGTCGTGGGTGGTCAGCGCGAACGGGCGCCAATCGGTCGCGGAGGCACAGCCCGGGTCGGGAATCCGTACGGACTTCGCCGGCAGCGGCGCGTCCGCACCGGTGGCGTCGAAGCTGACGAGTTGCCGGCTGCGCAGGTTCACGGCGTACAGCGTCTTGCCGTCCTCGGACAGCGCGAGGCCGCCGATGCTCTCCTTGCCCGGCGCGTCCGTGAACAGCGGGTCCTTGCGCATGTCGCCCGGGCCGTGCGGCGTCAGCGCGGCGCCGGTGACCTTTGCGAACAGGGTCGGCGTACCGGAGCCGTCGAGCGGGGTTGTGTAGATCGCGTCGCCGCCCTCCGGGCCGTACTCGGTGTAGCGCTTCGCGAACGCGGCCTGGAACATCCGCTTGCGGTACTTGTCGTACGCCAGGCCCCACGTGGTGCCGACCTGGGACTGCGTGTTGACCACCTTCGGACAGGCCAGTTGGTCGGGGCAGGTGCCGCGCGCGTCCTGGCCGAACGACACCAGCGCGCGGGCGTTCGGGTCCGGTGCGCTGCCGTCGGCGTTCACGGCAGGACTCTGGACCGGCACGTAGTACTTCGCGTCCGGCAGCGTGTAGTCCGCCGGGTTCCAGACCGCGGTGATCACCGCGTCCGCCTTGCCGTTCCGGACGTCCACGAACGACGTGAAGCTGTCGAAGTGGTTGTCCTTCGTCGACGCGGGCGCCGCCCGCAGGTACCCGTCGTACGACGCCGGGATCGACACGTCCACGCGGTACTGACCACCGGCCAGCGTGGACGACGGCGGTACGACGACCTTGCCGGTCGCGTCCGTCGTACCCCGGACGTGGTGTCCCGCGGTGTCGGTGACCTCGACGGCCATGCCCTGCTGTGGTGTGTCCATCGCGGCGTTGATCACGCCGGTCCCGAAGAAGTCCCGCAGCACCTGGACGGTCAGTGTGCCGTCGTCCTGCTGCACGGCGGCGGCACCTGCCGCACCGCTCGCCGAAACCATCGCGCCTGCAGCGCCGCCGGCCAGTAGGAGGCCGGACAGCCCTGCACGCAACAGCCGTCTTGTCATAGTTGTTGCTGTCCCCTTTTGGTTGGTGCACTCAAATCGACTCAGCCAACCAGAACACCGCGCGCCGTGACCGTCCGTATCGGGTGAATTACTGGGTGAATCTGCCGGGCTGTTAGCGTCCGGCACCATGCACATCCTGCGAAGCCGCGTCCTGATCGCGGCAGCTGCCGTCGCCTGCGCCGCGGTGGCCACCGTCCTGGTCGTCGTCAGCTCGAAGTCAGACGCGTCGGCGCCGCGGGCGCTCACCGCGGACGAGGCGAACCGGCTCGCCATCACCCGATTCCGCAACTACGAGACCGGCGGGCGCGCGGTCCGGATCACCGTGCCGGACACCGCCGGCGGGCTCACCGTGACGGCGTCGGTCGACTTCCGGTCGAAGCGCGCGTACGGCGAACTCCGCGGGGCGGGCCGCAACTCGTCCAGCGACGGCGTGATCCGCTGGACACCGACGCAGTTGTCCGCCGCGTCCAAGACCGTGGGGTGGACCAACCGTCCGCTGCAGACGACGGGCAGCACCCTCGACACCGCGCTCCGGATCACGCTGGGCCTCGCGTCCGACCGCCCCGACAACGCTCAACTGCTTCCACAGAACGGCGCCCGCCAACTGGGCCAGGAAACGATCAACGGCCATCGAACCGACGTGATGCTCGGCCCGGCCGCCCGCGACCGCCCCGACACCGAGGGCACCGTGAAGTACTGGATCGCCGAAGACGGCACGATGTACCGCGTCCAGCTGGCCGTCGCCTCCGAACCACAACCAGTAGTCATCGACTTCGACACCCAGCCGTACACCCCACCCAAGTAGTCAACTGACCTGGGTCAGGGTGCGGTCGGCGAGGAGGGTTGATGCCGGGGCTGTGATCCGGGTGAGGTCCGGTAGGGGTGGGGTGGATGGGACGGTTGTGGAGCCGGTGGTTGTGGGGTTGGGGAGTTGGGGTTGGGTGGGCGGGGGTGCGACTTCGCTGAACGGGATGCCGCTTGGTGGGGTTGGGGCGGTCCAGGTGCCGGATGGGGATGTGCGGCCGGGGTGTGGGCAGGGGGCGGTTGTTGTCAGGCCGGCGGGGATTGTGTGGGCGGTGGGGGCGGTCAGGCAGTTGTCGTGGCCCTTGGTGGCGGTGGGGAAGGTCCAGCCGACGTCCACGGTGTTGCCCGCGAGGATGTTTCCGGTGATTTGGTTGGCGTTCGCGGGGATGTCCTGGGTTGCGGTGAGAATGACGCCGGCGTTGATGTTGCCGGTGATTCGGTTGTGCACAAGCTGGTTGTTGCTGCCGCCGTCGATGCCGACGCCGATGCCCCAGCCGCCGTCCGCCTGCTCCGGCGTGGCCGGCTGTTGATTGGCCGCGATCAGGTTGCCAGCGACAACAGCACCCTGCTGCGGGAGCAGCTTCTCCTGGTGATCGGACCCGGTCGTGAGCCCGACCCGGTTACCGACGATGCGATTGCGGACGAAGTACATCTCGCCGCTCGCGTTCGTCCCCTCGATCCCGACCGCGTTGTACTCCGCGACGTTGTCCTGCACCACGACCTGGCACGGCTTGCACTGCCCCACGTAGATCCCGGAGTCAGCCCCGCCGGACGTGTACGAGTCGCGGATCACGCCGTTCCGCGCCGAGAACGCGTAGATCCCGTACAGACCGTTCCGCGTCGACGTCACATGCGACACGAGGAACGAGTCCAGGAACCGCACCGGCTCGTCCCCCGTGTCGTACCCGCCCTGCCCCGGCTGTGCATCCGCCGCCTTCACCGAACCGGTCACGAGTACGCCGTTCTGCGTGTTGCCGCGGACCGTCAGATTCTCGACCGCGACGCCGGGCGCGGTGACCACGATGCCGTTCGGCTGCCGCAGTTCGCCGTCGATGACGACCTTGTCCCGCGACTCCCCGCGCAGCGTGACGTGCGCGGTCGTGATCCGTACCGACTCGTGGTACGTGCCGGGCGCGACCAGGACCAGATCCCCTTGCTGTGCGACCGATACCGCGGCCGAGATCGTCGGCGCGTCGGCCGGCACCCGGATCGTCACGTGCTCGCCCGCGGGCCGCCGTACCTGATCTGCTTCTGCTCCGCTGCACCCCGCGAGGGCCAGGACTCCCGCAACGACGACCACCGCACGCAACATGGCCGAAAGTGTGACACGAAGGACCGATTCGCGAGTACTCCGGGTGATGTGGCACTCTCGCTCCGTGACCCGAGCCGACGACCGCCCGTCACGCCGCACGCTCCTCGGCGCCGCCTCCGCCGCCGTCCTCACCGCCGGCTGCTCCACAACCACCGACCAGCCGACTCCCGCACAGGCCGCCGCAACGGCAGCCGCGCCGGTGCCGCCGACCGGCAAGCACCAGGCAGGCATCACCACACCCCAGACCGCCCAACCCCACCTGCTGGCGGTCGTCGCCGACGTCGTCCCCTCCGTGGCAATCGTCCGGTTGCTTGCGGAGCTCGGCGAGACGATCGTCGCGCTGACCACCGGCACCGCACCCCGCCTGCTCGGCCTCCCGCCGGGCGATCTCACCGTGACGGTCGGCATCGGCCCACGCCTGGTGCGAATGGCCGGCCGCACCCTCCCCGGCGCCACCGACCTGCCACCCTTCGCCCACGAACAGATCCCCGCACCAGCACGCGGCGGCGACGTACTCCTGCAACTCTGCGCCACCGACCCCCTCGTCCTCTCGGTAGCAGCGGCCGCCCTGCTGGAAACGACCGGCCTCCGCGAACGCTGGCGCCAGTCCGCCCACCGCGGCCCCGCGGTCAAGGTGACCGACAACCTCACCGCACCCCGCAACCAACTCGGCTTCATCGACGGCATCGTCGGCCCCCACACCGACCCCGAGCAGAGCCTCAACCTCTGGCTCGACGAACCCCGGGTAGCCGGCGGCACCATCGCCGTACTCCGCCGAATGGAACTCGACCTGCCCCGCTTCGCAGGGCTGTCGACCGCCGACCAGGAAGCGGTCATGGGCCGCCACCGCGACACCGGCGTCCCGCTGTCCGGCGGAGTTATTGCCGACGGCCCCGATCTCGGCGCGAAGACCCCCGACGGCCGCTACCTCGTGCCGGCCAACGCCCACGCCCGCCGCGCGCACGCAGCCGTCGTCGGCGTACGCATGATGCTCCGTCGTTCGTACAGCATCGACGATCCGGCGCCCGGCCTGCTCTTCATCAGCTTCCAGAACGACCTGCGCACCTTCACCGCAACCCTCACCCACATGCAGAACGGCGACGCCCTGCTGCCGTTCACCAAAACGACCGCCAGCGGTACTTTCCTGATCCTCCCCGGCTTCGATCAACAACACCCACTGGGCAGCACCTTGTTCTAGCCAGAAGCCATCAACCGCTAACAGGTGCTGCGGCTGTGAAGGAGGAGCTAACAGGTGCTGCGGCTGTGAAGGGAAGAGCTGACACGTACTGCCGCTGTGGGAGAAGAGCTGTCAGGTGCTCGGCCGTGAAAGGAAGAGCTGACACGTACTGCCGCTGTGGGAGAAGAGCTGTCAGGTGCTCGGCCGTGAAGGGAAGAGCTGACAGGTGGCACTGGTCGTAGTCGTAGCGGTGTAGGTGAAGGCGCCGGCGTCACCGCGAATCCTGTCCCGCATCAACTTCCGCGACCTCGCCCATCTCGGCGAACTTCCGACACCACCCAGCGACCCGACTGGACGGATCTTTCTAGATTCTCCTTGAAAACAAGGGAAACCACTTTGAAAACTGTCGGAGGTCGTGGCTAGAGTTGTCGGCATGGACATTCTCGGCGGACGCACGGTGGTTGCTATAGGCAACCACGAGGTGATGCCTGCCCTCGACGACGTCAACGCCGAGATCATCCGCCTGCAAGCCGTCCGCCTCCAACTCATCGCCCGCGCTGAGACCGACGGTCTGGCCCAGGAGCTCGGCGCCCGCGACACCGTCGAACTCCTCACCCTCCGCCACCGCCGCGACCGCACCGAGGCCTGGCGCGACGTCCACCTCGCCCGCGCGCTGCCCAAATACCGCGCCGTCGACGCCGCCCTCACCGACGGCATCCAGTGCGCCGACGGCACCGTCCACCAGATGCAGACCGGCCACGCGGCCGCGATCATCACCGAACTCGAACGCGTCCGCGGTCGCGTCCCGACCGAAGACCTGGACGTCGCCGAGCAGCAACTGGTCGGCCTCACGGCCCACCTCACCCCCAAGGAACTGCGCACCGCCGCCAAACAGCTGTGCGACCGGATCGACGCCGACGGCCCCGAACCCGAAGAACACAAAGCCAACGCCCGCGAATCGTTGACGTTGACCACCGCCGAGAACGGCGTCAAGTTCCGCGGCTACCTCGCCAACGACAACGCCGAGCTGCTGCGGGCGATCGTCCACGCCGGTGCCCGCCCGCACAAGACCGTCGACGGCGAACACGACCCCCGGCCGCGGGACAAGCGTCAGGCCGACGCCTTGACGACCGCGCTGACGGTGGCCGCGAATGCCTGGGACACCGACACCGCCGGCCACGGCGCGAAGGCGAACATCACGGTGACGATCGACCTCGACGACCTCCGCTCAGCGACCGCGACCGCGCACGCGACGGGCCAGACGGTGTACGGCGACGACCTGTCCGCCGCCACCATCCGGCGCCTGGCGTGCGACGCGAACATCATCCCGCTGGTCCTGGGCTCGAACTCCCAGCCGCTGGACGTCGGCCGCAGCGAACGCCTCGTCACCAGACCCATCCGGCACGCCCTGATCGCCCGGGACCGGGGCTGTGTGGTGTGTGCGGCGCCGCCGGTGATGTGTGACGCCCATCATCTGACGCACTGGGTCGACGGCGGAGCGACCGCTGTCGACAACATGGCGTTGCTGTGCCGACGGCACCACGTGGATCTGCACAACGACCGCTGGACCATCACCATCACCAACGGCAAGGTCCACGTAGCCCGCCCCGCCTGGGCCGACCCGATCTCTGCACAGCCCGGCACACCCTCCACCTGCGACGCCACAGGCGCCACGCAAGGCCTAACCCGCCCCGCCTGGGCAAGCCCAACCTCACCACAACCCGCCTCGGCCGCGTCTGCCGCGTTTGCCGCGTCTGCCGCGTCTGCGTGTCCTAACCCGCCGCCACCCACCCAGCCGCCACCCACCGAACCGCCGCCCACCGAACCGCCGGCCGAGATTTCCGCCGCGCCCGCACCACCGGGCGCCGGATCAGCGTCCCCGGCGCGCCCCGCCTGTAGCTCTTCACCAACCGACCCGGCCGAGCCATCCGGCGACCCCCAGGGCGACACAGCCCTGCCCATCGCACGGACCAGCCGCTGGAAAGCCGACGAAGCAACCCTGTCCGCCGCAGCCCGCTTCGCCGTATGGGGCGAGCACACCACCGAGCACACCACCGAGCCCGCCACCGGCCCACCACTCTTCGTCAACGCGTGAGCTACCAACCCATTCACCGCGCCGGACCATGCGGCGAACGCTGGCGAGGTACGGGAACGCGGCGTCCGGTACGACGTTCAGCATCGCCAGCATCGCCAGCAACGGCGCCGTACGGCGCCGCACCTGACTCGCGTCCCTGGCTTCCACAGTTCGCCCAGCTCCAGTGGCCACTGCCACACGGCCCGAACCAGCCGCCGCTTACACCGACCACATGAACGAAGCGCTGGCCGCACTCTCCCGCCCAAGGCCGCAGGAAGTGCAGGCAGGACGCTCCCCGGCCGGCTGGAGGAAAGCGCGGCGCGGACGCTCCCTGCGAGCGGGACAGAGTGGTGGTTGCGTGCTCGTCTGCGGGGCCTGGCGAGGACGTTGGTCAAATGCGTCCCTGTGGGGGCTGGCGGGGGCGTTGGATGTGGTGGGCCCCCGGCTCCTGCTACGCCCACCTCCAGCACCTCCAGTGCTGGCGCCTCCGGAGAGCAGCCGCACTCGCCTCGATCGATGCGCGGACCTGCTGAGTCGCGGACGATGCTCGGGGTATCGTCGCCTGCCCAGCGGGGTGGCGGACTCCGCAGGCAGTATCTCGTCCAGAACCATTGGGGCTAGAGCAGGCCGAGCGAGTACGCGCGCAACACCGCATCCTCCCGGCTCGACGCGCCGAGCTTGCGATACACGCTCTTCACCTGTGACCGCACCGTGTTCACCGAAACCACCAGTTTCCCGGCGATTTCCGGCGTACTGCCGCCTGCGTCCAGCTCGCCGAGTACGGCGTGTTCCCGACTGGTCAGCTCCACCAGGTCGAGCCGCTCCGGGAACACCCCTGGCGCCCGCGCGAGCCGGTCCCGGGCCGCATCGGTCAACGGGAAGTCCTTGATTTCCTGGACTTCCGCGCGATCCGCCGGCGACAGCGACGCCAGCGACAACACCTCGTCCGGCGTCCGCAGCCGATCGGTCAGCTCCGCCGCCGCCCGCGCCTCCCGCACATCCCCGGTCCGCAACGCCGCGATCGCCTTCAGCAACAGCAGTTGCCGAAGATCCCGGTACGACGTGACGTTGCCCCACGACAACCGCGACGCCAGCGCGCGGACGGCGGCGTACTCGCCGTTGAGGAACCGGATCCGCGCGGCCGAAAGCGTCAGCCATGGTTCGTGAAGACCCGTTTCCTTGATCAGCCGCAACGCCCGGGTCCCCTGGCCGGTCGCGATCAGCAGGTCGATCCACGCGCGCCGCAGGACCTGCGCGGCCGCGGTCAGTTCGGTGAGTTCCGGTGCGTGGCTGAGGCGGAGCGTGCCGAGATGCGCGAGGGTCGCCGCCTGGTCGCCACGGTGCAGCCCGTGCGCGAACACCAGCGCCGCCACGAACGGCCAGACCTCGATCCGGCGCGTGCCGTCGCCGACGATCTCGAGAAGGCCGGCCAGTGCGCCGTCGTCGTATCGGTCCAGCGCGTCCCAGCCCTCGGCGATCGAACCGCCAATGGTGAGCAGGTACCGGACCCGCTGGGACGGCGCCTCGAACTCCCGCATCCGCCCCAACCACTGCTGCGCGGGACCGGTGTGGCCGAGATTCGCGAAGATCATCGCGAGGTTCGCGGACGCGTTCAGCGCGGTGGCAGCCGTCGCGGGTTCGAGCGTGGCGAGCTCGTACGCGTGCCGGTACAGCTCGACCGCGGCCGGCAGGTCGTCCATCAACGTCCGGGTCAGCCCACGCTGCAGCGGCAACCACCCCGGCCGCCACGAACCGTCGGCCCCCGGCAGCGGACTGAGCTGCGCGGCGCGCGCACTGAGCCGCTGCCCGAGTTCCTCCGCCTCGACGCACCGCCCCTGCTCCCGCAGCGCGATCATCGCCGCGACCCCGACCGTCGTCAGCGTCGCCGCCGACGTCTCCCGGTCGATGTCCATCGACGCCGCCAGCCGCGTCCCGAGCTCCGTGTAGTGCCGCAGGTACGGCCGCAACTCGAGAGCATCCGGCTGCGTCGCCGCGTAGTAGACGCTCAACCACGACAGCATCAGCCGAGGCCGAGCCCGCAACTCGTCGTCGGGAACCAACGTCAGCACGCCGAGCAGCCGCGCCGCCAGTTCCCCGTCCACCGAGAGCAGATGCTGGTCACAAACGACCTGCAACGCGTCCCAGTCCCGTTCCTCCCCGATCCTTGCCAACTCCCCCAGAGCAATCACCGAGGGATCATATTCGCTCTCAGGGAGTAGTCGCCTAGCTGATGCCCTTCAGCAGTTGGCGGGCCATCACGATGCGCTGGACCTGGTTGGTGCCTTCGTAGATTTGGGTGATCTTGGCGTCGCGCATCATGCGTTCGACCGGGTAGTCGTGGGTGTAGCCGTAGCCGCCGAGGAGTTGGACGGCGTCGGTGGTGACGGCCATCGCGGTGTCGGAGGCGAAGCACTTGGCGGCGGCGCCGAAGTAGGTGAGGTCCTTGTCGTTGCGCTCGGACCTGGCGGCCGCGGCGTACGTGAGCTGGCGGGCCGCCTCGATCTTCATACCCATGTCGGCGAGCATGAACTGCAGGCCCTGGAACTCCGAGATCGCCTTGCCGAACTGCTTGCGCTCCTGGACGTAGCCGAGCGCGTAGTCGAGCGCGCCCTGCGCGATGCCGAGCGCCTGCGCGGCGATCGTCACCCGGGTGTGGTCCAGGGTCTGCATCGCGGTCGCGAAGCCGGTGCCCTCGGCGCCAATCAGCCGGGAGGCCGGGATCCGGACGTTGTCGAAGTACACCTCGCGGGTCGGCGAGCCCTTGATGCCGAGCTTCTTCTCCGGTGCGCCGAACGACACGCCCTCGTCGGCCTTCTCGACCACGAACGCGCTGATGCCCTTTGAGCGGGCGGACGGATCCGTCACCGCGAACACCGTGTAGAAGTCGGAGACGCCGGCGTTGGTGATCCAGCGCTTGACGCCGTTCAGGACGTACGCGTCGCCGTCGCGGACCGCGCGGGTCTTCATCGAGGCCGCGTCCGAGCCGGCCTCCGGTTCCGACAGGCAGTACGAGAACATCGAGTCGCCGGCGGCCACCGGCGGCAGGTAGCGCTGCTTCACCTCGTCCGAGGCGGACAGCAGCAGCGGCAGCGAGCCGAGCTTGTTCACGGCCGGGATCAGCGACGTCGACGCGCACGCGCGGGCGACCTCCTCGATCACGATCACCGTGGCGAGTGCGTCCGCGCCGGCCCCGCCGTACTGCTCCGGGATGTGCGGCGCGTGGAAGTCGGACGCCTTCAGCGCGTCGTACGACGCCTTCGGGAACTCGGCCAGCTCGTCCACGTCCCCGGCGTGCGGGGCGACCTTGGCGTCGCAGACGTCGCGGACGGCCTCGCGGATCGCCTGGTGCTCCTCGGACAGCGCGTACAGCTCGAATGAGTTACTCACGAGTTGCACTGTACGACGAACAACCCGGGCGTGGGGTGCGTCGTACGCCGAAAGTGAGCAAGTACGCACTCTGCAGACATGAGCCGGTCACCGGCTGATAACCAGGATGGGTAGAGTCCCGGACATGAGTGAAGCGACCTCCCGCCCCCTGCGGATCGCCGTGATCGGCACCAACTACCTCGGCGCGAACACCGCCGCCGGGATGGCCGAGTTCGGTTTCGACGTGATCGGGGTCGAGATCGACGAGCACCGGCTGAAGCTGCTGAACGACGGCAAGGCCCCGCTGTACGAACCCGGTCTGGACCCGCTGCTGAAGAAGCACGTGGACTCCGGCCGGCTGCGGTTCACCAAGGACTACAGCGAGATCGCCGACTGGGCCGACGTGCACTTCGTCTGTGTCGGTACGCCGCAACTCGAGGGCAGCGAGGCGGCCGACCTGGCCCAGGTGCACTCGGTCGTCGACATGCTCGCGCCGCTGCTGACCCGGCCGGCGCTGGTGGTCGGCCGCTCCACGGTCCCGGTCGGTACGTCGAAGATCGTCGAGACCCGCTTCCACGCCGAGGCCCCGGCCGGTCGCGGGGTCGAGATCGCCTGGCAGCCGGAGTTCCTCCGCGAGGCGCACGGCGTCGAGGACACGCTGCACCCGGACCGGCTGGTCTTCGGTGTGCAATCAGCCGCGGCCGAAACGAAGCTGCGCGAGGTGTTCGCGACGCCGATCGGCGAAGGTTCACCGGTGGTCGTCTGCAATCTGCCGACCGCGGAGCTGGTGAAGGCGGGCGCGAACGCGTTCCTGGCCACGAAGATCTCGTTCATCAACGCGCTCGCCGAGATGGCCGACGCGACCGGCGCCGACGTCACCCAGCTGGCCGACGCGCTCGGGTACGACAAGCGGATCGGCCGCGGCATGCTGAACGCCGGCCCCGGGTACGGCGGCGGCTGCCTGCCGAAGGACCTGCGCGCGTTCATGCACCGGGCCGGTGAGCTCGGCGTCGAGGAGGTCATCACGCTGCTCCGCGAGGTCGACGACATCAACCAGCACCGGCGCGCCCGGATCGTTGACCTGACCCACGAGATGCTCGGCGGCGAGTGGTCCGGCAAGAACGTCACGGTGCTCGGCGCCGCGTTCAAGGCCGGTACCGACGACGTCCGCGACTCGCCCGCGCTCGACGTGGCCGGCCGGATCCAGCTGCACGGCGCGAACGTCACGGTCTACGACCCGGAGGCGATGGAGAACGCCCGCCGCGTCCGCCCGACCCTGCGCTACGCCCAGTCCGCCGTCGACGCCTGCCGTGACGCCCACGCCGTACTGCACCTGACCGAGTGGCCCGAGTTCCGCGAACTCGACCCGGCCACCCTGAAGGACGTCGTCAGCACCCCGGTCGTCGTCGACGCCCGCCTCAACCTGAACGCCGAAGCCTGGCGCACCGCCGGCTGGACCTACCGAGCCCCCGGCAAGCCCTAGGCGACAGTCGCCGCGCGGACGACTGGGCGGGTCACCACGACCAGGCCGGTGATGGCTGCCAGCACCGAGATCCCCAGGCAGACACCGGTGATGCCCAGGCCGCGTACGTCGGCCAGGCCGCCCAGCAGCGGGTTCATCACCATCAGCGCGACGCTCTGGATGAGTACGACGATGGACTGCAGCCGGGACTGGAACTCACGCTCCACCGAGTTCATCAGCAACGGCAGGACGTGGCCGGTGAACGTCCCGACACCAACACCGCTGACAACACCCGCGGCGAACGTCAGCGGCAACGGATCGAACACCGACAGGCCGAGCAGCCCGACAGCCGCGAGCAACAGGCCGCACGCCGCGACGATGCCCGGCCGCGGGAACGCGCCCCGCATCAGGATCCGGAGCGCGATGACCCCGACGCCGAGACTGCGGCTGGCGATCAGCAGGCCGGCGGTCGCGGCGTTCCAGCCGTGGGCCCGTGCGAGCAGTGGAAACAAGAGGGCATCGAGCGGCATCAGCAGACCGGCCGCGACGAACATCGTGATCAGCAACGCGCGGGTCAACGGCCGCCCGAAGGCCACCCGGATCCCGGCGCCGATCGAGTGCAGCATCCCGGTCGGTACCCGGCCCGTCGGCGCGATCGTCTTCCGCAGCACGAGCAGTACGACGCACATCACGCCGAACGTCAACGCGTCGAAGCCGCCGGCCGCCTTCAGCCCCGACCAGCTGACCAGCAGACCGCCGACCGCCGTACCCGTGACCGCGAACACCACACCCGTCACCTGGAAGCTCGCGAGCGCGCGCGGCACCTGCTGCGGCGGGACGAGCAGCCGCGGCATCGCCCGGGACGACGGCAGGAAGAACGCGTCGATGGATCCCACCACCAGCGCCAGGATCACCAGCAGCCAGACCGGTTCGCCCACGGCCGCCGACGCCGGAACGAGCGCGGCCGTCACCAGGAACATCGCCGTACAACTGGCGAGGAGGACCCGGGGTGCGCCGTAGCGGTCGCCGACGGCGCCGCCGATCAGCAGGAGGGCGGCACGGGGGGCGGCGGCGAGCAGCAGGATGAGGCCGGCGACGCTGCCGCCGTGCCGGGTGGCGGACCAGCCGATGCCGAAGCTCATCGTCAGGTCACCGAGGAGGGACACGGCAGCGCCGAACAGCCAGATCCAGTAGCGGACCGGAATGCGCTGCGTGTCCGATTCAGTGGGCGGAGTCACGATCGACGACCTTAGACGACAACCAATGGGATCTCACGACTACCCGCCCCCGACCTGTGGAAACCAGTCCAGACCTCAACCTTTACGCAGCTCTGCCGCCCCGTCACGCACCGTACTGCCCTTCCCCCGTGCCAGCTCCGCGAGCGACTCCTGGAACGCGATCATCCGGTCCCGCAGCACCTCGTCGGAGGCGGCCAGGATCCGGACCGCCAGCAGCCCCGCATTCCGAGCGTTCCCGATCGAGACGGTCGCAACCGGAACTCCGGCCGGCATCTGCACGATCGACAGCAGCGAGTCCATCCCGTCCAGGTACTTCAGCGGCACCGGTACGCCGATCACCGGCAACGGAGTCACCGACGCGAGCATCCCCGGCAGGTGCGCCGCACCGCCCGCACCGGCGATCAGCACCTTGAGGCCGCGCTCGTGGGCTGACCGTCCGTAGTCGATCATCTCGGTCGGCATCCGGTGCGCCGAGATCACGTCTGCCTCAAAGGGCACATCGAACTCGGCGCACACCTCGGCCGCCGCCTTCATCGTCGGCCAGTCGCTGTCCGACCCCATCACGATCCCGATCATGTACGTCCTCTACTCGTCGATGGTTCCGGTCAGGTACGCCGCGGCGTGCCGGGCGCGTTCCAGGGTCTCGTCGAGGTCGTCGCCGTACGCCGTGACGTGGCCGACCTTGCGGCCCGGCTGCACCGACTTCCCGTAGAAGTGCACCTTCAGCCCCGGGTCGCGGGCCAGGCAGTGCAGCAGCCCGCGGTGCATGTCCTCGACGTCGCCGCCGAGCACGTTGACCATCACCGTGTACGGCGCCCGCGCGGCCGGCGAGCCGAGCGGCAGGTCGAGCACCGCCCGCAGGTGGTTCTCGAACTGGGAGGTGACCGCGCCGTCGATCGACCAGTGCCCGGTGTTGTGCGGGCGCATCGCGAGCTCGTTGACCAGCAGCCGGCCGTCGCGGGCCTCGAACATCTCGACCGCGAGGACGCCGACGACGCCGAGCTCGCCGGCGATCCGGAGCGCGGTCTGCTGCGCCTGCGCGGCCTTCGCCGGGTCCAGCCCGGGGGCCGGCGCGGTGACCTCGACGCAGATCCCGTCGCGCTGCACGGACTCGACGATCGGGTACGCGACCGCCTGGCCGTGCGGCGAGCGGGCCACGATCGCGGACAGTTCGCGGACGAAGTCCACCTTCTCCTCGGCGAGGATCGGTACGCCGCTGCCGAACGCGGTCGCGACCTGCGGGTCGTCCGGCCCGTCGACGAACCAGACGCCCTTGCCGTCGTACCCGCCGCGGGTGGTCTTCAGGATGATCGGGAACCCGCCGACCCGTTTCGCGAAGTCCGCGACGTCGGCCGCCGTCGCGACCACCTGGTGCGCGGGCGCCGGCGCGTCGAACGTGTCCAGCCGGGCGCGCATCACGGCCTTGTCCTGGGCGTGCACGAGCGCGTCCGGGCCGGGGTACACCTTCATGCCGTCCGCTTCGAGCGCGTGCAGCAGGTCGGTCGGCACATGTTCGTGGTCGAACGTCACCACGTCGCACTCGGCCGCGAACCGGCGTACCGTCTCGGGGTCCTTGTAGTCGCCGACCGGCGCGTCCGCGACGGCCTGGGCGGCCGAGACGGCGGGGCCTTCGGCGAGCACGCGGAGCTGGATACCGAGCGCGACGGCCGTTTCCTGGGTCATCCGGGCCAGCTGGCCGCCGCCGATCATGCCGACCACGGGTGTACCGACGGGGAGATCCTTGCGATCGAACTTCACGGTTGTGAGCCTAACCCGGCCGATTTCGGCCTCGCCCCCTGGCCGGGTACCGTGGGAAGCTGCCCTGCCGTCGCGGTGTGATCACAGAAGGTTCCGAACCCCGTTGAAGCTCGTCACCAAGCTGTACCACCAGTTCCAGCACCTGGTGCACGAAGTGGCCAAGTTCGGTCTGGTCGGCGTGCTCGGTCTGGTCGTGGACCTGCCGATCTACAACTGGCTCGTGTTCGACAACCCGACGGTCCTCGGGGCCTCCGGGATCGGCATGCTGCACCACAAGCCGCTGACCGCGAAGCTGATCTCGACCACGGTGGCCACGGTCGCGACGTACTTCGGGAACCGGTACTGGACGTGGCGGCACCGCGAGCGCTCCGGTCTGCACCGGGAGTACGTGCTGTTCTTCGTGCTGAACGGGATCGGCCTGCTGATCGCGGCCGGCTGTCTGGCCTTCTCGCGGTACGCGCTCGACCTGCACAGCTGGCTGTCGGACAACATCGCCGCGAACTTCGTCGGTCTCGGACTCGGCACGCTGTTCCGGTTCTGGTCGTACCGGAAGTTCGTCTTCAAGGAAGAGATCGCGCTCGAAGAGGTCGAGCACACCCCGGCACCGGACTCCCCGGCGGAGCTCGACGGGGAGTCCACGGGCGACCTGCCCGTCGTGCGCTGAGCTACTCCCCGTTCAGGGGCGCGCCCGGGTCCTTCAGCCGGGCGTAGATGGTGTCGGCGAAGGTCGCGGGGACCTTGCCGAGCGACTGGATCACGGTGGTCGTCCCGGTGAAGCGGCCGACGGCGTAGAGGTAGGCCGAGTCGGTGTCCTTGTCGATCCCGAGCAGGACCGTGCCGTAGACGCCGCACTTCTGCGTGAGCAGCGTCTCGAAGCCCTGCCAGGTCCTGCTCCGGACCTGCTTGACGACCGGTTTCATCGGTGCGCTGGTCGGGATGTGGATCGTGTAGAGCGCGCCGCCCCGCGTGTTGGCGACGAACGTGTCGTACGTCGCGGCCTTGCTGACCAGCGCCATCGACTTCACCGCCGCGAACCCGGGCGCGGAGCCGGCGCTCCGCCAGACGCCCTTCGAGCTGACGGTCCAGCGGAACAGCACGCCGTCGCTTCGCAGGCCGTAGACGGTCCACCGGGAGATATTGCCCTGGTTCGGGGCCTGGTACTCGGCTTCCTCCACCATCGTGAACTTCCCCCAGCCGCCGCCGATCCGCCGCAATCCCGCCGGCGGACTGTTGACGACTCCGTCGCCGTGCGCGCTGTAGACCGCCTGGTAGAGCGCGTCACCGACGATGACGTAGCCGTAGACGTCGTATTCGGAGCCGTCCGGGCCTTGGTCGATCAGGATCGACATCGTCGAGGCCATCACCTTCACCTGGCCGGGCGCGAACGCACCCCTGCCGAGCGCCGCCGAGGTGGCGCGCGGCGGCGTGGTCGACACGACCGCCACGGAGTTGTGGTCCCCCGCGGCCGTGATCGACGAGGCGCTCAGCCCGCAGCTGGCCGCCGTCGTGGCAGCGGCGGTCGCCGGCACCAGCGTTGCGGTGACCAGGACGGCCGCCGCGATCGTTCCGAGTGGTTTGATCATTGACCCACCCCCTTTATCTGCCTTGATGATCGCGCGAGGGCGATGGTTGTATGCGGGCATGAGTGAGATCGAGGTGCGGACGGCCGTCGCGGCCGAGATGGATGCGGTACGGGCGATCTTCGGTGGGGCGATGATGTTCGACCCCGGGGCCGAGAGCGACCTCGACCGGCAGTTGTCCGAGGTCGAGCGGACGCTGGTGGCGACCGACGGTACGGAGGTCGTCGGGACGGTGACCGCGCGGACCCGGGACCTCTCGGTGCCCGGTGCGGTGGTCGGCGCCGCGCACGTGACCGGCGTCGGCGTCCGGGCGACGCACCGGCGGCGCGGCGTGATGTCCCGGCTGATCGGGCAGCAGCTGCGCGACGTACCGGAGGCGATCGCTGCGCTGTGGGCGAGCGAGTCGGCGATCTACGGGCGGTTCGGGTACGCCGCGACCGCCCGCGAGGTGGGCTACGAGATCGACCTGCATCGTGTTGGTCCCACCAACGACCGGATCCGGCCGGGCGCGCTCGGCGTACTGACCGTCGACGAGGCGCTGAAGGAGCTTCCGGCGGTCCTGCGCCGGCTGCAGGAGCAGCGGCCCGGCATCTCCGGGCGCTCGGAAGCGCGGTGGCAGAAACGCCTGCTGGACAAGCCGGAGGAGCGCAACGGGCGGACAGCGCGGCAGATCCTGGTGCACCGCGACGAGACCGGCGCGATCGACGGGTACGCCTTGTACCGCGGCAAGATGAACTGGCTCCCGGTCGGCCCGGCGAACGAGGTCCTGCTCGAGGAGCTCGTCGCGCCGGACGCCACGGCGTACCGGGAACTCTGGCAGTACCTGCTGACGATGGACCTGAGCGCGAAGCTCATGTACGGGCACGCCGCGCTGGACGAGCCGGTCCAGCAGCTCGTCACCACGCCGACCGCGCTCGACCGGCGGGTGAGCGAGTCGCTGTGGCTGCGGGTGACCGACGTACCGCGGGCCCTGCAGCAGCGGCAGTACGCCGTACCGGTCGACGTCGTGCTCGACGTACGGGACGAGCTGATCGAGGCGAACACCGGGCGGTTCCGGCTGACCGCCGACGGGTCCTCGGTGACCTGCGAGCGGACCGACGACCCGGCCGACCTCAGCCTGTCGGTGACCGAGCTCGGCGCGGTCTACCTCGGCGACCGTGCGCTGGCCGAGTTCGCCGCCACCGGACGCGTCGTCGAGCACACGCCGGGCGCATTGCATCGGACGACCGCGGCGTTCCGCTGGCCGGTCGCGCCGGTGAGCCTGGAGATCTTCTAGCGGTCGTCGTCGGAGCTGAAGATCGTGTCGCTGTCGTCCGCGCGGGCCTGCTTCGGCGGCTGCACCGGCGGACGGCGGCGCATATGCTCCGGCGGCTCCTCGTCGTCCAGGATGCCGTCGCCCATCTTGCCGTCCGGCCCGCCGAACAGCAGGTCGGACATCTGCAGGTGGACGTGCTCGACGTGCGGTACGTCGGGCAGGACCACCTGACCGCGCTCGCCGGCCGACTCGATGTGCAGCGTGCCGCAGCCGAGCATCCGGTCGATCAGGCCGTGCTCGTAGGACACGTCGTTGATCCGCATCAGCGGGATGTCCCGCCCGGTCCGGGTGAGCACGCCGTGCCGGGTGATCAGCCGCCGGTTCGTGATTGTGTACGTCGAGAAGAACCAGTCCAGGAACGGCCGGACCGTGAACGCGGCGACGATCACCACACCGACCGCCAGGATCGCGATCCGGGCCGGCTGCTGCAGCGACCCGTTCGGCACGATCGCGGCCAGGAAGCCGCCGAGCCCGGCCACCACCAGCAGCAGGAAGACCGGCCCGATCAGCGCCTTCCAGTGCGTCCGGGTGCTGACGACGACGTACTCGTCCTCACCCAACAACTTCGCCGAGATCGCCATACCCCCAGTCTCACAGGTCGCGGGTTCGGTTGTCCCGTCCCGACACGATCGGCTTCCAAAGATGGTTCAACACTTCACAAGATGCATACTGTGAGCCAGTATGCGCGAGGGGTTATCAGCTGGGGGGACGAGAGGAAGCCGTGATGGCAGTCTTGTCGATACTCGACCGGGAGCACACCGTCGCACCGCCGGGGTACAGCCGCTGGCTGATCCCGCCGGCCGCACTGGCCGTTCATCTCTGTATCGGTCAGGCGTACGCGACCAGCGTCTACAAGACCTCGATGGTCAAACATTTCGGCAGCAGTCAGACGGCGGTCGGCGTGGTGTTCAGCATCGCGATCGTGATGCTCGGGCTGTCCGCCGCGGTCGGCGGCACATGGGTGGAGCGCAACGGCCCGCGGAAGGCGATGTTCGTCGCGGCCTGCTTCTGGGCGTCCGGCTTCCTGGTCGGCGCGCTCGGCATCGGCACCGGCCAGCTCTGGCTGGTCTACCTCGGGTACGGCGTGATCGGCGGCATCGGCCTCGGGATCGGGTACATCTCCCCCGTCTCCACGCTGATCAAGTGGTTCCCGGATCGGCCCGGGCTGGCGACCGGCCTGGCGATCATGGGCTTCGGCGGCGGTGCCCTGGTGGCCAGCCCGCTGTCCCGGCAACTGCTCAGCCTCTACGACTCCAGCTACGACCCGAACGTCAGTACGTCGGTCGCGGGCGGCGGTGCGCTCGTCGGGCTGTTCCTGACGCTGGGCGCCGGGTACTTCGTGATCATGATGTTCGGCGTCTTCAACATCCGGGTGCCGGCCGACGGCTGGGCGCCGGACGGGTTCGACGCGACCGCCGTGCAGCAGAAGGCGCTCGTGACCAGCGGGAACGTGTCGGCGGCGAACGCGATCAGGACGCCGCAGTTCTGGTTCCTGTGGGTGGTGCTGTTCTGCAACGTCACCGCGGGGATCGGCATCCTCGAGCAGGCCAGCCCGATGATCCAGGACTTCTTCCGCGGCACCGGCGGCAAGTCGACGGTCGCCGTGGCGGCAGCGGCCGGGTTCGTCGGGTTGCTCTCGATCTTCAACATGGGCGGCCGGTTCGGCTGGTCGACGACGTCGGACGTGATCGGGCGGAAGCCGATCTACGCGCTGTACCTCGGCGCCGGGATCATCGCGTACCTCCTGCTCGGGACGGTCGGGCACACCAGCACCGTGGTCTTCGTGCTGCTCGCCGCGATCATCATCTCCTTCTACGGCGGCGGTTTCGCGACCGCGCCGGCGTACCTGCGGGATCTCTTCGGGACGTACCAGGTCGGCGCGATCCACGGGCGGCTGCTGACCGCGTGGTCCGCGGCCGGGATCGCCGGGCCGCTGATCGTCAACGGTTTCCTCGACCACGAGGGCAAACCCGGCACGCTGACCGCGTCGGCGTACCGGCCCGCGCTGTTCACGATGGTCGGCGTACTCGCGCTCGGCTTCGTCGCGAACCTGCTGATCCGCCCGGTCGCCGAACGGTTCCACGAGAAGTCCTCGTCCAGGGTAGAGGCGGCATCATGAACCAGAGCGCACGCCTGGTGGTCTCCTGGCTCCTAGTCGCAGTACTCCTCGGCTACGGCATCATCGAGACCCTCATCACCGCGGTGAAGATCTTCAAGTAGAGCGAAAACGATCAAGTAGTACAACGCGAGCGGCGGCACGATAGGTGGCATGACCACCGACGTGCTCGCCGCTTTCGTCTCGGTCCTGGCCGACGTCCTGGAGGACCAGGACGCGACACCACCCGAGCTGGCGGCGCGGATGCGGTTGTCGCGGTCGCACCTGGACCGGATGGTTCAGGCGGCCGCGGGCGAGCGGCCGGCGCGCTTGCGGCGCCGGATCCTGCTCGAGCGGGCGGCGTACCGGCTGCTGACCGGCGGCGGGAGCATCCTCGACGTCGCGGTCGAGGCAGGGTACGGGTCGCACGAGGCGTTCACGCGAGCCTTCGCCCGGGCGTACGGCGTGCCGCCGGCGCACTGGCGTGGGCGGCCGGACCGGATCCGGCTGGCGGCGCCGAGCGGTCTCCACTTCCACCCGCCGAACGGGTTGCGGGTGCCGGCCAGGGACGAGGTGAGTTCGATGGATCTGGTGTGCTCGATGATCGACCACCATGTGTGGCTGCTCGGGCAGATGCTCAGCCAGGCAGCGCGGCTGGAGGACGAGCAGCTGGACCGGCCGATCGAGATCTCGGTCGAGGGCATCGACGCCGAGCCGACGCTGCGGTCGTTGCTGTCCCGGCTGGTCGGGCAGCTCGGGATGTGGCACGCGAACCTGGCGGGGCAGGAGTACGACTTCGCCGTCGAGCAGGGCGAGAGCGTGCAGAGCATGCGCCGACGGCTGGACGTGGTGGGGCCCGCGTTCGCGGGTGAGGTCGGAGAGCTGTGTACGGCGAACCGGCTGGACGAGCTGATTGTCTGCCCGGGCGACAGCGTCGAGGTGTACACGGCGGGCGGGATGATCGCGCACGTGCTGACGTTCGCGGCGTACCGCCGGACGCTGGTCGCCGGCGCACTGCACGACGCCGGCTGCGACGACCTGGACAGCGGCGACCCGATCCGGTGGATCAGCTGATGACCGGCGTGCTGGTGGCGGTCAACGTGGTGCACGAACTGATCCGCGGGCCGACGCGCTGGACCGCGATCGACAAGCGGCCGGTGGACGGGCCGGTTTCCGTTGGTGTGCTGGGTCTGGACGGCGACCGGCAGTGCGACACGCGGTACCACGGCGGCCCGGACAAGGCGCTCTACGCGTACGCCGCGGAGGACGCGGAGTGGTGGGCCGCGGAACTCGGGCGGGAGATTCCGCCGGGCTTGTTCGGGGAGAACCTCACGACCCGGGGCCTGGACATCACCGGCGCGGCGATCGGTGAGCGCTGGCGGATCGGCGAGGTGCTGGTGGAGGTGCGGTCACCTCGGACACCGTGCGGAAACCTGTCCGGGCGGATGGGCATCAAACGCTTCCACCAACGCTTTGCTCGCGTCGGCCGGGTCGGCGTCTACCTGAAGGTGCTGGAGACCGGCTCCGTCCAAGCCGGTGACCCCATCAAGCTCGACGCAAGTGCGTGACATCCCCCGCAGCCAACGGTCGAGGGCCATCAGCTGTGTCGACTATGAGCCGACCATCGTCCGCCAGGTCGCGCGCCGTTCCTTCGAGGAAGGTGCCGTCGGGGAGTTCTACGCGTACTGGTTGTCCGAGGGTGGCGGAGAGTTCGCGGTATTCAGGAAGCACTACGGCGGGGTCCCCGGCCGCGTTGACCCATGACTGGTAGCGGGAGGCGAGTTCTCGTAGTACTGCGGCCAGGATGGTGGCTCGGTCGGTTGTGGTGGCGTGTTCTAGGGCTAGGGACGTGGCGGCCGCTTGGGGCTTCTCGTCTTCGCGGAGGGTGACGTTCAGACCGATGCCTACTACGGCAGCCGGGCCTTCGATGCGTTCGAGCAGGATGCCCGCCAGTTTGCGGTTCTCCACCAGTACGTCGTTGGGCCACTTCACCTGGGCAGGCACCTCAGCAACCCGCCGTACGGCGGCCGCGACCGCAAGAGGTACCAGCAGGCCCAGCCACGGCCACCGTGCCGCGTCAACACTCGTTGGGCGCAGCAGGGCCGACATCAGCAAGGCAGAACGCGGCGGTGTGGTCCACGTACGGCCCAGCCGCCCGCGACCGGACGACTGGTACTCGGCAGCGACAACCAGCCCCTCAGGCTGACCACTTGCGGCAGCAGCCGCCACAACAGCGTTCGTTGACGGTGTCTCGGCGACAACGTCGATCTGCGTCCAGAACGAACCAGGACGCACCAACCGCCCCCGCAGGAACTTCTCGTCCAGCGGGGGCCGCTCCAGGTCGCTGAAACTCATCCGGTGTTCTGCAGACCTGCGGCAACACCGGAAACGGTCAGCAACAGCAGCCGTCGGGTCCGGACGATCTGCTGCTCGTCCAGCGAGTCATCGGTCCGCAGCGTCCGCAACGCCCGCAACTGCAGGTAGCTGAGCGCGTCGACGTACGGGTTGCGCAGCTCGACCGCACGGCCCAGCACGCGCCGCCCTTGCAGCAGGCGCTCCTGGTCGAGCACCTTGAGCACCCACTCGGTGGTCAACGCGTGCTCGTCCAGCATCTGCTGGGTCAGCTCAGGCCGGTCGCCCAGCTCCAGATAGCGGCCGAGGATGCGCCGGTCCGTCTTGGCCAGCGACATCTCCGCGTTCTCCAGCATCACCTGGAACAACGGCCAGTTCTGGTTCGCGTCCCGCAGCAGATCCACGTCGCCGACCGCCGCCAGCGCCGTACCGAGGCCGTACCAGCCGGGCGCGTTCACCCGGGCCTGCGACCATGCGAACACCCACGGGATCGCCCGCAGGTCCTCCAGCGACGACACCGCGACACCACGCCGCGCCGGCCGCGAACCCAACGGCAGCTGCCCCAGCTCCTCCAGCGGGGTCACGGTGCTGAACCACTCCGCGAAGCCGTCCGCCTTCACCAGCCGGTGGTACGCCGTCCGCGCCGCCTCGTCGAGCGTCTTCTCGACCACCGCGAACCGGTCGGCCGCCGCCGCGGCCCGCTCCTCGACGGCCGGCGTCGACGCCAGCAGGGTCGCCGCGGTCACCTGCTCGATGTGCCGCTGCGCGATCGGCGCGTTGCCGTACCGCGCCGGGATCGCCTCGCCCTGCTCGGTGAGCTTGAACCGCCCTGCCACCGACCCGGGAGCCTGCGCGAGTACGGCGCGGTTCGCGGGGCCGCCGCCCCGCCCGAGGGCGCCGCCGCGGCCGTGGAACAGGGTCAGCCGGATCGCGTTCCGCTGCGCCCACGCGGTGATCCGCGCCTGCGCGTCGTACAGCGCCAGCGTCGCCGACACGGGGCCGACGTCCTTCGCGGAGTCGGAGTACCCGAGCATCACCTCGAAGCGCCGGTCGTTCGCGGTCAGCCGGTGGCGTACCCGGGTCAGCTGGATCGCGTTGTCCAGCACCTCGACCGAGTTCTGCAAGTCCTCACCGGTCTCGAACAGCGGTACGACGTCCAGCTCGATCGGGCGCCCGTCGAGCGCGGCGTCGGCCAGCTCGTACACGGCCGCCAGGTCCCCGGCGTTCCGCGTGAACGACACGACGTACCGTCGGCAGGCCTCCGGACCGAAGCGCTGCTGGATCTGCGCGATCACCCGGAGGGTGGCGAGCACCTCCTCGGTCTGGTCGGACAGCTCGCCGCCGCCGAGGACCTCCTCGAGCGCCTTCGCGTGCACCGAGGAGTGCTGGCGGATCTCCAGCTCGGCCAGGTGGAAGCCGAACGAGTTCACCTGCCAGATGAGCTGCTGCAATTCGCCGAACGCCTGCCGCGGCGCGCCGGCCGTCACCAGCGAGTCCTGCAGGACCTTGAGCTCGTGCAGGAAGTCGGCGGACCGCGGGTACCCGAAGTCGGCGTCGCGGGAACGCGTCGCGGCCAGGCGGCGGGCGGCGAGCAGTAGCAGCTGCCGGTGCGGCTCGGCCGGCGAACGGGTCTCGATGTCCGCGATCAGCTCCGGGTTGACGGCGCGGGCGTCCTCCAGGATCCGGCGTACCGGCGCGGACGGCGGCGTGGTCGCGGCGTCCAGCGTCAGCGACCGGCCGAGCGCCTCGGTGGCCCGCTCCAGCGCCTGCAGCACGTGGTCGGCCTGGATCTGCATCGCCTCGCGGGTGATCGCGGCGGTGACGTTCGGGTTGCCGTCCCGGTCGCCGCCGATCCACGAACCCAGGTGGACGAACGGCGCCACCACCGGGGTCCGGGTCCCGGCCGCGTCACCGGCCAGTGCGTCGTCCAGGCGGCGGTACACGTTGCCGACGACGTCGAACAGGGTCTCCTCGAAGACCGCCATCGCCGACCGGACCTCGTCCAGCGGCGTGGGCCGGCTGGTGCGGAGTTGCGACGTACGCCAGAGGATGTCGACCTGCTCGACCAGCCGGCGCCGGTTCTCCGCCAGATCGCTGTCACCGGCGCGCGGGTCGTGGCGCTCGTCCAGCAGCGACGTGATCCGGCGGATCGTCGCCAGTACGGCGCGGCGCCGGGCCTCGGTCGGGTGCGCGGTCAGCACCGGGCGGAACTCCAGCCCGTTCAGCAACGCCCGCGCCTGCTGCTCGCCGCTGTCGCGGGTGATCTGCTCGACGGCCTGCGCCAGCTCGGACACCACGGCCTCGCTGCCGGCCCGGTCCCGCTCGCGGAGCACCCGGGCGCGGTGCAGCTCCTCGCTCAGGTTCGTCAGGTGGAAGTAGCAGGTGAACGCCCGGGCCACGTCCTCGGCCCGCTCGTGCGGCCACGACGCGACCAGCTCCTCGGCGGCGGCGCCGTCACCGGCGATGGTCAGCTCACGCAGCTTCTCGACGTCGTCGAGCAGCGGCTGACCGGCGTACTCGACGAGCACCTTGCCGAGGATCTCGCCGAGCAGGCGGACGTCGGCCCTGAGTTCTTCAGGCACCTCGAACCGCGCGCGGGTACGGGTCTCACTACCGGTCTCGGTCACGTTCGCCCACCCTATCGGCGGACGCCCGTCCATGCTGCCGAGTCCGCCCACTGGAAGCCGATCGTGACCGTGTGTTCAGCTACTTCACAGTATGTCGATCAAACGTTGGGGAAACCGCCCGCGACGACGCGGGAAACGGTCTCGGCAAGTTCGGCCGGGGTGCGGTCGGTGGCGTCGTTGACGAGCATCCGGGCGCAGGTCTCGGTCATCGCGGCGAGCAGTTCGGCGAGCACCGGCAGCTCCGCGTCGGGGTCGGAGATGTCCGGGAGCGACTTCGTCAACGTCAGCCGGAGACTCTCGACCAGGAACGCGCGGGCCGCCCGGACCCGCTCCGCGACGACGGGCGCGGCGCCGTACTGCGCCCCGAACACGATCCGCCAGGACTGCGGCTG
Organism: Kribbella sp. NPDC059898; assembly: GCF_042730855.1. Lineage (NCBI taxonomy): Bacteria > Bacillati > Actinomycetota > Actinomycetes > Propionibacteriales > Kribbellaceae > Kribbella > Kribbella sp. NPDC059898. Next base: position 781,876 of record NZ_JBHWKR010000002.1, read on the forward strand.
CTTCGCGACCGCGGTCAGGAACGCCGTCAGGCCGTCGCGGACGTGCTGCTCCGGCGTACCGACGCTGGGGTCCGGGGGCAGCGCGCCGACGATCGTGATCACCAGGTGCTGCTCCTCGCGAGCGAGCAGCGCCAGGAGGAGCTCGTCACGGTTCGCGAAGGAGTCGTACACGACGGGCTTGGTGACACCCGCGGCATCGGCGACGGCCTGCATCGACGTACCGGAATATCCCTTGGCCGCGAACACCTCCAGCGCCGCGTCCAGGATCAGGGGCCGCCGCCGCTCCGGCCCGAGGTGCGGCGCCCGCCGGCGTTTCTCGACCTCCCCGACCACTTGACAAAGCTACAACACCGTAGGAAATTCCTACAGTCTGGTAGGGAAGCGCGCCGGACACGCTTCCGGCGACCGCGCCGAAGGGCGTCCGGAGAGCTTCCCGTACGAACTGCCGCGGGGGTGGTCGATGACCGAACGAGGCAGTGCCCGCTGGCTCGAGTCCGAGGGTGTGACCGCCCTGGACGCGAGCGAGCTCGCTCGACTGGTCGACCGGACGTCGGAGCGGGAGCTCCGGCATCGACTCATCGGGGGAGTACGAGAGATCGCGTTGCGCGAGATCTTTCGGCGGATGCCGGAGTACCTCCGACCCGCCCGGGCCGCCGGATTCGACGCTGTCATCAGCTGGCAGATCACCGGCGCGGGCGGGGCCGGCCGCCAGGTCGACGAATACTGGCTCCACGTCCACGACGGCCGCTGCACCCCGGTCCCCCCGCAACCCACTCCCCCCGACATCGCGATCCGCACCGACCCCACCACCCTGCTCCGCATCGTCACCGGCAACGAGGACCCCGTCCTCGCCCTCCTCAAACAACGCCTCTCGGTCCGCGGCGACCTCGCCCAAGCCGCCCGCCTCCCCAAACTCTTCACCACCGGCCCCACCTGAGCCGGCTACGGCTCCCAGAGTTCCCCGCCGTCGAGCATGTCGATGATCGACATCAACAGCCCGCTCAGCTCGAGCGCCGCATCCCGCTCGTCCACCGTCGGCGCGGCGTAGGCGATCCGGCTCATCTCCTCGATCCCGGCCTCCGCCCGGGCCCGCCGCTCGGCGGGCGTACCTTCCAGCCTGGAGGCTCGCAGCATCACGTCGGACGCCTGCTGCACCGGAACGCTTTCCGGTGTCCGAGCCGCCAGGACGAGGTCGTCCATCACCGTCAGGTGGCGGATCGCCTTGGCCCGCTGTGCCTCGCCATCAACGGTCGCGGCCTGCTCCCGCAACTGGTCGACAGCCTGCGCGAGCGCCTCGGGGTCGGTGATCGATCGGCCCCAGGCGTGGACGATGCGGCGGCGTTCAGCGTCGAACTCGGCGTACTCCACGGGTCGATCCTTGCAGTTGGCCGGTCCGCGCGGGTCAGCTTCCGGAGTGCGGCCTGTCTATCTGCTCGGAGTGTCGGTGGCACGTCCGGCCGACTGCTCGGTCCCCTGGGGACCACCACGCCGCGCCGAGGTCGCCTGCCCCTGAGGCACCCGCGTTGCTCCAGCCGCCGGCGCCTGATGGTCAAGCACCGCCCGCAACGCAGCCACATCCTGCCCCGGAGCCGCCGAACCCCCACCAGCCCCGGCAGCCCCCGCCGGCCCTCCCCACGAACCACCCTGCTGCCCTTGCTGCCACCCCTGCCCCTGCGGCTGCTGGTACTGCGCCTGCGGCGGTTGCTGGTACTGCGCCTGCGGCTGGTGGGACTGCGGCCACTGCTGCTGAGCCTGTGGCTGCTGGTACTGCGCCTGCGCCTGCGCCTGCGCCTGCGCCTGCGGCTGCTGCGGCTGCGGCCACTGCTGCCGACCGTGCGCCTGCTGCGCCTGCGGTTGCTGCCACTGTTGTTGAGCCTGTGGCTGCTGGTACTGCGCCTGCGGCGGCTGGGGCCGCTGCCATTGCTGCTGGGCCTGTGGCTGAGCAGGCTGTTGGTATTGCGGCTGAGGTTGCTGTGGCTGTGGTTGCGCGGACTGTTGCCACCATTGCTGGGCCTGCGGGGTCTGGCCAGCAGTCGGCTGTTGGCGAGGCTGACCCTGCTGTGAGTACGGCGACTGCTGCGGCTGTGCCTGACCGTGGGGCTGTTGCGGACGCGGTGCGGTTTGTGGCTGTTGCTGCCACTGCCCAGGCTGCGAGTACTGCTGAGGCTGTTGGTACTGCGGCTGCGCCGACTGCTGGTGCTGCGGCTGAGCCTGTGGCTGGGCGGGCTGCTGCCACCACTGCTGCCCCTGCGGACTCTGCCCTGCACCCGGCTGTTGGTTTGCCTGACCCTGCTGTGTGTACGGCGACTGCTGCGGCTGCTGCCACTGCGCAGGCTGCTGCGGCTGAGTCGGCTGCTGGTACTGCGGTTGGGTCGGCTGCTGGTACTGCGGCTGAGTCGGCTGTTGATGCTGTGCTTGGGGTTGGGTTTGGGGTGGTTGGTTCCACCACTGGGCCTGAGGGGGCTGCCCGGCGCTGGGCCGCTGCGGTTGTGCCTGCATGGGCGCCTGTTGTGGTTGCGGCTGCTGCGAGTACGGCGATTGCCGCGGCTGCTGCCACTGGGCAGGTTGCTGCGGCACTGGCTGCTGGTACTGCGGCTGCACCGGCTGCTGGTGCTGACCCGGCTGCTGGTGCTGGCCCGGCTGCTGGTGCTGACCCGGCTGCTGGTGCTGGCCCGGCTGTTGGTGCTGGCCCGGCTGTTGGGGCTGGGTCGGCTGTTGGGGCTGCGCTTGCGGCTGAGTATTGGGGGACTGGTGCCACCACTGGCCTTGCGGCGACTGCCCTGCGCTTGGCCGCTGCGGTTGGGTCTGCCCGGGCCCTTGCTGCGGATACGGAGACTGCTGCGGCTGCTGCCACTGCGCAGGCTGCTGCGGCTGCTGATACTGCGACTGGCCCGGCTGTTGGGGATGGGGCGGTTGTTGTTGCGGTGTCTGTGGCTGTGGCTGGACAGGCTGGTTCCACCACTGTGCCTGCTGGGTTTGTCCAGGACCTTGTTGCTGCTGATGCTGGCCAGGGGTCTGCTGCGGTGGGCGCGGTGGTGTCTGCGGTTGCTGGTGGGCTTGGAATGGTGGGTATTGCGGCCTCGGTGGAATCTGCGGCTGAGCTTGCTGGTTCGGTGGTTGAAGCGGTCTCGGCGGCAACGGCTGAAGCCTCGGGAACTGCTGCTGAGGCTGCTGCTGGGCCTGCTGCTGGACGCGGGGGATTTCTACCGTGGGGTGTTCGCGGTTGGCCGTTTGTTGGAGTTGCTGGGTTTGTTGCTGGGCCAACTGGTTGCGGTACTGCGTTTCCGTGGCGTGGACCGTGGCGACGGCCGAGTCGGCGATGTCGAGGCCCCGGGCGCGGGAGAGCGTGCGGAGGTTGGGGGCGGTGCTGCCGTTGAGGTCGCGGAGGGCGCCGAAGTCCTTGTCGATCTGTTCTGCCAACTGTCGGCGTACCGCTTCCTGCTCGTTGGCGGGTACGAGGTTGGGCAGGTCCGAGCTGTCGAACAGGGCGTCGGCGGCGGCGCGCCCCTTCGACATCGGTGGCTGACTCGCCATCCGGCGCAGCACCTCGTCGCCGGAGAGGTTCGCCTCGCTCCCGAGCTGGTCGGCGAATGCCCGGGCAGCAGGCTCGTACGCCGGGTACGAGTGCGGCGCCCGCACGGCTTTGACCTGCGTGGCCAGGTCGGGCGGCAGGGTCCGGTCGGCGATCGTGTCGAGCTGCGCCTGGCTCCAGGCCTCGGTGACGCCCTCCTCCAGCGGCCGGTACTCCATCGGTCCGAGGTCGGCCGTCCACCGGGCGTGCGTGAAGTCCTCCGGCCCGGCCAGGTGGTTGAACTCGTGGGCGACCGTCTTGAGCGCGTTCCGCCGATCGCTCCACTGCTCTGGGGTGGCGGGCTCACCACGGGTGGCGTACATCTCCTGCAGTGGCTGGACCACCAGCGTGCGGTTGAGTTCGATCGTGCCGTTGCTGTACGCCGCACCGCGAAGCCCCGGATCGTCGGTGAAGTTCAGCCGTCCGTTCCACAACGACGTACGCGAGCCTGACTCGACGGCCACCGCGTCCCGGACGCGCTCCCACAGCCCATTGTCGAGGTCCGGGATCTGACTGTCCGCGCTGCGGACGACCCGCTCAGCCATCTAGTCCCCCAGCAGTCCGCGATCAGCCATCTCGATGATCTGCGCGAGGGTCTCGTTCATCTCGAGCGCCGCGTCCCGCTCGCCGACGGTCGGGGCGGCGTACGCGATCCGGGCGATCTCGGCCATCCCGGCCGCGGCGCGGGCCCGCCGCTCGGCGGCCGTACCCTCCGGAGCTGAGGCCCGGATCATCAAGTTGGACGCCTCTCGCACCGGAATGCTCTCGGGGGTGCGGGCCTCGTGCACGAGGTCGTCCATCGGCTTCAGGTAGCGGATCGCTTTCGCGCGGTCGGCCTCGCCGTCGACGGTCGGCGCCAACTCCCGCAGCCGGTCGACGGCCGCGGCCAGCTCCTCCGGGTCCGTGATCTCGGCTCCCCAGGCGCGCACGATACGACGGCGCTCGGCGTCGAAGTCCCCGTACTCCATCCGGTCATCATCGCATGCTCATCGATCCCGGACCTGCGCCTCGGGCCCGCCCGACCCGGTGGAGCGGGCCGCGGGCGCGGACGACGGAGCAGTGATCCGGCCCGGCGGCACCACCGCCCGGTCGACGGCGAACCTGGCCACGTCTTCGTGTCCGGGTCCCCGGTCGTCGCCGACCGGCGCCGCACGCTCGTCGTACGTTCTGACGATCACGGCCAGTGGCTCGTTCATCTCCAGTACTGCGTCGCGGTCGCCGCGGGTCGGCGCCGAGGCCGCGATCCGGGTGATCTCGGCCATGCCGGCCGCGGCCCGGGTGCGCTGCTCGGCAGGCGTACCCTCCGGGGCGGTTGAGCGCTGCAGTATCTCGGAGGCCCGCCGGACGTACTCGTTCTCCGGCTCCGCGGCCTCGGCGAGTAGGCCGTCCAGGGCGGTCAGCTGTTCCGAGGCCCGGGTGCGGTCGGCGTCGGCGGAGAGTGTCGCCGCCTGTTCCCGCAGGCGCTCGACAGCCGCCTCCAGTTGCGCAGCGTCGGTGATCTCCCGCCCTACCGAGCGAATGATCCGTCGGCGTTCCGTGTCGAACTCGGCATACTCCACGCCTCAATCCTGACAGCCGAAGGGTCAGCGCTCGTAGGACTGCGCGGGTTTGACCGGAACCTGGGATCCTGCCGACATCCGCGGCTGGGTTGCGCTGGGGACGGCCTGGGGCTGTGGGAGGGCGGGGTCGGTGGCGAAGCGGGTGGTGCTGAGGTCCGGCGCGGGTGCGGGTGGGTGGTGTTCGAAGGTGCGGATGGCGGCGAGGGTGCGGTCGCCGAGGGCGGCGCCGTAGGAGGTGGCTTCGCGGGGGATGTCGCGGGTGGTGGATTGCCAGGTAGCCAGGTGGTCGGGGAGTTCGTCGAAGGCCTCGGTGAGCACTGTGGTGGTGGCCTGTACGGCGGCGGGGCGGCTGGCGGTGGGGATGGTGGAGCTTGCCACCATCGTTTCCGCGGCGGAGGCCGACACGGTGGCGGGGGACGTCAGGTCGGCGTCGGTGAGGGAGGTGTCGATGCGCGTGTGGTGTTCGACCCTCATGACCAGCCGCTCAGCCACCACCACCCGAACCTCGGCAAGCCCCGGCGCGGTGCCCGCGGCCCGGCCGGCAACACTCGCTGCCGGTTCGCGTAGTTGCCGGACCGCGTCCGCCAACTGTTCGGGTTCGGTGATCTCGGTGCCCCAGGCACGGATGATCCGTCGGCGTTCCGCGTCGAAGTCGGCGTACTCCACGCCGCAATCGTGTCACCCGAGGGGTTCGCGTCAGCGGTCCAGTGCGGGGCGCTTCTGGTCGGGGGTGGTGGTGGGACGGTTGGTGGTGGTAGCCGGGTCGGACTGCCGGCCGTGCGGATGGCTGAGGGCGGGGTCCGCGGAGGCGAAGCGCGACATCGGGTCCTGCTGGGCGGCGACCACTTCGGCCTGTGCCATGCCCGGGTTCTCCGCGTAGGTTCCGGCCATCGACACGGCGACCTTGCCGATGGTGGTGCCGTAGTCCGATGCCGCCGTACCGTGCTCCAGAACCGTCGGCAGGTCCGCGAACTGGAGGTTGGCCTCGTCGGCGACGCGGCGGATCGCGAACGGGCGTTCGGCCTGCGGTACGCCGGCCGCCGCCATCAGCTGCCCCGCAGCCGCGTCGGCCATCCGGACCGGGTTCTCACCGGCCATCTGGCGAAGCGTCTCGCCCTTCTCGAGGCCGGCCTGGTCGTCGATCACGGCCGCGAACGCGCGGGCCGCCGGGGCGAGGCGCTGATCCGGTGCGGGCGGTTGCGCCTGCCGTACCTGGGTCGCCAGCTCGTACGGCAGCACCCGGTCGGCGACCGCGGACAGCTCGTCCTCGGCGAACGCCGTACCGACGGCCTCCTCGAGAGTCGCGTACCGCGGCGCGACCTGTGCGGCGGCGAGCTCGTGCCGCGCGTCGTAGTCCTCCGGAACGGCCCAGCGCGCGTACGACGACGCCGCCGCCTGCAGCCCAGCCCGGGCGACCGCCGCATCAGCCTTGCCGAGCGGATGGAGGTGGCTGCTCTCGAGCAGCTCACCGAGCGCCACCGCCTGTTCGCGGGTGAGGCGCAGAGTGGTGTCGGGGGTCTGTCCGAGCTCCGGCTCGAGCCGGCCGTCCCACCGGGAGTTGGGTGCGTCGGTGAGCTCGCCGACAGCGGTCTGGACCTGGCGGCACAGATCGTGGACCGACTCCGGGCGCGGCACCGTGGCCGGCCGCCCGACCTCGTCGAAGAACCGCTGCAGGTGGGCGATCTCCTCGGTCGCGTCCCGGCTGGCCGTCGTGATCGCGGCCGAGCCGAACTCCGCCGTCCGCTGCCGGTCGGCGAGTACGGCGGCGATCTCCGGGCCGGGCCGCTGCCGCTCGTGGTTCTCGAACTGGGCCTCGAGGTGATCGGCGATCCCCAGGGTGAGCGCGTTGCGCTCCGGCGCGGGCAGCGCGGCGAAGCCGGGCCTGGACTGCAACAGCATCCGCGCCGCCGCGGTCGCGTGGGCGCCGCGGCCGGCGGCGACCAGCTCGGCCACCACGGCGCGCGCCGGCCGTCCGGTCCGCGCGCTGATCGCCACCGCGGCCGCGTGGGCGGCGAGCAGGTCGCCCTCGAGCGCCGGCGGCGGGAAGATGCCGAGATCGTCGGGCCGCCCGCCCGGCCGGAGCCCGGCGACGAACCCCGGCACCTCGTACCGCGCGTACAGCCGGCTGTTGGCGGTCTCGTACCGCGCCTGGCCGTAGGAGTACAGCGGCTCCTGGACCGGCTCCCGCGGCTGCAGCACACCGGCACAGCTCGCGATCGTCTCGGTCACCGCCGCCCGGATCTCGGCCCGCTGGTCCGCCTCGCCGGCCCGCGGCGTGAGCCGGACCGGGAGGTCGAGGTTGGCCGCGAGCGCCCGTAGCCGCCGCTGGTCGGACCGGATCACCCGCCGCGTGATCTGGTCGCCGACCGCGATCGACCGGCTGCCGGTGTCCGCCTCGACGAGCTCGTTGATTTTCCGGATCAGAGCACTGACCTGCGCGTCCGCCACGCCGGAAACCTACCGGCCGGACGGGTTCAGCTCACGGCTGCGGCGGAGGTCACAGGCGGTACGGCGTACTGGCGCGTAGGCTGCCCGTTCATGGGAGAGACCGTGAACATCCACACCACCGCCGGGAAGATCGCGGACCTCGAGCACCGGCTCGACGAGGCCGTGCACGCCGGGTCGGAGCGGGCGGTGGAGAAGCAGCACGCGCGCGGGAAGAAGACGGCCCGCGAGCGGATCGAGCTGCTGTTGGACGAGGGCTCCTTCTCCGAGCTGGACGAGTTCGCGCGGCACCGGTCGACGAGCTTCGGGCTGGAGTCGAACCGGCCGTACGGCGACGGCGTGGTGACCGGGTTCGGCACCATCGACGGGCGCCAGGTGTGCGTGTTCGCGCAGGACTTCACCGTGTTCGGCGGCAGCCTGGGCGAGGTCTTCGGCGAGAAGATCGTCAAGGTGATGGATCTCGCGATGAAGATCGGCTGCCCGCTGATCGGCATCAACGACTCGGGCGGCGCCCGGATCCAGGAGGGCGTGGTCTCCCTCGGCCTGTACGGCGAGATCTTCCGTCGCAACGTCCGCGCCTCCGGGGTGATCCCGCAGATCAGCCTGATCATGGGCCCGTGCGCGGGCGGCGCGGTGTACTCCCCCGCGGTCACCGACTTCACCGTGATGGTCGACGAGTCGTCGTACATGTTCATCACCGGCCCGGACGTGATCAAGACCGTCACCGGCGAGGACGTCACCCAGGAGGAGCTCGGCGGCGCCCGGACCCACAACACCAAGTCCGGCAACGCGCACTACCTCGGCTCCGACGAGGAGGACGCGATCGAGTGGGTGAAGGCACTCGTCGGCCACCTCCCGCAGAACAACCTCGAGGATCCCCCGGTGTACGACGCGCCCGCGGACCTCGAGCTCTCCGACACCGACCGTGCCCTCGACACGCTCGTACCCGATTCGCCGAACCAGCCGTACGACATGCACACCGCGATCGAGGCGGTCGTCGACGACGGCGACTTCCTCGAGGTGCAGACCCTGTTCGCGCCGAACCTGATCGTCGGCTTCGGCCGGGTCGAAGGCCGCCCGGTCGGTGTGGTCGCGAACCAGCCGATGCAGTTCGCCGGCACGCTCGACATCGACGCGTCCGAGAAGGCGGCCCGGTTCGTCCGGACCTGCGACGCGTTCAACCTGCCGATCCTCACGTTCGTCGACGTACCGGGGTTCCTGCCCGGCACCGACCAGGAGTGGAACGGCATCATCCGCCGCGGCGCCAAGCTGATCTACGCGTACGCCGAGGCGACCGTGCCGATGATCACCGTGATCACCCGGAAGGCCTACGGCGGCGCGTACGACGTGATGGGGTCGAAGCATCTCGGCGCCGACATGAACATCGCCTGGCCGACCGCGCAGATCGCGGTGATGGGCGCCCAGGGCGCGGTGAACATCCTGCACCGCCGCGAACTGGCCGCCGCCGACGACGTCGAGACCCGCCGCCAGGAGCTGATCACCGAGTACGAGGACCACCTGGCGAATCCGTACATCGCGGCCGAACGCGGCTACATCGACGCCGTGATCAAGCCGAGCGAGACCCGCGCCGAGATCATCCGCGCCCTCCGCCTGCTGCGCACCAAACGCGACACCCTGCCCCCGAAGAAGCATGGGAACATCCCGCTGTGAAGGTACTCAAAGGAAACCCGACACCCGAGGAACTGGCCGCGCTCGTCACCGTGATCGCGGCCCGCGCCGCGGCCCCACAACCCGCGCCCGGCACCGACCGCGCGAGCAACTGGGCGACGTACTGGCGCAACACCCGCACCCCGTTCCACCCCGGCCCCGGCCAGTGGCGGGCGTCCGCGCACCCCTGAGCCGTCAGCGTCGGCGGAAGCGGACCACGGGGTACGTCGGGGCGTTGCCGGTGTTGCGGACCGGGCCGGGGAAGGCGGTGGCGCCGTCGAGGACGAGGCCGTGGCGGGCGGCGACCGCGGTCAGGTGGGCGAGGGAGTCCTGGGAGCGGGTGCCGTCGGGGCCGCGGGTGTCGGCGTACCGGCTGGCGTCGGACTTCTCGGTGGTGGTGATGAAGACGCCGTCGGTGCGCAGCACGCGGGCGACCTCGGCGATCACCGGTTCGCTGTCGTCGAGCAGATGCAGGAGCCAGACCGCGACGACGGCGTCGCACCGGCGGTCGGCGACCGGCAGTCGGGCGGCGTCCGCGGCGGCGACGTGCCCCGGCAGGCGGACGTTCGCACGCCTCAGCATCGCGGTGGACAGGTCGAACCCGTGCACCAGGTTGCCAAGAGCAACAAGCTCAGCGCCGACAATCCCAGTCCCCACAGCAAGTTCCAGCACGCGGCTGCCCTTCGGCAGCAGCTCGTCGATCGCGTACGCCGCGGCCTGGGCGCGTGTGGTTCCGCCTCGGGTTTCGTCGTAGGTGGAGGCGACGGATTCGTCGTACGTGTAGGGCTGCTGGGCGTTCCAGAGGGCCGGCCAGGAGATGCCTACCTGGATCAGGAGTTCGCGGAGCAGTGGCAGGGAGAGGCCGACGACGTTGTGGTAGTCGCCCTCGATCGCGGTCACGAACGGTCCGCCGAGGCCGTCGACGGTGAACGCGCCGGCCACCACGAGCGGTTCGCCGGTGGCGACGTACGCGTCGATCTCCTCGTCGGTGAGGTCCGCGAACCGGACCGTCGTCGAGGACAGTTCGCGCAGCTCCTGCTTGGACGTCGTGTCGATCAGGCAGTGCCCGGTGTGCAGTACGCCGCTCCGCCCGCGCATCATCCGCCAGCGCTCGCGGGCCACCTCCGGCGTCTCGGGCTTCCCGTACGGCGTACCGTCGAACTCCAGCACCGAGTCGCACCCGAGCACCGTCGCGTGGTCGGTCAGCCCGGCGACCACCGCACGCGCCTTCAGCGTCGCGAGCAGGCGTGCGAGTTCGCCCGGGTTCTCCGCGGTGATGTGGTCCTCGTCGACACCGGAGACGATCACCTCCGGCTCGATCCCCGCGCTGCGCAGCGTCTTCAGCCGGGCCGGCGAGGCCGACGCCAGCACGAACCGGATGCTCACAGCTTCGCCAGCGCCCGGCGCAGCGGGTCGAGGCCGATCGACCCGAGGTTCAGCGCGTCCCGGTGGAACTCACGCAGGTCGAACGCGGCACCCTTGCGCTGCTTGGCCTCCTCGCGCGCCTGCAGCCACATCCGCTCGCCGACCTTGTACGACGGGGCCTGTCCCGGCCAGCCGAGGTACCGGTTCAGCTCGGCCTGCAGGAACTCGGTCTCCATCCGGCAGTGCGCGCGCAGGAACTCGAACCCGAGCGCGGCGTTCCAGCGCTCTCCAGGCCGCCAGCCGAACGGGTTGTCCCGCGGCACCTCCAGCTCCAGGTGCATGCCGATGTCGACGATCACCCGCGCGGCCCGGAAGCCCTGCGCGTCCAGCATCCCGAACCGGGCACCGGCGTCCTCGAGGTACCCGAGCTCCTCCATCAGCCGCTCGGCGTACAGCGCCCAGCCCTCGCCGTGCCCGGAGACCCAGCAGGCGATCCGCTGCCAGCGGTTCAGCAGGTCGGTCCGCAGCATGGTCTGCGCGACCTGGAGGTGATGCCCCGGCACGCCCTCGTGGTAGACGGTGGTGACCTCGCGCCAGGTGGCGAACTTCTCGACGCCGTTCGGCACCGCCCACCACATCCGGCCCGGCCGGGTGGTCAGGTCCTCGCTCGGCTGCGTGTAGTAGATCGAGCCGTCCGAGGTCGGCGCGATCATGCACTGCAGCGTGCGGATCTCGTCGGCGATGTCGAAGTGCGTGCCGCCGAGCTCCGCGACGGCCGCGTCGGACAGCTGCTGCATCCAGTCCCGGAACGCGTCCTTGCCCTGGATGGTCCGCGCCGGGTCGTTGTCCAGCAGCGCGGCGGTGGCCTCGATGTTGCGCTCGCCGCCGTTCAGCCCGGCGGCGATGTCCTGCATGTCGTTCTCGATCCGGGCCAGCTCCTGCCAGCCCCACGCGTACGTCTCCTCGAGGTCGACCTTCGCGCCGAGGAAGTTGCGCGAGGCCAGCTCGTACACCTCACGCCCGCAGGCGTCCCGCTCCGGCGCCCGCGGCGCGAGCTCGGCGGTCAGCCAGGCGCCGAACTGCTCGAACGCCTTCCGCGCCGAGGCGGCCGCGGCCTCGACCGTCGGCTTGACGGGACCGGACGGCGCCTGCGCGGCGAGGCCGGCGAAGAAGTCGTCGCCGTCGGCACCGGTCCAGCTGGCGATCCGGTCGGCCAGGCCGGTCACTTGGCGGACCGCGGACACCCGGCCCTGGTCGGCCTGCTCGAGCAGCGTGTCGCGGTACCCGTCGAGCGTCGTACCGATCTGGTTCAGCCGGATCGCGACCACCTCCCAGTCCTGCTGGGTTGCCGTCGGCATCAGGTCGAACACCTGCCGGAGCGCGGCCGGCACCGACGAGATCGCGTTCAGCTGGTGCTGCGGTACGCCGGCCTCGTACGTCTCGAGCTGCAGCCCGAACCGCTCCACGAACGCGTCCTTGGCGACCTCCTCGCGCGGGCTCGACGGCTCGAGCGCGCGGGCCTCGGCGAGCGACCGCCGGGTCAGGTCGATCCGGGCGGCGAACCCGTCCGGGGTGAAGTCCGGCAGCTCGTGGTCGTGGCCGGCGATGCCCATCTCGGTGGCGCCGATCGGGTCGAGTACGACGTCCTGCTCGAGGTGCCGCTCGGCCAGCTGGTCGATCGGGCTGTTCGGTGTGCTCACAGGCCGACCCTACCCGTCAGGGGTCGCTCGAACTGACCCGTTTACCGGCGGATACTGTGGCGGTCGCACTGCCTGCACGAGGGACGAGAGGAACGGCGCGTTGAGCCAGCCACCCTATGGGCCGCCGGGCCAGAACCCGCCGTACCAGCAGAACCCGCAGTACCAGCAGCCAGGCCCGCCGCCTCCGCCGCCGGGCCAGTACGGACCGCCGGGTCAATACGGACAGCCGGGTCAGTACGGACAGCCGCCGCAGTACGGCGCTCCGCAGTACACGCCGCAGTACGGACAGCCGCAGCAGGGCCCCGGCTTCGGCTGGGGACCGAACCTCGGGCCCGGCCCGGGGCCCGGCTGGCAGCCGCCGCGGCGGAAGAAGTCCAAGGCCCCGCTGATCGCGATCCTCGCGCTGGTGGCCGTGGGCATCGTCGGCGGAACGCTGATCAGCCTGCTGCGGCAGGCGTCCCACGACGTCACCACGCCGCCGGTGACGCCCAGCCGCTACACCCCGAAGCCGACCGCCTCCCCGACCGGGCGGCCGACCTCGACCTCGACCGGGTCACCCACGCAGGCGTCCAACGCGACCATCGTCGCGAAGAACGCGATCTACACCGTCGGCCAGATGGCGTCGGTGGGCTGCACGGAGCCGAAGGTCCGGCCGACGAACGCGAAGAACGCGGCCGCCTACTGGACCGCGGTCAAGCCGTGCCTGGACAAGTCCTGGAAGCCGCTGGTCGAGAAGGCCGGGTACACGTTCGAGTCGCCGACGATGGCGTTCTGGTCCGGGACGACGGTGACGAACCCGTGCGGTGACGGCGCGATCAACGTGCCGTTCTACTGCTCGGCGAACAACATCCTGTACATGAAGGTCGACGTGTTCGTGCAGGCCTACACCGAGTACCCCGGTGATCCGATCGCGCAGGCGTACGCGCGGATGTGGTACACCCGGTCGATCGCCCACGAGTTCGGGCACGGCGTACAGAACATGACCGGCATCCTGCAGGCCGCCAGCAAGCTGCGGTACGAGCAGACCGACTACGCCGGCCAGACCCGGATGACCCGGCGGATGGAGCTGCAGGCGAACTGCTTCGCCGGCGTGTTCCTGGCGGTGAACAAGGCCAGCTACCCGATCAACGGCAACATGCTGTACGTCTGGAACAAGTACGTCGTCACCGCCGGCGACAAGCCCGAGGAAGGCGACCACGGCAGCGTGGCCAGTCAGGGCCGGTTCATGGGCCAGTCGTTCAAGACCGGGAACCCGGCCAGCTGCAACACATTCTCGGCGTCACCGGCGAACGTCAGCTGACAGCTCCGGCGGCGCTACCTGCTGCCAGGAGTCGAGCAGGATGTCGTGCAGCTCGCCGGCATCCTCCAGCGCGGCGAGGCGGGCTCGAACCCAGTTCGAGCCCGCTTCGTGTTTCGGCACCCAGAACTTCTCCGGCTCCGCGGCGATCAGCTCGTCCCGCTCCAGCCGCGGGCAGCGGACCGCGAACGACGACCGGTCGTCCGGGACCGTGACGAACATCCGCCCCGCGACGTCGAACGTCGGGTGCCCCCAGCGCTGCTTCTCCACGGTCTCCGGGAAGGACAGCGCGATCCGTCGTACGTCGTCTGCGTCGAGCACGGTCACACTGTAGAACGCCGGCGGCCCGGGAGCAGGAGGCCGATGACCGCACCGGCCGCGACCACCGCGGCGCCGGTCCAGACCGCGGGGACGAGCCCGTCGACGTACTGCGCCGGCGACCCGTACGAACCGGCCGACGCGAACACCGACGCGAGTACGGCGACCCCCATCGCGACCCCGACCTCGCGGATGGTGTTGTTCGTCCCGGAGGCCACGCCCCGGTCCGCCTCGGACGCGCTGTCCATCACCACGCTCGCCGACGGCGCGAACGTCAGCCCCATGCCGACCCCGGCCAGCACGAACGGCGCCACCATGTCGCCGTACTGCGTGGTCGCCGTGGTGATCAGTGCGATCCAGCCAAGCGCCGTCGCGAGCAGGAACTGCCCGGTCACGATCAGCGTCCGCGCGCCGACCCGGTCGACGATCAGGCCCGCGATCGGCGCGACCACGAGCGGCGCCGCGGTCCACGGCAACGTCCGTACGCCGGACTGGAACGGCGTGAACCCCTGCACGACCTGGAAGTACTGCGCCAGCAGGAACACCGACCCGAACACCCCGACCGCGAACGTGAACGCCAGGACGTTCACCACGCTGAACGCCCGCACCGAGAACAACCGCAGCGGCAGCATCGGGGCCGCCGTACGACGCTCCCAGCCGAGGAACGCCGCGAGCAGGACGCCACCCGCGATCAACGTGCCGAGGACGCCGGCCGAGGTCCATCCGTCGTCGGCTCCGTGCACGACGCCCCAGACGACGGACAGTACGCCGGCCGTCGCCAGGACCAGCCCGAGCGGGTCGAGGCGTCGCGACGTACCGGTGGACTCGGTCAGGACGCGGGCCGCGAGCAGTACGGCGACGACGCCGACCGGGACGTTCAGCCAGAAGATCCACTGCCAGTTCAGGCCGTCCACGACCGCGCCGCCGACGACCGGGCCGACGGCCACGCCGAGTCCGGAGATGCCGCCCCAGATGCCGATCGCGGCACTGCGCTGCCGCTCCGGTACGGCGTCCGCGAGCAACGTCAGCGACAGCGGCATCACGGCCGCGGCGCCGATGCCCTGGATCGCCCGCGCGCCGGTCAGCATCCACGGCTCGGTGGCCAGCGCGCAGACCGCCGACGCCAGCGTGAACAGCGTGATCCCGGCCAGGAACATCCGCCGCCGGCCGAGCCGGTCGCCGATGGCGGCCGCGGTCAGCAGCAACGCGGCGAACGCCAGCGTGTAGGCGTTCACGAACCACTGAAGGTCGGACAGCGACGCGTTCAGTTCGTGCTTGATCACCGGGAGTGCGTTGGTCACCACCAGGTTGTCCAGCGTGACCATGAACGTCGGGATCCCCACCGCCGCGAGCACCCAACCGAACCCGCGGGCCGTTCGCACCTCTTGCCTCTCACCGAGAGCGGTCGATGTCATCTCGTACCCCTTGTTGTAATTGACTGATAACAAGCTTGATCACGAGAGTATGCATTGACTGATAACATGTCAACCGACGAGAGGGGAACGGGTGACTCCGAAGGTGCGGCTGACGGCGAAGGAACGCGGCGACGAGGTCCTGCGGGCGGCGGTGCGGGCGTTCGCCGCGTCCGGGTACGAAGGCACCAAGACCGACGAGATCGCCCGGCTGGCGGGGGTCTCCCAGCCGTATGTGATCCGGCTGTTCGGGACCAAGCAGCAGCTGTTCCTGGCCGCAGTCCGTTCGGTGTGCGACCGGATCGAGGAGATCTTCCGCGAGGCCGCCGCCGACTCACCGGAGTTGGGCGCGCTGGGCCGCAACTACGGACGCCTGCTGGCCGAACGCGAACTCCTGCTGGTCCTCCTGCACGGCTTCTCCGCCAGCGGCGACCCTGCCATCGGCGACTGCGTCCGCGAACGCTTCGGCAGCATCTACACGCTGATCCGCGACCTCACCGGCGCCACCCCACAACAGGCCCGCGAGTTCCTCTCCGCGGGCATGCTGATGACCGTCATGTCCGCCATGCAGGTCCTCGGCCCCGACTCGATCCCGATGCCCTGGGCAGCCGAGCTCGCGCGGACCTTCGACTAGTCGCGGTTGAGTTTCTGGCCGGCGGTGAGCCAGATGGTGGCGGCGGTCAGGGCGATGGCGGCGGACGTGACGGCGAGCGAGCCGGAGAGGTTGGCGTGGTGGATGAGCGCGGCGATGCCGGCGATCAGCCCGGTCAGCACGACGGCTGTTGCCGCGGGCAACCACCAGCGTTGCAGGGCGGAGCGGTGGACGCGGGCGTACGACGGGAGCTGGGCGGCGAACGCGGACGCCAGGTGCAGGATCACTAGGGCGGCCGCGGTGAGGACCAGGCTCCAGCTGACCGTGGCCGGTGCGCGCATCAGCCAGCCGAGCGCGATCACCAGCATGAACGTCAGCCCGGCGAACGAGTCCGGTACGACGACGGCGAGGAGCAGTAGCGGTACGCCGACGTACGGAACGATGTCCAGCTGGTCCCACGGTTGCACCGCCGGCACTACCAAGGCAATCGCCCCGGTCAGCGCGATCACCAACCGAGTGAGCAGCACGGTACGTCCGGCCGCGCGCAGTTGCGCGAGCCAGAGGCTGATCCGCTCGTCCGCACTCATGAGCGGATCCTCGGTGCGGCCGACAGTCGCGCGGCGTCCCGCAGTACCTCGTCCAGCGTCCCGGACCCCTGCCACGGAACGGTCGGTACGCCGAGGTCGCTGAGCCGGTCGAGGTCGCGTCGCCGTTCGAGCAGCCGCAGGCGCCACGCGAGCGGCCAGGACCGTATGTCGTGGGCGTCGACGTCGATGATCGACGCGACGTCCGGCGGCAGCGTGTCGATCGCGATCACCGTGCAGCCGGAGTGCACGAGCGTGACGATGTAGCCGAGCATGGTCTGGCGCAGCAGCGGGCTGAGCACCAGGACGAGGCTGTCCGAGCGCACCCGGTTCCGCCGGGCGAGCTGTTCCTCGTCCTGCTGCCGGCCGCGCCGGTCCGCGTGCACCAGGGTGTCCAGGATCCGCCGCAGATGACCACGCCCGCTGCCGGACCGGACGCCGCGGAACAGGCTGCCGGTGTCGATCAGCCGCACCCGGTCGCCGTTGCGCAGGTAGTGCTCGGCGATCGCGGCGGCCGCCCGGACGGCGGTGTCCAGGCTCGACGACCGCCCGTCGATCCCTTCGCTGATCCCGATCTCGCCGCCGGTGTCGACCATGATCACGACCTCGGTGTCCCGGTCCGACCAGGTCGACGTGACGTGCAGCTCCTGCGTCCGCGCCGACACCGCCCAGTTGATCCGGCGCAACCGGTCACCGGTCCGGAACGGCCGTACGCCGGACAGCTCCGTCCCCTCGCCCGGCCGCCGCGACCGGTGCAGCCCGACCAGCCCGGCCGGCCGCGGTACGGCGTCCACCGCCTCGAACCCTTCCCGCAACGGCAGCGTCGTCACCGCCTGCGGCTCCGCCGAGGTCACCTGCACCCGGTACGCCCCGAGCACCGACGTCGCGGTCACCGTTGGCCGCTCCAACGACCGCAGCCCCCAGCGCTTCGACCGGACGCCGACCTCCAGCGTCACCTCGCCGTTCGCGACGGGTTCCGCGATCGCGGCTTGCGGGGGGTCGTACCGGAACCACAACGTCCGCGGCAGCGCCGCCACCACCAGGTCGATGTCCGGATCAACGTCCTCCGGGACCCGCAGCCGGTACGTCGTACCCTGCCCTTCGAACAGCACCTCCGCGTCCAGCTCGGTGTGGACGTCGGGGCTCGCGTGCGGCCGGAAATACCGCCCCCAGCCGGCCAGGAACGCGATCGGCAACCCGAACACGGCCGCGTCGGGACGCCGCAGCAGCACCGCGACACCGAGCAGCACCGCGGCGACACAGACCGCCCGGATCTGCGCGTGGGTAGGACGCCACCTCATCGCACTACGGCGACGGTGGGCGGCGCGGGCACCGATCCCAGCACGGTCCGTACGACGGTCGCGCCGGTCACCTCGTGCAGCCAGAGCTCCGGCCGTACGGTGATCCGGTGCGCCAGCGCGGCCACGGCGACCGCCTTCACGTCCTCCGGTACGACGTAGTCCCGGCCCTGGATCACAGCGTACGCGCGTGCCGTCAGCAGCAGCGCCAACGATCCACGCGGCGATGCCCCGACCAGGACCTGCGAGTCACGACGGGTCGCGGTCGCGAGGTCCACGCAGTACTGGCCGACCGTGTCGTCGACCGTCACGGTCTCGACGGCCTGTTGCGCGGCGAGCAGCCCCGCCGCGTCGGTGACCGCGTCGACGGACTGGTCCTCGCGACGGCGGCTCATCCGGCGGCGCAGTACCTCCCACTCCTCCGCCGGGCTCGGATACCCGAAGCCGATCCGGAGCATGAACCGGTCGAGCTGCGCCTCGGGCAGCGGGTACGTGCCCTCGTACTCCACCGGGTTCGCGGTCGCGAGCACGTGGAACGGCGTCGGCAGCGGGAACGTCTGGCCCTCGACGGTGACCTGGTGCTCCTGCATCGACTCCAGCAGCGCGGCCTGCGTCTTCGGCGGCGTCCGGTTGATCTCGTCGGCGAGCAGCAGGCCGGTGAAGATCGGGCCCGGCCGGAAGACGAACTCGGACTCCTTCTGGTCGTACACGAACGCGCCGGTCACGTCCGACGGCAGCAGGTCCGGCGTGAACTGCACCCGCCGGAACTCCAGCCCGAGCGCCTGCGCGAACGACCGCGCGGCCAGCGTCTTCGCCAGGCCCGGGTAGTCCTCGAGCAGCACGTGCCCGCCGGCCAGAATGCCCGCCAGCACCAGCTCGAGCGCCTCGCCCTTGCCGACCACAGCCTGGCCGACCCGGTCCAGCACCTGCCGGCTCAGCGCGGAAACCTCTCCGAGCGTCAGCTCCTCAGTCACTATCCCTCACAGGTTCTCGATGGTGTGGATCGCGCCCTCGATCTCGTCGAGGGACGCGGTGCGTTTGTCGTCGCCGGTGATCAGCACCCAGAGCCGGTCGCCGAGCAACTCGCGGGCCCGGTCCGGCTCGAGCCCGGGGTCGATGCCGTGCCGGTGCACCAGGCGGTCGGTGGCCAGCTCGAGCAGCAGCGGGCGGATCCGGCGGGCGAAGGTCTGCGAGCCTTCACCGGCCCGCCGTTCGCGGCTCGACTCCTGCAGCCAGGTGGCGAGGAACTGGGTCCGGTTGTCGCTGTTCCGGATCCGGAGCGCGGCCAGCCGGTCGTCGTGCCGGCCGGGCCAGCTGGTCTCTACGACCTCCGGCATCAGCAGGCGGATCGCGAGCGTGACCAGCCCGACGCCGAGCGCCGCCACCACGAACCACAGCGGGCGGGGCGCCATCCCCGCGGCGCCGAAGATCCCGACGAGGATCAGGCTCGCCAGCACGGCGATGCCGAGGTGCTGGATCAGCATCTTGTTCGGCAGCCGCCGCTTCTTGACCTCGGGCGGCGGACCTTTCTCCTCCAGCGCAGACCAGCGGTAGGTCACGGGGCCTCCGCGGGGTCGCTCGGAGCGTGGGCGAGTTCTTCGCGGAGCCGGAGCAGGGCGGCGCGGGCGGTCGTGCGGGCCTCCTCGGTCGAGCCGTGGGTGGAGTACCGCGCCTCGCGGTACAGCCGCCCGAGCCGGATCAGCTCCGGCTCGGAGATCCCGCCGACGCCGAGCACCCGGACGGTGAACTCGGCCGGTGTCTCCGACGGTTCCCGCGCCGCGCCCGCCGACGCGGCCGCCTCCTCGAGCGCGACCCAGCACGCGATCACCGCGTCGGACGCCGTACCGCTGTCGATCTGCGCGAGACCGGTGTCGACCGCCTCGGCCAGCCGCTCGGCCTTGACCCGCTCCCAGTTCTCGTCCGCGGGCTCCGCCTTCGGCAACCGGATCCGGCGGACCACGCGGACGATCACCAGCACGATGAACACCAGCACCGCCGCGATGATCAGGTACACGATCGCCTGCCAGAGTCCGAGCAGCCATCCGGGTGTCTCGTGCTGCGGCAGCATCCGCGGCGACGGCGTGCCCTGGGACGGCGGCGTCTGGGTGACGATCCGGGTCGGCAGCGGACGCGGGCTGGACTTCAGCGTGCTCTGACTGACCGGACGCACCGGCCCGCTCGCCGACGCCAGCACGACGAACCCCGCCACCACGATCCCTACGAACACCACGACAGCCGCCGCGAGCGCACCCCTACGCTGCGTCTGCATCTGGGCAGGTTACCCCTTCAGAAGCCCGTGTCGAGGAACGGAAGCCAGGTTGTGGAAAACGCTTGCGAGGTTGCGGCCAGTGCGCCCGGGGTGTGTTCGGCGACCAGGCCCGCACGGCCGAGTCGTTCGAGTGACGGCCGGCCGAGGTACACAGCACCCAGATCGCGTACGTCGAGCGTGAGGTCGGCGTCCCGCTGCACCTGCTCGCAGGACGCGCCGTCCGTACCGCCGGACAGGTACCAGCGGCCCGCGTTCCACGGCAGGAACTCGTCGACCACCTCGATCACCACGTCGAGGTCCCGCGCGTACGTCCGCCCTGCCAGCGCGCGGCCGACGTCGACCGGCCGCAGCCACAGCCCGTCCCGGGTGATCGCGCCCGGCGCCCGCGGGTCGAGCAGCAGGTCCAGCAGCGGGTCGTCCGACGCGAGCAGCTCGCAGTGCGTCTCGCTGAGCAGGTCCGGCTCGAGCAGGTAGCGCCAGAGCGCGGCGTGCGCCGCCAAGTCGACAGCGTGCACCCGCAGTACGTCGACGTACCCCTTCTGCGCGCGCTTCGTCCGGTAGTGCGCGTAGCCGACGAGCTCACCGTCCCGCTCGGCGACGACGCACCGGATCCTCGATGCGTTCGCGATGTCGCTGACCACGGTCGGGCTGATCGTGTACTGCTGCCACTTCTCGTTGTGCTGGAACATCCCGGGCCGCTCGAGCGCGAGCTTGTTCCGCAGCTCCGCGCAGCGCGCCAGGCTCTCGTGCGCGTCGACGTACCGGATCCGTACGTCGTCGATGCCCGCCACCGGGCGCAGCCCACGGGACGCCTTCGGTACGACGATCTCCTGGTGGTCGGACGCCAGCCCGTACCCGAACCGCGGGTAGATCACCGGCTCGCTCGCGGTCAGCGTCGCCAGCGGCTCGCCTGCCTCGTGTACGTCGGTCAGCTGCGCGCGCATCAGGTCCCGCAGGATCCCGCGCCGCCGGTGCGTCGGCCGTACGCCCACCATCGTCACGCCCGCGGACGGCAACTGCCCACCCGGCACCGTCATCAGCTGCGAGAACGTCCCGGTATGCCCGACCAGCTGACCGTCCTCACTCGCGACGATGCTCCGCTCCTGCTCCCAAATTCCCCGCTCGGACTCGTACTGCTCGTCCGTCCACGGCGCGGAGAACGCCATGTCCAGCAGCTCCAGCAACTCGGCCCACTCGCCCGTGAACTTCCCGATCTCGATCGCCATGTTCCTTGCCTACCAGAAGATCGCGGCCCGCGGCCTGTTGTTTTCGGACACGCCGTACCGATGGACTGATGAAAACCGTTTTCATATAATGTGTCCATGACCGCCCGAGCGAAGACTCCGTTGTCCTTGTTGGTGGGGCTTTCCGCGACCCTGCGGGAGCCTGTCCTGGAGGCGATGACCGACGCGACCACCGTGGTCGTGGAGGTGGACCAGGACGAGCTCCCCGGTCGCGGCGTGCTGGCCTGGCAAGTGCGTGACCGGTCCGGGCCGATCGACGCGGGTGAGTTCAGCGTCGGCGACGACTGCGGGGCGTGCCAACTGATCGAGTCGCTGGTGCCGTTGCTGGAGACGCTCGTCGAGCGCGCGCACTGGGACCACATCGTGCTCTCGGCGCCGCCGGCGATGGAGGCGCGGCCGCTGGTCAGCACGCTCGTCTCCGTGCTGCCGGAGATCGTCGTCGACACGGTCACCTGCGTGGTTGACGCCGTACTGCTGGTCGCGCAACTCTCCGGCGACGAGTTGCTCGCCGAGCGCGGCCTGGCGCTCGGGCTGCCGGATCGGCGCAACGTCGCGGAGCTGACCGCCCGCCAGATCGAGTACGCCGACGTGTGCGTGCTGGCGAACGCGCATCGCAGTACGGCGCCCGAACGGCTGGAGCATCTGCTCGGGCATCTGAACCCGCGGACGGAGGTCGTGACGGCGGGCGCTTCCGGCGTACCGGACGGTCCGGTCGCGCGGACCGGGCGGTTCGACTTCGACGCCGCCGAGGCGTGGGCCGGTGAGCTGGCGACGTCGGACCGGGTGCAGCCGAGCGACGACGGCGTGACGACGGTGCTGTGGCGGTCGACGCGGCCGCTGCATCCGGCCCGGCTGAACGACGCGCTCGAGGACATCGTCGACGGCGTCGTCCGCAGCCGCGGCGTGGTCTGGCTGGCGAACCGCCCGACGCAGCGGGTGCGCTGGGAGTCGGCCGGCTACAGCGCGTCGCTCGGGATGCTCGGCGAATGGTCGGACACCGAGCACCTGGCCGAATGCACGGTGGTCGCCACCGGCATGGGCCTCGACCCGGCCCGGCTGCAGGCCGTCCTCGACGCCTGCCTGCTCACCGAGTCCGAGCTCGCCAGCCTCGACTGGAGCGACCTCGAGGACCCGTTCGACGGAGTGTTCTAACCGAGCAGCGGGAGGCGCTTGGCGTGCGGGCCGAGCATGTCGTGGTCGGACTCGTCCAACGGCACCCGGCCGGTGGCCTTCAGCACGTACGTCGTCGTGTCCCAGGCGATCACGTCCCACGCCTCCGGGCCGAACAGCCCGTCCAGCGTGCGCGCGGTGACCTGCAGCGCCTCGGGGTCCGGCTCCGGCGCGGCCGGCAGGCCGACGGTCAGGTCGAGATGATGGACCGTTGCCTCAAGCACCAATGTGGCGACGAAGTCGGTGGCGCGCAGGACGTGGCCCTGGGTCTCCACCCGGTGGCCCTTCGTCGCCAGCCCGACGGACGCCGCGCGGACGGCCGCCTCGGACAGCTCCCGCCAGTGCTGCACGAGCATCGCAGGCTTCCGGTACGCCGATGCGACGGTCCGCACGAAACTCGTGTCGCCCTGCTGTGGTACGTCGGTCCAGTAGCTGACGAAGTCCCGGTCCGGCTCGGCCACGGCCGGGCTGGCGAACGCCGTCAGCGCCCGCTCGGCGTCGTACAGCAGATGGACCAGCAGCGGACCGACGGGCATCCCCGGGCAGCGGGTCTCACGCGCGAAGTCCGCGTCGTTCAGCCCCTGCACGGTCTCGGTCAGCCGCCCGTACGCCCGCCCGAGCGTCGCCGCCAGCCCCAGCGGCAACGCGCCGCGCTCGGGTGCCCTCATCCCGCCCTCCTCGATGTGCTCTGTCAGAACTTAACCCGAGAAGCCACCGAGGTGTTCCGAACCTGCCCCACTCACCCGCGCAGGCAGCCGATCGCCGCGACCGGCGGATCGCCAGGCCATCACAATCGCGGCTTCGCCGCGGCCGTGAGCGGGAACCGCCAGGGTTTGGTGGATTGTGATGGCGTGGAGATCCGCCTGCTACGACCGGGCCGTCTCCAGGTGTGCCGCGGCGATCGCCTCGAGGTGGCTGAGGTCGGACGCCACCGTGGCGAAGGTGTACCCCTGGGCCAGGCGCCGCTTGGCCGACTCGCCGTCGAAGGTGTGGATGCCGGCCGCGACACCTGCCTCGCGGGCCGTCCGCGCGATCAGCTCGAGCGCCTCCTCGAACGGCCCGTCCACGTCGGGGTCCCCCGGGAACCGCGCGCCCAGGGCGAGGCTCAGGTCCGACGGCCCGACGTACACGCCGTCCAGACCGGGCGTCGCGCAGATCTCCGCGACGTTCTCCAGCCCCAGCGCCGTCTCGATCATCGCCAGTACGACGGTCGCGTCGTTGCTGTCCGCCGGCACCGGACCGATCCGCAGTGCGGCCCGCATCGGCCCGAACGACCGCGCCCCGGCCGGCGGGTACTTCGCCGCCCGGACCGCCCGTGCCACGTCCGCCGCGGTGTCGATCAGCGGCACGATCACCCCGATCGCCCCGGCGTCCAGCGCGCGCCCGATCGGCGTCGGGTCGTTCGCCTCCACCCGGACCAGCCCGACCGACGGCCGCGGCCCGATCGACGACCCCGCGTCGATCGCGAGCAGCCCGGTCACCAGGCCCTGGTACCCGATCAGCCCGTGCTGCGCGTCGAGCACCACGTAGTCGTACCCGAGCCGCCCGATCCGCTCGGCGGCGGCCGGCGAGTCCAACGTGATCCAGTACCCCACCAGCTGCTCACGCGCCCGGACCTTCAACGCGAAATCGTTTGCACTCATGCTCCGGACACTATCTACACCGGCGGTACGCCGTGCCTGCGGTGCGAGAACGTCCGGTCCTTGGACTGGGCCGCGGCGAGCCGGGCGATCAGGTCGGCGCGCAGGTTCTCCGGCTCGACGATCGCGTCGATCACCAGGTCCGCGGCCAGCCGCAGGATGTCGATGTCGGTCTCGTACTCCTCGCGGAGCTTCGCGACGTACTCGACCCGTTCGCCCTCGTCCGCGATCTCCTGGATCTTGTTGTAGTACACGGCGTTGATCGCCGCCTCCGGACCCATCACCGCGATCTTCGCCGTCGGCAGCGCGATGCAGGCGTCCGGCGAGAAGCCCGGCCCACACATCGCGTACAACCCGGCGCCGTACGCCTTCCGGACGATCACCGACACCGTCGGCACGGTCGCCTCGGACACCGCGGTGATCATCTTCGCGCCGTGCCGGATGATCCCGGCCCGCTCCACTTCGCTGCCGATCATGAACCCCGGTACGTCGCACAGGTACACCAGCGGCACGTTGAACGCGTCGCACAGCCAGATGAACCGCGCGGCCTTGTCGGCGGAGTCGACGAACAGTACGCCGCCCTTCACCGCCGGCTGGTTCGCGACGATCCCGACCACCTGCCCCGCGAGCAGCCCGAACCCGACCACCAGCTCCGGCGCGTACGCCGGCTTGATCTCGAAGAACGTGTCCGCGTCGAGGACCGCGTCGATCACGTCGTGGATGTCGAACCCGATGCTCTCCTCGGCCGGCACCAGGTCCCGGGTGAAGTCGCGGCCCGCGTCCGAGGCGTCGTACGACGGTGGCCGCGAGCGCCACGAGCCCGGCAGGTAGGAGAAGTACTGCTTGGCGAGCTCGATCGCCTCGGTGTCGTCGGACGCGAGCAGGTCGCCGCAGCCGGAGACGCTGGTGTGCATCCGGGCGCCGCCCATCTCCTCCAGCGTCACCTTCTCGCCGACGACCATCTCGGCCATCCGGGGCGAGCCGAGGTACATCGACGCGTTGCCGTCGACCATGATCACGATGTCGCAGAACGCCGGGATGTACGCGCCACCGGCCGCGGACGGGCCGAACAGGCAGCAGATCTGCGGCACCTTGCCGGACAGCGCGACCTGGTTGTGGAAGATCCGCCCGGCGCCGCGGCGGCCCGGGAACAGCTCGACCTGGTCGGTGATCCGGGCGCCGGCCGAGTCGATCAGCCAGAAGATCGGCAGCTCGTCGCGGAGCGCGACCTCGGTGACCCGGACGATCTTCTCGACCGTCCGGGCGCCCCACGAGCCGGCCTTGACCGTCGGGTCGTTGGCGACCAGCAGCGCGGGCCGGCCGTCGACGAGCGCGCGGCCGGTGACCACGCCGTCCGCGGGCAGGCCCGGGTTCAGCGCGTTCGCGAGCTGCGCGTCCTCGACGAAGCTGCCCTCGTCGACGAGCAGCGCGATCCGGTCGCGGACGTACAGCTTGTGCTGGCTCTTGAGTTTCGCCGCCGCCTTCTCGGGCGGCGCCAGGGTTGCCTCGCGGGCGACCTTGACCTCGGTCCAGTGATCGTGGGTCATGCGGCCATCATTCCACCGGGAGCCCGAGGCCCCGGGCGATCAGCATCCGCTGGACCTCCGACGTACCCTCGCCGATCTCCAGGATCTTGGCGTCGCGGTAGAACCGGGTGACCGGGTACTCCTCCATGAAGCCGTAGCCGCCGAAGACCTGGGTCGCGATCCGGGTCGCGGTGACCGCGGACTCGGTCGCGTACAGCTTCGCGACGGCGGCGGCCTGCTTGAACTCGGCCATCGGGGCGCCGGCGTCCTTCAGCGCGGCCGCCCGGTAGACCAGCAGCGCGGCGGCGTCGGCCATCACCTTGAGGTCGGCGATCTGGAACGCGACCCCTTGCTTGCGGCCGATCGGTACGCCGAACGTCTGCCGCTCACCGGCGTACTGCGTGGACATCTCCAGGCAGGCCCGGATACAGCCGAGCGCGACCGCGCCGATCGCCACCCGCCCGTCGTCGAGCGTCGCGAGGAACTGGCCGAACCCCTTGCCGCGCCGGCCGAGCAGGTTCGCCTCGGGGACGCGGCAGTTCACGAACGACAGCGGGTGCGTGTCGGACGCGTGCCAGCCGAGCTTGTCGTACGCCGCCTCCGCGGTGAACCCCGGCGTACCGGCCGGAACGATGATCGTGGAGATCTCCGGCTTGCCGTCCACGCGCTCACCGGTGCGGGCGGTGACCGTGACGACGGACGTGATGGACGAGCCGGAGTTCGTGATGAACTGCTTCGAGCCGTCGATCACCCACTCGCCGTTGTCGAGCACGGCGCGGGTCTTGGTCGCGCCGGCGTCCGACCCGGACTCCGGCTCGGTCAGCCCGAACCCGGCCAGCTTGTCGCCCGCGACCAGGTCCGGCAGCCAGGTCGCCTTCTGCTCGTCGGTGCCGAACGTCAGGATCGGGTTGATCCCGAGCCCGACCGCGGCCTCCAGCGTGATCCCCATCGACTGGTCGACCCGGGAGATCTCCTCGATCGCCACACACAGACTGGTGAAGTCGCCGCCGGCCCCGCCGTACTCCTCCGGCGCCGTCAGCCCGAACAGCCCGAGCTTTCCCATCCTGTGCACGACCTCGACCGGAAAGTAGTGCTTCCGGTCCCACTCGGCCGCGTGCGGCGCGATCTCCGCCTCGGCGAAGTCACGAACGCTGCGCCGGAACTCCTGATGCTCCGCGGACAACTCGTACATGCGGCACTCCTTCGTGCTTGACGCTTACGTAAACGTAAAGCACGCTAGGCAGCATGCACAATAGCCGGGTGCCCGAGACCTGGTCGATCGCGGAACTGGCGGCCGAGTACGACGTCACCCTGCGCACGATCCGCTTCTACGAGGACCGCGGCCTGCTCACCCCCGAACGCCGCGGCACCACCCGCGTCTACCACCCCCGCGACCGCATCCGCCTCGCCCTCATCCTGCGCGGCAAACGCCTCGGCTTCTCCCTCGACGAGATCGCCAAGATCGTCGACATGTACGACGCCGAACCCGGCGAGGAAGGCCAACTCGTCTACCTCCTCGACCAAATCACCCACCGCCGCCAAGAACTCGAACAACGCCGCCGCGACATCGAAGAAACCCTCCAAGACCTAGCCGAAGTAGAAGCCCGCTGCCACACCGACCTACAGGCTCTTCGCAACGGCAAGCCCTGACCTACCGCTCGAGCCGTACCAGCCCCGTGCGGTCAGCCTCGCCTCGCGAGCAGTCGAACGCAGCGCGGTCGACAAAGAACTGCGCCGGATCCTCGGCAGCAGTCCGGCGGAGCGTCCAGGGCTCACCCGGCGAGGCGTGGACCAGCGTCGCCACCCGGGACCGGTACTGCTGCTCGAAGCCGGCAATCATGAGCTCGGCGGCGGCCGCAGGCTCCTCGTCCGACTCCGAGAACGGGTAGCCCATCGGGTCGTCGAACCACGGCGCCAACTCGTCGCCACCCGCCGCACGCCACCGCGCGACCAGCCCCCGGAACGCAGCCTCCCGACGTACCGCGGACCCGGCCGCGAGAACGTCCGATCCCGCGCCCGAGAACACCCGAGCGAACGACCGGACCGGGACCAGGTGCGTCTCGCTGAGCGCCCACACCGACCGGGTCAGCAGCAACGCGGCGCGTAGCAGGTCCGCCGCCTCGAGCGCCGCCCCGCGCAGCATCGGCCCCGGCCACCGCGACCGCTCGGTCGGCGCCAGCTGCCCCGTCTCACCCCGCGGCCACGCGCGATGGTCGACCCAGAACCTGATCTCCGGGCCAACTACGTACCCTCCGACACCGATCGAGATCCTGGGCGCCCCGCGCTCCCCGGAGAACTCGATCCCGTGGCGATCCCTGGCATCCAACCGGAGCGCCTCGACCCCGGAGCACCGGACGTAGATGTCGGGCAGGGCGTACGAGATCTCGGTCCACTCCGTGACGATCGACATCCGGCATTCCAGCCGTCCTCCGAGCGCTCGATCGTCAGCCCGGACACCTCGGCCGAGGCCAGGTTGAACCGGGCGGACAGCCCCTCGGCGAGCTCCGGTGTCAGGCGCGGCAGTTCGACAGGCTGCGACCGCCAGTTGCGGTACGCCGTGCCGTCGCGAGCGATGGCCGTCCGAACCCAAGGGCGCCGAGCGCAGGCAGCGCGGACGAAGGAGCGGATGGTGTTGTCCCAGCTGTCCGCGATCCGGTTCAGCCGCAGCCGATCGAACGTGCGCGCATCGGCCGCGATCTCGCCGATCTCGACGAACGACTGGTCGAGCTGCGCCGCCCAGGCCGCACATACCTCAGCCAAGGCCGGGCAGGCGGCGGCGCCAGCTGAGGGGGCCGACCTGGACGCGCTGTTCCGACGAGCCGCTCCACGTCACCGGAAGGGCGTGCGCCTGCAGCACCCCAGCCACTTGATGGCCGACAGCGGTGACGCGGTCGTTCCATTCGGGCTCTGGGGCGTCAAACGCGCCGTACGCCAGGAGCAGGTGCGCGGCGTCCTCGGCGAGGCGTTCGGCGTCCTGGGAGTGGAAGAAGACGTAGCCGACGGAAGGGCGATCGGACGGACGCTCGTCGTGGATCTCAGTGGAGCCGCAGGTCTGGCAGCAGGTGAAGTTCATCCGCGCGACGACGCCCGCGGCGTCGAGTTCGGCGAACGCCGCGGCGACGCTGTCGGCGTCGGTTCGCTCCGGCCAGTCTTCCTGCTCAGCCAGCCGCGCACGCCACAGCTCGTCGACGAGTTGCTCGACCTGTCGGCCCGTCAGCAGTTCCTCGTCCTCGACGTACTCCGTCGCCGCTTCGATCACCTCGGCGCGGCTCATGAACCCAGGCACGATCCAGGCCCGAATCTGCTCCCGAGCACCCTCCAGGCTCTCCGGGTCGCCGGTCGCCTTCAGCAAGTCGTCATAGATCCCCACCCGTGCAGACTAGCTGTCAGAAGGCGTCTTTCAGCTTTCCAGGATCTGTTTTGCGCGGTCGAGGGCGGCTACTTCGGAGTTCATGGATTGTTGGACGGGTTTGGTCATCAGGAGTTTCTTCAGGCCGGTCAGTTCGGCTGAGAGTTTGAAGGTGACTTCGGTGCCTTCGTCGACGGGGGCGAAGTGGTAGTCGCCGGTGGGGCGGACTGGGCCGGCGGTTACTTCGAAGGCCAGGTGGGTGTCTGGTTCGTACGCCGTGACGCGGTAGTCGGACGGGATGGCGCGGCCGCCGGGGCCGGTGATGCGCTGGTGGTAGGTCATGCCGGGGCCGATCGGGCCGGTGCGGGTGATCTCCTTGACGGCGGGGCGCCACTGGGGGTCGTTCTCGCCGTCGGCGAAGTACGCGAACACGTCTGCCGGTTGCCGGTTGATCCGGACCGTGTGGACAGCCTCAGGCATCATGCCCCCCAAAGAACGCTAGTCGGCCTTGCGCCGTCCGAACAACCAGTAGGCGATCGGTGCCGCGCCGACCGAGTTGAACACCGTCAGGAACACCGCCCACACGGGCTTCGGTCCCCGTACCTGAGCGGACGGGCGGCGGGCCAGGTCCGCCAGCGCGACGGCCTTGAGCACCGTCTCAGCCACCGCCCCGACCACGATCAGCCGCTGCTTCCCGGGGCTCAGCTCGTCCCACTTCGGTCTCCCGTTCACCCCTCCACGATGCTCCCCCGGCACCCGACAAGCAAGCACTGTCACACCCTCAGGCAGTCGTCGTGCCGTACCTGTCCGACGGCCGCGGTGGCTTCGTCGTACCGGAGCAGGGCGAGAGTTGCCAGGCGGGGATCGGGGGCCAGCGGCGGGGTGACTGGACGGAGGCCGGCGTGGCGGTGGACGAGGGTGTTGAAGAAGCCGGGGGCCAGGAGGTACGTCGCGATCGCGACGCGGCCGCGTGTTCGGTCCAGTACGGCGGGGAGGCGGTCGCCGGAGCCGGAGATGTACCCGACGTGGACCGGGCGGTCGACGCGGTGGGCGAGCAGGGCGGCGGTGGTATCGCAGTCCGCGTGGGCGCGCGGGTCGGACGAACCTGCAGCGGCCAGGACGATCTGGTCGACGTTCGAGAGGTCGCCGAGGCGGTCGGCCAGGATTTCCACGAGCACGGGGTCAGGCCCGAGGGCGGCGGCCGCGTGGACGCGTCCCGGGTAGCGCCGGGCCTCGGCGGCGACGTCGACGTACACGTGGTAGCCGGAGCTGAGGAGGAGCGGTACGACGACCGCCTCGTCCACGTCCCTGGTGATGCGGTGGACAAGCGCCGGCAGCGCGGGCGTGACGAGGTCGACGAAGCCGAGCGAGACCGGAAGCCCCGGGCGCTGCCGCGCCAACTGCCGCACCAACTCGTGGACAACCGCAATCCCTGCAGGATCAGCCGTTCCGTGCGCAACCGCGACAAGGTCCGTCATGTGGGGACTCCGGCTGGCTCGACGGCCAGGCGGTAGCCGCGGCGGACGACCGTGCGGACGAGCTCGGGGCGGCCTATCGCGGTGCGGAGGCGGTTGACGGTGACTTCCACCGCGTGCACGTCCTCCGCACCTGGCAGCACCGCCAGCAGCTCCGGTCGCGACACCACGTCCCCACCAGCGGCCACCAACGCGGCAAGCACAGCCCGCGGCCCGGGACCCAACGGCAGTACGACGCCGTCCAGCACCGCCGCCCCGCCGCGAATCACCAACTGACCGAACTCCGTCTCGATCGACCGCAGGTTGTCGTCCGTGAGCCGATCCGTGACGATCCGGATCAACGCCCCCAACCGGAACCGGTCAGGCACCAACGGCTCCAGCCCCAGCGCCACGAATGGCCCCGCCGTCACCGGCCCCACGCACGCGTTGAGCACCCGCCCGGTCCGCAGCGCCGCCACCAACTCGTCGTACTGCCCGTTCAGCGCCGCCGCATCCAGCATCGCCTGCGCACCTGGCGCCGACGTGTGGACGACGGCATCGACGGTCCCCCCGCACACCTGCGAGATCATCCGCTCGACCACCACCGGATCCGGCGCCGGCCCCCACCGGTAAACCTCCAGTCCGCGCACCGAGGCACCCGCCGACCGCAGCGCGTCCTGCAGGGCGGGATCCGACAGCCCGTGCAGCTGTACGACGATCTTCCGCCCGCCGACGCCCTGCGCCCGGAGCCATTCGACGACCTCGGCCGTGGTCTCGGACCGCGCCGACCAGTGCTCGACCAGCCCGGCCGCCCGGATCGCGCCGCGCGCCTTCGGGCCGCGGGCCAGGATCCGCGCCTGCTCCAGCGTGCCGAGCAGCTCCGCCGCGAGCCCCGCGGTGTCGGCCGCCTCGACCCACCCGCGGAAGCCGACCGCGGTGGTGACGACCACGTCGTGCGGCGGGTTCGCGATCACCCGCCGGGTCGCCTCGAGCAGCGCGCGGTCGTCGGCGACCGGCACGATCTGCAGCGTCGGCGCGTGCAGCACCTTCGCGCCGCGCCGCTCGAACGACGCGATCAGGTCCTCCGCGCGCCGGTGCGCGGTGACCGCGATCGCGCAGCCGTTCAGCGGCCCGGTCCGAACGCTCACCGCGACCGTACCAAACCGTTTGGTACGGTCTCCTCGCCGCCGCGGACGACGACCTGGCCGTCGACGACGTCCACCGGATACACCGGCAGCGACACGTCCGGGTCGTCCAGGCAGCCGCCGGTGCGCAGGTCGAAGACCTGCTTGAACATCGGCGACGCCACCGTCGGTACGTCGCCGCGGCTGCCGACGATGCCCCGCGACATCACGTTCGCCCCGCTGTACGGGTCCTGGTTGCCGATGGCAAACACCTTCCCGTCGTGGGTGCGGAACAGCGCGATCTGTACGTCGCCGAGCAGGGCGGCGACGCCGCGCTCCGGCAACAGTACGTCGAAGGCGCAGATTCTCATCGGCGTACCTCCAATCGGGGGCCGGCCAGCAGCACCGGCTCCAGTTGCCCGCGTTCGGCCGGGGTGGCCGGACGCGGCTGGTTGCGCTCGACGACGTACCGCAGGTCCGCGTCGGGCTGGTCGGGTGCGTTCACGAACGACACGAACCGGGCGAGCTTGTCCGGGTCGTCCAGCGTCGCGCGCCACTCGTCGACGTACGAGTCGACGTGCCGCGCCATCGCGGCGTCCAGGTCGGCGGCGATGCCGAGGCTGTCGTTCAGGACCACGTCCCGTACCTGGTCGAGGCCGATCTCCCGCATCCACACCGCCGTGCGCTGCAAGCGGTCCCCGGTCCGGATGTAGTACATGAGGAAACGGTCCACGGTCCGGAACAGCTCCTCGTCGGTCAGGTCGGAGGCGAGCAGCTCCGCGTGCCGGGGCGTCATCCCGCCGTTGCCGCCGACGTACAGGTTCCAGCCCTTCTCGGTCGCGATCACGCCGACGTCCTTGCCGCGCGCCTCGGCGCATTCGCGGGCACAGCCGGAGACGCCGAGCTTGAGCTTGTGCGGCGAGCGCAGCCCGCGGTACCGGAGCTCCAGCGCGATCGCCATCCCGACGGAGTCCTGGACGCCGTACCGGCACCAGGTCGAGCCGACGCACGACTTCACGGTCCGCAACGCCTTGCCGTACGCGTGCCCGGACTCGAAGCCCGCGTCCACCAGCCGCTTCCAGATCGCCGGCAACTGCTCGATCCGGGCCCCGAACAGGTCGACCCGCTGCCCACCGGTGATCTTCGTGTACAGCCCGAAGTCACGCGCCACCTCGCCGATCGTGATCAGCCCCTCCGGTGTGATCTCGCCACCGGGGATCCGCGGTACGACGGAGTACGTGCCGTCCTTCTGCATGTTCGCCATCACGTGGTCGTTGGTGTCCTGCAGCGTCGCGCGCTCGCCGTCCAGGACGTGTCCGGCCGGGTCGATGCTGGCCAGGATCGACGCCACCACAGGCTTGCAGATGTCGCAGCCTCGACCGGTGCCGTGCCGCTCGACGATCTCGCTGAACGTGCGCAGCTCGGTAATGCGGACCGCGTCGAACAGCTCGGCACGAGACAGCGCGAAGTGTTCGCACAGCGCCTTGCTGACCTCGACGCCGGCCTTCGTCAGCTCGGTGTTCAGGAGGTTCTTGACGATCGGCAGGCAGGATCCACACGACGTCCCGGCCTTGGTCTTGCCGCACACGGACTTGATGTCGGTGCAGCCCTCGTCCTTCACCGCACAACGGATCGTGCCCGCGGACACGTTGTTGCACGAGCAGACCGGTGCGTCGTCGGGCAGCTCGAGCTGAGCCGGTGCGGCGCCTTCGGGGAGCAGGAACGCGGCCGGGTCGGCGCCGAGCTCGCGACCGACCATCGGGCGGAGTCCGGAGTACGCCGACGCGTCGCCGACCAGGATGCCGCCGAGCAGCGTACGGGCGTCGTCGGACAGCACGAGCTTCTTGTACACACCGGCCACCGGGTCGGCGTACACGATGTCCAGCGCGCCTTCCGTCGTACCGAAGGCGTCGCCGAAGCTCGCGACGTCGACGCCGAGCAGCTTCAGCTTCGTGGACGTGTCGGCGCCGGGGAACGTCGCCGCGCCGCCGAGCAACCGGTCCGCGACGATCTCGGCCATCGTGTACCCGGGCGCGATCAGGCCCCACACGCGGCCCTCGATGCACGCGACCTCGCCGATCGCCCAGACGCCCGGGACCGACGTACGGCAGGCCTCGTCGACGACCACGCCGCCGCGCTCGCCGATCTCCAGGCCGGCCTCCCGGCCGAGCTCGTCGCGCGGGCGGACGCCGGTCGCGAACACCACCACGTCCGCCGGCAGATCGGGGCCGTCGGCAACAGCCATCGCGCGGGCCGCACCCTGGGAGGTGAGTTTCACCCGCTGGCAGGCGGTTTCGGTGAGTACTTCGACGTCGAGACCGGCGATCAACCGGGACAGCGCGGCACCGCCGCCTTCGTCGACCTGCAACGGCATCAGCCGCGGCGCGAACTCGACCACCTTCGTCGCCGCGCCCAGCGCCCGGAGCGCGCCGGCCGCTTCGAGGCCGAGGAGACCGCCACCTACGACGACGCCGCTGACCTGTTTTCCTTCGGCCTTCAGGCGCTCGACGTAGACGCGGAGGGCGGCGACGTCGTCGATCGTGCGGTAGACGAAACAGCCCTGGGCGTCGTTGTTCTTCACCGGCGGGACGAAGGCGGACGAACCGGTCGCCAGGACGAGTTCGTCGTACGCCACCTGCTCGCCGCGGGCCGTGGTGACGGTCTTCGCGGTGGTGTCGATCGCAGTGATCCGTACGCCCTTGCGGAGGTTCACCGCCGGGTCGTCCCACAGGTCCGGGTCGCCGAGCGACAGGTCGTGCGGGTCGCGGCCGGAGAAGTAGCTGGTGAGGGCGACCCGGTCGTACGGGAGCCGCGGCTCCTCGGCGTACACGGTGATCCGGTACTCGACGTCGGTGTCGCGCTGCCGGAGCGCCTCGACCAGGCGGTGCGCGACCATCCCCCCGCCGACCACCACCACATGCTTGGCCTTGTTCAGCTCTGCCATCGTCGCCCTCCTGCTCGGGACTGGTTCGGTCTCGCCGCGCCGGAAGCGGTCGAGCAGTTCGCCGACGGCGCCGGTGCAGCTCCCGCACCCGGTCGTCGCCCGCGTGGTGGCGGCGATGCCGGCGACACTGTCGGCACCCCCACGCCAGGCCGCCTCGATCGCGACCCTGGTGACGCCGTTGCACCTGCACACGGTCGGCACCCGCTTCTTCGGTACTTCGTTGGCCCCACCAAGCAACCCGTCCGCCACAACGGGCGTCCCCCGATCCGCCAGCAACACCAACTCGGCGGCCACCTCCGGAGCCCCCACCACCACCGCAGCCCGCACCACCCCGTCCCGCAGCACGGCCCGCACATACCGCGCCTCATCCTCCAGACGCACCACCTCCCCCACCGCGTCCTTGTCCCCCATCACAAGCACGTCCAACCCACCAGCAGTAACCCTCACAACCTCAACTCCAGATGAGTGCGGGGACGCCGCCGACACACCCCCCGCCGCGGGGGCGGCTGCGGCCGCGCGCAGGTGGATCGCCAGGAGTTCTGCGTGTTCCCACGCGGACGCGACCGTTCCTGTCACGCCGTGTGGCGGTTCGGCGCAGTCGCCGATGGCGTGGGTGGTGGGGTCATTCGGGGCGGTGAAGGTTTCGTCTACGACGATGCCGGTGCGGACGGTCAAGCCGGTGGCCAGTTCGGTGCGCGGCTGGACGCCGCAGGCGACCACGAGCAGGTCGCCGAAAATCTGGCGGCCGTTCTCCAGCTGCAAGGCGTGGAAACGGTCGTCCTTCAGCTGAGTCCGGGCGAGCTGTGTGTTGAGCAGCACCTCCACACCGAGCCGGCGTACCGCCCGCGTCAGCCGCCGACCGGCGGACGGGCGGATCGTCTTGTCCAGCAGGGTTTCACCGTCGTGGACCAACGTGACCGCGACCCCGCGCTCCCGCAATGCACAGGCGGTCTCCACGCCCAGCACCCCACCGCCGACCACAACAGCCCGCCGCGCCGCACCAGCCGCCGCGACCACCGCGCGCGCGTCCTCCACGGACCGCAACACCAGCCCGCCCTCGACCCCGGCAGGCACCACCGGCACCGCCCCGGTCGCGAACACCACCCGGTCGTACGCGTACTCCACACCGTCATCCCCGACAACAACCCGCCGTACCCGATCGACGGCGACCGCACTTACCACAGGCTCGTTGCCAACAGCAACCTCAGCCCGCCCGGCCACGTACTCCGTCAGCCGCGACCGGTTGTACGACGGCTCGTCCCCCAGCACGGTCACGTCGTACGACGGCAACAACTCCGCCAGCCGCCGCCCCGCCATCCCGCCGCCGATGATCACTACCCTCATGCCGGCACCCCCGTAGCGCCGAGCTCGGCCGCCGTCAGCCGCACCGCGCACGCCTTGAACTCCGGCATCCGCGACACCGGGTCCAACGCGTCGTTCGTGAGCTCGTTGACCGCCTCCGCCCCACCGAAATGGAACGGTACGAAAACAGTATCCGGCCGTACGTCGGACGTGATCCGGGCGGGCAGCACCATCGACCCACGCGCGGTCCGCAACCGCACCGGACGCCCATCACCGATCCCAAGCTGCGCCGCCACCCGCGGATGGATCTCCGCGAACACCTCCGGCTCGGCGGCCGCCAACTCCGGCACCCGCCGCGTCTGCGCCCCGCTCTGGTAGTGCTGCAACAACCGCCCGGTCACCAGATACAGCGGCGCGTCTCCGTTGAGGTCATCCGCGACCGGCCGGTGGTCGACCGGTACGACGTGCGCCCGCCCGTCCGGCGTCGCGAACCCGTCGGCGAACAACCGCGGCGTCCCCGGATGCCCCTCGGCCGGCACCGGCCAGAACAGCTCCTCGCCCGCGTCCAGCCGCTCCCAGGTGATCCCCGAGTAGTCGGCCTTCCCGCCCGCACTCGCCCGCCGCAACTCCTCGAACACCTCGGCCGGATCCGTCGAAAACCCCGCTACACCAAGCCTTTCGGCGATCCCCGCGAACACCGCCAGATCACTCCGCACCTCCCCCGGCGCAGCCACCGCGGCCCGCCGCCGCAGTACCCGCCCCTCCAACGACGTCATCGTCCCGTCCTCCTCAGCCCACTGGGTGACGGGAAACACCACGTCCGCCAGCAACGCAGTCTCGGACGGCACCACATCCGCCACCACCAGCAGTTCCAGAGAGGTCAGCCGGTCCCGCACCGAGGAGAGATTCGGCGCCGACACCAGCAGATTGCTGCCATGTACGAACAACGCCCGCGGCCCACCCGCCGTACCGAGCGAGTCGATCAGCTCAACCGCACTCTGCCCGGCCCGAGGCAAATCCTCCTCAGCAATACCCCAGACCTCAGCAACATGCGTACGCGCGGCCAGGTCCTCAATGCTCCGATAGCCAGGCAGCTGATCCGCCTTCTGCCCGTGCTCCCGCCCACCCTGTCCGTTCCCCTGCCCGGTAATACACCCGTACCCACTCCCCACCCGTCCAGGCAGCCCGAGCGCCAACGCAAGGTTGATACAAGCGGTCACCGTGTCCGTGCCCTTACTGTGCTGCTCGGCCCCACGCCCCGTCAGGATGAACGCACCCGCGCCACCGTGCACCGGGGCAGCCGCCGCCAGCACCCGTGCTGCCCGCCGGATCGTGGCGGCGGGTACACCAGTTACCCGCTCGGCCCGCTCAGGCCACCAAGAAGCGGTCGAACGAATCAACAAGTCGGGGTCATCGACCCGAGCGCCCAGGAATGTGGTGTCTGCGAGGTTCTCCTGTAGGACTACATGGGTTAGGGCGAGGAGCAGGGCTAGGTCTGTGCCGGGGGTTGGCTGTAGGTGGATGCCGTTGCTGTTGTCGGTCAGGCCTGCGGTGGCTGAGTGGCGCGGGTCGACGACCAGAAGTCCACCCGCGTCCCTCGCGCCCTGCAGGTGGGCGACCGCCGGCGGCATCGTTTCCGCGAGGTTGCTGCCCACCAGCAGTACGGCGCCCGCGCCGCCGAGATCCGCGAGCGGGAACGGCAGGCCCCGGTCGATCCCGAACGCCCGGTTCGTCGCGGCCGCCGCGGACGACATACAGAACCGTCCGTTGTAGTCCACGTTCGCCGTCCGCAGCGCGACCCGTGCGAACTTCCCGAGCGCGTACGCCTTCTCGTTGGTCAGACCACCGCCGCCGAACACCGCCACCGAGTCGGAACCGTGCGCGGCCTGCAACACCTTGATCCGATCAGCCACGAAATCCAGCGCGGCAGACCAAGTGGTCTCTTCCAGTTCGCCAGCGGCATTGCGGACGAGGGGCACGGTGAGCCGGTCCGGCACCGTGAGTACGTCGGGAGCCGTCCACCCCTTGCGGCACAGCCCGCCCCGATTGGTGGGGAAGTCGCGCGGCCGCACCTCCACCGCACCCGGCCGGTCGACCGGGTGCAGCGTGGTCGCGCACTGCAGCGCGCAGTACGGGCAGTGGGTCGGGACTGCTGTCATACACGCTCCTGGCTGAGCGGGCCGCCCTTGCGCAGGTAGCAGAAGTACGTCACGACCAGGCACACCACGTAGAACCCGCAGAACACGTAGAGCGCCGGGATCAGCGACCCGAAGTGGCTCGTCGACGTCGCGAAGCCCCGCGGTACCAGGAACCCGCCGTACGCACCGACCGCCGACGCGATCCCGATGCACGCGGCCGCCTCGCGCCGCGCCCGGCCCGGGTCGCCGGCCGTGGTCAGCCGGAACACCGCCGGAATCATCCGGTACGTCGACCCGTTCGCGATCCCGCTGGCCACGAACAGCACCAGGAAACTCGCGAGGAACGCCGCAAAGCTCTCCGCCTTGAGAGCGAAGATCGCGGAGACGATGCCCAACCCCATCACCACGAACGAGCAGACGGTCACCCACGCGCCGCCGACCCGGTCGGCCAGCTTGCCGCCGAACGGCCGCGCGACCGACCCGACCAGCGCGCCCAGGAACGCGTAGTGCGCCGGCGTGACCTCCGGGAACGTGGTCTTGATCAGCAGCGGGAACGCCGCCCCGAACCCGATGAACGACCCGAAGGTCCCGATGTAGAGGAACGAGATCACCCAGGTGTGCGGCCGCTTCGCCGCGGCGACCGACGTACGGAACGACGAGTTCGCCACCGACAGGTTGGCCATCGCTTTCCAGGCCCAGACCGCGGCCAGCACGATCAGCGGCAGCCACATCAGGCCGGAGCGGTTCAGCGTCAGGCCGGCCCCGGCGACGATCACGATCGGCACCACGAGCTGGACGACCGCGACGCCGAGGTTCCCGCCGGCCGCGTTCACGCCGAGTGCGAAACCCTTCTCCTTCTCCGGGTAGAAGAAGGAAATGTTCGTCATGCTGCTGGCAAAGTTCCCGCCGCCGACACCCGCGGTGGCCGCGACCAGCGCCATCAGCCAGAACGGCGTGTCGGGCCGCGTCATGAAGTACGACAACCCGGCAGTCGGGATCAGCAGCAGCAGCGCCGACACCGTGGTCCAGTTCCGCCCGCCGAACCGCGGTACGGCGAACGTGTACGGCAGCCGCAGCGTCGCGCCGACCAGGCTCGGCAGCGCGACCAGCCAGAACAGCTGGTCCGTGCTGTAGCTGAAACCGGCCTTCGGCATCGACACCACGACGATGCTCCAGAGCTGCCACACCGAGAAGCCGAGAAACTCGGCGAAGATCGAGGGCCAGAGGTTCCGGCGGGCGACCGCACGGCCCTTCCCGGCCCAGAACTTGGCGTCCTCAGGATCCCAGACATCGATCCAGCGCCCGCGCCGCGGGGCCTCGACCGTGCCGACCGCGCCACTTGCCTCGCGGGTGGCGACAGCCGCTTGTCCTGCCTCGAGCGTCATCGCAAGTCTCCGATCATCCGACCTCATCGATTAGGCCTGGACGTTATGACCGGGGTGTTTCCGCGTAGTCATCTTGTTGTTACGCCGCCGAAACGGCTCCCGCACACCTCTCGGTGGGGACTGAGAGATCCCGGTACTGTGCCGGGTGTGAAGCAGCGGTGGATGTGGAGGGCGGGGATCGCCGCCGTACTGATCGTCTGGCTCGTGCTGGGCGCCGTCGGCGGGCCTGCCGTCGGCAAGCTCAGCGAGGTCCAGCAGAACGACAACGCCAACTTCCTCCCGAAGAAGGCCGAGTCCACCCAGGTCGCGAACGAGGCGGCCAAGTTCGTCGACTCCAAGGCCTTGCCGTACTTCGTCCTGATCGAGCGCGACACCCCGATCACGACCGCGGACCAGGCCAAGGTGACCGCGTTCGTGGCCGGTATCCCGGCGCTCGGCCTCGGGGACGGCAAGAAGCTCGGCGACTACCTGGTCGCCCCGGTCGGGACCGCGCGGCCGTCCGACGACCACAAGGCGCTGCTGCTCACCGTGCAGGTGGACGGCAACCGCGCCGACGAGGTCGTCGGCCAGGGCGAGACCGTGCTGTACGCCGTGGCGAAGGCGCTCCGGGCCGAGATCAAGGACTCGCTGACGCCGACCGGGCTGCAGGTGTACGTCACCGGCCCGGGCGGGGTGTTCGCGGACTTCGTGGTCGCGTTCAGCGGGATCGACGGGATCCTGCTCGGCGTCGCGCTCGCGGTCGTGTTCGTGATCCTGCTGATCGTGTACCGCAGCCCGATCCTGCCGATCGCCGTCCTGCTGACCGCGGTGTTCGGGCTCGCCCTGGCCGCCTCGGTCGTGTACCCGCTGGCGAAGCACGGCGTACTGCAGCTGAACGGGCAGAGCCAGGGCATCCTGTTCATCCTGGTCGTCGGCGCGTCGACGGACTACGCGCTGCTGCTCGTCTCCCGTTACAAAGAGGAACTGCACGACTACGAGAGCAAGTACCAGGCGATGCGGGTGGCGTGGCGGGCGGCGATCGAGCCGATCGCGGCCAGCGCGGCGACCGTCATCCTCGGGCTGCTCTGCCTGCTGCTGTCGCGGCTCGGCAGCACGAAGGGGCTCGGCCCGGTCGGTGCGTTCGGGATCGCCGGTGCGTTCATCGCGGCGATGACGTTCCTGCCGGCGATCCTGCTCGCGTTCGGGCGGCGGATCTTCTGGCCGTCGATCCCGCGCGTCGATCACGTGCACTCCCGCGACCAGGTCGGCGGGCGCCGGCTCTGGGGCCGGGTGTCCGGGCTGGTCGGGCGGCGGTCGCGGCGGGTGTGGGCGATCAGTGCGCTGGCGCTGCTCGCCTGCGCGGCGTTCCTGCCCACGTTCAAGGCGAGCGGTACGTCGCAGGAGGACCTGTTCCTGAACAAGGTCGAGTCGGTCACCGGCCAGCAGCAGCTCGCCAAGCACTTCGACGCCGGCGCCGGCACGCCGGTCGAGATCCTGACCCCGGTCGCGCTGGCGGACCGGGTGGTCCGGGCCGCGATGAAGGTCGACGGTGTCGGCGCCGCCTCCGCCTCGGTCGCTCCCGGCGTACCGCCGAAGGTTGTCGACGGCAAGGTCATGGTCCAGGCGACGCTGAAGATCCCGGCCGACTCGCCGGACGCCACCAAGATCGTGAAGCACCTGCGGGCGGACCTCGACTCGATCAGCCCGGAGATTCTGGTCGGCGGCAACACCGCGATCAACCTGGATGTCCTGGACGCGGCGCAGCGCGACCTCAAGGTGATCATCCCGACGATCCTCGCGGTGATCTTCGTCGTCCTGATGCTGCTGCTCCGCTCGCTGGTCGCCGCCGTCCTGCTGGTGATCGCGAACGTGCTGTCGTTCGGCGCCACGGTCGGGGTCAGCGCGCTGATGTTCAACCACGTGTTCAAGTTCCCGGGCGCGGATCCGGGGATCCCGCTGTACGCGTTCGTGTTCCTGGTTGCCCTGGGCATCGACTACTCGATCTTCTTGATGACCCGGGTCCGCGAGGAGTCCCAGGAACAGGGCACCAGACCTGGCATCCTGGTCGGCCTCGCCGTCACCGGCGGCGTGATCACCTCGGCCGGCGTGGTCCTGGCGGCGACGTTCTCGGCGCTGGCGGTGCTGCCGATCCTGTTCCTGGTCCAGATCGCGTTCATGGTCGCGTTCGGCGTACTCCTCGACACCACCGTCGTACGCTCGCTGCTCGTCCCGTCCCTGGCCCACGACATCGGCAAGAAGGTCTGGTGGCCCAGCAAACTCGCGTCCTAGGCTGCTGGGCATGGAGAC
Source organism: Kribbella sp. NPDC059898 (assembly GCF_042730855.1). Taxonomy (NCBI): domain Bacteria; kingdom Bacillati; phylum Actinomycetota; class Actinomycetes; order Propionibacteriales; family Kribbellaceae; genus Kribbella; species Kribbella sp. NPDC059898. Next base: position 823,516 of record NZ_JBHWKR010000002.1, read on the forward strand.
GTTCGAGGGCAGCATCCAGGTGAACGACGGCGGCGGCGCCTGGCTGGAAGTCCCGGCAGCCGTCGTCACCGCGTTGGGCGGCGGCGGCCGGATTCCGGTGCGGGCGACGTTCGACGGGGTCGCTTATCGCGGGTCGATCGCGTCGATGGGCGGGTGTATGGCGCTGGGGATCCTGAAGACCATCCGCGCGGAGCTGGGCAAGGGCGACGGGGATCGGGTGACCGTGACCGTCGAGCGCGACGCCGGCGAGCGGACGGTCGAGGTACCGGAGGATCTCGCGGCGGCGCTCGCCGAGGCCGGGGTGCGGGAGGCGTTCGACGGGTTGAGCTTCAGCCATCGGCGGGAGCACGTGAACGCGATCAACGACGCGAAGAAGCCCGAGACCCGGCAACGCCGGATCGCCAAGGCGGTGGAGATGGTCACGCCTTCCTGAGCGACGCCAGTTCGGTGCGGTTGGCGACGCCGAGTTTGGTGTAGACGTGGGCCAGGTGGGTCTTGACGGTGCCGCGGCTCATGAACAGGCGTTCGCCGATCTCCGGGTTGCTGAGGCCCTCGACCGCCAGCGCGACGACCTGCTCCTCGGTCGGGGTGAGGCTGGCCCAGCCCGACGACGGCCGGCCGCGGGTTCCTCTGGTACGGCGGGCATACGCGACGGCCTCGTCCACCGTGAGTGCCGCCTCGTCCGACAGCGGCAGCTCAGGATGATCGGCCGGTACGCCGAGGCCGATCTGCTCGCGCGCCGCCGCCGCAGCGCGCGCCAGGCGGGCGCCGTCCGCCGGGCGGTTGGTGTGATTCGCCAGCAGGGCAAGGGATTCCAGGCTGTCGATGACGTACGTCCGCAGACCGTGGTCGACGCGGATCGTCAACGCCTGATGGATCAGCTCGGCCGCCTTGTCCGGGTGCTCGGCGATCGTGTTCCGGCCGAGCTGGTCCAACGCGTCGGACAGCGGACGCGGGAGGTCGTACGAGCGCGCCAGGTCAACGGCCCGTTCGAGCAGCTCGGTCGGGTCCTGCCCCAGGGCACGCTGAGCGGCGGCAACCGTCGGCAGCAGCATCGCGGGCGCGAACGTCCCGGCGAGCGGGCTGTCCGGCGCGGTCTCCCGGCCGAGCCACCGTACGGCAGCGTCGTACTCGCCGGTCCAGAGCGAGATCAGACTCATCACCTGTCCGAGATTCGGTACGACGGACCCCGCGGTCTCGGCCAGTTCGAGCAGCGGCCGCATCAACGCGCGCGCCTCGTCGGCCCGGTCCACCCGTACCAGCACGGAGGCCAGCTGCGCGCGGGCCGAGCCGACGCGGTGGAAGTCGGCCAGCGGTTCGGCTGCCGCGAGAGCGCGTTCGGCGAGCTCGACGGCCTTGAGCGGTTCGCCCGTCGACATCAGGCTCTCGGACCAGGTGGTGAGGACGGTCGACGCGATGCCGCGTTCGCCGCTGCTGATCAGCCCGGCGGCCGCACGATCCAGCAACGGATGGAGGTCCTCGTGGCGGTCCCACAACGCGAGCAGCACACACTGCAGGCCGACGTTCGCGTTCCGGGCGTGCTCGTTGCCGATGCCGTCGGCCAACCGCACGCCCTCGACCGTCAGGTCCCACGCCTTCTGCAGGTCGGTGAAGAACTCGCCGACGGCAACCATCGCGAGGAACAGCGAGCGCAACCGGTCGTCACCCAACTCGGTCGCCAGGTCGAGCCCGCGCCCGGCCGCGTCGTACCCGAACGGATCGACGGTGTCGGCAACGGTCGCGTACCCGTAGTACAAGCGGGCCTGCAGCAATGTCCGGTCGTCCGGGGCGCGGTCGATCGCGCGCCGGAGGTAGCCGATGCCCTCAGTGCCGGTCGCCTGCAGGTTCCACAGCCAACGGAGCGCCGCGGCGAGCCGGCGGCCGCGGTCCGGGTCGTCGGCGGCCAACCCGTGTTCGAGCGCCGTACGGAAGTTCTCCCGGTCGGGCTCGATCAGCGCCCGCCAGGCGTCCCGATCGCTGTCCAGCAAGGGTTCCGCGGCCTCGGCGACCTGCAGGTAGTGGTCGAGATGCCGATCCCGTACGTCGTCAGTCTCCCGAGCGGCGGCGTACTCGCGGATCGTCTCGAGCAAGCGGTACCGCCCGTCCTCCGCAACGACAAGCGATTTGTCGACAAGCCGCGCGAGGACACTCGGTACGGCGCCACTCACCGCCGCCGCGGCCTCGAGCGTGAACCCGCCCGCGAACGCCGCCAGCCGCCGGAACACCTGCCGGTCGTCCTCGGCCAGCAAGTCGTAGCTCCAGTCGATCGACGCCGCCAGCGTTCGCTGCCGCGCCGCGACGCCCCGGACGTTCTTGGTCAACAGCCCGAACCGGTCCTCCAGCCCGGCCTCGATCTGCATCGGCATCAACGTCCGGCCCCACGCGGCGGCGAGCTCCAGCGCCAGCGGAATCCCGTCCAGCCGTTCACAGATCGCCCGTACGGCGCGCTCGACCTCCGGCGTACCCGCTGCCGCGTCCGAGCGTTCCAGGAAGAGGACTCGGGCTTCCTCAGGTGAGAGGGCGGGGACCCGCCAGACGGCTTCGCCCGGGAGATCGAGGGGTTCGCGGCTCGTGGCGAGGATCGTGAGTTCAGGACAACCGGTCTGCAGCGCGGTGACGAACTCGGCCACGCCGTCGATGATCTGCTCACAGTTGTCCAGACAGATCAGCGCCTGCCTGTGCCGCAACTGACCGATCAGCAGCCGATCACCCGGCTCGACCAGCAGACCGACCGCTGCCGCGACCGCCTCGGGGATCTGAGCGCTGTCGGTCACGGCCGACAGGTCGACCCACCAGACGCCGTCCGCCCACCGTTCTGCCAACTGCGCGGCGGTCTGAGCGGCCAGGCGGGTCTTCCCGCTGCCACCCGGCCCGGTGAGTGTGACGAGCCGGCTCCCGGCAAGCTGCGTCCTGAGTGCGGCGACCTGCGTCGTACGGCCGACGAAGCTGGTGAACATCACCGGCAGGTTGTTCGGTACGAGGTCGAGCGACCGCAGCGGCTCCGCGGTCGACGTGAGCTCGAAGATCCGCTCGGCCGACCCCAGATCCCGCAAGCGATGGATCCCGAGATCGATGACGCCGTCGACCAGCGCCGCAGTTGTTGCGGTGAGCAACGTTTGACCGGGGTTGGCGATCGCCAGCAGCTGCTCGGCATGCCGGACGGCCGGTCCGACCGCGGTCGCTGTGTGGACGGCGATCCGGAGCAGGTCGCCCGCCGGCACCAGCGCGGCCGCTTCGCGCAGTGCCCCGGCGGCCTCGATCGCGTCATCCACGGCGTCGTACACGAGCACCGGCCACCCGGCGTCCCGCCGTACCAGCTGCTCCCCCGGCAGTTCGGCGGCCAGCCCCGCCAGCCGGGCGTACGCCGGTGCGCTGGCGGCACCGGCGTACGACGCGGTCAGTACTGTTACCCCACCCATGCGCGCCAGTCTGCCATCGGACGGTTTCGGGTCGCCGTTGTCGACTGTATACGTTACCCTCCGGAAGCAGGGGGGTCGACAGAGTGAGGAGCCTGATGACGGACACCGCACCCACCGACCACGGACACTTCGCGCTACCGACCAAGAACCTGCCCGCACCCCAGGTCCGCGATCTTCCCGAACCGCCCGCGAACACCTGGAAGATCATCGGCCCCGGCATGGTCGGCGCCGGCGTCGGGCTGGCCTCCGGCGAGTTCATCCTCTGGCCGTACATCTCCAGCCAGGTCGGCCTGGTGTTCCTCTGGGGCGCCGTCGTCGGCGTGGTCGTGCAGTGGTTCCTGAACATGGAGATCGAGCGGTACACGCTGGCCACTGGTGAGACAGCGTTGACCGGCTTCAACCGGTACGGCAAGCACTGGGGCCTGTTCTTCGCGATCATGACGTACTTCGCGAACCTCTGGCCGGGCTGGGCGACCAGCTCCGCGAGCATGCTCACGTACCTGTTCGGCGGCGGCGACCCGCGCTGGATCGCGATCGTGATGCTGCTGGTGATCGGCGCGATCCTGACCTTCGCGCCGGTCGTCTACGTGATGCTGGAACGGCTGATCGCGGTGAAGATCGCGGCCGTCGCGCTGCTCGTCGTGCTCGCGCTGGTGTTCGCGATCCGCGGGAAGACGTACTCCGCGCTAGGGCACGCGGTCACCCAGCCGCAGTTCCCGGCCGAGCAGCTCGGGTTCGCGCTCGTGATGGGCGCGATCGCGTACGCCGGGGCCGGCGGCGGGCAGAACCTCGTGCAGAGCAACTGGATCCGCGACAAGGGCTTCGGGATGGGCGTACACGTCCCGCGGCTGACGTCACCGGTGACCGGAGCGACCGAGGCCGACCCGAACGCCAACGGCTACACGTTCCCGCCCGACGACGCGAACCTCGCCCGCTGGCGGCGCTGGTGGCGGTTCGCGAACATCGAGCAGGCCTCGACGTTCGTGGCCATCACCGTGGTCACGATCGCGTTCACGTCGATGCTCGCGCACGCCACGCTCTTCGGCAACGCCGGCGTACAGAACAGCATCAGCTTCCTGAAGATCGAGGGTACGACGCTGCAGACGGTCGTCGGCGGCTGGTTCGGGTACCTGTTCTGGGCGGTCGGCGCGTTCTCGCTGTTCGCCGCGGCGGCCGGGATCGTCGACTACACGTCCCGGCTCGCCTCCGACATGATCAAGGCCCGGTACCTGCGGACGTCGACGATCACCGAGTCCAAGCTCTACTTCTGGCTGGTCTGGGGACTCGTTGCCTTCGGCATCATCGTGCTGCTGGCCGGCCTCACCCAGCCATTGGTTCTGCTGGTCATCTCGGCCTGCACCGCGGGCACCATGATGTTCGTCTATTCCGGCCTGCTCTGGTGGATGAACTCCAGGGCACTCCCCGACGCCATCCGCATCACCACGTCCCGGACCGCCGTACTCCTCTTCTCGTTCCTGGCCTTCGGTTTCCTGGCGGTCTTCACCGCCATCGACCAGCTCAAGAAGCTCTGAGGAACGCGACGACAGCTTCCTCCGCGGCGGTCCGCCGTACCATCGGCACGCCCTCGCGGACCTTCCGGTAGACGTCGACGGCTGCCTCCAGCGCGCGCAGGCAGTCGTCGGCGTCGGCGGTCGCGATCGTGGCGCGGAGCTCCGGCACCAGTTCGGGCGCCAGCGTCTCGAAGCGCCGTACGCCGGCGGGCCGCGACGTACGGCCCCACGTCGCCAGCGGCGCGATCGCCAGCCCGCGCAGCGCGCCGAGGGCCTCGATCGCCTCGAACAGTTCGCCGCGGGCGATCTTCACCGCCGTGTAGTGCACCCACGGCCAGAACCGGTCCTCGATCCACTGCGGATCCGGCTGCGGCCACGCGGCCTCGGAGTCCGCCCGCACCTTGTCCACGGTGTCGTCCCGCTGCCACAACACCACGCCGTCCTCGACCCGCGTCCGCAGCCCGTCCGGCGTGACGAACTTGAGGTCCACATGCACCAACGGCGGCCCGAACAGCGCGATCAGCAGCCGCGGCTCACCGACATGCTCACCGCTGAAGCTCGACAGCAACGGCCCGACCCGCGCCGCGAACTCCTTCGCCTCGGCGAGGCACGCCGGCTGCCCTTCCGCCGTACACACGAGCACCAGATCAAGATCCGAGTACTCGTCACTGATGCCCGAGGCAACCGACCCGCCGGCAACCACCGCCAGCACCCGCGGATCCTTCGCCGCCTCACGCAGTACGCCGTCCGCCACTTGCCGGAGATGCTCCGGAATCATGCCCACCAGTCCTCCCAGGATCAGGTCAGCAGACCACCATCCCACGCCACCCGGATCCCGGGCGAACGAATTACCCTTCGAGCAGAGCGCGGACCTCCGCGGCCTGCTTGAGGCCGTGCCGGGTGTAGAGCCGCAACGCCAGCCGCCATTGCTCCCGAGCGGACGCGCGCTCGTCGAGGCCGTCCAGTGCGCTCCCCAGCACGTGGCGGATCCGGGCCTCCAGCTCCCAACTGCTGCCTACCAGCTCCAGCGCGGCTTCGAGGTCCGTGACGGCCGCCGCGAACTCCCCGGTCTGTACCTCGGTCGATCCGAGCTGCCACAGCAGGTCGACCATCGCGAACGGCACGGCTTCCCTCCGGAGCGGCTCGATGGCGTCTCTGAGCCAGCGAGCGGCCTCGGTCGCGCGACCGCTGTCCCGCAGCGACCGGGCGACCGTGCCGGAGACCCAGTACAGCTCTTCCGGCGCGGCCTTCCGGATCAACGTGTCGGCGAGTTCGAACTGCCGGTCCTGCTCGCCCGGATCGTTGCCGCGGCCTGCCAGCACCCCGAGTCCGAGCCGCGCCTCCGATTCGCCGAAGACATCACCGAGCTCGACGGCCAACCGGAGACCCGCCTCGGTCCGGGCGCGGCTCTCGTCGAGCCGGCCGACGCGTTCCAGGAAGGATCCGAGCCCGGTCAGGCTGAACAGCAGATGCTGCTGATAGCCGTGTGCCGCGGCCTCGGTCACCGAGGTCGTCATCGCCTCGATCGCCGCACCGAACTCGGACAACGTGCCGTAGTGATGCGCCAGGTCGTGACTGAGCATGGCAACGGCCTGCGGCGGAGCGAGCTCCGGCGACGCCGCCAGCAGCTTCATCGCGAGTTCTCCCGTCCGGACACCGTCCAGGTCCCGCCGGCGGTTGTTCCAGAAGCCGACCATCCCGACGGCGATGCGGATCAGCAGGACCAGTTCCTCCCGGATCCCCCGCTGGACGACGCGGTCGGCGGCTGTGATGATCTCGTCCGCCTCCAGATCCAGCCAGCGCAGGGCGGCCGGGCTGTCGAGATCTTCGGTCCCTTCGGTCCAGCTCTGTTCGAACCAGTCGGCCGACAGTGCGCCGACGCCGTTGCGCGTCCTGGCGCGCCAGGCGAAGCCGGCATACAACGACAGCACCCGGAGCCTGGCCGCCCGGCGCTCCGCTTCCGGTACGTCGGCAGCCATCTCGCGGGCGTACGCCCGGACCAGATCGTGGAACCGGTAGCGGAACACGTCGACGGTCTCCAGCAGATGCAGATCGACCAGCGTCTCCAGTACCACACCGATCTCGGCGACCGGCCGGCCGGCGATCCGGGCCGCGACCCGGACGTCGAACTCGTCACCGTCGTACAGACCGAGCAGCCGGAACACGTCGGCCGCCTCCCGGTCGCGCACAGCCAGCGCGGACAACGACATCGCGATACTCGCCCGAACCCCAGCACGGGCGGCGGCCCCGCCGGCCGGAGCGGCGGTTGCGGCGGTTGCGTCGGTTGCGGCGGTTGCGTCGGTTGCGTCGGTTGCGTCGGTTGCGTCGGTGAGGATGTCGAGCCGGCTGGTCTCGTCGGTCAACCGCCGGCGCAGCAGCCCGACCGTCCAGTCCGGCTCGTTCGCGAGCCGGGTCCCGGCGATCCGCAGCGCCAGTGGCAATGCCCCACAGAGCTTGACGACGTCGGCGGCCGCCACGGGATCGGCGGCGATCCGCTCCGGTCCGGCGACGGCCGCCAGCAGAGCCAGCGCCTCAGCCTCCGGCAGCACGTCGAGGAGCAAGTGCCGTGCTCCGGGCACGGCGGTCAGGACCCGGCGGCTGGTGATCACGACGGCACAGGTCGACGTACCCGGCAGCAGGCCGACGATCTGCTCGGTACCGGCGACGTTGTCCAGCACCAGCAGCAGGCGCCGGCCGGCGCAGGCCGACCGGAAGAGCGCCGCGGCGTCGTCGACCGACCCGGGGACGTGGTCGAGCCGCACATCCAGCGCCTGCAGCAGTGCGGTGACCGCCTCGAGCGGCCGCATCGGCTCGCCCGGCCCGAAGCCGCGCAGATTCAGATAGAGCAGGCCGTCCGGGAAGCGTTCGGCCACTGCGTGTGCCGCGTGGACCGCGAGGGCTGTCTTGCCGACACCGCCCATGCCCGCGATCGCCGAAATCACCAGCACCCCAGGTGCGTCCCCACCCCCGGACAGCAGCTCGGTGACCGACGTGACCTGCTCGGTCCGCCCGACGAAATCGGCGACGTCGTCGGGCATCCGGTACGGCGACTCGCCGGCCGCCTTGTTCGGCCGCGGAACGGCTGCCGACAGCTCGGCGACCTGCTCTGCGTCGAGCCCCAGACCGCGGGACAGGAGTTGGACCGTGAACTGGCGAGGACGTTTGCGGCGCCCGGCTTCCAGAGTCTTGACCGCTTCGACACTGACCCCGGACGCCTCGGCCAGCTTCTCCTGGGAAAGGCCGGCGGCCCGGCGGAAGTCCCGCAGTACGGCTCCGAACTCAGACACGGGGTCCGTAGGCCTCCGGGGCGCCGTTGGCGGTGGTGAAGAGGGAGTAGACGGAGGTGGTCGCGGTGAGGAACAGGCGGTTGCGTTTCGGGCCGCCCCAGGTGAGGTTGCTGACGGTTTCGGGGACCAGGAGTTTGCCGAGCAGGGTGCCGTCGGAGTGGTAGACGTGGACGCCGTCGGCGGCCGAGGCCCAGATCCGGCCCTGGGTGTCGAGGCGGATGCCGTCGAAAACGCCGTTGCCGCACTCGGCGAACAGTTCACCGCCGCTCAGCTTGTCGCCGTCGACGGCGAAGACGCGGATCGTCGCCTCCTCGGAGTCGGTGATGTACAGCAACGACTCGTCGAGCGAGAAGGCCAGGCCGTTCGGGCGGTCGAAGTCGTCGGCGACGCGGGTCAGGGCGCCGTCCGGCGAGACCCGGTAGACGTGACAGCCGCCGGTCTCGATCTCGCCCTTGTACCCCTCGTAGTCGGAGTCGATGCCGTACGCCGGGTCCGTGAACCAGACGGATCCGTCGCGCTTCACGACGACGTCGTTCGGGCTGTTCAGGCGCTTGCCGTCGTACTCGTGGGCGAGCACGGTGATGCCGCCGTGGTGCTCGGTGCGGGTCACCCGCCGGTTGCCGTGCTCGCAGCTCACCAGCCGGCCCTCGGTGTCGCGGGTGTGGCCGTTGGTGTTGCCGGCCGGCTGCCGGAAGACGGAGACCTGGTACGACGTCTCGTCCCAGCGCAGGATGCGGTCGTTCGGGATGTCGCTCCAGAGCAGGTAGCGGCCGGCCGCGGAGTACACCGGGCCCTCCAGCCAGCGGCCGCCGGTCCACAACCGTTCGAGCCGGCTGTCGCCGCGGATGCACGCGAACCGGTCGTCCAGCTTCTCCCAGACCGCCGGAGCGGTGCCTGCCAACGGCTCGAGAATTCCGGTCATCTCGTCTCCTCCTGGTTGGACCTCTGGGACGGAAGGATATGCGTGGCGCCGCATGCGGGGGCTTCAGGTCCGGTGCCGCCCAAGTGACCGTGGAGACATCCTCTTGAAGCTTGACACCGTGCGTGAAGAGAAGGCGATCGAGAACCTGACCAGCAGGCTCGCCTCGACCTTCGCCGACATCCATACTCCCGAAGACATCGAGACCGCGATCCGCACCGCCCGCGAGTCCTTCGCCGGCGACCCGGTCCGCGACTATGTACCGATCCTGATCGAACGAATGGTCAAGGAAGAGCTCACCCCCAGGCCCGAGGCCGAGCCGGAGACCGACGGCCCCTCGAAGTGGACCAGACCGCCCTCCGGTACGCCGGTTGCCGCCGGTACTCCGCGCCGCCGGATCCCGATCGCCCTCCCGGCCGCCGTCGCCGGCGTGCTCGTCGTGGCGACGGTCGCGACCGTGATCGTGGTCCGCAACGGGAACGACGCGCAGGCGAACTCCGGTCTCATCACGGTCAGCGGCGTGATCGGCTCCGAGAAGCGCGCGTACTTCGAGGACCCCGACGTCAAGGCCGCGCTCGCCAAGCACGGGTTCGAGGTGCAGGTCGACACCGCCGGGTCGCGGGAGATCGCCACCTCGGTCGACCTCGGCAAGTACGACTTCGCCTTCCCGTCCAGCAGTACGGCGGCGGAGCGGATCCTGCAGCCGACGGCCGGCCGCCCGGCCGTGAGCGGCAAGAAGTACTCGGTGTTCTCGTCGCCGATGGCGATCGCGACGTTCCAGCCGATCGTCGACCTGCTGTGGGCCAGCGGGATCGCCCGCAAGGTCAACGGCACCTGGTACTTCGACGTCCGCAAGTACGTCGACCTCGCGAAGGCGAACTGGCGCTGGACGAACATCCGCGGCAACACGACGTACCCGGTGAACAAGCGGATCCTGATCACCACCACCGATCCGCGCACCTCGAACTCGGCGGCGATGTTCCTGTCGATCGTCAGTTACGTTGCCAACCACAACACTGTGGTCGCGACCGAGGCGGACGAGAAGAAGGTACTGCCGCTGGTCGCGCCGTTGTTCGTGAACCAGGGCTACACCGACAACTCCAGCGAAGGCCCGTTCGACGACTACCTGTCGCTCGGCATGGGCAAGTCGCCGATGGTGAACATCTACGAGGCGCAGTTCGTCGAGGCCGCGGTGGAACACAAGCTCAAGCCGGGCATGGTGCTGATGTACCCGTCGCCGACCGTGCAGTCCAAGCACACGCTCGTCTCACTGAACGCGAACGGCGAGAAGCTCGGCGAACTGCTCTCCACCGACCCCGACCTGCAGCAGCTCGCGGCCGGGCACGGTTTCCGGACCGCGGACGAGACCCAGTTCGCGAACGTCGTCAACCAGCGCAACATCCCGGTCGCGAGCGACGTGATCGACGTCGCGGACACCCCGACGTACGACACCCTCGAGCGGCTGCTGGACGCGGTGTCGAAGTCCTACCGCTGAACGTTCGTCAGCCAGGACCACAGCGTCGTGGTCGCGGTGACGAACAACCGGTTGCCCTTCGGGCCGCCGAACGTCAGGTTGGACACGACATCCGGTAGCAGCAGCTTGCCGATCAGCGTGCCGTCCGGGTCGAAGCAGTGCACGCCTTCGTGCGTCGCCGCCCAGACCCGGCCGGCGCTGTCCAGCCGGATGCCGTCGAACATGCCCGCCGTACAGGGTGCGAACACCTCGCCGCCGGTCAGCTTGTCCCCGTCGACGTCGAAGCGGCGGATGTGCTTGCCCGGTGTGTCCACGACGTACAGCTGCGATTCGTCGCGGGAGAAGGCGAGACCGTTCGGCCGGATGAAGTCGTCCGCGACCACGGTCAGCGTGCCGTCCGGGTCGATCCGGTAGACGTGGCAGCCGTCGAGCTCCTGCGTGGCGGCGTACCCCTCGTAGTTCGACGTGATCCCGTACGGCGGGTCCGTGAACCAGATCGACCCGTCGCTGCGCTCGACCACGTCGTTCGGGCTGTTGAGCCGGCGACCCTCGAAGTGCGAGGCGAGGACGGTCAGACTGCCGTCGTACTCCGTCCGGACGACGTGACGGTCGCCCTGCGAGCAGCTGATCAGCCGTCCGGCGCGGTCGATGGTGTTGCCGTTCACGTAGCCGGACGGCTGCCGGAACACGCTGACCTGCCCGGACAGCTCGTCCCAGCGGAGCATCCGGTCGTTCGGGATGTCACTGAACACCAGGCAGCGCCAGGCAGCGGAGTACGCCGGCCCTTCGAGCCAGCGGCCGCCGTCGTACAGGCATTCGAGGTACTCGTCACCCGCGACGGTCCGGAAACGGTCGTCGAGAACCACCAGCTCGGCCCGGAGCCGCGGCGGCGCGGCGTTGATCGTGACAGTCATGTTCCGAATGTAGTCTTGTCGATGACCGGTTGAACAGAACGAGATTTGGTTTGTGACGCAGATGACCATAGATGATGTTGACCGCCGGCTGATCGCGGCGCTGCAGGAGGATGCCGGACAGTCGTACGCCGCACTCGGCGAAGCGGTCGGGCTGTCGGCCGGGTCCGCGCACGAGCGGGTCCGGAAACTGAAGACCGCGGGCGTGATCCGGCGGACGACCGTCGACGTCGACCCGGCCGCGGTCGGCCTCGGCGTGCTGGCGTTCGTCCTGCTGGAATCCGGCGCCTGGATGGGCGACGAGCCGACGATGGCCGCGTTGCGGAAGATCCCGGCGGTCGAGGAGGCACACGTCATCGCCGGTCCGGCGTCGGTGCTGGTGAAGGTGCGAACGGCAACCACCGAGGACCTGCAGGCGACCCTCCGCGCGCTCCACCAGGTGGACGGCGTGACCAGTACGCAGACAGTTGTGGTGCTGGAGACGTTCTTCGAGAAACGACCCAGCGTGGTGTGACCAACACCCTGCACCCCTGACGGCTGGTTGACCCTAGACTCGGGCCAGCCGAAGGGAGTCAGCTGTGTCCGACAGCAAGCAGATCACCAAGGTGCTGGTCGCGAACCGGGGCGAGATCGCCGTCCGGGTCGTCCGGGCCGCCGCCGACGCGGGGATCGCCAGCGTCGCCGTGTACGCCGACCAGGACCGGGACGCACTGTTCGTCCGGCTCGCCGACGAGGCGTACGCGCTCGACGGGTCGACGCCGGCCGACTCCTACCTGAACATCGGCAAGATCCTGGACGTCGCGGCCCGCTCCGGCGCGGACGCGGTGCACCCGGGCTACGGCTTCCTGGCCGAGAACGCCGGCTTCGCGCAGGCGGTCCTGGACGCCGGCCTGATCTGGATCGGCCCGCCGCCGTCGGCGATCGACTCGCTCGGCGACAAGGTCAAGGCCCGGCACATCGCGGAACGCGTCGGCGCCCCGCAGGTCCCCGGTACGCCGGACCCGGTCGCGGACGCGTCCGAGGTGGTCGCGTTCGCGGAGCAGTACGGCCTGCCGATCGCGATCAAGGCGGCGTACGGCGGTGGCGGCCGCGGCATGAAGGTCGCCCGCGGCATGGACGAGATCCCGGAGTTGTTCGAGTCGGCCACCCGCGAGGCGGTGAGCGCCTTCGGCCGTGGCGAGTGCTTCGTCGAGCGGTACCTGGACAAGCCGCGGCACGTCGAGACGCAGTGCCTGGCCGATGCCCACGGCAACGTTGTGGTGGTGTCGACGCGGGACTGCTCGCTCCAGCGCCGCTACCAGAAGCTGGTCGAGGAAGCTCCCGCACCCTTCCTCACCGACGACCAACTGTCGGTGCTGTACTCGTCGTCGAAGAAGATCCTGCGCGAGGCCGGGTACGTCGGCGCCGGGACGTGCGAGTTCCTGGTCGGGCAGGACGGGCTGATCTCGTTCCTCGAGGTGAACACCCGGCTGCAGGTCGAGCACCCGGTCTCCGAGGAGGTCACCGGCCTGGACCTGGTGCGGGAGATGTTCCGGATCGCGCAGGGCGAGGCCTTGGGGTACGACGACCCCGAGGTGTCGGGGCACTCGATCGAGTTCCGGATCAACGCCGAGGACGGCGGGCGCGGGTTCCTCCCGGCGCCGGGTACGTTGCTGCGCTGGCATGCCCCGTCGGGTCCCGGCGTACGGCTGGACGGCGGGTACGACCAGGGCGAGACCGTGCCGGGTGCGTTCGACTCGCTGGTCGCGAAGCTGATCGTCACCGGGCGGGACCGGACGCAGGCGCTGGAGCGGTCGCGGCGGGCGCTGCGCGAGTTCGTGGTCGAGGGCATGCCGACGGTGATCCCGTTCCACGCCTCGGTGGTGTCCGATCCGGCGTTCGTCGGTACGGACGGGTTCCAGGTGCACACGCGGTGGATCGAGACCGAGTACGACAACCAGCTCACGCCGTACGACGGCCCGACGGCCGAGGCGCCGGAGGACGCCGAGCGGGAGAAGGTGACGGTCGAGGTCGGCGGCAAGCGGATCGAGGTCGTCCTGCCGGGCGGCCTCGGTGGGATCGCCCCCGCGGCCGCGGCCGGGAAGAAGAAGCCGGCCCGGCGGGTGGGCGGTACGAAGAGCTCCGCGGCGTCGGGTGATTCGCTGACGTCACCGATGCAGGGCACGATCGTGAAGATCGCCGTCGACGAGGGCGCGACCGTCGCCGAGGGCGACCTGATCGTGGTCCTCGAGGCGATGAAGATGGAACAACCCCTGAACGCCCACAAATCCGGCACCATCACCGGCCTGACCGCCGAGGTAGGCGCCACCGTCGCAGCCGGCGCCACCATCTGCGAAATCAAGGACTGACCCGGACCCGGCCCAGGACGGCTCTGGTGACGGCTCTGATGACGCCGTGGGTGACGGGCGTGGGCGACGCCGTGGGTGACGCCGCCGGTGCTGCGGCGTCCGGTCCGGTGCCGAGATCGACGCGGTCGCGTTCGCCTGTGAGGATCCGGACGGGCTCGGCCAGGGCCTGATCATCAAGCAGCAGGGTCGGGGCTCGTACGTGCGGTCGCTCCATCCCCCGACCCGACGCGTGATCGGCCACCTCTACAACGAACGTCCGCAGTCCTCACCGTTCGCTGCTGTCACGGCAGCCGGTGGGCAGCGGCCGGAGTGGGACTACACCTCCCGCAAGACCACCGCCACGAAGGTGATCGCCGACCGGCTGGGCATCGCGCCGGGCGATCCGGTGATGCGCACGTTCTACCGGTTCATGGCCGACGACGAGACGGTGAGCTATCCACGTCGTTCGAGCCGTTGGCGATCACCGAGGGCACCGAGATCGAGCAGCCGGAGTCCGGGCCGATGACCGGCGTGGTGCCGCGCTTCGACTTGATCGGGCTGCACATCACGCACGTGAAGGAAGACGTGACCGGCCGGGCCGCCCGGCCGTACGAGGCAGAGACCCTGTCGGTGCCGCAGGGCGTGCCGGTGCTGGTGATCGAACGTACCTACTACGTTGAGGACCGGCCGGTGGAGACGGCCGACATTGTGGTGTCTTCGGCGCGGTACCTACTGTCGTACCGGCTGGAGATCCCGGGCCGGGCGTGACCTAATGCTGAGCTGCGACGTAGTCGCTGCAAGCCATCTCGTCGGCGTGACCAACATCGAGGTCCGCACGCACGGCACGACCCTCTACAACAGCATTTACAGAGTCGACAACGACATGCTGGTGAACACCCACATATGGGGCGTCAACGCATTCAGCCCACCGATCTGGCACCTACGGCAGAACACAGCCGAGGCAATGGGGCTCTTCGCAGTTGCGGGTGTGGTGCCGGATAGCGGTTTCGGCTGCGCTGATCTGTTCACGTTCTGCCGGCTCGACATGCTCGGCCTCGGGGGCAGCGGGTAGCGGGCAGTTGCCAAGTCGTTCGGCGCGGTGTCGCCTTCGCGATCAGCACAAGGACCGTGGACACACCAGGCTGCCGTCCGCCGGGGCTCAGGTCAGATGGTGATGAAGGCCGGCGGATCGGTTGCGGGGGTGGTCGGTGCGTGCTCGCCCCAGACCGCGAAGCGAGCCGCGGCGGTCAGGGTCGCGTCGTCGGCCTTCCAGCGGCTGGTCCGGGCGGCGGGCACGGGTGTAGTGCCGCAGGGGTCGTCTGGCGGCTGGTTGGGTCCGGCCTGTCGGGGTCTGCTGTCGGGTGTGGTGTCGGGTCTGCTGTCGGGTCTGCTGTCGGGGTGCTCAGGCGAGGCAGCCACCGCACCTGGTGGCTCGGGTGCGGGAGTGATGCCGCCGGATGGCTGATCAGCTCGGACGGTGGTTGCAGCGGCTGGCCAGGCTGAGCGGGCATCGGTACATCGCACGGGATAGGCGCCCGTAGGTTGGGCAGGCTCCGCCCTGCGGGTCGCGCGAGGAAGTCGCCCATAGATGGGGTGGGCTTCGCGCTTGCTGGTTGCGGTGGGTATGTGGCCGCGGGTCGGGTGGGGTCGGCGGCTGCGGGTCGGATTTGTGTGGCGGCGGGTTGGGCGAGGTGAGGGGCTGGCGGCTGGGCGGCGCATACGGCGGTGGGGTCGGCCCAGGCTGGGCGGGCCACGTGGACCTTGCCGTCGGTGATGGAGATGCGCCAGCGGCCGTTGTGCAGGTCCACGTGATGACGACGGCACAAGAGGGTCAGGTTGTTGAGGGCTGTGGGTCCGCCGTCCAGCCAGGACGTCAAATGGTGGGCGTCACACATCACCGGCGGCGCCGCACACACCACACAGCCCCGGTCCCGGGCCACCAGCGCGTGCCGGATGTGCCTGGTGACCAGACGTTCACGGCGCCCGACGTCCAGCGGTTCGGAGTTCGACCCGAGGACGAGCGGGATGACGTTCGCGTCGCAGGCCAGGCGCCGGATGGTGGCCGCGGACAGATCGTCGCCATACACCGTCTGACCGGTCGCGTGGGCGGTGGCTGACTTCAGGTCGTCGAGGTCGATCGTGACGGTGAGGTTGGCCTTCGCGCCGTGGCCCGCGGTGTCGGTGTCCCACGCGTTCGACGCGACCGTCAACGCGGCGGTCAGGGCGTCGGCCTGACGCTTGTCCCGCGGACGGGGGTCATGCTCACCGTCGACGGTCTTGTGCGGGCGGGCACCGGCATGCACGATCGCGCGGAGCAGTTCGGCGTTCTCGTTGGCGAGGTAGCCGCGGATCTTCACCCCGTTCTCCGCGGTGCTCAGGGTGAGGGATTCGCGGTCGTAGGCTTTGTGTTCTTCGGGTTCGGGGCCGTCGGCGTCGATCCGGTCGCACAGGTGCTTGGCGGCGGCCCGCAGCTCCTGGGGAGTGTGGGTGGGAACGAGCCCGACCAGTTGCTGCTCGGTGACGTCGAGAGTTTCGACCGGGACGCGGTCACGGACGCGTTCGAGTTCGGTGATGATCGCGGCCGCGTGGCCGGTCTGCATCTGGTGGAACGTGCCGTCGGCCGACTCGATGCCGTCGGTGAGGGCGGTGTTCACGGCCTGGTACTTGGGCAGGGCGCGGGCCACGCGGAGGTCGCGCGAGACCTCGGCACGGTCACGGCGGTGGCGGACGGTGAGGAGTTCGACGGTGTCGCGGGCACCGACTTCCTCGGCCAGGCCGTCGGTCTCGGAGCGGGCGATGAGTTGCAACTCGACGGATCGCAGGCGGGCGATCTCGGCACGGACCTTGTCCAGGGCAGGCAGCACCTCGTGGTTGCCGATAGCAACCACTATGCGTCCGCCGAGTATGTCCATGCCGATGACTGTAGCTGGCGGGCCGGACAGTTTCAAAGCCGGGATGCCCTTATTTTTAAGGAGAATTTGTTATCCACAGATATGCGACCAGCTGGCGGTTGTGGTCCTCGGTCGGCTGTGGAAATCTCTGGCTACCGGGCCAGGAGGTCGGATGCGGGTCTCCGATGCCAGGAGTTCTCACCCCGCCCGTCCAGAAGACCTCTACCCTGTCTCGACACCAGCACGCTAACGGGCACTACACCCTCAACTGCGAAGCCGGCAATGGCCGCGACCTACCGCGAGTCGTTCGACGCCGTGTGGGACCAAGCCACCCCGGTAGCGTGAGTAGCGTGGGACGCACCGACTATTACGACGACCCCGACGCGCCAGAGCCGGACTCCCTGGTCGTTGCAGCATCCGCGGTCATCACCGACGACGACGGACGGATTCTCCTGATCCGTCGAGCCGACTCCGGAAACTGGGCCTTGCCCGGTGGCGCACTCGATCTCGGAGAGTCCATCAGCGACTGCGCCGTGCGCGAGGTTCGTGAGGAGACCGGACTCGATGTTGAGGTCACCGGAATGGTCGGCATCTACACCGATCCACGCCACGTCATCGCATACTCCGATGGCGAGGTCAGGCAGCAGTTCAACGGCTGCCTCACCGCACGCACCGTCGGCGGATCGCTCATGCGCTCAGACGAGTCCACCGACATCGATTACATCGATCCAGCTCGGTTGACTGCTTTGCCGATCCACCCCACGCAGTTCCTGCGGCTGACGCACTTTCTCGGACCCAGTCGCAGGCAGCCGTATCTCGGCTGACTCCCCCACGCTGGCTCGGCCCGCGTCTTCGCGCCCTTCCTCGGCCCTGTCCGCGGTACGTCGACGGCCGCGCAGCACACGGGAGAGCAGACCTCCGCACAACGACCGCCGGGCGTCGGACGCCCGCTGGCGGTCCACTGCAGGCTTGAAACAGCCGCCGCGACACGGCGACCTTTCCACCCACACCACGCACCACGCTCCGCCGGCACCCCCGCCCGGCAACCATCCGACGCGCACCCGCCGAAGGCGGTGACGGGCAGCCGGCGCGAAGGGGTGTCCATTTGCGGTGTTCTTTCACCTTGGGCGTGGCATAGTGCGCTGGTTGGGTTGGACGTGAGGAGCGGGGTATGTGGCGGGATCGGGCTCGGTACTGGTTCGACAGCACCATGTCGCGGGGCACGCCGGCGTTGATTGCCTGGTTGGGGCTTGCGTCGGCGGTGCTGGTGCTGGTGATGTCGCTGCTGGCGATCTGGCTGGTGCCGAGGGACGTCGTTCAGCACGGGGGCTGGGCGGACATGTTCTGGGTGACGCTGATGCGGGCGATCGACACGGGTACGGTCGCCGGCGACAGTGGGAGCCCGCTGTTCCTGTTCCTGATGCTGCTGATCACGATCGGCGGGATCTTCGTCGTGAGTGCGTTCATCGGAGTCATCACCACCGGCTTGGACGCGAAGATCGAGGATCTGCGGAAGGGGCGATCGCGGGTCGTCGAACGCGGGCACACGGTTGTGCTCGGGTGGTCGGAGCAGGTGTTCACGGTGGTCGCCGAGCTGGTGCAGGCGAACCAGGACCAGCGCCGTACCTGTGTCGCGATCCTTGCCGACAAAGACAAGGTGGAGATGGAGGACGAGCTCCGCGCGCGGATCGGTGACCACGGAAAGACCGTGGTGGTGTGCCGGACCGGGAATCCGTTGCGCCCGGCCGATCTCGATCTGGTGAACCTGTCCGCGGCCAGTTCGGTGATGGTGTTGCCGCCGGCCACGGAGGACGCGGACATTCAGGTGATCAAGATCCTGCTGGCGCTCGGTGAACGCGCCCGGCAGGCCGACGGGCCCCATGTGGTGGCGGCCTTGCGGGAGTCCGACAACCTGGCGGCGGCGCAGCTCGCCGGTGGGCCGCGGGCGGAGCTGATCGGCGCGGACGACCTCGCCGTCCGGCTGATCGTGCAGGCGCATCGGCAGTCCGGGTTGTCGGCGGTGTGCATGGAGTTGCTGTCGTTCAGCGGCAACGAGTTCTACCTGCGCTGCGATCCGGCCGCCGTCGGGCTGCCGTTCGGGGAGGTCAGCCGGACGTACGACCGGGGCGTCCTGGTGGGCATCCGGTACGTCGACGGGCGCGTCGTACTGAACCCGTCCGTCGACCTCGTGATCGCGGCCGACGACGAACTGGTCCTGCTCGCCGAGGACGAGGCGATGATCCGCCGCTCCACGGCGCCGGCGCGGATCGTCGAGGACGCGATCGCGGTCTGCACCGAACCCGAGTCGTGCCCCGCCCGGACCCTGATGATCGGCTGGAACAAGCGCGCCCCGAAGATCCTCGACCTGCTCGACGACTTCGCCACCTGCGGCTCGCACCTGCAGATCGCCGGCACCGACGAGCCCCGGCCCGCGACGTACCGGAACCTGACGATCGGTACGACGACCTGCGACCCGACGAACCGCGCCGCTCTGGAAGCGCTGGACGTCGGCAGCTACCAGCACGTGATCATCCTGGCCGCGGACAACCTCGACGAGCAGCAGGCGGACGCCCGGACGTTGCTGACCCTGCTGCACATCCGCGACCTCGAGCAGCGGCTGAACGCGCCGTACTCGATCGTCAGCGAGATCAACGACGACGCGAACCGGGAGATCGCGCAGGTCACCGAGGCCGACGACTTCGTGGTCAGCGAGAAGCTCATCAGCCTGCTGCTCACCCAGCTCAGCCAGAACCTGCACCTCGCCGAGATCTTCACCGAGTTGCTCGGGCCGGAGGGCGCGGAGATCTACCTGAAGCCGGCCGCGGACTACGTCGTACCGGGGGCCGTCGCGAACTTCGCGACCGTGGCGGAGGCCGCCCGCCGCCGGGGCGAGACGGCGATCGGGTATCGGGTCGCGAGCGGGTTCCACCGGCCGCCGACGTACGGCGTCGCGCTGAACCCGCCGCGGGACGCCGAGCTGACGCTGACAGCTAACGATCGGGTAATCGTGCTCGCAGACCTCGGATTGACAGACAGTTCTCAGGTTGACGCTGTAGGTTCCGTCCAGGCATCCGGTTGAGGAGGGTTACTGCATGTCCAAGAAGACCCACCAGCAGCAGCTGGCGGCGCGCAAGGCGAAGCGGCAGGCCGAGCGGGACGCGGAGCACCGGCGGCAACGCCGGAACCTCGCGGTCACCGTGGCGGCGGTCGTGACGGTGGTCGTGGTCGTCGTCGGGGCGTTCGTGGTCTTCGGAGGCGGTGACGACAAGCCGGCGGCCACGCCGTCGGTGGCCGCGGAGAACAAGCCGGCCAGTATCCCGACCGCGATGTTCCCGGCGCCGAAGCGGGCCAAGCCGCTGGCCGCCGAGGTGAACTGCCAGTACAAGAAGAGCGCCGAGCCGGCCGCGAAGAAGGTGAACCTGCCGGCCGACGGCAAGACGAAGGCGTCCGGTACGTCGAAGGTCAGCCTGGACACGTCGATCGGCGACCTGCAGCTGACCCTGGACAGCGCGCTCGCGCCGTGCGCGGTGAAGAACTTCTTGAGCCTGGTCGGGCAGAAGTACTTCGACAACACGAAGTGCCACCGGCTGACCGTCGGCGAAGGACTGCAGGTGCTGCAGTGCGGCGACCCGACCGGGACCGGCTCCGGCGGGCCGGGGTACAGCTTCGCCGACGAGGTCTACCCGACGTTGAAGTACGGCCGCGGGATGCTGGCGATGGCGAACTCCGGGCCGAACACCAACGGCAGCCAGTTCTTCATCGTGTACGGCGACGCCTCCGGGCTGACCGCGCAGTACACGGCGTTCGGGACGATCGACGAGCCGAGCCTGAAGCTGATCGACAAGGTCGCGGAGGCCGGCGTCACGCCCCAGAACAGCCCGCAGGACGGGACGCCGGTCACTCCGGTCGACATCAAGACCGCGACGGCCGCTGCCTAGGCGAGCAGGCCGTAACGGGACCTGGGCCACGCCAGCAGGGCGTGGACCTGGGTGATACCGGACTGCTGCAGGAGCTCCACCGTGCCCACGCGGAACTTGTACAGGTTGGTCGCGGGGTCACGGGTGGTGTTCCAGTTGTCGTCGGCGTACGACTGCATCGCCTTGCGGTACCGCGGATCGGGGCTGACCGAGTCCAGGATCAGCAGGTTCTTGAACCAGATCGAGTTGAACGCGGCGCCTTGTTTCGCGAGCATCTCGGGCGTGTTGTAGAACGCCAGCGAAGCGTTCGCGACCGACTTCGCGTCGCGCAGGTACCGCGCGTCACCCGTTGCCTTGAACAACAGCACCCCGGCGCCGAGCATCACACCCTGGTTGTAGCTCCACTGCGTCTTCTCGACGTTCCCGGCCAGGTCGATGTGGTCCCAGTACAGGCCGTTCGGCGCCAGCATGCAGGTCTGCGCCCACTGGTACATCTTCTTGGCCCACGTCAGGTACGACGCGTCGTGGGTCAGCAGGTACAGGTGCGCGCCGAGCTCCGCGCCCGGTCCGTTCGACACCGTGTTGCGGTCCTGGCTCCACGGCGCCTGCGTCCAGTACACGCCGCCCGCGCACGGGTGCGACGGGTCCGTGTCCCAGCCGTGCACGACCAGCGCGAAGATGTCCTTGGCACGCGCGAGCGCGGCAGCGTCGCCGGTCCGCTTGTACCGCTGGATCATGTTCAGGCCGATCCACTCGTTGTCGTCGTAGAACTTGTCGCCGCCCTGCCCGTTCGGCGGCCGGACGTACGAGTCGTAGCCGGTCGGCGTGGTCCCCGAGTTCCAGTAGAACTCGTATGCCGCGACCCGGCGGTCCGCCTCCGCGGCACCGGCACGGCCCGCGCCGGGCACCCCGGCCAGGTCCTCGGCCGCGATCGCCGCCTGCGAGTACGGCCAGACGTACGAGTACGCGTTGGACTGGGTGTTCGGGTACTCCTCGAGCAGCAGCCCGCGGCCGGCGTCGAAGTACGTGTTGATGGCGTCGTACGACGCCCTGGCCCGCGCGGCGGCGACGGGATCGGTCCCGAGCGCGTCCCCGGCACTGGCCGTGGACATGTTCAGCGCTCCGAGCGTCGCGACCGCGAGCACTCCTGCGGCCAGCCGTGTTGATATACCAAGCTTTCTGCGCATCGACCTGCTCCTCCTGGGCGGTGGTTGACAGCGATGTCACGTTCTAACCGGCGCATGGAGGGCCCGTCAATGGTTCAGCCACCGGCTCTTCGGCCGGCGTAGTTGGCATATCAGGTCAGCGGGCCGGGAAGCTGATCCAGGACGAGCGCAGGTGCAGGCCGATCCGGACCTGGTCGGCGGTCAGTACCCGGGACCCGCGGGACCCGACGGCTTGCACGGTGAGCGCCCGCCCGCCGCCCGGGCCGACCCCGGTCCGCTTCAGCACCCGGACGTACCGGATCGACCCGACGTCGAACACCGCCTGCAGCTCGGCCGCGCTCCGGGTCACCCGCCAGGTGACGTTCGGGTTCCCGTTCCGCGGGTACGCGTCCCAGCCGTCCACCTTGGTCACCTGGTACGGCGCGTCGCCGGCCGCCGTGGCCCCGCCGTTCGACGACGAGAACTCCGCGATGATCGGCTTGCCGCCGTAGAGCCGGATCTGCCCGGCGGTGGCCGCGATCGCGTTGTTCGTCGACGTCACCTCGTCGTCGTACCCGCCGTAGACCTGGCAGGAGATGGTGTCGCACAGGTCGTACGCCCTCGAGCTCGCGCGGCTCCGGTGGTAGACCGAATAGGTGCGCGCGGCAACGGCCTGGGCCTGGAGCGCGGCCGGTCGCCAGCTGGTCACGGCTTCCCGCGGTACGACGCCGCGCAGGTAATACTCGAGCGGCAACACGTTCACGGTGTCCAGGTGCGGCCCGGACACGTCGATCGCCCGCAGCGCGCCGCGGTACCGTCGTACCGCGCCGCTCGGCAGCACCAGCCCGATCACCGAGGCGCCCTCGAACTGCGCCATCCCGGTGAACGTCTTGTACAGCGTCCATTTCTTGGTCGTCGCGTCGTACGAGCTGAGCTTGGTGCCGTGCTCGCCGTTCGGGTCGATCGACCACTCGTCGATGGTCGATGCCTTAGGCAACGGATAGACCTTGCCGGTGGCGATCGAGCGAACCGCGAGCCCGTTCACCGCGCCGACCCGGACGCCGTCGGTGGTGTCGGCGCTGATCCGCACCCGGATGCTGCCGGTCGCCTTCCCGGTAGTCGTCCCCGGGTAGTAGAAATCGAGGATCTGCTTCACCGACTTCCCCGCCAGCGCGGCCCCCTGGGCGCCGTACTGCGACAGTCCGCGCCCGTGCCCGAAGCCGCGCCCCGTGATCGCGGTGTCCGGCACGGCAGCGGCCGGTGTGATCTCGCGAGCGTGTGCGGTCGTGCTCACCACTGTCGACGACAGTACGACCGCCGCGATCACACGTTTTCTCATAGCTCTCTCCCGTAGACGACCTGCACCTGGCGGACGCGGCGGTCCCAGACCAGCCAGCCGCGCTGGAACTTCTGCCGGACCCCGCCGTGCACCTGGTACGCGTCGGTGATCGGCAACCCGAGCCGCGCACTCCCCGCCCCAAGCCGCCGGTACCGGGTCCGGAACGCGCCGGCGGTCGAATGCGGGCCGGTGGCAACGGAGTAGAAGACGTCCCGGGTGGCGAAGTACGTCGCCCGCCCGGTCCGCGTCGGGTGCTCGCCCCAGAACGGCTGCCCGATGTTCCGGAAGCCGATTTTCCTCGCGTAACGGTAGATCGGGGTCGCGAAACTGCCGCCCATCAAGGCGTTCACCCGCTGCCGCAACCAAGGGAGCTTCTTGTACAGCTCGGTCCCCGGACAGTCCGTCGCCTTCGTGTCCCGGTGCCCGGACACCGTGTGCAGACTCTTCCCGTCGAGCCGGATCGTTGCCGAGGGCGACCGGTAGTTGGCGTCCAGCTTCCAGGCGAGCACCCGGGCCGTCGACTCGAGCATCGCCGCCGGCGGCGCGGTCTCGTCGAAGTTCCCGATCACCGCGACTCCGAACGAGTTCGCGTTGTACGACGCGGTGTGCGCGCCGAGCACCGGCAGCTGCGCGCCGCCCGCGCGGCCCTCGAAGATCCGGCCGAACCGGTCGACGAGGAAGTTGTACCCGAGGTCGCACCAACCGCGGCTCTTCACGTGATACGCGTACATCGCCCGCACCATCCCCGCGACGTCCGTCCGGCTGTAGTCGTTGCGGTCCGCGGTGTGGTGCACGAACGCCCCCAGCACGGTCGTCGTGTACTTCGGCCGCGCGCACGACGCCCCGTTGTACGTCCGCAGCCGCTCGTCGGCGCCCCACCGGCGCCGGCTGACCATCAACGGCATCGGGTACGGCGACGCACTCGACGTCACGCCGACGTC
The DNA here is from genome assembly GCF_042730855.1 of Kribbella sp. NPDC059898. Taxonomy (NCBI): domain Bacteria; kingdom Bacillati; phylum Actinomycetota; class Actinomycetes; order Propionibacteriales; family Kribbellaceae; genus Kribbella; species Kribbella sp. NPDC059898. The sequence continues at coordinate 847,597 of NZ_JBHWKR010000002.1, forward strand.
GCCCGGCTCGTCCGCGTCGGTGCTGAGCACACCGGGCCGGATCAGCACCACCTTCGCCCCGGAAACCGGCGTACCGGTGTCACTGGTCGCACTGGCCTGGACGCCGGTCGCATTTCCTACCCATAACGGTTCGGTGCCGGCCCGCAGAATTCCTTCGGCATCCGATGGATCGGGCCCGTGGTCGTCCTCGACCGGTAACGATTGCCAATCGGTCCATTTCCCGTCCTGCTGCACCCGGACCTTGGCGGTCACGTTCCGCACACCTTCCGGCCAGGTGATGCCGACCATTCCATACGGTTCGGTACGGGCCTGGACGGAGGGTCCGTCCAGCGGAATCTCCTGGTAGGACGAGTCGCTGGAGGGAGGTTGCGGTACCAGTACGGTCGCGGTGAGCACGAGGGGAATCAGTCGCGCGGTCTTGCCCATGGACGGCCTTCCGGCGGGGGTGGGACAGACGCTGGGCGGCGCGCTCCTCGATTATGCGTCGCCGGTGACCGCTTTCCCGGGATTGCGTCACCCTGCGTGGCGGCCGCCGCCTTGAGGCATTCGATAGGGTTGCCGGAAAGGACCCCCGAGAGAGGCCCGTCATGGAATTCATCCTGATCATCGCGGTCGTGGTGATCGCGGTGCTGGCGTACAACTCCTATCGCCGGACCCAGCTGCAGAACAAGAAGCAGCACGAAATCACCGCCGCCGAGCTCGAGGCGGTCAAGCGGACCGCCGACGAGGACATCACCCGCTTCGGCGAGGAGCTGCAGGACCTCGACCTGGAGATGGTCGGCAAGGACCTCGGTGACGGCGCGCGGCAGGACTACCAGCGCGCCCTGGACTCCTACGAGTCCGCGAAGCAGGCGGTCGGTCAGGTGACCCAGGCCGACCAGATCAAGCACGTGATCGAGATCCTCGAGGACGGCCGGTACGCCGCCGCGTGCGTGAAGGCCCGGGTGAACGGCCAGCCGCTGCCGCAGCGCCGCCCGGCCTGCTTCTTCAACCCGCAGCACGGCCCGTCGGTCGTCGACGTCATGTGGTCGCCGCCGGGCGGCGCGCCGCGCGAGGTGCCGGCCTGCGCGGCCGATGCGGAGCGGGTCCGGGCCGGCGCGGAGCCGGACGTCCGCAAGGTCATGGTCGGCCCGCAGCGGGTGCCGTACTGGGAGGCCGGCCCGGCGTATTCGCCGTACGCGCAGGGTCTGTTCGGCGGCGTCGGCGGCGTCCTGACCGGCATGTTCATCGGCACCGCGCTCGGCGGCATGTTCTCGGGCGGCGGCTACGGCGACTACGCCGACGGCTACCAGGACGGCATGGCCGACGGCGGCGACGGTGGCGGTGACGGTGGCGGGGACAACGGCGACTTCGGCGACGGAGGCGGCGACGGCGGGGACGGCGGCGGTTTCGACTTCGGCGACTTCGGCGGCGGAGACTTCGGCGGCGACTTCTAGGATCACAACGAGGCCCCCGGTGACCGCACGGTCACCGGGGGCCTCGTCATCAGGTCACTCTCCGGACAGGGGTGCGACGCCCTCCGGCGTGGTCAGCGAGTAGACCGGGTCCTTGAACGTGCCCGGAACCTTGCCGAGCCCCTTGATCACGGTCGCAGTGCCATTGGCGTGACCAACGGCGTACAGGTACGCCGCACCGGTGTCCTTGTCGATCGCGGTCAGCAGCGTGCCCTGGCTGCCGCACTTCTCCGCGACCAGCGACTCGAACGTCTGCCAGGTCGACGTACGGACCTTCTTCACGATCGGCTTGATCGGCGCCGTCCGCGGGATCCGGATCGTGTACAGCGCACCGCCGCGGGTGTTGGCCAGGAACGTGTCGTACGTCTGGGTCTCACTGATCAGCGCCATCGTCTTGACCGCGGAGAAGCCGGTCGCGACGTCACCGTGCCAGACACCCTTCGCGTCCTTCCGCCAGCGGTGCAGGTACCCCGGCCCGTTCTCGAAGCCGTACCGTGCGGTCGCGGTCACAGTCGACCCCGGCGCCTGCTGCCAGAACGACTCCTCGACGAAGTTGAAATAGCCCCATCCGGGCCCGACCTTCTTCAGACCGGTCGGCGGCACACCGGACATGGTCGAGTAGTACGCCGAGTACAGCGTGTCGTTCAGGATGGCGAGACCGGTCGTGGTCGCACCGGCCGGTACGTCGAGGGACTCGGTCCAGGTCGAGGCCGCCTTGGCAACCCCGGCCGTGAACAGGTGTGGGCCTTTCACGGTCTTCGCGGTCACCGGGGACGTTGCGGTCACCTGGGTGCCGGAGATGTCGCCGGCGCTCGTGATCCCGGTGACGTTCATGGTGCACGCGGCCGTGGCCGACACGGTGGCGGCGTTCGCCGACCCGGTGGTCGTCGTCGCCAGGCCGCCGAGCAGTACGGCAGAAGCCACGGTGGCGGCTGTGCGCTTGAGTTTCATAAGGGAACTACTCTCCGTTTCGGTTGGGGGCGTCGTCGAGCACCCAGCGAGCGATCACCGGGTCCTTGTAGGTGCCGGGGACCTTGCCCAGGCCTTTGATGACGACGGCGCCGTGGCTGACCGCGTACAGGTACGCGGTGCCGGTGTCCTTGTCGATGGCGGTCAGGAGCGTGCTCTGGGTGCCGCAGCGCTCGGCGATGAGCGTCTCGAAGCCCTGCCAGGTCGAGCTCCGGATCTTCTTCACCGTCGGCTGCAGCCGGGTGTCGGCCGGGATGTGGATCGTGTAGAGCGCGCCGCCGCGGGTGGTGGCCAGGAACGTGTCGTACGTCTTGGTCTCGCTGATCAGCGTCATCGCCTTCACGGACGCGAAACCGGGGTACTGGCGGACGTTCTTCCAGCTCGTCCAGCGGAACAGCACGCCGTCGTTGCGCAGCCCGTACCGCGCGATCCGGGTCGCCGGCGAGCCGTACGTCGCCTGCTCGAACATCGTGAACCGGTCCCACCCGCCGCCGACCGGGTTCTGGTAGTCGTACAGCTCCCCGGTCATCTCGTCGTACCCCCAGGACACCTGGTACAGCCGGGGGCCGATCACGACCCACCCGTCGTTCGAGCCGGAGTCCCAGCGCCAGCTGGAGGTGAGCCGGACGGTGCCGGGCGCGAACAGGTGCGGGCCGGTGGTGGTCTTCGCGGTCGGCGGCGACGTCGCGGCGATGGTCGTGTTCGGCGCGTCGCCGCGGCTCGTCACCGGTTCGAGCTGGACCTTGCAGGTCGGGGTCGGAGCAGACGTCGGGGCGGCGTGGGCCGGCACGGTCGCGAAGGCGCCGAGCAGTACGGCGGTCGCGGCGGTGGCACGTTTCAGGCTCTTCACACCCTGCACGATGCGGTCTCGACCGGAAAAGTTACCCGCAACTTTCCGGGCGGCGATGGTATCGAGATGAGCGAGACACCTTCCCGAAAGGACCTGTCCGACATGAGCCTGACCCGAACCTCCGCGGTCGCGGCGTCCGCCGTACTGCTGGGTGCGCTGGCGACCGGGCCGGCGGCCGCGGCACCTGCCGCCACCACCACGGCCTGCACGATGACCGTTGGATCCGTCACGGCCGGCGGCGACATCGGCTACTCGAACATCACCGCCGGGTCGCCGATCACCGCGAAGCAGTACACGGGGGTCCATATGTTCACCCCTGGCATCACCAGGCTGAGCACGACCTGGGTGCGGAACCCGAAGTCGTCGGGCGGCGACCTCGCGTCCGCCGAGGTGATGCTGAACACGAACCTGTACAGCGCGTGGTACGGCACCGACAAGACCGGGAAGCCGATCTCCGGCTTCAGCAACTCCGGCAAGAACTACCAGGGCTACACGTACGACGAGAACGCCTCGGACCGCTCCGACGGTGTCGTCGACTACACGTACCGGCTGCGCAGCGACGGCGCGCTGTACCGGCTGCAGTGGCACTGGACGGACTTCCCGTACACCACCAACACCCGCTTCAACGGCTTCTCCGCCGTGAAGACGATGGCGCTGATCAGCGCGACCTCGACGTACGACACCTTCCTGGCGAACACCCGGGCCGGGGCGCTCTACACGATCCACATCCCGCACGCGGCCGGCAAACAGCCGATCGTGAAGAAGATCCGTACGTCGACCTGGCAGACCTTCGAGTCCCTGGTCGCCCAGCGGTGCGGCGCCCAGAGCACGCTGCTGACCGCCATCGACAAGGACACCGGCACCGCGTACCTGTACGCCGTCAGCCACGGCGCCACGGTCATCAAGGGCCTGGGCAAGGTCCCAGGCACCTACAAGGACCCCGTCTACTACCTGTACACCTCGACGAGCGTTCCCCCGCTGTACGGCGAGTAGATCAGTTGCGGAGGTGGAGCCGGCGCGCCGCCTCCGCGACCGATCCGGAGATCGACGGGTAGACCGTGAACGACTGGGCCACCTGGTCGACTGTGAGACGGGTGCCGACGGCCAGCGAGATCGGGTGGATCAGCTCGCTGGCCCGCGGCGCCACCACCACGCCGCCGACCACGATGCCGGTGTTCGGCAGGCAGAACAGCTTCACGAAACCGTCCCGGACGCCCTGCATCTTGGCGCGGGCGTTGTCGGACAGCGGCACCTTGACGACCAGCGCCGTACTGCCGCCGGCGTCCACGACCGCCTGGGTGAGGCCGACGGTGGCGATCTCCGGGGCGGTGAACACGTTCGCGGACACCGTTGACTGGTCCAACGGTGTGACGGCGTCGCCGAGGGCGTGCGCCATCGCGATCCGGCCTTGCATCGCGGCCACCGAGGCCAGCATCAGTACGCCGGTGCAGTCGCCGGCCGCGTACACCCCGCGGGCCGTCGTCCGGGACACCCGGTCGACCTGCACGAACCCGCCGTCGGTCAGCGACACGCCCGACTCGACCAGATTCATGTCGTCGGTGTTCGGCAAGGACCCGACCGCGAGCAGCGCGTGCGACCCCTCGACCTTCCGGCCGTCGGTCAGCGTCACCACGACCCCGTCGCCGGACCGCTTCACCGACTCGGCCCGGGACTTGCTCAGCACGGTCAGCCCGCGGCGCTTGAACACGTCCTCCAGCACGGCGGCCGCGTCGGCGTCCTCCCCCGGCAGCACCCGGTCCCGGGACGACACCAGTACGACGTCGCTGCCGAGCGCGTCGTACGCGCTGGCGAACTCCGCGCCGGTGACACCGGACCCGACCACGATCAGCCGCTCGGGCAGCTCCTCGAGCTCGTAGACCTGCTCCCAGGTGAGGATCCGCTCGCCGTCCGGCTCGGAGCCCTTGAGGATGCGCGGCCTTGCCCCGGTGGCGATCAGCACGACGTCGGCGTCCAGCCGCTCGTCGCCGACCACGACCGTCTCGGGGCCGTCCATCCGGCCGCGGCCCTGGATCACCCGCACCTTGTCCCGGTCCAGCCGGCGGCTGATCCCGGAGGACTGGGCGGCGGCCAGCGCCTTCACCCGTTTGTTGACGACGGAGAGATCGACACGCACGGAGTTCGCGGGATCGTCGTCGCCGTCGTCCAGCCTTACTCCCAGCTCGCCGGCCTCCTCCACCTCGGTCATCACCTCCGCGGTGGCGATCAGGGTTTTGCTGGGTACACAGTCGGTGAGCACGGCAGAACCGCCGATCCCGTCGGAATCGACGACCGTCACCTCCGCCCCTAACTGGGCGGCCGCACTGGCCGCTTCGTACCCGCCTGGACCGCCTCCGATGATCACAACTCGCGCCACGGGAGGCCATTGTTCCGTATCCTGTTTTTCCGTGACCCTGTACGCCGCGTTTGCGTCGAATCTGGACCCGAACCTGATGGCTGAGCGGTGCCCGTACTCGCCCCTGCGCGGGACCGGGTGGATCGCCGGCTGGCGCCTCACCTTCGGCGGCGAGGAGCTCGGCTGGGAGGGCGCGATGGCGACCGTGGTCGAGGACCCGGCCGACGCCGCCAACCAGGTCTTCGTCGCGCTGTACGACGTGCACCCGAAGGACGTCGAGCGGCTCGACGAGTGGGAATGGATCGACCAGGACGTCTACAGCAAGATCCAGGTCCGGGTGCAGACCCTGGACGGCGAGCAGCTGGCCTGGATGTACGTGCTGAACGCGTACGAGGGCGGCCTCCCGTCGGCCCGCTACCTGGGCATCCTCGCCGAGGCCGCCGAGGCGGCCGGCGCCCCCGACGACTACGTGGCGGACATCCGGTCCAGGCCATGTCAGTCGTCGGGTCATTAGAGTGCCCATGTGACAGATGACCTGAAGGCAGCCGCCGAGGCCTGGCTGCGTGAGGACCCCGACCCCGACACCCGCGCGGAGCTCACCCAGCTCCTGGACGCCGGGGCCACCGACGAGCTGGCCGACCGCTTCTCCGGCACCCTGGAGTTCGGTACGGCGGGACTCCGCGGAGCCGTCGGCGCCGGACCGAACCGGATGAACCGGGTGGTCGTGATCCGCGCCGCCGCCGGACTCGCGGCGTACCTGAAGGCGAAGGGCCTGACCGACGGCCCGGTGCTGATCGGGTACGACGCCCGGCACAAGTCGGACGTGTTCGCGCGGGACACCGCGGCGGTGATCCGCGGCGCCGGGCTGGACGCCGTACTGCTGGACCGGCCGGCCCCGACGCCGGTGGTCGCGTTCGGGATCCGGCACCTGCACGCGGTCGCCGGCGTGGTCGTGACCGCGTCCCACAACCCGCCGCAGGACAACGGCTACAAGGTCTACCTGGGCGACGGCTCGCAGATCGTGCCGCCCGCGGACGCCGGGATCGCGGCCGCCATCGCCGCGGTCGGCCCGCTGGCCGAGGTGCCGCGCGGCGACGACTGGCAGACCGCCGGGGACGACCTGCTGGACGCCTACCTGGACCGGATCGCCCAGCTCGTCCCCGCGGACGCGCCGCGGGACCTGAAGGTCGCCTACACGCCGCTGCACGGTGTCGGCCGGACCCTGGTCGAGGCGGCCGTCGCCCGCGCCGGGTTCGCCGTACCGCAGGTGGTCGCGACCCAGGCCGATCCGGACCCGGACTTCCCGACCGTCTCGTTCCCGAACCCGGAGGAGCCGGGCGCGATCGACGCCGCCCTGGACCTGGCCCGCGCGATCGACGCGGACATCGCGGTCGCGAACGACCCGGACGCGGACCGGTGCGCGGTCGCCGTACCGGATGCCGGCGGGTGGCGGATGCTGCGCGGCGACGAGCTCGGCAGCCTCCTCGGAGAGTTCCTGCTGCCCGGGTCAGCGGGGGTGGCGGCGTGTTCGATCGTGTCCTCGTCGCTGCTCGGCAAGATCGCGGCGTCGTACGGCGTCCGGTACGTCGAGACGCTGACCGGGTTCAAGTGGATCGGCCGGGTCCCGGAGCTGGCGTTCGGGTACGAGGAGGCGCTCGGGTACTGCGTGGACCCGGACGCGGTGAAGGACAAGGACGGCGTGTCGACGCTGGTCCGGGTACTGCAGCTCGCGGCCCAGGCGAAGGCGGCCGGGCGGACGCTGGTGGACCTGCTGGACGACCTCGCGGTCAAGCACGGCCTGCACGCGACCGACCAGCTGTCGGCGCGGGTGGACGACCTGGCGCTGATCGCGCGGGCGATGGACCGGTTGCGCGCGACACCGCCGACGACGCTCGGGGCGTACAGCGTGCAGCGGATCGACGACCTCGGCCAGGGGTCCGAGTCGTTGCCCCCGACGGACGGGCTGCGCTACACGCTGTCCGACGGCGCACGCGTGGTCGTACGCCCGTCGGGTACCGAGCCGAAGCTCAAGTGCTACCTCGAGGTGGTCGTGCCGGTGACCACGGACGTGGCCGCGGCACGGGTCGAGGCAGCGGGCGCGTTGGCAGCCATCAAGACGGACCTGGCTGCCGCGGCAGGTATCTAGGAGCACCTGGCGGGTGGCTCCGAGAGGTCAGCGGGCAGCTGCGGCTGTCTCGGCCTGCTCGGCGTGCAGAGAGCTCTGCAGCGACGAGTGCAGGATGCGGAGCGTGCTGGTGGACTGCATCAGCGCGTCCCGCTCGTCCGGGTTCCGGTTCGCCAGCGCGGAGATGTCGTTGATGGCCGCCTCGATCCGGGCGATCCGGTCGGCGACCGTGCCCTCCTGACTGCTGGCCTTGCGGATCGCGTCCGACGTGACCGTCCAGACGTCCTCCTTGTCGTTGGTCCGCCGGGACATGTCCACCATCTGGCTGAGCGCCGCGAGGTCGTGGTCGACCTGGGTGCGCTCGACCGGCGTGGTGATCCCGACCGTCGCCTGGCGCAGCCGGGTGACATGCCCGGACAGCTCCGACCAGGTGGACCGGCCGCTCTTGATCTTGTCCAGCACCTTCGCGTACTCGGTGTTGAACTCGTCGTAGTTCACTGTGACTCCTGCCGTTCGACGATCGACTCAGAACTCTAGGGCCTCTGCGCCACGAACAAGTAACCACACGATCGCAGATCGTGCAGGTGTCGCCAAAACGCAACAGCCGCCCGGTACGCCAACGCGTACCGGGCGGCTGAGTTACGTGCTGCGAGTCGTCAGCTCACGTCTGGATCAGGCGACGTAGGCGGACGAGGCGCGGAAGGTGTTGCAGTTGCCCGCGACGGTGTAGCTGTGCCGGGCGTTGAAGCCGGAGGTCGTCCAGAACGCGTGGTTCTTCAGCGAACCGTGGTCCCGCGCGCCGCCCGGCTGGTCACCGCTGTGGCTGATGATCCAGTTGTACTGGGTCATGAAGCCGGCGCTGAACGGGTAGTTGCGCTTGTTCGCGCCGTCCACGGCACCGCCCAGGCAGGACGCCTGCAGCTCACGACGCCGGCTCTCCTCGAGCCGCCCGGCGTAGGTGCTGATGGCTGCCGTCCGCTGGAAGGACGAGCTCAGGATGCCGGTCATCCACTGCACGTGGTGGCCGTACTCGTGCGACAGCGTGAACGTCGCGTACGCCCGCGCGAAGGTCGGGCTCTGCTGGTTCCAGTAGTTGATGATCTGGTACGCGGGGATGTAGATGGTCTGCGTACCGTTGTATCCGCAGAAGAACGCGGTGTCGGTCACGACGCCGCAGTACGAGTTGACCGAGCGGCTGTTGTGCACAACCAGCTTCGGGGCAACCTTGTAGTTCGCGCCGGCCTGCTTCAGCGGCAGCGCCCAGGAGCCGTACAGGCACTTGAACAGGTTGTTCTCGTAGGCCACGACGCCCGCGAACGTGCGCAGGGAGACGTTCAGCTCCTTGCACTTCGACGTCGGGATCGCACCGGTCTTGTACAGGCGGTTGTACTGCACGACGTTCGTCGCCGACGACTTCGTCGTCAGTCCGTCACCGGCAGGCGGGTTGCCGATCGCGTACGCCGTGCCGTCGATCGGCGCGGAAGGCGTCGCGGTCGCGGCCGTGGCGGCCGTGGTCGCCGTGCTGGAGGTCTGCGCGGCCTGGGCGTTCGGCAGTGCCAGGGCGGCGAGGCCGGCCAGGGCACCGACCGCGGCCACGCCACGCAGGGTGTAGCGGGAGAGGTTGACCATGAGCTCCACTCTCGATGTGTCTATTGGGACCTGTTGAGCCAATCCTGGAGTGCACAGGGGTTCACCAGGGCTTGAACACGGGCTCTGACGCAGCGATTCACGCCACAGTTCCGCTGAATTGCTTCTCAGCCGGCAAGTTTCGCACCCAGGAATCGCAGTTGGTCAGGCAGCATGCGCCGCCAGTAGCCGCCGGTGTGCAGACCTGGCTGTTGCCCGCCGTCCGCCTGCAGCTCGGTGCGCAGATCGTGGGCGGCTCCTGCGAACGGATCGTCCCGCCCACAGTCGATGCGGACCGCCACCCCCTGGAAACTGGTTGCCCTACCTAGCACCTGGTTGCTGTCGAAGTCCGTCTCGCTGTCGAACGCGCCCGCCTGCACGTCGGCGTACCGGTGCCAGAGCGCCGGGCTCATCGCGCCGACCGCGACCGGCCGGACCTTGCGCTGCAGCACCTGGAGCAGAGCGCCGTACCCGCCCATCGACCAGCCGAGGACGCCGTACCGGCCGGTCGTCAAACCACGGGCCGCGAGCAACGGAAACAGCTCCTGCTCGATCATCGCGCCCGGGTCGGTGCCGTCGGCGCGGCGGTGCCAGTAGCTGTCCGGCCCGCCGTCGACGGTCGCGATCGCGTACGCCGGCGTACCGGAGCGGACCGCAGCGGTCAGGTAGCGGTCCATGCTGAGGTCGTTGACCGCCGCGCGGTGGTCGCCGCCGCGGCCGTGCAGAGCGAGGACGACCGGCAGCCGGGCGCCGGCGGCGTACCCGTCCGGGTAGACGACGCTGTAACCGACCTCGGTACGGCGGGCCCGGGACGCGAAGGTCCCGGACACGACCGGACCAGCGGGTACGTCGGGGACCACGCCGTCCGGGCCGGTGAGCCCGAGCAGTTCGTGGACCCGGCCGCGGCCGGGGACGGCACCCGTCTCCAGGGCTGTGACTCCGGCGACGGCGGCGACTGCGGCGGCCGCACCGGTACGGAGGAACGTCCTGCGTGTCAGCACGGATCAGCGCAGGATGCCTGCGACGACGGCGCTCACGGCCAGGACGACGAGCGCGATCAGCTCCGGGCGGGCCCAGGCGGTGACCACGTCACCCTGTGACTTCCCGGCGTACTGCTCGATGTGGCTCTCGATCCGGTTGACCACGATGTCGGCCTTCGAGATCGAGTTGTCCGCGGCGAGCTTCCGGCCGCCGACCCGTTGCTTGCGAAGATCGCGCATGACCAGTTGGACGCCGGGCGCCCGGTAACGGTTCGCGTCGGTGTGCACCCGGAGCAGGTCGGTGACGTCGGCACCGGTCACCTTCGACCACGGGATCCGGTGGTCGCGCAGGTGGTTGCGGAGCAGCAGGTGCTCCGGGTCCAGCGTCACCGACGGCCGCATCAGGCCGACGTACGCCAGGATCATGAAGATCCCGATGATGCTGCCGACCAGCACCCCGGTCGCGGTCCGCCACTCCAGGATCACGTCGAGCAGCCCGAGACCCCCGATCACCAGCACGATGGTCCCGGTGATCCGGTTCGACGCGGACAGGTACTGCTCGCTCTCCGGCGATTTCGACTTCACCAGCACAACGTAACCGGCCCTCAGAATCGGCACTAGACTGCCGTGGGTGACCACACTCGACAGCGGGCTCGACAAGGACGTCGACACCTTGGCCGACGTGACCTCGTCCGAGGACCGGCTGCGCCGGTTCCTGCTCGGGCTGCCGGGCGTCGACCAGGTCGGCGCGGAGGCCCGTGCCGCCACCCTCAGCACCCGGTCGATCAAGACCACCGCCAAGCAGTACGCGCTGGACCTGGCGATCTCGATGATCGACCTGACCACGCTCGAGGGCCAGGACACCCCCGGCAAGGTGCGGGCCCTGTGCGCGAAGGCGAAACGGCCCGACCCGGCCGACCCGAGCGCCCCGCAGGTCGCCGCGGTCTGTGTGTACCCGGACCTGGTCGCGACCGCGAAGCGCGAGCTGGAGGGCTCCGGGATCAACGTCGCGAGCGTCGCCACCGCCTTCCCCAGCGGGCGTTCCAGCCTGGCGATCAAGGTCCAGGACACCAAGGACGCGGTCGCGTCCGGTGCCGACGAGGTCGACATGGTGATCGACCGCGGCGCCTTCCTGTCCGGGCGGTACGCGATGGTCTTCGACGAGATCGCCGCGATCCGCGAGGCCGCGGGTGACGCGCATCTCAAGGTGATCCTGGAGACCGGCGAGCTGGTCACCTACGACAACGTCCGGCGGGCGTCCTGGCTGGCGATGCTGGCCGGCGCGGACTTCATCAAGACCTCCACCGGCAAGGTGTCCCCCGCGGCCACGCTGCCGGTCACGCTGGTGATGCTGGAGGCGGTCCGTGACTACCACGAGGCCACCGGGCTGCACATCGGCGTCAAGCCGGCCGGCGGCATCCGGACCTCCAAGGACGCCATCAAGTACCTGGTCACCGTCAACGAGACGGCCGGACCGGACTGGCTGGACCCGGAGCTCTTCCGCTTCGGTGCCTCCAGCCTGCTGAACGACCTGCTGATGCAACGCACCAAGCTGGCCACCGGGCACTACCCGGGCCCCGACTACTTCACCTTGGACTGACAGGCATGAGCAGATTCGAGTACGCACCCGCACCGGAATCGCGGGCCATCGTCGACATCAGGTCGTCGTACGGGCTGTTCATCAACGGCCAGTTCACCGACGCGACGGACGGCAAGCCGTTCAAGACCGTGTCTCCCGCTTCGGAAGAGGTGCTGGCCGAGGTCAGCGAGGCCGGGCCGGCCGACGTCGACAAGGCGGTGCGCGCGGCACGGAGGGCGTTCGACAAGGTCTGGGGCCCGATGGCGGGTCGCGACCGGGCGAAGTACCTGTTCCGGATCGCGCGGCTGATCCAGGAGCGCTCCCGCGAGCTCGCAGTGCTGGAGTCGCTGGACAACGGCAAGCCGATCCGCGAGTCCCGCGACGTCGACATCCCGCTGGTGGCCGCGCACTTCTTCTACTACGCGGGCTGGGCCGACAAGCTCGAGTACGCCGGTGTCGGTGACGACCCGCAGCCGTGGGGTGTCGCGGGCCAGGTGATCCCGTGGAACTTCCCCATGCTGATGCTGGCGTGGAAGATCGCGCCGGCGCTTGCCGCGGGCAACACCGTCGTACTGAAGCCGGCCGAGACCACCCCGCTGACCGCGCTCGCGTTCGCGGAGATCTGCCAGCAGGCGGACCTGCCGCCGGGTGTGGTCAACATCGTCACCGGTGCGGGCCGTACCGGTCAGGCGCTGGTCGAGCACCCGGACGTCGACAAGGTCGCGTTCACCGGGTCGACCGCGGTCGGCCGCGCGATCGCGAAGTCGGTCGCGGGGACGCACAAGGCGGTCACGCTGGAGCTCGGCGGCAAGGCGGCGAACATCGTCTTCGAGGACGCCCCGATCGACCAGACCATCGAGGGCATCGTCAACGGCATCTTCTTCAACCAGGGCCACGTCTGCTGCGCGGGCTCGCGGCTGCTGGTCCAGGAGAGCGTGTACGACGAGGTGCTCGGCCGGCTGAAGCGCCGGATGGAGACGCTGCGCGTCGGCGACCCGCTGGACAAGAACACCGACATCGGCGCGATCAACTCGGCCGCCCAGCTCGCGAAGATCCGCGAGCTGTCGCAGATCGGCGAGGACGAGGGCGCCGAGCGCTGGTCGCCGGAGTGCGAGCTGCCGCCGCAGGGCTACTGGTTCCCGCCGACCGTGTTCACCGGCGTCTCGCAGGCGCACCGGATCGCCCGCGAGGAGATCTTCGGACCGGTGCTGTCGGTGCTGACGTTCCGGACCCCGGCCGAGGCGGTCGAGAAGGCGAACAACACCCCGTTCGGGCTGTCCGCGGGGATCTGGACCGACAAGGGCTCGCGGATCCTCTGGATGGCGAACCAGCTGCGCGCCGGCGTGGTCTGGGCGAACACGTTCAACCGCTTCGACCCGACCTCGCCGTTCGGCGGCTACAAGGAGTCGGGCTACGGCCGCGAGGGCGGCCGCCACGGTCTGGAGGCCTACCTTGCCCACTAAGGAAACCCCGAGGCTCGAGGTGCGAAAGACCTACAAGCTGTACATCGGCGGCGCCTTCCCACGCAGCGAATCGGGCCGGTCGTACGTCGTGAACAATGCCAAGGGCAAGTTCCTCGCGAACGCGTCGCAGGCCTCCCGCAAGGACGCCCGGGACGCGGTCGTCGCGGCCCGGAAGGCGTTCAACGGCTGGCACGCGCGGACGGCGTACAACCGCGGCCAGGTGCTGTACCGGATCGCCGAGGTGATGGAGGGGCGGCACCAGCAGTTCAGCGCCGAGGTCGCCGCCGGCGAAGGCCTGTCGATCTCGAAGGCGCGCGCCGTCGTGGACGAGTCGATCGACCGCTGGGTCTGGTACGCCGGGTGGGCCGACAAGATCGCCCAGGTGGTCGGCTCGTCGAACCCGGTGGCCGGCCCGTACTTCGACTTCTCGTTGCCTGAGGCAACCGGTGTGGTCGCGGTGCTGGCCCCGCAGGACTCGTCGCTGCTCGGTCTCACCAGCGTGATCGCGCCCGCGATCGTGTCCGGCAACACGGTGGTCGCGGTGTCGTCGTACGAGCGCCCGCTGCCGGCCGTGACGCTGGGCGAGGTGATGGCGACGTCCGACGTACCGGGCGGCGTGGTGAACCTGCTGACCGGGTCCGCGTCCGAGATCGGGCCGTGGCTGGCGTCGCACCAGGACGTGAACGCGATCGACCTGTGCGGCAGCTCGTCGGCGGACGAGGCGCGCGACCTCGAGATCGCCGCGGCCGGCAACCTCAAGCGGGTACGCCGTCCCGCCGAGGAGGACTGGTCCGCGGACCAGGGGCTCTCGCGGCTCACGCAGTACCTCGAGCTGAAGACCGTGTGGCACCCGATCGGAGTCTGAGTTGTGCTGAAGGAAGGTGACCGGGTCGCGATCGTCTCGCCGTCCCGGGGACTGCCGGAGATCTTTCCGGGGCCGTACGAGCTCGGGCTGCGCCGGTTGCGGGAGGACTTCGGGCTGGAGCCGGTCGAGTACCCGACGACGCGCCGGATGGGCAGCACCCCCACGGAACGGGCGGCGGATCTGCACGCGGCCTGGTCGGATCCGTCGATCCGGGCCGTGATCGCGACGATCGGCGGGGACGACCAGATCACTGTCCTGAAGCATCTCGACCCGGCCGTGTTCCAGGCCGACCCGAAGCCGTTCTTCGGGTACAGCGACAACACGAACCTGCACAACTTCCTTTATTCACTGGGGTTGCCGGGATACTACGGCGGCAGCGTGATGGTGCAGTTCGGCCGCGGCGGCGCGATGCACCCGGACACCGAACGGTCGTTGCGCGCGGCACTGTTCACCGGCGGCGAGTTCGACCTGACGCCGGCGACCGGGTGGACGGACCTCGACCACGACTGGAACGTCCCGGCGAACCTGGAGACCGAGCCGGAGCTGTTCCCCGGCACCGGCTGGCTGTGGAGCGGCACCCGCGAGGTGACCGGGAAACTCTGGGGCGGCTGCCTCGAGATCCTCGACTTCCAGCTGTCGGCGAACCGCTGGATGCTGCCGACCTCGTCGTACGGCGGCGTCCTGTTCGGCGAAACCAGCGAGGAGATGCCGTCCGCGGAGACGGTCTACCGGATCCTCCGCACCATGGGCGAACGTGGCTTGCTCGAACGCTTCGACGCCGTCCTGTGGGGCCGCCCGAAGTCCCGCTCACTGTTCCAGGAACTGCCGCCGGAACAGTCGGTCGCCTACGTCACCGACCAGTACCTCGCGGTCGACCGAGCCCTCACGGAGTACAACCCGGACGCGGTCCTCGTGAAGGGCCTCGACATCGGCCACACCGACCCCATGCTCACGCTGCCGTACGGCGGCCAGGTCCGGATCGACCCCGCCGCCCAGCGGATCACCGTCACCTACTGAACTGTTGTTCTGGTCATCTCCCGAAGAGGAACCATCCCCCGGCACCCGCCGCGACGAACACCACGGGGAGGGCCAGCAGGAACCACCGGCGTCTCCGGCGACGGCGGCGTACCGGTGGATCGGTGGCGACCGTGGTGTCCAGGTCGTCCTCGGTGATGGTGGTCCGCTCGCCGGCCCGGACCGGCGCCTCCTGCTCGAGGCGGTAGGCCTCGGCCTCCAGGCGGTCGGCCAGGGTGTCGGCGCGGTCCCAGCGATCGTCGACCCGGTACGCGAGCGCCCGCGCGAAGACGTCGTCGAGCTGGCCGACCGAGTCGTGCAGCAGCGGGCGGAGGGTCTGCGGCGGGAGGTCCGGGTCGCGGTTCAGGACGTCGCCGATCGAGGACGCGGAGTACGGCGGATGGCCGGTGAGCAGCGCGTACGTGACCGCGCCGACCGCGTAGATGTCGGCGCGTTCGTCGAAGCCGCCGTTCCCGCGGCCCTGCTCGGGCGCCATGTACGACGGCGTACCGACGGCCTGGGTGAGGCCGGACGCCTCCGCGGCGCGCTTCGCCAGGCCGAGGTCGGCGAGCACGATCCGGTGCGTGCCGCCGCCGGCCTCGTCGCCGGGGCGGAGCAGCAGGTTCGCCGGGGTGACGTCGCGGTGTACGACGCCTTCACCGTGCAGTGCGGCCACCGCGCGGGCGAGGTCGGCACCCCACCAGAGCGCGTCGACCGCGTCCAGCCGGCCGTGTCGCAGGACGTCGGCCAGCGTGCCGCCGCCGACGTAGTCCATCACGAAGTACGGACGGCCGTCGTCGAGCTTGCCCAGGTCGAACACCCGGACCACGCGGTCGCTGGAGATCCGGCGCATCAGGCGTGCCTCGGACAGGAAGCGTTCGCGCACGTCGGCGCGCGACGCCCAGTTGTCCGCCAGCACCTTGACGGCGACGTCGACGTCCAGGTCGTCGTCGTACCCCCGCCAGACGGTCGCGAACGCACCCGCGCCGATCTTGTCCCGTAACCGGTACCGCCCGATGACATCCATCCCCGCTATTGTCGGTCACAAACCAGTCCAAAAGGGGGAGCATGACGGAGGAACTGGAAGAACTCGGTGCCCGTGCCGCGGCCGGGGACCAGACGGTGCTTCCACAACTTCTGCAGGCGATCCGTCCGCAGGTGCAGCGCCGGGTGGCCAAGTTCCTGCCGTACCGGGAGGACGCCGAGGAGGCGGTCCAGGACACGCTGCTCCAGGTGGCGAACAAGGTGCACACGTTCCGCGGCACCGGGAGCTTCGCCGGCTGGGTGACGATCGTGGCCACCAACCAGGCGCGCCAGACCTACCGCACGCTGAAGCGCCGCTCGGTCGAACAGTCCGCCGAGGTCCTCCCCGAGTCCGTCGACCCCCGCACCACCTCGGTCATCGCCGGCTCCCGCCTCGACCTCCTCGAAGCCCTGGAAGCCCTCGAGTCCAGCCACCCCCAACTCGTCCAGCCCCTGGTCCTCCGCGACCTCGGCGCCCTCTCGTACGCCGAGATCGCCGACGAACTGGACGTCCCGCTCGGCACGGTCAAGGCCCGCATCCACCAGGCCCGCAAAGCCGTCGCCGAACGCCTCACCGTCCGCTGAGGCTGCTACCCCCTCCGCGCCGTCGTCGCGGCCAGGGCGGCGACGGCGCGTACTTCCTCGTGCGGACTGGTTTCGAGGATCGTGGTGATGAGCGGGAGGTCCGCGGGTTCGGCGAGGGTGGTGAGGACGTTGAGGGCGCTCACGTGGTCGAAGCCGGCGGTGATGTCGGCACTCGCCTCGACCGGTGGGTGGGTGAGGATGTCGAGGGCTACCTGCCGTACGTCGGCGGCCAGTGGCTCGAGCGGGTTGCCGCCGCTGAGTTGGGTGTACGCCGCGGCGACCTGGTACATGTTCAGCGCGCGGCACACCGTCGGCACGTTCGGGCTGTGCAGCAAGGCCTCGAACGCCTGCAGGGGAATGTCCGCACTCATGCCTGAACGCTAGCCGCTGCGTGCAGGTGCTCCGCCAGCAGGTGCGCCGCCTCCGGAGCGTCGGCCGCGTAGCAGACCAGGTGATGCCGGGTCGACCACGCGTCCTGCAGCGGGCAGATGTCCACCTCGGCACTCGGGTCGACAGCCCGACGCGGTACGACGGCCAACCCGGCGCCGGCCGTCGCCAGGGTGATCAGTGCGTGCAAGGTCGGGACCAGCGTGCGGTACCGCGGCGCCGGGGCGTGCGGGCCGAGCCGGTCGTCCATCCACTGGCTGAGCGGCGAGTTCCGGTCGAGCCCGACCAGCGGGTGCTCCGCGACCTCGGCGTACGCGATCGAGGCCCGCCCCGACAGCGTGCCGCCCGCCTGGCCGATCACGACCAGCGAGTCGTCGGCGAGCGGTTCGGTGCGCAGCGGGGTCGGCTCGTCGTCGAGGATCACGCCGAGATCGGCCTCGCCGGCCGCGAGCAGGCGGACCATCCGGACGGTACGCCGCTCGCTCACGTTCACGTCGTACTCCGGATGGTCGCGGAGGAACGTGGCGAGCGCGAGCGGGACCAGCTGGTGCATCGCGGACCCGCCTGCGACCAGGCGGATCGGGGCCGAGCTCGGGACGGCGTACGACGCGACCGCGCTGTCCAGGCGGGTCGTCTCGGCCAGCACCTCGCGGGCGTGCCGGGCCAGCGTGGCGCCTGCCGGGGTCAGCCGGACGCCGCGCCGCTCACGCACCAGCAGCGGTACGCCGGCCTGCGCTTCGAGCGCTCTGACCCGCGCGCTGGCCGAAGGCAGACTGAGGTGCATCAGCCGCGCTCCGGCGGTGATCGAGCCTTCCGCCGCTACGTGTGTGAACAGCCGGAGATCGTCCAGGTCGTACCGCATATCGTCAGCCTACGTCTCAGACTGAGGCTGGCTACGGGGATCGCGCATTGTGGAGTGTCCGTGGAACCCGGATCCTCGAAGGGTGCTGCTGATCCTCCTGGCCGGTGTCGCGGCCGGTGCCCTGAACGCCGTCGGCGGCGGCGGGAGCTTCGTGGCCCTCGCCGCGCTGGTCGGCACCGGCATGCCGCCGGTGACCGCGAACGCGACCACGACCGTCGCGCTGCTGCCCGGGAACGCGACCAGCGCCTGGGTCTACCGCCGCGAGCTCGAAGGCTTCCAGCGGCCCTCGCCCGGCCGGCTCACCCTGGCCAGCGTCGCGGGCGGGGCGCTCGGCGCGGGCCTGCTACTGGTTCTGCCCTCGGCGTCGTTCGACACGGCTGTGCCCTGGTTGCTGGCGTTCGCGACGCTGGTTCTGGCCTTCGGCAAGCGGCTCACTGCTGCACTCAAGCTAGGGCAGCCAGGCCCGGCCGCGATCCTGGCCGGGCAGTTCCTGCTGGCGATCTACGGTGGGTACTTCGGCGGTGCGGTCGGGCTGATGATGCTCGCGTTCTGGACCGCGACGACCACGCTCGACCCGGCGCGCGGGAACCCGCTGCGGGTCATCCAGGTCGCCGCGGTCTACCTGACGGCGGCGGTGATCTTCGTGTTCGCGGCCGACGTACTGGCGCAGCCGTTGCAGCTGGTGGCGATGCTCGCGGGCGCGATGATCGGCGGGTACGCCGGGGCGCACGTGGTGCGGCGGTTGCCGGCCGGCGTACTGCGGGGGCTCGTGCTGAGCACCGCCGTACTGATGACCGGGCTGTTCTTCGTGCGGGCGTTCGGATGAACCGGGCGCGGGTCGCGATGGCGTACCAGGCGTGCGAGGTCGCGGACCTGGCGGCCGGGGTCGCGGCGCTGGACGATCCGGCGGAGGCGGCGGCACAAGCGGCGCGGGTGCTCGCCGCCGCTCAGAAACTCGTTGCCGCGGCCAACCGCCTCGGCGGCCGCGGTACGCCGACGGATCCCCTGCAACTGTTCGCGTACGAGCATCCCGAGGAGGCGGCCGAGGACGTCGCGGACTGGCTCAGCCGCCGTCCGTAGCCCGGCGGCCCCGCGGCGGGGGTTGCTGCGGGAGCTGCTCGCGTTGCTTGCGCAGGTAGAGGCCGGTGGCGGTCGAGACGCTGGTGAGCAGCCACATGAACACGCCGGCGTCGTCGGTGACACCAATGATCGGGAGCAGGTCCGGGATGATGTCGATCGGTGACACCAGGTAGACGATCGCGAGCAGCCAGAGGAACGTCCGGTTCCGCGGCAGGTCGGTGTAGATACCCCGGCGTACGTCGCGGAGCAGCCCTGGCAGTGCCTGCGCGCGTTCGAACACGTTCCCGACCGGGACCGGTTCGCCGCGCTCGATCTTCCGGCGCCGGGCGGCGCGCCGGCGGAGCACGCCCAGCGCGCCGAGGCCGACGCCGATCACCAGCAGCCCGGCCCCGACGCCCACGGCGGGCAGCCCGACGACGTCGCCGTCGCGGAACAGCAACGTCAGCAGCCCGATCAGCCCGAGCACCCCACCGATGTAGACCATTCCCCCACTGTAGAGGGCAGCTCAGCCCACAGGGCTCAGCGCAGCGAGCCGGGCGAGGTGGTCCGGGGTCAGTTCCAGTGCCGCGGCGGCGACGTTCTCCTCCAGATGTTCGAGCGAGCTGGTGCCCGGGATCGGGAGCATCACCGGCGACCGATGGAGCAGCCACGCGAGCGACAACTGCGCTGCGGTGGCGCCGAGTTCGGCGGCGATCATGCCGAGCAACTGGGAGCCGGCGTGCTCTCCGTGCGCGATCGGGACCCACGGAACAAACGCGATCCCCTCGGCGGTGCAGTAGTCGAGGACGGCCTCGTGCTTGCGGTCGGTGAGGTTGTACCGGTTCTGCACGCTCACCACGTCGACGTACTGCCGGGCCTCGACCAGCTGCTCGACCGACACCTCGGAGAGCCCGACGTGCCGTACCTTGCCCTCGGCAACCAGTCCGGCGAGCGTGGCGAGCTGGTCGGCGTACGGTACGGCGGGGTCGACGCGGTGCAGCTGGAGGAGGTCGATGCGCTCGACCCGGAGCCGGCGCAGCGACAGCTCGGTCGCCTGCCGGAGGTACTCCGGTCGCCCGCACGGGACCCATTCGCGCGGCGACGGGCGGGTGTGGCCGACCTTGGTGGCGATCAGTACGCCGTCGTACGGGTGGAGCGCCTCGGCGAGCAGCTCCTCGTTGGCGCCGACGCCGTACGCGTCGGCAGTGTCGATGAAGTCGACCCCGAGTTCGACGGCGCGCCGGGCGACCTTGATCGCGCCTGAGCGGTCAGTGGCGGGGCGGAAGCCGGTCAGTCGCATGGCGCCGAAGCCGAGCCGGTGGACGTCGAGTTCGCCGATCTTCAGACGGTTGTGGTTCATGCGGACAGCCTCCGGCCGGTGGGCGGCGTACCGGAAATGATTTAGTCTGGGCTGAATGCTGACGCTGACCTTCACCGTGGCGGATCTGGCCCGGACGCGGCTCGCGATGTCCCCGTTGTGGGAGGTCGTGGCGAGCGTCCGGCTGCTCCGGACAGGGCGGCCGCATCCGTTCCACCGGGCGTGGGCGACCGCGGTCCGGCAGCGGCTGGACGGGGTCGAGCTGGGGCTGTTGTTCGACCTGGTGGATCCGGACGTGTGGTACCTCGCGGACTTCCTGACCCCGCCGCCGAAGAGTCCGGTGCCGGACCTGGAGACGGATCTCGGGGCGCTCCGGCGGGTGCCGCCCGAGCAGGTACGGGCCGACCTCGACGTGCTCGCGTACGCCCGCCGTACGCCGCTCGGCTCGCTGGCCGAGGCCCGGATGCCACGGCGGCTGCGCACACCACGACCCGGCGAGCTGCCGTCCGCGGCAGTCGCCGAGCTGTACGCCGACCCGGCGGGCGGGATGGTGGAACTGGCGGCGCAGGTCGAGCGGTACTGGGCGCTGGCGATCGCGCCGTACTGGGGCCGGATTCGCGCGCTCCTCGACGGCGACCTGCTGTACCGCGGCCGCCGCCTGGGGCAGGCGGGTCCGGCCGGGCTTTTCGAGGACCTCGCGACCGGCGTCACGTGGCGGGACGGCGTACTGTCCATCCGCCACCGCCGCTTCCACGGCGACCGGCAACTCACCGGCGAAGGCCTGCTGCTCACCCCGTCGGCGTTCGTCTGGCCGACCGTCTACACGAGCACCATCCCACCCTGGCAACCCACGCTCACCTATCCGGCGCGCGGCATGGCCACTCTCTGGACCACCTCGCCCAGCACGCCAACCGGCCTTGCCGGCGTCCTGGGCCGTTCCCGCGCCACGCTCCTCACCCAGCTGGACAGCCCACGGTCGACCACGGAGTTGTCCAGCCGCACAGGCCTGACCCCGGGTGGCACCTCCCAGCACCTGACCACGCTCCGCCAGGCAGGCCTGGTCAGCGCCCACCGCGTAGGCCGGGTCGTGCTGTACGCGCGCACACCGGCCGCGGAGGCGCTGCTCGACGCGAGTCGTTGACTGTTGTCGTGACGACAATTACTGTTGTCACGACAACAGGAGGCCGGGATGTACGAGATCACAGCGGAAACGGTCATCGGCGGTGACAGCGCGGCGGTCTGGCGAGTGGTGACGGACGTCGCGCGCTGGCCGGAGTGGGATCCGCACGAGGATGTCGCGCGGCTCGACGGCGAGTTCGCCGTCGGGACCAGCGGGTGGGTGAAGCAGAAGGGCAATCCGGGAGCCGCGTTCACGCTGACCGAGGTGGTGCCGGAGCGCCGGTGGGCCAGCGAGTGCGCGTTGCCGGGCGGCAAGCTGTGGGGGTCGAACGAGTACGAGCAGTTGCCCGGCGGGAAGATCCGGTGCACCCGGACGGTACAGGTTACCGGGCCACTGGTGCCGCTGTTCCGGTTCTACTTCGGGCGGCGGATGCGGAGGGACTTCTTCCGCACGTGGTCCGCTCTCGAGGCGCGCGCCGCGGCGGTCGTATGAGTGCCGACGTACCGGAAGGGCCACTGGCGTCGCCTGGGTTCTGGCTGCATCACGCTGCGTTGCGCTGGCGGGCCGAGCTGGATCGCCGGCTGCGTGACGTCGGGCTGACGCCGACGCAGTTCCTGCTGCTGGCGTCCACCGGATGGGTCGAACACACGCAGGGCGCGCCGACCCAGCAGCAGGTCGCGGAGACGGCGGGCGCCGACCGGATGATGACTTCGAAGGTCGTGAAGAACCTCGAGGACCGCGGCCTCCTCCGGCGTACGGCGGACCCGGCGGACGCTCGTGCGTACCGGCTGCAGCTCACGCCGGCGGGCCGCCGTACCGCCCGCAAGGCGATCGCCGTCGCGCAGGCGTTGGACGAGGAACTGTTCCGTGAGGCGCCCGCCGCAGTACGCAGCACGCTGCGGCGGATCGCCGAGTCCTAGCGGTTGTACGGCTGGGAGAGGAGCGGGCGGGTGTTGGTGAGGACCTGCTCGTAGTTGGCGCGGATGGTGGTCGCGTCGACGGTGACGGCGGGCTCCGGCTTGCCGAGCGGGATGTTCCAGGTGGGCGGGGTCGCGGCGCCGGAGAGGGCCCAGGCGGCTTGGCGGGCGGCTCCGAGGGCGACGTACTCGGCCGGTTCGGGGAGGACGACCTCGGCGCCGAGGAGGGCCGGGGCAAGGGCCTGTACGGCGCGGGAGCGGGCGCCGCCGCCCAGGAGCAGGACGCGCTGGACCGGGACGTTCTGGTCGCGGAGGGCGTCGACGGCGTCGGCCAGGCCGCAGAGCAGGCCCTCGACGGCGGCGCGGGCCATGGTCGCGGGCTGCATCGTGGCGCGGGTCAGGCCGTAGATCAGGCCGGTGGAGTGCGGGAGGTCCGGCGTACGTTCGCCGTCCAGGAACGGGAGCAGGACCAGGCCGTTGCTGCCGGGCGAGGTGATCGCGGCCTCGTCGAAGGCGGAGAGGTCCAGGCCGAGCATCTCGGCGGTCGCGGACATCACGCGCGCCGCGTTCAGCGTGCAGACGAGCGGGAGGTACTCGCCGGTCGCGTCGGCGAACGCGGCGACCAGGCCGGTCGAGTCCTTCGTCGGGTGCGCCGAGCGGGCAAACGCCGTACCGCTGGTGCCGAGCGAGACCGCGACGTCACCCGGCTGGAGGTCCAGGCCGAGGGCCGCGGCCGCGTTGTCGCCGGTACCGGCCGCAATCGCCGCACCGAACGCCGTCTGCCCGACGATCTCCGCCGGACCCGCGACCCGCGGCAACCGCAACTGCCGCCCGAACGCGAGCTCGACCAGGTCCGTCCGATAGCTGTCCGAAGTCGGCGCCCACCAGCCGGTCCCGGAAACATCTCCCCGATCGGTGGTGATCCCCTCGATCCCGGACCGGTCAGCGGCAAGCTTGTGCGTCATCCAGTCGTGCGGCAACACCACAGCAGCGGCCCGCCGCACAGCCTCCCGCCGTACGTCGTTCGCCGCCGCCTCGTCGCGCATCCAGCGCAGCTTCGTGACGGTGAAGGACGGAACGGGGACCGAGCCGATGGCGTCGGCCCATGCCTCGGGGCCGCCTAGTTCGGCGATCAACTCGGTGGTGGCGTCGGCCGAGCTGGTGTCGTTCCAGAGGACGGCCGGGTGGACGACTTCGCCGGACTCGTCGAGGAGGACCATGCCGTGCTGCTGGCCGCCGACGGCGATCGCCTGGACGCCGTCGAGCAGGCCGTCGGACGCGGTCTCCCACGCCTTCCACCACTCGGCCGGATCCACCTGCGTGGCGTCCGGATGCGGTGCCCGGCCCTCGCGGACGACCGCACCGGTCTCGGCGTCGCACACCAGAACTTTGGTCGCCTGGGTGGAGCAGTCCACCCCGGCGACCAGCCTCAGCTCAGTCATGCCCCCACACTAGAGTGCCTCCAAGGTACGGCGGGCGCCGATCTCGTGCAGCGACCGCAGGGCCGCCTTGTACGGCGTCGTGAACCGCTCGTCCGACGCCAGGTCCCCGAACAGGTCGGGGTCCGAGATGAACACCAGCGGATCCTCCCGGTTGTGCTGCGCGCGCTCGACCAGCTTGTCCCGCAGCCGGTCGACGACCTCGATCGGCTGACCCTGCTCGTCGACGGCCTCGGCGTACCGCGCCCACGACGCGACCACGAGCACCGACCGCTTGATCTCCCGGCCGGCGGCGAGCTGCTCGCGGACCACCGGCAGCAGCCACTTCGGGATCCGGTCCGAGCTCTCCGCACACAACCGCGCCAGCGTGTCCCGTACCTCGGGGTTCGCGAACCGCTCGATCAGCTGGTGCTTGTACCGGTCCAGGTCCACCCCGGGCACCGGCGGCAACGTCGGCGTCCCCTCGTCGTCCATGTAGCCGAGCAGGAAGTCGACGAACAGCTTGTCCTGGCACACCTCGTGCGCGTACCGGTAGCCGGCCAGGAACCCGAGGTACGCCAGCGCCTGGTGCGACGCGTTCAGCAGCCGCAGCTTCATCAGCTCGTAGGGCTCGACGTCGTCGACGATCTGGACGCCGACATCCTCGTACGGCGGCCGCACCCCGCCAAAGTCGTCCTCGAGGACCCACTGTGTGAACGGCTCGCACACCACCGGCCAGCCGTCCTCCACGCCGAACCGCTCGGCCAGCGCGGCCCGGTCCGCGTCGGTGGTGACCGGCGTGATCCGGTCGACCATGCAGTTCGGGAACCGCACCTCGTTCTCCAGGAAGTCCGCCATGACCGGGTCCTTCAAGCGTGCGAAGCCGGCGATCATCTTGCGCGCCACGTGCCCGTTGCCGGGGATGTTGTCGCAGGACATCACGGTGAACGGCGGTACGCCGGCCTCCCGCCGCCGGCGCAGCGCCTCGACGATGAACCCGAACGCACTCCCCGGCGTCGCCTCCGGCACGAGATCCGCGGCCAGCGCCGGATCCGACGCGTCCAGCTCCCCCGTCACCTGATTGACGTGGTACCCACCCTCGGTGATCGTCAACGACACGATCCGCGTCGCCGGATCGACCATCCGATCCAACACCGCCTCGGCCGAGTCGGGCGCAAACAGGTAGTCGACGATCGAACCGATCACCCGAGGCTCCAACCGCCCGTCCGGATGCTTGATCACCAACGTGTACAAACAGTCCTGGGCCGCCATCACCTCCGCCATCCGTTGATCATTCGGCAACACCCCGACGCCGACGATCCCCCAGTCGAGCGCCTTCCCGTCATTCATCAACCGGTCGAGGTACATCGCCTGATGCGCCCGATGGAACCCACCGACTCCGAAGTGCACGATCCCCGGCGTCACCGCCGTACGGTCGTAGCTAGGGGCAACGATCTGGAGAGAATCGAGAGTGGATGCTGACAACTTCACTTGACCGCCCCCAGCGACAGCCCTTGGACGAGTTTGTCCTGCGCGGCGAACCCGGCGATCAGCACCGGCAGCGACACCACGATGGACGCGGCACAGACTTTGGCGAGGAACAATCCTTGACTGGTCACGAACCCAGTCAAGAACACCGGCGCCGTCTGCGCCACCGTACCGGTCAGCACCCGGGCGAACAGCAGCTCGTTCCAGCTGAAGATGAAGCAGATCAGCGCGGCCGACGCGATCCCCGGCGTGACCACCGGAGCGACGACGGACCGGAGCGTCCGGGTCAGCGAGGCGCCGTCCACCGAAGCCGCCTCGAGGATCTCGACCGGCACCTCGGACAGGAAGCTGCGCAGCATCCAGACCGCGATCGGCAGGTTCATCGAGGTGTACAGGATGATCAGCAGCCAGATGTTGTCCAGGAACCCGACCGACTGCGCGAACAGGTAGATCGGCAGCAGCCCGGCCACCACCGGCAGCATCTTGGTGGACAGGAAGAAGAACAGCACGTCGGTCCACTTCTTCACCGGCCGGATCGACAGCGCGTACGCCGCCGGGAACGCGAGCAGGATGACCAGCACCGTGGACAGCACGCTCGCGGTCAGCGAGTTCGCGATCGACGGCCACGGACCGGTACTGAAGAACGACCGGTACCCGTCCAGTGTCAGCGGTGCCGCGACGTCCGGCGGGTTCTTCGCCGCGTTCTCCTCGGAGTGGAACGAGGTCAGCAGCATCCACAGCACCGGCAGTACGAACAGGATCCCGACGATCCACGCGACCCCGCTGAGAACGAACCCGCCACCCCGGTTCTTCTTCCCGGTGACGATCGTGACCTGGCCGCTCATTTCCCGGTCTCCTCTCGGAACAGCGTCGACACCGAGCGCAGTGCGAACGTCGCGATCGCGATCGTGCCGATGACCACGATCACGCCGGCCGCGGACGCCCGTCCGTAGTCGTGCGCGGTGTAGAAGGTCTGGTAGATCGTGTACGGGAGGTTCGCCGTACCGAGGCCGCCGGACGTGATCGTGAAGACCGCGTCGAAGTTCTGGACGACGTAGATCGACCCGAGCAGCGCGGACAGTTCCAGGTACTGGCGCAGGTGCGGCAGCGTCATGTAGCGGAAGATCTCCCACTGGTTCGCGCCGTCGATCCCGGCCGCCTCGATCACGTCGAGCGGACGGCTCTGCAGCCCGGCCAGCAGGATCAGCATCATGAACGGCGTCCACTGCCAGACCAGCGCGAAGATGATCGACCACAGCGGCTGGTTGCTGATCCAGTCCGGCTGTGGCGCGTTGGCGCCGAAGATCCACTTCAGCACACCGTTGAACAGGCCGTACGTCGGGTTGTAGAGCGCGTGCTTCCACAGCAGCGCGGCCGCGACCGGGACCACCAGGAACGGCGTGATCATCATCGTCCGGACGGCACCGCGGCCGCGGAACTTCCGGTCCAGCAGCAGCGCGATCAGCAGCCCGAGGACCAGGCTGATCAGGACGACGCCCGCGGTCAGCAGGATCGTCACGAAGATCGCGTTCCGGGTGTTGGAGTCGGTCAGCACCCGGCGGAAGTTCGCGAACCCGGCGAACCCGCGCTCGTTCGGGTAGTACGCGTTCCAGTCCATGAACGACACCACGATCGTCACCACGAACGGCAACTGGGTGACGACGATCATGAAGATCAGCGCCGGCAGCAGCGGCCCACGCCGGGCCCAGTCACCGGCCCTGCGCATCATCGCGCCCTCCGAACCAGGCCGCGCGGCGTGCCGCTTCGGCCGGGCCTGGGTGTCAGATTTTGCGTCGACGGACATGACCGTTACCCCTTCCCCAGCCGCGAGCGGTACCGCTCGGCGACGTCATCTGCCAGTTTCTGCCCGTGTTTCAGTGCGTCGTCGACGCTCGTCTTCCCCGCGATGGCCGAGCTCACGTCCTGACTGACCTGGGTCCCGAGGTCCGGGAACTCCGGGATGTCGACGAACTGGATCCCCGGCGCCGGCCGCGGCTGGACCCCCGGGTTGTTCGGGTCCGCGTTCTCGATCGCGCTCTTGGTCGGCTCCGCGAATGCGGCCGCCTCCTTCAGGTACTCCGGGTTCTCGTACGTCGAGGCCCGCTTGCCGGCCGGAACGTTGGACCAGCCAACTTTCTGGCCGACCAGGTTCTCGTAGTCCTTGCCGGACGCCCAGGAGATGAACTTCCAGGCGTTGTCCTTCTTCTTCGAGGCTTCCTGGATACCCCAGGCCCAGGCGTACAGCCAGCCGGAGCTGCTGGTCTTGACGACCGGCGCCGGCGCGTAGCCCATCTTGCCCTTCACCGGCGAGTTCGGCGCCTCGAGCGAGCCGGCCGCCGATGTGGCGTCGTACCACATCGCGACGTTGCTCTGGATCGTGTTGTTCAGGCATTCGGTGAAACCGGCCTGCGGTGCGCCCGCCTCACCGTGCGCGCGGACCAGGTCGACGTAGAACTTGGTCGCCTCGGTGAACTCCGGCGCGTTGACCTGCGGCTGCCAGTCCTTGGTGAACCAGGTGCCGCCGAAGGTGTTCACGACCGTGGTGAGCGGAGCGAACAGCTGACCCCAGCCGGGTTGACCGCGCAGACAGATCCCGCGCATCCCCGGTTGCGCGTTGTCGACCTTGGCCGCGATGTCCGCGACCTCCTGCCAGGTCGGTTTGGCGGGCATCGTGATGCCCTTCGACGCGAGGATGTCCTTGCGGTACATCAGGAACGACGATTCGCCGTAGAACGGTTCGCCGTAGATCTTGCCGTCGTCCGCGGTCATCGACAGCGTCATCGGCTTCAGGATGTCGCCCTGGTCGAACGACGGGTCCTTGGCGATGTAGTCCGACAACGGCGCGATCCACTTCGACTTCGCGTAGATCGGGATCTCGAAGTTGCTCACCGACGCGACGTCGTACTGACCGGCCTGGCTGGAGAACTCCTGGCTGATCTTGTCCCGGACGTCGTTCTCCGGCAGCACGGTGAAGTTCACCTTGATGCCGGTCTGCTTGGTGAAATTGTCGGCGGTCAGCTTCTGCAGGTCCACCATCTGCGGGTTGTTCACCATCAGCACGTTGATGCTGTCCGCACCACCGCCGCCGACACCACCACCCCAGCCCGCACACCCCGTGACCGCGGTCATCACCAGCGCGACCCCGGCCACTCCGATGCGTTTGCGCCTAGTCAGCACTTCTGCCTCCGCTCATTTGAGCACGCCTCCGCTCACACCTTGAGTAGACCGGTAAGCCACTTGACCTGTCAAGGGTCTGTGCAACACTTGGGTGCGGTGGTGCTCATATGAGCGGGGAGGCGTTGATGGAGACCCTGGGGCCGGCACAGCTGGTGCTGACAGCGTCGATCGCGCGGCGGTACTACGTCGATGGGCGGTCGAAGGTGGAGATCGCCGACGAGTTCCGGCTCAGCCGGTTCAAAGTCGCGCGGTTGCTCGACCAGGCGCGCAGCAGTGGGCTGGTGCGGATCGAGATCAGCCACCCGGGCGCCATCGACCTGGACCTGTCCGCCCGCCTGCAGGAGGCGCTCGGGCTGCGCCGCGCGATCGTCGTCGACACCCCCGAGGTGGACGAGCCGGCGCTGCGCACCCAGCTCGGCAAGGCCGCCGCGGACCTGCTGTCCGAGATCGTCACCCCGGACGACGTGCTCGGCCTGGCGTGGGCGCGGGCCGTCACCGCGATGACCGAGCAGCTCACGTCGCTCGCCCCGGTGCCCGTCGTACAGCTGACCGGAGCACTCACCCGGCCGGACGTCGAGGCGAACTCGGTCGAGCTGGTCCGGCACACCGCGCGGCTGTCGGGCGGTCCGGCGTACCTGTTCTACGCCCCGCTCGTGGTCCCGGACGCCGCCACGGCACGCGCGTTGCGGCAGCAGCCGGAGGTCGCGGAGGCGATCAGCCACTTCGACTCGGTGACGAAGGCGGTCGTCGGGCTCGGGTCCTGGGACGCCGGTCAGTCGACGCTGTACGACGCGATGGACGAGAAGGCCTGCGAACAGCTCCAGCGGCGCGGCGTGGTGGCCGACATCTCGGGCGTCTTCGTGGACGCCGACGGGGTCGCCGTACAGAGCCGGGTCACCGACCGGGTGATCGCGATCAACGCCGAGCAGATGGGCAAGATCGACGAGGTGATCGCGATCCCGTACGGGCTCGCGAAGGTGGACGCGGTCCGCGCCGCCGTCCGCAGCGGGCTGGTGAACGCGATCGTTACCCACGCACCCCTGGCGAAGGCGCTGCTCGACGAGACAAACTAGCGCCCGATGCCTGACGAGACATTGCTGCTCGGCGGGACTGCGAACCGCGGGTTCGTCGTGCGGGTCGGAGACACCGTCCGACGACCGCTGCGCGCCAGTAGTACGGCGACGCACGCGCTGCTGGAGCACCTCGAACGCGTCGGGTTCGAGGGTGCGCCGCGACTACTGGGCGTCGACGAGCAGGGCCGCGAGGTGCTGTCCTACCTGCCCGGCGAGACGGTGCAGGCGCCGTACCCGGCCTGGTCGATGACGGACGCCGCGCTGGACAGCGTCGCCCTACTGCTACGGGAATACCACCAGGCGGTGGCCGACTTCCGGCCAGTAGGCCTCGAATGGGCCGAGCCGGTGCCTGCCGACTACGTGACCGGGCTGATCAGCCACAACGACCCAAACCTCGACAACGTGGTCTTCCGGAAGGGCACCGCGGTCGCCCTCATCGACTTCGACCTCGCCGGCCCCGGATCGGCGCTCTGGGACGTCGCCACCGCCGTACGACTGTGGGCCCCACTGCGCCCCGACGCGGACATCCACGACGTACGCCGAGGTCGCTCACTGCAGCGCTTCCGCCGCTTCGCCGACGCCTACGGCCTGACCGAAACGGACCGCCGGCGGCTGGTGGACGCGGCCGCCGACAA
Organism: Kribbella sp. NPDC059898; assembly: GCF_042730855.1. Taxonomy (NCBI): domain Bacteria; kingdom Bacillati; phylum Actinomycetota; class Actinomycetes; order Propionibacteriales; family Kribbellaceae; genus Kribbella; species Kribbella sp. NPDC059898. The sequence goes on from NZ_JBHWKR010000002.1 coordinate 877,937, forward strand.
CCACATCTGGTGCATGGACTACGTCCGCCGCGGCGCCGAATCCGGCCACCCGTGGTTCCACCAACGCTGGACCACCGGCGAGGCAGAACTCACCAACCGCACCAACACCTGGTTCAAGACCCAGTCCGAGACCCTCCACCAGGCCCTCCAGAACTAACAGCCTCCGCACGCCCCTCGTAGTACTTCACCTGCAGCCGCTTGATCCATCCTGGGATGAAGATCGCCGAAGCAGTTGGGTACGGCGCACCCCACTCGGACTCGCCCAGGAACGACACCACGATCCCAGCGCCTACGAGGGCAATCACCACGATCCAGCCCTGGCGGCAGATTCGAGGGCCGTCGTCGGACACCAACCCGCGTCGAGTGAGCGCGCCGACGCCGAACATCACCCCGGTCAGCAGCAACACCGCGGAGATCGCCAACTGATACCACCGGTCGGCAGCGGCGTACGTGCCGTAGCCCCGGAACACGGCTCCGGCGGACACCAGCCAACCGACCGCGATCAGTGCGTACACGACCGCTCCTAGCTTCATCTTCGGCATACCTGAGTATCGGCCCGGGTGGATTGGCCGTTACTGCACGAAGTGGAAGAGAATGTGCGGGTGCGTTCACGGGTGGTGTTGCTGGCCGGGCCTTCGGGGGCCGGGAAGTCGCGGCTTGCGGAGCAGGTCGGGCTTCCCGTCGTACGGCTGGACGACTTCTACCGCGACGGTGACGACGAGGCGATGCCGCGCTCCCCGCTCGGGATCGTGGACTGGGACGACCCACGCTCCTGGGACGGCGAGCGGGCGGTCGCGGCGCTCGAGCAGTTGTGTACGACGGGATCCGCCGAGCTCCCGATCTACGACATCGCCGCCGACGGCACCGTCGGTCACCGTCCGGTCAGCATCGGCGACGCTCCGCTGATCGTTGCCGAGGGCATCTTCGCGGACCAGATCACCGGCGCGCTGCGGGATCGCGGCCTGCTGGCGGCGGCGATCTGCGTCTACCACCACCGGGTCGTCACGTTCGGGCGCCGCTTCCAGCGGGATCTCCGCGAGCACCGCAAACCCCCGCTGACGTTGCTCCGTCGTGGTCTGTTGCTGCTCCGCGACGACCCCCAGGTGGTGGCCCGCTGCGTCGCCGCCGGCTGCGAACCGCTGCATCCAAAGGCGGCCCGGGCCCGGATCGAGACCCTTCTCACCACAACTACCTCGTCCTGACACAAGATTGTTCGCCTGAAGTTCACCAACTTCTGTTGGTATCGGTGCCGATCATCGGATGCACTCGGGAGCGAGTGGCCGAACGGAGAGGGACCGTGACACGGAATGCTGCAGGAGTTGCCATTGCAGTAACCGCGCTGCTGCTGGGTGTGACGGCCTGCGGAAGTGACGGCAGTACGTCGGCCAGTGCTGCCGAGACGCCCGCCGCGAAGCACTCGGCGCTCACCGGTACGGCGGACAAGACCGCGAAGAGCACCCTCGCCGACCTGGTCGTACTGCCCGGCGGGTACGTCGCCGACCCCGGCAACCCGACCGGCGCGTTCACGGCGACGTCGTACCTGAACACCTGGTCCGCCGACCCGGCGCTGGACCGCGCGCTGCTGCTGAACGCCGGCTTCGTCGAGGGGTACCGGGCGACCCGGCTGAGCCCCGACAAGAAGAAGCGCTACACCGTGCAGCTGTTCAAGACCGGCTCCGCCGCGAAGGCCCAGGCCCTGCAGAACGGCCTGTGGAAGCAGGACACCCACGACCACCCGTTCGCCGTTCCGGACGCGCTCTCCGACGCGAACGTCGAGTACGACGGCGGCACCGACCAGTCCGTCGCCACCGCCGAGGCCAGCCTCGCGATCGGCGCGACCGTCGTGGAGCTCACCGTCCGCGAGGCCGCCGCCCTGGGTACGACGCTCACCCCGGACACCGGCCTCATCACCACACTCGCCAAGGACCAGCGCACCCGCCTGACCGCACCGTCGAACTGATCAACCGGCGATGCGGTCGATCACCAGCGGACCCAGCTGGTAGGAGTCGGCGACCGCGACCGCGTCGGTCAGTGACTCCAGCGCGCGGTCGATCCGCGTCGGGTCGTCGGTGTGCAGCGTGAGCAGCGGCTGGCCCTCCTGGATCCGGTCGCCCGGCTTGGCGTGCAGCTCCACCCCGGCCACGGCCGACACCGGGTCCTCCTTGCGCGCCCGCCCGGCACCGAGCCGCCACGCGGCCACGCCGACGGCGAGCGCGTCCAGCTTGGAGAGTACGCCGGAGGCCGGAGCCGGTACGACGTGTTGCTCGGGCGCGACCGGGAGTACGGCGGCCGGGTCGCCGCCCTGGGCCGAGATCATCGCCCGCCAGGCGTCCATCGCCGTACCGTCGCGGAGTTTCTCGGCCGGGTCGACGCCGGTGACGCCGGCCGCGGCGAGCATCTCGTTGGCGAGGGCAACGGTCAGTTCGATCACGTCGGCCGGACCGCCGCCGGCCAGGACCTCGACGGATTCGCGGACTTCCAGGGCGTTTCCGGCGGTCAGACCGAGTGGGACGGACATGTCGGTGAGCAGGGCAACGGTCTTCACACCGGCGTCCGTGCCCAGGGCAACCATCGTCTCGGCGAGTTCGCGGGCGTCGGCCAGGTCCTTCATGAACGCGCCGGAGCCGACCTTCACGTCCAGCACCAGCGCGCCGGTGCCCTCGGCGATCTTCTTGCTCATGATCGAACTGGCGATCAGCGGAATCGCCTCGACCGTCCCGGTCACGTCGCGCAGCGCGTACAGCTTCTTGTCCGCGGGTGCCAGGCCGTCTCCGGCGGCGCAGATCACCGCGCCGACGTCCTCGAGCTGCTGCATCATCTCGTCGTTCGAGAGCGCGGCGCGCCAGCCCGGGATCGACTCCAGTTTGTCCAGGGTGCCGCCGGTGTGGCCGAGGCCGCGGCCGGACAGCTGCGGTACGGCGACCCCGCAGGCCGCCACCAACGGTGCCAGCGGCAACGTGATCTTGTCGCCGACGCCGCCGGTCGAGTGCTTGTCGGCGGTCGGGCGGGACAGCTTGCCGAAGTCCATCCGTTCGCCGGACGCGATCATCGCGGCGGTCCAGCGGGCGATCTCGCGGCGGTTCATGCCGTTCAGCAGGATCGCCATCGCGAGCGCGGACATCTGCTCGTCGGCGACGTCGCCCTTGGTGTAGGCGTCGATCACCCAGTCGATCTGGCCGTCGCTCAGCTCGCCCCGGTCGCGCTTGGTACGAATCACGTCCACAGCGTCGAAGCTCATGACTACTCCTCCAGGTTGTACGGCCCGAACGCGTCGGGCAACAGCTCACGCAACGGCCGCAGCCCGGACCGCGTCTCCAGCACCAGGTCGGGCCCGCCGTTCTCGAACAGCAACTGCCGGCACCGCCCGCACGGCGACAACACCTCGCCGCGATGGTCCACGCAGGTGAACGCCACCAGCCGCCCGCCACCGGTCCGATGCAACTCCGACACCAGCCCACACTCGGCACACAACGTCAACCCGTACGACGCGTTCTCCACGTTGCACCCGGCAACGATCCGCCCGTCGTCAACCAGCGCGGCCGCCCCCACCGAGAAGCCCGAGTACGGCGCGTACGCCCGGCGCATCACCTCAACAGCCGCCTGCCGCAAACCGACCCAGTCGACGTCCACCGGTCCAGGATCCCCCATCGTGTCCCCCGCCCGCATCCGCCCGGCAGGCGGACGCGGCCGAGAAGACGAGGCACCCACAGGCAGATCGGGGCCGGAGGCCGACCCCTCACCGCGACGCCGCTCCCCGGACGAAGGCCCGGAGACCGGGGGTGGGTTATTCGGTGATGTAGGGCTCACCGTCGGCCTTTGGGGCTCTGACTCGGCCGACGAGGCCGGCTACCGCGATGATGGTGGCGACGTACGGTGCCATCAGCAGCAGGGAGCCTGGGATCGGGGTCTGGATGATCTGCAGCTGGGACTGCAACTGGGTCGCGAAGCCGAAGAACAGGGCGGCGACGGTCGCGCCGATCGGGTGCCAGCGGCCCATGATCAGCGCCGCCAGCGCGATGAACCCGTTGCCCGCGGTCATCTCCTTGCTGAACGATCCGGCGTACCCGACGGTGAAGAACGCGCCGCCGAGACCGGCCAGCACACCGGCCGCGAGGACCGCGGAGTACCGGGTCCGCTTGACCTTGATGCCGACCGTGTCGGCCGCCTTCGGGTGCTCGCCGACCGCCCGGATCCGGAGGCCCCAGCGAGTCTCGAAGAGCACGAACGTGACCACCGCGACCGCCAGGTACATCAGGTACACGAGGATCGTCTGCCGGAACAGGATCGGCCCGATGAACGGGATGTCGCCCAGCCCGGGGATCTTGATCGCGGACAGTACGACGGGTGTGTTGAGCTGATCCGCCTTCGGCTGCATGAACTGGTCGAACAGGAACCCGGTGATACCGGTCGCGAACACCACCAGTACGACGCCGAGGACGACCTGGTTGACCAGGTACTTGATCGAGAACACCGCCAGCAGCGCCGCCATCAGGACCCCGGTCGCGGCTGCCGCGACGAGCGCCGCCGCCCCGCTGTGCGTCGTACTGGACACGAGCGCCGCGGTGAACGCGCCGACCAGGAACTGGCCCTCGATCGCGATGTTGATGACACCGGCCCGCTCGCACATCACGCCGGCCAGCGCGCCGAGGATCAGCGGGGTCGCGAAGTTCAGCGTGCCTTGGAACTGGTTCGCCAGCGGGAAGGTCTTCCCGGCCGACGCCCAGCACAGGAACGCGCCGATGAAGCAGATCCCGAGGATCGCCGCCAGCCAACCGGCTGCTCGCGGCGGAACACGACGGCGGACGGACGGTACGACGTACGCGACCGCCGCCGCCGTACCGAGGAGACCGAGGATCAGGCCGACCGGTTGCGCGGGCAGCCCGAGCAGGTTGTGCTGCAGGTCGCCGGAGACCAGCTGGAACGTCGCCTTGCCGCTCTTGGTGAAGATCGCCAGGCCGAGGCCGATCAGCGCGAACACCAGCATCACGCCGCCGACACGCTGCCGGCGGGTCCGCTCGGCCGGCCCCTCGATGATCTCCGGCTTCGGCGCCGCCGCGGGGACGGCGTCGGGGGTGGTCTCGGTCATCCGTTCCAGCCTTTCGCGAGCACTGCGCCGGCGCCGCGGTCCTTCGGCAGGAAGCGGAAGACCGAGCGCACCAGCGCCGGAGCCGCGACGAACAGCACGATCACGGCCTGCAGGACAGTGGTCAGGGTCAACGGCGTCTGGGTGATCAGCTGCATCTGCAGACCGCCCGCGTTGAGCGCACCGAACAGCAGGCCAGCCAGCACGGTGCCGATCGGCGTACCGCGACCGAGCAGCGCGACCGTGATCGCGTCGAACCCGACCGAGGCCGCGACCCCGTCGGTCAGCGGCAGGTCGGTGCCGAGCACCTGCTGGACACCGGCCAGGCCGGCCAGCGCGCCGGCCACGACCATCGCGATCACGTACGCCCGGCCGACCGACATGCCGGCGGTCCGGGAGGCGTCCGCGTTGGCGCCGACCGCGCGCAGCTCGAAGCCGATTGTCGAACGGTTCAGCAGCCACCAGACGAACACCGCCGCCACCAGCGCGAGCACGAACCCGAGGTGCAGCCGGGTGTCGCCGAACTTCGGGAACTGCGCGTTGCTGTCGACGATCGGGGAGATCGGGTCGGTCCGCCCCGGCCGCTGGAAGGTCTTCGTGGTCAGCAGCCACTGCAGCAGGTAGAGCGCGACGTAGTTCAGCATGATCGTCACGATCACCTCGTGGGCGCCGGTGCGGGCCTTGAGCAGGCCGACCACGCCGCCCATCAGGGCACCGCCGACCAGGCCGGCGACGATTGCGACGATCAGGTGCAGCACCGGCGGCAGGTGCCAGGCGAACCCGACGTACCCGGCCAGGATCGCGCCGCCGATCAGCTGGCCCTGGGCGCCGATGTTGAACAGTCCGGTGCGGAACGCCAGCGACACCGCCAGGCCGCCGCAGATCAGCGGTGTTGCCTGGGTCAACGATTCGCTGATCGGCGTCACGCCGCCGAGCGCGCCGGACAGCAGCGCCTGGTACGCGTTGCCGACCGCGCTGCCGGCCGCGGAGATGGTGTCCATCGGCGCGGCGCCGAAGTACCCGGCCGCCTTCTGGACCTGCTGGTCGCCGATGATGATCAGGATCGCCCCGACCACCAGCGCCAGCAGGATCGCGCTCAGCGACACCAGTCCCTGGACCGCCCACGACGGCAGCCCGGAACGCGCCGGTTCCCCCTTGGCCGGCGCGGGCGCGGGCGCGGCCGTTGTCTCAGTGCTCATCAGATGGTTCCCAACGTGGTCGGGTTCTCGATCGCCGTGTCGTGTGCCTCGGCCTTGGAGGCGCCGGCCATCATCAGGCCGAGCTCGTCGCGAGGCGTGTCGGCCGGTACGACGCCGACCACCTGGCCGCGGTACATCACCGCGACCCGGTCCGCCAGCGCGGCGATCTCGTCGAGTTCGGTGGAGACGATCAGGACCGCCGTACCGTGATCGCGTTCCTCCACGATCCGGTTGTGCAGGAACTCGATCGAGCCGACGTCCACGCCGCGGGTCGGCTGCGAGGCGACCAGCAGCTTCAGCGGGCGGGACAGCTCGCGGGCCAGCACCACCTTCTGCTGGTTGCCGCCGGACAGCGACGACACCGGCAGGCCGATGCCCTGCGTACGGATGTCGAACTCCTGCACCCGGGCAGTCGCGTTCTTGTCGATCTCGTCGGTCCGCAGCGCCAGCCCGTTCCCGAACGGCGCCTCCCGGAACAGGTCCAGGATCAGGTTCTCGGCGACCGTGAACGAGCCGACGAAGCCGTCGTGCGCGCGGTCCTCCGGGACGTACCCGATGCCGGCGTCGAGCCGGTGCCGGGTGGACTTCGCGGTCAGGTCCGCGCCGTCCAGCGTGATCGTGCCGGCCGCGATCGGCGTCAGCCCGAGCAGCGCCTCGGTCAGCTCGGTCTGGCCGTTGCCCTGGACACCGGCCACCGCGAGGATCTCCCCGGCCCGGACCTCCAGGTCCACGTTGTCGACGGCGGTGAACCCGCGCTCGTCGATCACGGTCAGCCCGGTGACCCGCAGTACCGTCTCCTTCGGCTCCGCCGGGGCCTTGTCCACCACCAGATCGACCGCCCGGCCGACCATCAGCTCGGCGAGTTCCTCCTCGGACGCCGACGGCTCGGCCTGGCCGACCACCTTGCCGCGGCGGATCACGGTGATCTTGTCCGCGATCGCCTTCACCTCTTTGAGCTTGTGGGTGATGAAGACGATCGACGTACCGCTCTCCTTGAGCTGCCGCATGACGTCGATCAGGTCGTCGATCTCGGCCGGGGTGAGGACTGCGGTCGGCTCGTCCAGGATCAGCACCCGGGCGTCGTTGGCGAGCGCCTTGAGGATCTCCACGCGCTGCTGGACGCCGACCGGGATGTCCTCGACCATCGCCTCCGGGTCGACCGCGAGGCCGTACCGGTCGGACAGCTCGGTGACCCGGCTGTGCGCCTTCTTCCGGTCCAGGACGCCGGCGCCGCGGGTGGTCTCGCGGCCGAGCATCACGTTCTCGGCGACGGTGAACACCGGGACCAGCGTGAAGTGCTGATGGACCATGCCGATGCCGTGCCGGATCGCGTCGCTCGGCGAGGTGATCCGGACCTTCTCGCCGTCGATCACGATCTCGCCCGAGTCGGGCTGCAGCAGCCCGTAGAGCATGTTCATCAGGGTGCTCTTGCCGGCCCCGTTCTCACCGAGCAGGCAATGGATCTCGCCCGGCTCGATCACCAGGTCGATGTGGTCGTTGGCGACCAGGGAGCCGAAACTCTTGGTCAGCCCGGAGAGCTCGAGATGCATGCGCAGCCTTCCCTTCAGACGGCGAGCCAGGCAGGCACCGACCTTGTGGGTCTGCCTACCTGGCTCGCACCGTACTACGCAAAAGTGTGCCGGATCAGGAAGCCTTGGGCTGAACCTTCGACTCGATCACGATCTTGCCGCTGATGATGTCAGCCTTGATCGTGTCCAGCTCGGACTTCACGTCCGCCGGAATCTTGCTGTCGAAGTCGTGGAACGGCGCGATCGCCGTACCGCCGTTCTGCAGCGTGCCGGTGAACTGGGTGTTGTCGAACTTGTTGTCGAGGACCGAAACGACCGCGTCCTTCACGGCCACGTCCATGCCCTTCTCGACGCTGCTCAGCAGGGTCGAGCAGTACTCCGCGGCGCTCACGCAACCGTCGGTGTCGACCCAGATCGCGTTGACCTTGCCATTGCTGGCCTTGGCCGCCTGCAGACCGCCGAGACCCGACGGGCCGGCCACCGGGAACAGGATGTCCGCGCCCTGGGTGATCAGGTTCTGCGCGTTGTTCTGGCCCTTCGCCTTGTCCTCGAAGTCGCCGGTGAACAGACCCTTCTGCTTCTGGTCGTCCCAGCCGAGCACCTGGACGTTCTTGCTCTTCTGCGTGTTGTAGTACCGCACGCCCTGGGCGAAGCCGTCCATGAAGATGGTCACGGTCGGGATCTGCAGACCGCCGAACGTGCCGACCTTGCCGGACTTGGTCATCGCCGCGGCCAGGTAGCCGGCCTGGAAGCTCGTCTGCGCGGTGTTGAACAGCAGCGGCTTCAGGTTGGCGATCGGGGCCTTCGGCGCCGAGTCGACGATCGCGAACTTGATGTTCGGGTTCGCCTTGGCGGCCGCCTCGGTGGCGTCCTCGAGCTTGAAGCCGACGGCGACGATGACGTTGCACTTGGCACTGACCATCGCGGTCATGTTGGTCGTGTAGTCGTTGTCGGACTTCGACTCGGCCTTGACCTCGGTGAGGCCCTTCTCCTTGACCGCGTCCTGCAGACCCTTGTAGGAGGTCTGGTTGAACGACTTGTCGTCGAAGCCCCCCGAGTCGGAGACCATGCAGGCCTTGAAGTTCTTGTTGGCGTCGCTGCCGCTCGAGCTGTTGTCGGTCGGCTTGCTGCCACAAGCGGCGACGGCGAGCGTCAGCACGCCCACGATCGCCGTTCCCCGCACGTACTTCTTCACCGGACGTCTCCTTCGTCGACCAGAATCCTTTAACCGGCACGCCTTCCCCCACGTACCATCCGCAGACTATAGGGCGCGGCCCGTCTTTCTTTGAACGTCGAGCAGGCCTCGATACCGGAAAGTGACCGGCGTTTCCGTCACATTTCGACAACTTCTCCGGCGCGGTCACAGACTGCTGCCCACAGGTGACGGGGTGCACGCTCCGTGGTTACGCTCACCGTCCGTGGTCGGCGCGCTGGGTGAACGGGGTGGCACAATCGCGGGATGAGTCATCAGCTACTGGTCGCGGACGTCCTGGCGCGGGTCGAGGCGGTCCGCGAGGACATGGTCGCCGTACGCCGTGACCTGCACGCCCACCCCGAACTCGGGTGGCACGAGGTACGGACGACCGAACTGCTCGAGAAGCAGCTGGTCCGGGCCGGACTCTCGCCGCGGGTACTGCCGACCGGGACCGGGCTGATCTGCGACATCGGCGCCGGCGACACCTGCGTCGCGCTGCGCGCCGACATCGACGCGCTGCCGGTGCCGGACGGTGTCGATGCGCCCTGGCGGTCTCGTGTCGACGGGGTCGCGCACGCGTGCGGGCACGACGTACACACGTCCGCACTGCTCGGAGCCGCCCTGGTCCTCGCCGGAATGGCGCGCGACGGTCAGCTGGACCGGCGCGTCCGGGTGATCTTCCAGCCGGCCGAGGAGGTCATGCCCGGCGGCGCCCTCGGCGTCATCGCCGCGGGCGGGCTGGACGGCGTACGGCGGATCTACGGCCTGCACTGCGACCCGCGCCTGCAGGTCGGCCAGGTCGGGCTCCGGGTCGGCGCGCTCACCGCGGCGGCCGACAAGATCCTGGTACGACTCACCGGGCCGGGCGGCCACACGTCCCGGCCGCACCTCACCGCGGACCTCGTCTACGCGCTCGCGACCCTGGTGTCGGAGCTCCCCGCGGCGCTGTCCCGCCGGGTCGACCCGCGCGCCGGCATGTCCCTCGTCTGGGGCCGCATCACCTCCGGCTCCGCCGCCAACGCCATCCCCTCGCGCGGCGAGGCCGAAGGCACCCTCCGCTGCCTCGACGCCACCGCCTGGCGCCTCGCCGAGGAGCTCATCCCGTCACTGGCAGCCCAGCTGGTCGCGCCGTACGGCGTCGAGGTCGACGTCGAGGTCACCCACGGCGTACCGCCCGTCATGAACGACACCACCGCGATCAGCGTCCTCCAGAACGCCGTACAGCAAACCCTCGGCACCAGCGCCGTAGCCCCCACCGACCAAAGCCTCGGCGGCGAAGACTTCGCCTGGTACCTCGAACACGTCCCCGGCGCCATGGCCCGCCTAGGCGTCCGCCCACCCACCCAAGAAACCGCCGCCGACCTCCACACCCCCGGCTTCACCCCCTCCGAAGAAGCCATCACCCTAGGCACCACCATCCTCACCTCAACCGCCCTCCTGGATTAGCCAGACCCTCACCCCGCGAAAGGACACGGCTCCGCGGCGGCAGTCTTTTGCCGCCTCCGGCGGGTGCGCGTGAGGTGTCGCCCGAAGAGGGCGGGGCGAGGACCTGAGCGAACAGTACGCTTCGTGACGAAGGAACTACCTTCAGCCGAACTCGCCTGCTGTTGTCGCCGACGTCTGAACTGGGAGACCACGTGTCCGAGCTGCGAGGCCGTCGCAGCGGAGACGACCCAAGCGACGAGCACAGCCCTGCCGACCTCGGCGAACCCGACGGCCGAGCTGCCCAACCATCCCGGCCTATAGACGGCGACATGCACAGCCCAGCGGCAAACCGAGACGCCGCCCGCCCACCAGACGAGCGCAAGACCGAGGACCGCAGGTTGACCGCCCAAGAGAAGCTCGAGCGGCACCTCGACACGCTCTACTGGCCCGGCTACTCCAACTGGTCTGCAACCGATCAAGACGACGCGGTCGACCAGCAGGCCACCGCGGACGCGCCCGCCATCAAGCCATCAGAGGCCGCGGCAGGACAACACGACAGCCGAGCGTCCACCGACCCTCGTACCGTCGACGAGCCCGCAAGTCCTGAGCCGGAACCACGCGAAAGATCCGATAAGGACGACCAGTTCGCCGCCTTCTCTCCAGAACAAAGAGAACGTCTCCTCCGAGACGACACCGTGGCCCGCCTCCAATATCTGAATGACCCCGACGACGCCTCCGACTCGCAGGAACGCCCGGCAGCCACACCGGATCCCGATACTTCCCGCGCCCCCGGCGCCAGGCCGCCGGTCGACGCCAACCCCACTCACGATTCTGAAGAACGGACCGTGCAATCGGCGGACAAACCCATGTCCGGCCCTGCCGACCCTTCTGGCACCGACACCTCGGCGGGCGCCGACCACGAGTTCGTCGACGATTCGTCTCCGGCTGAGATGGATCAGTACCGCCGGATCCGCGAAGCCGATGACCTCGACGCTCTCGCCGAAAACAGCGGTCTGCCGTACGAGGTGATCGACGAGGCCAAACAGCACCTGTTCATGCGTGAGCACGACGTAGCACTCGGTCCCGGAGACATCCGCCACGGGTATTTCAGGCCTGACGCGATCTACGGGGACCTCTGGGAGCGCGTCGCCTCAGGCTCCGAATTGACGGCAGAGAACCGAGCGCAGTTCTGGTCACTGATGGCACACGAGTACGTCGAATCGAAACTCATGGAAGCCGGCCTGCCGTACCTGTCTGCCGAACCAGGAGCGTGGGGCGAGGGAAACAGGGCGGAATTCCTCGCCGCATATCCGTCGGCGCACAACACGGCGCCGCTGAGCACGCAATCGCAAGTCAAGGATCTGCTGCGGCATTGGACCACGTTGGGGCTCCCGAGGGACAACCTCCGGGTGGCGCCTGATCTCTCGAATCTGGACGATGTCGTACGAGTAGCCAAGGAAGGACTGGGCCTGTGACGGACACGGCAGCATGCGAGCGACTGCTGGCTCGGCTGGTGGAGGCCGGCTGGGACGACGAGGACGCGGAGGATCGGCATGCCGCGTCTCGGGGGCAGCTGGCGGTCGAGTACCTGCGGCGGATGGCGGTCTGGGCGGATGCGTTAGGGGTGCCCGCGCAGTGGCCGTTCTTCGACCTGGCAGTGGTGTTCGATCCTGCGGTCGAGACCGACCCGGTCTGGGTGCAGCGGCTCGAGTCCGGGAGCGGGCATGAGTTGTGGGAGATGTCGCGGAAGATCGTTCCGGACATGTTCCGCTGGGCGGCCTTGGGTGATCGTCCGCAGCAGCGGTTTCCTGACCTCGACGATCCGTACGAGCCACTGATCCAGCTGTTCGAACGCGGCGGCGAGATCTGGCCCGGGCACGGCTCGATCGAGTTCTACCTGAGCTCGGTGCCGTACCGCGGCATCGCCGACCGGCTGTCGCAGCCGCCGCTGCCGATCGACCCGGCAACGCTCGACGCCCTGGACGAGGCCTATCGGATCAAAGCGGAAGAGTCCGTCGCAGAAGCGGCCGCCCGACGCGCTCAGCGAGCAGCTGAACAGACTCGGCAACCACCGCCGAACTGAGCCCCACTCCAGATTGGCTTTCTGGTGAGTTGGGACGAGCTTCGCGGGCTGCGGTGTCCTCGGCGCGGGCCCTCACCACGGGACCCGGCGCCAGTACCTCCGCCCCGCAACACCAACCCGCGCACCCGCCGGAGGCGGCAAATAGGCAGACGCCGCGGAGCGGTGGCGATTAGAAGGTGTCGGCGGGGACGTAGGAGCCCCAGACTTCGCGGAGGGTGTTGGAGACTTCGCCTACGGTGGCTTGGGCCTTGAGGGCTTGTTTCATGGGGTAGAGGCAGTTTTCGTTGCCTTGGGCAGCTTTTTTGAGGGCGGCGAGGGCTTCGTCGACGGCGGGCTGGTTGCGGGTGGCGCGGAGGGTGGTGAGGCGGGCTACTTGCTGGGCTTCGATGGCGGGGTCTACGCGGAGGGGCTCGTACGGTTCCTCGTCGGCGATCTTGAACTTGTTCATGCCGACGACGACGCGCTCGACGGAGTCGATCTGCTGGGCGATGCGGTACGCCGAGCGTTCGATCTCCTGCTTCTGGAAGCCCTGCTCGATCGCGGCGACGGCGCCGCCGTACTCCTCGACCTGTTCCATCAAGGCGACCGCGGCGGCCTCGACCTCGTCGGTGAGGGACTCGACGACGTACGAGCCGGCGAACGGGTCCACCGTCGCGGTCACGTCGGTCTCGTAGGCGAGGACCTGCTGGGTGCGGAGCGCGAGGCGGGCGGCTTTCTCGGTGGGGAGGGCGATGGCCTCGTCGTAGGAGTTGGTGTGCAGGGACTGGGTGCCGCCGAGGACCGCGGCGAGGCCCTGGATCGCGACCCGGACGAGGTTGACCTCGGGCTGCTGGGCGGTCAGCTGTACGCCGGCCGTCTGGGTGTGGAAGCGCAGCATCAGCGACTTGGGGTTGCGCGCGCCGAACTCGTCGCGCATCACCCGCGCCCAGATCCGCCGTGCGGCACGGAACTTCGCGACCTCCTCGAGGAGCGTCGTACGCGCGACGAAGAAGAACGACAGCCGCGGCGCGAACTCGTCGACGTCCAGCCCGGACGCGACCGCCGCGCGGACGTACTCGATCCCGTTGGCCAGCGTGAACGCGATCTCCTGCGCGGGCGTCGCGCCGGCCTCGGCCATGTGGTACCCGGAGATCGAGATCGTGTTCCACTTCGGCAGCTCGGCGTGGCAGTACGCGAAGATGTCGCTGATCAGCCGCAGCGACTCCTTCGGCGGGTAGATGTAGGTGCCGCGGGCGATGTACTCCTTCAGTACGTCGTTCTGGATCGTGCCGGTGAGCTTGTCACCGGAGACGCCCTGCTCCTCGGCCACCAGCTGGTACAGCAGCAACAGCACGGATCCGGGCGCGTTGATCGTCATCGACGTCGACACCTGGTCGAGCGGGATCTTGTCGAACAGCACCCGCATGTCGTCGATCGAGTCGATCGCCACGCCGACCTTGCCGACCTCGCCGGAAGCGATCGTGGCGTCGGAGTCGTACCCCATCTGGGTCGGCAGGTCGAACGCCACCGACAGCCCCATCGTGCCGTGGTCGATCAGCTGGTGGTACCGCTGGTTCGACTCGGCCGCGGTGCCGAACCCGGCGTACTGGCGCATCGTCCATGGCCGCTGGGTGTACATGGTCGGGTACACGCCCCGGGTGTACGGGTACTGCCCCGGCTCACCGAGCTTGGCCGCCGGGTCGAACCCGTCCAGCGGCTCGTAGACCGGCGCGAACTCGAACCCCGACTCGCTGCGATGACTCATCCCCCCAAGGTATTCCGAACCACCGCCCGACTGGTATGCACCAGCGCACGTCGCCCGTGTGTGCTCCAGCACACGCCTGCGATAGATTCCACCTCCCTGCACGAAAGGCCGCCCGATGTCGCCGCACGCCCCGATCCCCACTTCCCCGCGTCGCGCGGTCTGGCCGTTCGCGCTCGCCGGTGTGCTGGCTGTCCTGCTCGTCGGAGGCGCCGCGACGTTCTTCCTCGGACGGCGGGACGCCCCGACCGCGGCCGTCTCGCCCGACTCGGTGCAGACACTCGCCGACGGGGTCTCGGTAGGCGGCACGACGACCGGCGCGGCGAAGATGCTCGCCGACACGTTGACCGCGCGCGGGCTCGAGTGCAGTGTGCGGTTCACCAGCGCGAACGGCGGCCACGCCGGGTGCTTCGCGGCGGTGAACGGTGCGTCGGTCGCGGTCGTGTACCAGTATCAGCCGGATGGCGCGGTCAACGCGCTGACGATCAACGTGGAGGCCAAGGGTGAGACCGCGCCGACGCTCCAGGCAGTAACCGCGACGGTCGGCCAGGTCGTGTTCCCGAAGGACCTTCCCGGGTTGATGTCCACGCTGCGCAACAGCTGGGGCGGCGCGCTGGAGGCGAGCTGGGGCAAGTACGAGATTGTCGGCCGCGGAGCGAAGACGGTGCTGAACGCCGAGAAGTTCGGCAACAAGCAACTCGCCATCCCGTCGCTGCACCTCGACACGACCGAGACCGAGTTCGCGGATGCGCTGACCGCCGACGGATACACCTGCGCGGCCGATCACCAGACCTGCCAGCGCAAGCCCGGCCTCGCGCTCAAGTTCTCCGGACCGGACGACGGCGGCCTCACCGACCTCGTCACCACGGCGGCAGCCGGCGCCGAGACCGGCAAGGCGTTCGAAGAACTGCGCGGCACCGTCTTCGGGCATCTCCGCGGCGCCGCGGTCGCACCCGTGCAGGAGTGGATCGGCCGGAACGCCGACGGCCGGTCGCACATCGCGTACGTCGCGGGCTGGCGGGTGAGCCTCGAGGTCTCACCCGCGAAGCAGACCCGGCTGACCCTGTTCAACGAGTGGTTCTTCCTGCAGATGACCTGAGCTCATTTCCGGAACGTGAGTGCCTGCGGGGACAGGTGTTCGTAGACGTCGCAGGCCAGGTCGGTGAGGGTGTCGGCGAGGGCCTGGTCGGTGAGGCGGCCGTAGGTCATGACGCAGAGTTGGGCCTGGCGGGCGGACTGGAAGATGAAGTGTGCCTGTTGGGCTCGCTTGTCGTTGGTGAGGAAGGCGGTCATCGACGGTGTCAGCACCGCCTTGGCGAAGTCCGGGCGGGGCGTGCCGGTGGCGAAGAGGGCGTCGTACGCCGGGTCTCCGGTCAGGTATTCGTCGTCGAAGCGCGCGATCATCCCGGGCGGTGCGAGTGCCTTCGGGACCGTCATGCATTCCGGCCAGGTCGTCGGTACGTCGATCTTCACGCAGACGGCCCACCGGTGCTGCCGCCACAGCACGGCGACGTGTTCGTACCGCTCGATGTGGTACCCGCGGTGGTCGAGCTTCTGCAGGAACGCGATCGCCCCGCTCGGCGACTCCCCCAGCAGCTCCGGCGGCATCGTCGAGATCGGGCCGTCGCCCGGGCCGCCGCCCTCCAGCGCGAACGCCGGGATCAGCTCGAGCAGCCGGCCCGCGAAGTCCGCCAGCGCGCCGAGCTCCGGCGGCGTGTTCACCTTCCCGTCCCGCCAGACGACGAGCGTGGCGCCGTCGATCCGGAAGTGCGGCGGTTCCGGGTCGTCCAGCAGCAGCTCCATCACCTGCGGGTTCACGACGTCCGACGCGAACTTCCGGTCCTCGCCCTCGACCCGGAACCGCTCGTTGAACCGGCCGCTCTCAAACTCGATCCCGTGCCCGCGGACCACGTCCTCCGGCGCGGAACGGCGTACCGTCAACGCCGGCAACGCGCTCGGCAACTCGACGACGGCCGCCGCGCAGATCCCGCTCCGCAGGCCGCTCGACCCGGTCGACGACGACTGCGGCAGGTTCGGCGTGTAGTACCAGCTGAACTGCGTCAGCAGCCCCGGCCGCCCCGCGATCGTGTTGCCCGACAACAGGTCCTGTACGTCGTGGCTGGTCCCCTGATCAAACCGCGTACCGCGAAAGCGATCCAGCAGCCCATCCGTCCCGGTCGTGTACCGCCAGCCGTTCCGCGTCCCCCACCAGCTGATCAGGTTCTTGTCGCGGTCCCGTCCGGCCGCCCGGCTCCCCCACCACCACAGCAGCGCGCCGAGCACGACCACCACCGCGACCACGATCCCCAGAGTTCGCATACGCCCAATCAAGCACAGCCCAGGGGACAGTCAGCGGCGCCGGGCGGAATAGCGGTGTTCGGGGCGGCCGGTGGCGCCGTACGCGAGGTCGAGGTCCACCAGGCCGCGCTGGACCAGGATCGCCAGGTATCGCTGCGCCGTCGGCCGGCTGACACCGAGGTTCTCCGCGACATCCGCCGCGCTGACGGCGGTCGTCGCACTGTCCACCGTATCCAGCACCCGAGCCATCGTGGCCGGCAGCCGGCGCCGTTGGCGGGCGTCACCGGCCGGCGATCGGAGCATGCTGTACAGCGTGTCGACAGTGTCCTGGTCGGCCTCCCGGGCCGCGCTGAGCCGCAGTCGCCAGTGCCGGTACGCCTCGAGCTGCTCGCGCAGTGCCTGGAACGCGAACGGCTTGACCAGGTAGTAGATCGCGCCCAGCTGGATCGCCGCCCGGACCGACTCGATGTCGCGCGCCGCGGTGATCAGGATGAAGTCCGGTACGCCGGTCTCCGGCGACTCGGCGGCCAGTTGCCGGACGAGATCGAGGCCGGTCCGGTCCGGCAGGTACATGTCGAGGAGCAGCAGGTCGGGCGTGGCCGTGGTCACCAACTCGTGTGCCTCCGCCGCCGAGTGCGCCTCGCCGACCACGAGGAAGCCCGGCACCTTCGCAACGCTCCGAGCGTGCGCGCTCGCCACATGGAAGTCGTCGTCGACGACCAGGGTCCGGATCACGACACCGTCTCCTTCGCCCTGCTGCGCAACGGCAGCTGTACCTCGAACCGGGCCCCCGACGGTGACGCCACCGTGATCGTGCCGCCGGCCCGCTGCACGAGGCGGTGAACGAGGGCGAGTCCGACCCCACGCCGCATCCCGCCGGCCCGCGGCTCTTTGGTGGAGTAGCCGTCCACGAACACCTCGTCCAGCCGGTCCACCGGGATCCCCGGGCCGGTATCGGACACCACGAGCTGGACGGGACTCGTCCTGCCGTCCAGTTGCACGGTCACCCGCCCGCGTGGATGCACCGAGGAATCCGCGGTTCCGGCGACGGCGTCGATGGCGTTGTCGATCAGGTTGCCGAGCACGGTCAGCAGCGGCGTGTAGTCGAGGTCCGCCATCGGGAGCTCGCTGCCCGGCGTGAGCCGCACCTCGACGTCGCGCTCGGCCGCCACCGTCGTCTTCGCGATCAGCAGTGCCGCGACCACCGGCGGCGCGATCCGGGAACGGACGACGTCGGCGGCCAGTGAGGACTGCCCGATCACCTCTTCGGCGTACGCCGTCGCCTCCTCGACCTCGCCGATGCCGAGCAGCACCGACAGGACGTGCAGCCGGTTCGAGTACTCGTGCTCCTGCGCCCGCAACGCCGTGGTCAGCGCCTCCACCGAGTCGAGCTGGCGGACCAGCGCCTCGAAGTCGGTACGGTCGCGGATCGTCAGGACCCAGCCCGCACTGCGGCCGGCGACGATGACCGGCATCCGGTTCAGCACCAGCAGATGGTTGTCGGTGACAACAACCACGTCGGTTCCCTGCACGGCGCCGGACAACAGGTCCCGCAGCCGCCCCGGCGGCACCAGTTCCTCGAGCGGCTGGCCCAGCTGCGCGGCCCGCAGGTCCAGCAGGCGGCGCGCCTCGTCGTTCAGCACGTTCACCCGCCCGCCTTGGTCGAAGGCGATCACACCTTCACGGATGCCGTGCAGCATCGCCTCGCGTTCCTGCACCAGCGCGACGATCTCGGCGGGCTCCAGACCGAACGTGACGCGCTTGATCGCGCGCGCCAGGATCAGCGACGCCGCAACCCCGATCGCCAGTACCAGGGCTGTGTAGAAGACCACCAGCCAGACGACGTGACTGACCCGGGCCGAGACGTCGCTCTCCCGGATACCGACCGACACCTCACCGATCGCCCTGCCGGCGGCGTTGCGGACCGGGACCCGAGCGTTCGCGGACCGGCCCAGGCTGCCGATGTCGACGCCGGTGTGCACCCGGCCGTCGAGTGCCACCACGGGTTCCTCGACCCGCTGCCCGACCAGGGCCCCGATCGGGTGTGTGTACCGCACCCCGTCCGCACCGATGACGACCACGTACGACGCACCCGTGTCGGCCACCACCCGCGCCGCCATACCGCGCAGTTCGGCCCGGACCGCGGGATCGCCGATGGCCTGCGCGACCAGCGGCAGATCCGCCACCGAGCTGGCGATGCTCGCGGCACGTTCCTCGGCGTTGGTGTCGACCGTGTCCCGCGTCACCGACACGTACAGCGCCAGCCCCGCGGCCATCGTCAGCCCGAGGATCGCGAGTACGGCGAGCAGGATCCGGGAAGCCAGGGTGGCGCGCTGGAACCGCACGCTGCACCTCCTTCCGGTCGCGCGATCACCCCAGAGTGGCTGAACAGAACGCACAAAACCACAGCTATCGCGACTAACTTGCGCAACGCGGACAAGGGTTCCTGCCGCTGTCTGCTGCTTCCTAGTGTGACGCCACTCACGACTGAAGGAGCAGACCATGACGGCCATCGAGCTTCGCGGGGTGACCAAACGGTTCCGCACCGCCGACCGTGGAACCTATACCGCGCTGAAGGACCTGGATCTGACCGTTGCCGACGGCGAGTTCTGCGCCGTCGTCGGTCCGACCGGCTGCGGCAAGTCCACCACCCTGACGCTCGTCTCCGGGCTGGAACAGCCGTCAGCGGGCGAGGTACTGGTGGAGGGGCAGCCGGTGACCGGTATCGCCCCCACGACGGGCTTCGTCTTCCAGCAGGACGCGGTGTTCCCGTGGAAGAACGTGCTGGACAACGTGGCCGCGGGACCGCTGTTCCGCGGGACGCCGAAGGCCGAGGCCCGGACCCAGGCCCGGGACTGGCTCCGCCGGGTCGGGCTGGCCGGATTCGAGGACCGGTACCCGCACCAACTGTCCGGCGGTATGCGCAAGCGGGTGGCGCTGGCGCAGTCGCTGATCAACCAGCCCCGGATCCTGCTGATGGACGAGCCGTTCAGCGCCCTCGACGTACAGACCCGTTCGATCATGTCGACCGAGCTGCTGTCGTTGTGGGACCAGACCAAGCCGGCCGTCGTGTTCGTCACCCACGACCTGGAGGAGGCGATCGCGCTCGCCGACAAGGTCGTCGTACTCACCGCCGGTCCGGGCACGGTGAAGGCGGAGTTCGCCATCGACCTGCCGCGGCCGCGGGTCGTCCAGGAGATCCGCTTCGATCCGCGGTTCGTCGCGCTGTACGGGCACATCTGGGAGGCGCTGCGGGCCGAGGTCGCCGAGGCGTACGCGCGCAGCACGGCGATCGGGGTGGCGGCATGAACCGCCGCCGGCCGTGGACGCCGCGGCGCCGGCTGGTCCTGGCGTTGCGGATCGGCGTACTGGTGCTCTGGCTCGGCGGCTGGGAGGTTGCCGCGCGCACCAAGCTGATCGACCCGTTCTTCTTCGGTCAGCCGAGCGCCGTGTGGTCACAGATCGTCACCTGGGTCACCCAGGGCACCGCGCAGGGCAGCCTCGGCGAGCAGATCTTCGTGACCATGGAGGAGGCCGTGATCGGCTTCGTCATCGGCGTACTGGCCGGTGTCGTGGCGGGGATCGCGCTCGGCCGGAGCAGGCTGCTCGCGGACGTGCTGGCGCCGTACATCAAGGTGATGAACTCGATCCCGCGGATCGTGCTGGGCTCGCTGTTCCTGGTGGCGTTCGGGCTCGGTCTCACCTCGAAGGTCCTGCTGGTGATCGTGCTGGTCTTCTTCGGCGTGTTCTTCAACGCCTTCCAGGGAACCCGCGAGGTCGACCGGAACCTGCTGGCCAACGCCCGGCAGCTCGGCGCGTCCCGCTGGCAGGTCACCCGCCAGGTCGTGCTGCCGTCGGCCTTCACCTGGATCCTGGCCAGCCTGCACGTCAGCTTCGGCTTCGCGATCATCGGCGCCATCGTCGGCGAGTTCCTGGGCGCCGAACGCGGCCTCGGAATGCTGATCAAGACAGCTCAAGGCAACTTCAATCAGAGCGGCGTGCTCGCCTGCATGGTCCTGATGGCCGTGGTGGCGCTGCTGGCCGAGTTCCTGATCACCCGGCTGGAGCGGCGGCTGCTGCGCTGGCGGCCGGCGCAGCACGGCGACGCCGACCTCGCTGCGGTCTGAACCACCCACCACAGAAGGAGAAACTCATGAAATCACGTACCGCGGTGGTCACGTCGATCGCGTGCGTCGTCGCACTCGGCGTGGCCGGCTGTGCCAACAACGCCCAGGGCGGGTCCGGGCAGGCGGTCGCCGGGTCGACGACCAGCGTCAGCGGCGAGAAGGTCACGATCATGGTCGGTGGCCTGGACAAGCAGATCTACCTGCCGTTCATGCTGGCCAAACAACTCGGGTACTACGACAAGGCCGGCGTCAACGTCGCCCTGATCGGTGAGGGCGCCGGCGTCGACGCCACCACCGAGATGATGGCCGGCAAGGTCCAGGGAACCGGCGGGTTCTACGACCACACGATCGCGCTGCGCGCCCAGGACCAGAGTGCCGAGTCGGTCGTGTCGATGCTGCAGGTTCCCGGCGAGGTCGAGCTGTGCCGATCGGATCTGAAGGGCACGGTGAACAGCCCCAAGGACTGGAAGGGCAGGCATCTCGGCATCACCGACGTCGGCTCGTCGACCGACTTCCTCACCCAGTACCTCGGTACCCAGAACGGCATCGACCCGTCCCAGACGACCCGGATCGGCGTCCAGGCGGGCAACACGTTCATCGCGGCCATGCAGCACAAGCAGATCGACTGCGGCATGACCACCGAGCCCACGGTCTCGAAGCTGCTCGCCGACGGGACGGCGTACATCATCGAGGACATGCGGACCGCGGCCGGCGCGAAGCAGTCGCTCGGAGGCACCTATCCCGCCACCTCGCTGTACATGCAGACGAGCTACGTGCAGTCCCACAAGGACGTCGTACAGAAGCTGGTCAACGCGTACGTCGCCACGCTCAAGTGGATCCAGACGCACACCGCCGCCCAGATCGCGGACATGATGCCGCCGGACTACTACGCCGGCGTCGGCAAGGCGTCGTACACGGCGGCGCTGAACAGCGAGAAGGGCATCTTCAACCCGACCGGCATCATGCCTGCCGACGGCCCGAAGACCTGCCTGGCCGTACTGGGCGCCTTCAACCCGAAGGTGAAGGGCAAGGCGATCGACCTTACCCAGACCTACACCAACGAGTTCGTCCAGGCGGCGCAGCCTCTCAGCTGACCTGGATCGGCCGCCGGGTGGTCACCAAGTGGCCACCCGGCGGCCCTTGATCTGTCGACAGGGCATCGACGCCGTGTCACGAATGTGTCGCCCAGGGTTCATGAGCGGTGAGGAACCTTCGAAGTGTGCGAATCGTGATGGTGGCCGAGACCTTCCTGCCGCAGATCAATGGCGTGGCGAACACGGCTCGCCACGTCGCCGACCGGCTCCGCGCCCGCGGGCACGACCTGCTGATCATCGCCCCCGGACCGGGCCCGGACACGTACGGCGACGTACCCGTGCTGCGTGCCCGGAGCTTCCGGACGCCCGGGTACAAGGAGTACCCGGTCGGCCTGCCGGATCCGTCGATCGAGCGCGCGATGGCCGACTTCAAGCCGGACCTCGTGCACCTCGCGTCGCCGTTCATCATCGGTGCGTACGGGCTGCGCGCGGCGCGGAAACTCGGCGTACCGACGGTCGCGATCTTCCAGACCGACATCGCCGGCTTCGCCCGCCAGTACCCCTGGTACGCCGCCGCGGACCGGGGCATCTGGCGCTGGGTGACCCGCACGCACTCCCGCGCCGACCGCACACTCGCGCCGTCGACCTCGGCCGTCGACGCGCTGGTGCAGCGTGGCGTCCCGCGCGTCCACCGGTGGGGCCGCGGCGTGAACCTCGACCTGTTCGACCCCAGGCATCGCGACCAGAGCTGGCGCCGGGAGATCTCCCCGGACGGCAAGCCGATCGTCGGGTACGTCGGCCGGCTGGCCGCGGAGAAGAAGGTCCGGCGGCTCGCGGAACTGACCGACCTGGACTGCCGGATCGTGATCGTCGGCGACGGGCCGGACCGCGCGTCACTGGAGAACGCGTTGCCGACGGCAACCTTCCTCGGGATGCGGCGGGGTGCCGACCTGGCGTCGATCTTCGCCGGGCTGGACGTCTTCGTACACACCGGTGAACACGAGACGTTCTGCCAGACGATCCAGGAGGCGCAGGCCTCCGGCGTCGCCACCGTCGGCCCGGCCGCGGGCGGCCCGCTCGACCTGATCCACCCCGGCGAGAACGGCCTGCTGTTCGAACCCGGCAAGCCCGGATCGCTGCGGGACGCCGTGAAGACGCTGCTCGACCACCCGACGGCCCGCGGCCGGATGGCGGCGAGCGGCCTGCAGCGGGTCCAGTCGCGGACCTGGCCGGCCGTCGTCGACGACCTCGTCGACCGGCACTACGCCGAGGTACTCCGGGACGCCGCCGCCGTACGGCGCGTCGCATGACAGGCCTTCGGATCGCCCAGCTGGCGAACTTCGTCGGGCCGACGTCCGGCGGGATGCGGACCGCGATCGAGCACGTCGGCCAGGGGTACGTCGAGGCCGGCGCCGAGCGGATCGTGATCACGCCGGGCGAGAAGGACGTGGTGGTCGAGACCGAGCTCGGCACCGTGGTCCGGGTGAAGGCGCCGAAGGTGAGCGGCGGGTACCGGCTGATCACCAACCCGTGGACCGTGATCGACATCCTGAAGAAGTTCCAGCCGACCACGGTCGAGATCTCCGACAAGTCGACGCTGCTCCCGGTCGCCCGCTGGGCCCGGCGCAACGACATCGGCACGGTGCTGTTCAGCCACGAACGCCTGGACGCGATGCTCGCCCTTGGCGCCGCGCGGCCCGGTCAGCTCGGCGGGAACGACGTACTGCGGCCCGGCCGGATGCTCGGCGGCGCCAACCTGCGCCAGGCCTGGTGGGGCGCCGACGGTGTCAAGTACAGCCAGTTGCACATGGTCGCCACGGTCGCCGCGCTGTACAAGATCCTCGGCCGGACGTACGACGCGGTCGTGGTGACCTCGCGGTACGCCGCTGCCGAGTTCGACGAGGTGACGACGCCGCTGGTACGGATCCCGCTCGGGGTCGACCTGGACACGTTCCACCCGTCGCTGGGCGAGCCGGCGGACGACGGCGTACTGAAGCTCGTGCACGCCGGCCGACTGTCCCGGGAGAAGAGCCCGCACCTCGCGGTCGCCACCGCGGCCGAACTGCACCGCCGCGGCGTGAACCTGCGGATGGACGTGTACGGCACCGGCCCGCACCTCGACGAGCTGCTCGAGATCGCGGGCGACGCCCCCGTCCACTTCCACGGGTACGTCGACGGCCGCCGTACCCTCGCCAAACACCTCGCCGAGGCCGACATCGCGCTCTCCGTCTGCCCAGGCGAAACCTTCGGCCTGGCCGTCCTGGAGGCGCTGGCCGCCGGCACCCCGGTCGTCACCGCGAACACCGGCGGCGCCCGCGAACTCGTCGACGAAACCTGCGGCCGCTGGGCCCCCGCCAACCCCTCGGACCTCGCCGACGCCGTCCTCTCCCTCGCCACCCACCCCGGCCGCCGCCCCGCCGCCCGCCGCCGCGCCGAGCTCTACACCTGGCAAACCTGCACCAACCGGATGCTCACCCTCCACAACCGGCTGGCTCAAGGGCGGCTCGCGGCCTGAGCGGTACCGAACGACAGGAGGTGTCGGCTGCTCGTCGCACTTCCGGCGCCTGACTGAGCCTGCGCCCCACCCCCGAAAGCGAACACCTCCTGTCGTTCGGTACCCGTCTCATGTCAGGTGGTCGTAGTCGCCCCTGACCCAAGCCGCGTGGCGGTCGGCGGAGCGGCGGACTACTGCCTTGGCGTTGGTGGGGATGGAGGCGCCGAAGTTGTTGTAGAGGCGGTCGTAGTCGAAGGGGTCCAGGGAGCGGGACACCCGGTCGACGACGGCGCCGGAGAGCGGGATGCGGTTCGGGTAGCTGCGCATGAAGCTGACCGAGGTGCGGTCCGGGTTCGCGAAGATCGTGTCGCCGGACAGGATCACTCCCTTGCCGTCGGCACCGTTCGCCCAGTGCACGACCGCGCTGCCGGGGAAGTGGCCGCCGGGTTGCAAGACGGTCACGCCGGGTAGCGGGGTGAGTTGGCCGGACCAGGTCCGGATCACCGCGTCCTGGCGGGCGACCCATTCCTTGTCGGCCTCCGCGACGTACACGGGGACGTTCCCGAGGCGGTGGCTCCACTCGACCTGGACGCCGTACATGTGCGGGTGGCTGGCGATGATCGCGACCACCTCGCCGAGCTCGCGGACCCGGCGTACGGCGTCGTCGTCGACGTAGCCGATCGGGTCCCAGAGCAGGTTTCCGGCGGTCGTTGTCAACAGCATCGACTGCTGCCCGATCCCGACCGGCGGCTTCGAACGGATGCCGTACAGGCCGGGCTCGACCTCGTCGATCGTCACCTCGGTACCGGCCAGTTCGTCGAGCGTGGTCCAGTGCTGCCCGTCCGCGGGCACCCACTGCCGCTCGTCGGCGCAGATCGCGCACACCTCGACCTGCTCGGAATGCTCGACCGCACAGGTCGCACAGATCCAGAAACTCACCGTGTCGTTCCCCTCTTGAGTCATGGCAGAAAGTCAACGAACTCAAGTGAAGTTGAAGTCAAGCCCGGAGTCGAGGGCCACTCGCGGGCCATCCGGATGGGCCATCGACGCGACGGATCTCACACCTGTAAAGACCTTTCGGCCCTTACGGCGGGATTAGCATCGAACCGACCTGGATTTCGCCAGGTTCTCGGGTCCGATCGGAGGACGGGTTTGCCCAGCAAACCAGCCGGCACGCTCTACCGCGGCCGGGAGGGCATGTGGTCATGGGTCGCGCACCGGATCACCGGTGTCGGGATCTTCTTCTTCCTGCTGGTGCACGTGCTGGACACCGCGCTCGTCCGGGTCTCGCCACACGCCTACAACGAGGTGATCGGCACCTACAAGAACCCGGTCATCGGCCTGCTCGAGGTCGGGCTGGTGGCGGCGATCCTGTTCCACGCGTTCAACGGCATCCGGCTGATCCTGGTGGACTTCTGGGCCAAGGGCCCGCGCTACCAGCGGCAGCTGATGATTGGTGTGCTGGTGCTGTGGGTCGTCCTGTTCGTGCCGTTCGTCATCCGGCACCTGAGCCACGTGTTCGGAGGCTGAGATGACTCAATCCACCTCTGGCATCGCCGCACCGCGGACCGGCAGCCGACGGAGCCGCTCCAACTTCGAGCTGTACAGCTGGCTGTTCATGCGGCTGTCCGGGCTCGCCCTGGTGATCCTGGTGCTCGGGCACCTGTTCGTGAACCTGATGCTCGGCGGCGGGATCACCGCGCTGGACTTCGGCTTCGTGGCCGGCAAGTGGGCCAACCCGCTGTGGCAGGTCTGGGACCTGCTGATGCTGTGGCTGGCCATGCTGCACGGCACGAACGGCCTGCGCACGATCGTCAACGACTACGCCGAGAAGGACCAGACCCGGTTCTGGCTGAAGGCCCTGCTGATCACGGCCGCGATCGTGGTCGTGGTCCTCGGCACCCTGGTGATCTTCACCTTCGACCCCTGCCTCGACCCCAACTCCACGTTGTCGGTCTGCAAATAGTAAGGACGTCATGCAGGTCCATCAGTACGACGTAATCATCGTCGGCGCGGGCGGCGCCGGTATGCGCGCGGCCCTCGAGTCCAGCAAGCGCACCCGGACCGCCGTACTCACCAAGCTCTACCCGACCCGCTCCCACACCGGCGCGGCCCAGGGCGGCATGTGCGCCGCGCTGGCGAACGTCGAGGAGGACAACTGGGAGTGGCACACCTTCGACACCGTCAAGGGTGGTGACTTCCTCGTCGACCAGGACGCCGCCGAGGTGATGTGCAAGGAGGCCGTGGACGCGGTCCTCGACCTGGAGAAGATGGGGCTGCCGTTCAACCGGACGGCCGAGGGCAAGATCGACCAGCGGTTCTTCGGCGGCCACACCCGCAACCACGGCGAGGCCGTCGTACGGCGCTCCTGCTTCGCGGCCGACCGTACCGGTCACATGATCCTGCAGACGCTCTACCAGCAGTGCATCAAGCAGAACGTCGAGTTCTTCAACGAGTACTACGTTCTCGACCTGCTGATGACCGACGGCAAGGCGAGCGGCGTGGTCTCGTACGAGCTGGCCACAGGCGAGCTGCACGTGTTCTCCGCGAAGTCCGTGATCTTCGCGTCCGGCGGGTTCGGAAAGGTCTTCCGTACGACGTCCAACGCGCACACGCTCACCGGCGACGGCATGGGCATCGTGTGGCGCAAGGGCCTGCCGCTGGAGGACATGGAGTTCTTCCAGTTCCACCCGACCGGCCTGGCGGGTCTCGGCGTACTGCTGTCGGAGGCGGCCCGTGGTGAGGGCGGCATCCTGCGGAACAAGGACAACGAGCGCTTCATGGAGCGGTACGCGCCGACCGTGAAGGACCTGGCGCCGCGGGACATGGTCGCCCGCGCGATGGCGAACGAGGTCCGCGAGGGCCGCGGCTGCGGGCCGGACGGCGCGTACGTGATGCTCGACCTGACGCACCTGGAGCCGGCGCACATCGACGCGAAGCTGCCGGACATCACCGAGTTCGCGCGGACCTACCTGGGCGTGGAGCCGTACACCGAGCAGATCCCGGTGTTCCCGACCGCGCACTACGCGATGGGCGGCATCCCGACCAACATCAAGGGCGAGGCGCTGGCCAACAACGACGAGGTGATCCCGGGGCTGTACGCCGCGGGCGAGGTCGCGTGCGTCTCCGTCCACGGTGCGAACCGGCTGGGTACCAACTCGCTGCTGGACATCAACGTGTTCGGGCGGCGCGCCGGGATCGCGGCCGCGGAGTACGCCGAGACCGCGTCCTTCGAGGAACTGCCCGAGGACCCGTCGGCCTATGTCGTCGACCTGGTCGAGGGTCTGCGGAACTCCACCGGCGAGGAGCGGATCGCCGCGATCCGGTCCGACCTGCAGGCCACGATGGACCTGAACGCGCAGGTCTACCGGACCGAGGGCTCACTCAAGCAGGCGCTGACCGACATCGAGGCGCTCAAGCTGCGGTTCGCGAACGTGGCCGTCCAGGACAAGGGCAAGCGGTTCAACACCGACCTGCTCGAGGCGGTCGAGCTGGGCTTCCTGATCGACCTGGCCGAGGTCCTGGTCGTCGGCGCGCTGGCCCGCAAGGAGTCCCGTGGCGGGCACTTCCGCGAGGACTACGACAAGCGCGACGACGTGAACTTCATGCGGCACACGATGGCGTACCGCGAGGTCGGCGCCGACGGCACCGTCAGCATCCGGCTCGACTACAAACCGGTCGTCCAGACCCGCTACAAGCCGATGGAGCGCAAGTACTGATGGACGTCAAGGTCAAGATCCTGCGGTACAACCCCGAGGTAGTCGACGAGGCGGAGTGGAAGACGTACTCGGTCACGCTCGAGCCGACCGACCGGGTGCTGGACGCGCTGCACAAGATCAAGTGGGAGCAGGACGGCACGCTGACGTTCCGCCGGTCCTGCGCGCACGGTGTCTGCGGCTCGGACGCGATGCGGATCAACGGCCGGAACCGGCTCGCCTGCAAGACCCTGATCAAGGACCTGAACCCGGACAAGGAGATCACCGTCGAGCCGATCAAGGGGCTCGCGGTACTCAAGGACCTGGTCGTCGACATGGACCCGTTCTTCGAGGCGTACCGCTCGGTGATGCCGTTCCTGATCACCGACGGTCACGAACCGACCCGGGAGCGGATCCAGTCGCAGGCCGACCGGGACCGCTTCGACGACACCACCAAGTGCATCCTGTGCGCGGCGTGTACGACGTCCTGCCCGGTGTTCTGGTCCGACGGGCAGTACTTCGGCCCGCAGGCGATCGTCGGCGCGCACCGGTTCATCTTCGACAGCCGCGACGAGGGCACCGAGCAGCGGCTGGAGATCCTGAACGACAAGGAAGGCGTCTGGCGCTGCCGGACCACCTTCAACTGCACCGAGGCCTGCCCACGCGGCATCGAGGTCACGAAGGCGATCCAGGAAGTGAAGCGAGCGCTCATTTTCCGCCGGGTCTGAGCTTGCGCTCCGCTCACGGTAAGATTCTCCCGCCGACCTGACCCTGCCTTGCGGGGGAGATCTCTGCCTTGGGGGGTGACAGTGGAGCCGCGCCTGCGTGAGCTGTCCGACCGTTTCTACCGTCGCTCGGTGGAGCTGTTGGAGCGCTGCGGCCTGCCCCGGAGCATGCCGCCGTTCCTGGTCGTCGGGGTGCTCGCCGCGGTGACGTCGATCGTCGTCGCCGTCCTGCACCTGTCCACGCCCGAAGCCGTCGCCGACAAGCCGTCCACGGTCGTGCCCGCGGTCGCCGGGCCGCCCGGCACCGCGGTGGTGACCTCCGTCCGCGCCCAGGTGCTGTCGATGACGATGGCCACCCAGAACCGCTGGGCCGCCGGCTGGTCGGACTGCACCACCGGCCCGGGCTGCAAGTACGCCGCCGTGGTCGACCGCGACGGCGTCCGCGCCACCGCGCCCACGTGGTCGGTGCCGTACGTGACCCTGCAGACCGGGACCGAGGCGCTCGCGGTCGCGCCGCCGGTCGAGGGCACCCTGGACGGCAGCGCCTCGATGATGTTCCGGCTGACGTACGACGGCCCGCAACTCACCAAGCTCCGGTACCAGGTGCCGACCACGACGTTCTCCCCGGGCGAAGTGCTGTCCGACCAGATCGTCCCGGGCCGGATCGTGGTCGTGAACCCACAGGAGTCGACGGTCCGGATCCTCCAGGGCCGCGGTACCCGCTCGCCGATCTGCGACGGCACCGGGCGGTGCTGGATGCTCAGCGGCATCGCCCGTACCGACATCGTCTGGACCGACGACGGCGGCAAGACCTGGGGCGCGCAGTCGCTCGACACCCACAACCAGCTCGGCCGGCTCGCGGTCAGCCCCGACGGGCACACGCTTGTCAGCACCACGGTCGTCGTCACCGACAACGGGCAGCAGGTCGCGAAGATGGCGATCTCCACGGACCGCGGCGAGCACTGGACCACCGTGCAGAACCCGCCGCCGAGCCTGAGCGCCTCCCCGGTCGCGTTCGACGACGGTACGGCGATGATGATCGGCGGTCCGGCCGGCGCACGGCCGCGGGTGTACCGGATCAGCGAGGGCGCGGCGAAGCTGAACGGCGGATACCCGGGGGACCTGGCCGACCTGTCGGGCGACCAGCACCTGCTGTACGGCCCTGAGGTACCGAAGCGCCGGACCACAGGGGTCGTCCTGAGCACGGACAACGGCACCACCTGGACGAAGTTCGCTCCTCGTTAGTCCGCTCTCAGTGATGCTTGGCGGCGCCCTTGAGGATCTTGTCGACGGCGTTCTTGGGCCCGTAGAACGCAATCCCCACCAGGTCGAGCTCCGCGGTGCGGACGGCCTGCACAGCGGCCCGGTTGTCGTGGTCGTTGCCGGTGGCGAACAGGTCCTGCGTGAACACCGAGTGCTTGATCCCCCGCCCGAGTGCCCGCTCATGCGCCGTCGCCATGAACTCCTTCGACCCCTCGAACACCATCACCGGCTGCCGGAACATCGGCAGATACTCCGTCCCGTCCGCATCCTCGTAGGGCTCACCAACGACCTCAGGATGCGTCCCGGCAATCCCACTCACCAGAAACGCAGTCACGTTCAACCGCTGCCAAACAGCCAGATCGTCCCGCAACACCACAGCAATCTTCGTATCAAACTTTTCCACAACCAAAAGATTGCCGGTCCAGCCCAACGTGGGTCTTGTACGTTTTTAGCAGTATGGAGGGTTGGAGGTGACCGCGCTGCAGACGCGGAGGAACAGGTTGAACAGTCGGTAGAGCTGGAGCATGTCGGCTTCGAGGGTCACGGTGCGGTCGTCGTGGCGGGTGACGCCGGGGATGGCGGTGAGGTGGGAGGCGACGGAGGCGGACTGCCAGCGGACGGTGAGGGTGCGCGGGCCTGGGTGCGGGTCGGGTTTGGTGAGCGTGCGGAGGGATTCGGTGGTGGTGGACTCGATGGCGTCGCGGGCTTCGGTGAGGGGGAGGAGTTGGGCGGCGAAGCGGTCTTTGGCGTACTTCACCGGGACGGTGGCAACCGTGGGGTCCCAGGACTTCATTTCGGCGCAGGCGGTGTCGTCGCCGGTGAGGACGGCGAGCGGTACGCCGTGGGCTGCGGCGGCGGCGTGGAGGAGGCCGATCTCGCCGGTGAGGTGGTCGTCGAGCCAGATGTCTTCGATTTCGTGGCCCATGAAGCTGTGGCTGAGTACACCGAGGACGCCGGCGCGGGCGTGGAAGCCGACGCAGATGGCGGCGTCGTGGTCGGAGGTCAGGCCTTCCATCATGCCCATCGGCTTCGGGCGGCCCTTGATCAGTAGGGCGCGTGGGTCGAGGAGGTCGGGGAGCAGGTTGCGCATCGGGCCGTGGGCGTCGTTGACCAGTACTTCGGTGGCGCCGGTGGCGTACGCGCCGCGGACGGCGGCGTTCACGTCCTCGGTCATCAGCACCCGGGAGCGCTCGTAGTCGCGGCCGGGCGGCTGGACGTCCTCCGCGTCGACGACTCCGGTGACGCCTTCCATGTCCGCACTCACGTAGACCTTCACACCCAGAGCGTATGTTCTCAGTTATGAGCGGTGGCGCCGAGGTGCGGGCGTGGCGGCCCGGGGTGCCCGGGGTCGTCGAGGTGCTGCATGCGCATTTCCCGACGCACGCGTACCCGAGTCACACGCACGACGCCTGGACGGTGCTGATCGTCGACGAGGGCGCCGTACGGTACGACCTGGATCGGCACGAGCACGGGCTGGCGCAGGCGCAGGTGTCGCTGTTGCCACCGCACGTGCCGCACGACGGGCGGTCGGTGCGGCCCGAAGGGTTCCGGAAGCGGGTGCTGTACCTTGCGCCGGACCGGCTGGACGCGCGGCTGATCGGGGCGGCGGTCGATCAGCCGGAGTACGTCGATCCGCTGCTGCGGCACCGGATCCACCAGTTGCACCAGGTGCTGCAGGACGGGCGGGAGGACCTGGAGGCGCAGAGCCGGGTGCTCTTCATCGAGGAGCGGCTCCAGCAGCACCTCGCCCGCCAGGTCGGAGCGCCGCTGCAACCCCCGTCCGGAGTTGCGGGTCAGCTACGGGAGCTGCTGGACGAACGAGTTGCCGAGGGGATCAGCCTGGAGGAGGCGGCGCGCATCATCCATGCGCATCCGGTGCACCTCGTGCGGGCGTTCAGCCGGGAGTACGGGATGCCGCCGCACCGGTACCTGACCGGGCGGCGGGTCGACCTCGCCCGGCGGTACCTGCTGGACGGGCGTCCGGCGGGTGAGGTGGCGACGCTGGCCGGGTTTTACGACCAGTCGCACCTCAACCGGCACTTCAAGCGGGTGCTCGGCGTCACACCGACGCGTTTTGCGGCCTCTTAGCTTCCTTGTACGCGCGGACACCCCAGATACCGAGCAGCGCCGCGATCAGAAAGTTCACGATGATCAGGATCGTGTGCGCCACGTAGTACCCGGTCGGGCGGTTCTCGGTGTCCATCAGCGCCTTGATGAAACGCGCATACGTGATCACGTTCCAGGCGGCGATACCGAGCAGGACAACGGCGTGCTTGCGTTCGAGCTTCACCTAGCCATTGTGACCAGGCCGGTCCACCGTCCGGAGCAGCTGGGTCCGGTTCGCCACCCCGAAGCGCCGGTACAGGCGGGTCAGCTGGGACTCCACCGCCTTCACCGACAGGTACAGCGCCGCCGCGATCTCCCGGTTCGTGGAGCCGTCGCGGACCATCGAGACGATCTGCTGCTCGTTGTCGGTCAGCTCCGACGGCTGCCGGCTCCGGCTCGGTACGTCGAGCCGCGCCAGCTCGGTCTCCGCGACCTCCCGCCAGCCGGGTGCGCCGTACGCCTCGAACTGCTCGATCGCGTCCAGGAACGCGGTCCGGGCGACCGAACGGCGGCGGGCCTGGCGGGCGATCCGGCCGCGGGTCAGCTCGCCGCGCGCCAGGTCGAGCCGGTAGACCCGGTCCCCCGCCGTACCGAGGGACTTCTCCAGCAGTTCCAGGGCCGCGGCCGGGTCGCCCTGCTTGGCGACCAGCAGCGCCTCGGCGCGGTCGAGGCCGAGCTTCACCACCACGCGGTCCAGGTTCTCCGCCCGCGACCGGATCTCGGCGATCAGCGCGGCCGCGTCGTCCAGCCGGCCGGCCGCGACCAGCGCCTCGGCGTAGTCGGCGTGCCACGGGATGATCGCCGGGTCGAACGGCATCGCGGTGTCGCCGGACTCGGCGATCGCGTCGAACGCCTCGACGGCCCGCTGCGGGTCGCCGGCCAGTACGCCGGTCAGCCCGATCGCGGCCAGCGCCGGGCCGGTCCACTCGTCGTTCCCGACCAGCCGGACGGCCTCGAGCGCGGCCTCCGCGAGCTGCCGCGCCATCGTCGCGGTACCGCCGGCCCACTCGGCGCGGCTCGCGATCACCAGGCCGACCTCGGACTCGTCGCCGATGTCCTGCATCAGCTGGTGGCACTCGTGCCCGGCGGCGAGCGCGTCGGCGCCGCGGCCGCTGCGCTCGTAGATCGCCGTCGCGGAGATCAGTACGGACGCCAGCCAGCGCATCGCGCCGTGGTCGCGGACCTCGTCGGCGAGCGCGTTGATCGCGGTGATCGCCTCGGCGGTCCGGCCCCGGAACAGCTCCTGCATCGCGGCCATCTGGCGGGCGTTCACGGTGGTCCGGGTCAGCGGCAGGCCCTTCGCGAGCTCGGCGGCCTGCTGCAGCAGCGCGTCCGCGGACTCGCCGGCGTCGCGGACCACCAGCACCGAGCTGGCCGCGCTCAACGCGTCGACGACGGCCTCGGTGTCACCGGCCTCCCGGGCCAGCTGCTCGGCGATCCTCGCGTCCTCCTGCGCCTCGTCGAGGCTGCGGTCGAAGTAGTGGCTGTTCGCGCGCTCGATCCGGACCCGCGCCTCGAGCGCCTTGTTCCCGACGGCGGCCTCGAACGCCTCGGCGAGCAGCTCCACCCGGCGCTCCCGGTCCGGCCAGACCGCGTCGGCGCAGAGCAGCAGCGCCGGAACCTTGGTCTCCGGCGTGGTCGCGACCTGTACGGCGAGCCGCGCCATGTCGGCCGACTCCGCCGGGTGGCCGGCGGCGACCGCGTCGTCGGCGGCCCGGGTCAGCCTGCGGGCGCGCTCGTCCGGTTCGGTGACCGGCGTACGTTCCGCGCTCAGCCGCCACAGGTTCGCGGCGGCGCCGGGCGCGCCCCGGCCGGCGGCGACCGTGGCGGCCTCCTCGATCGCGGCGGCCAGCTGTACGTCGGCCTCCTGGGTGGCGAGCGCGCGGTGGGTGGCGTTCTCGACCGGCTCGTCGACGACGGCGGCGAGCTTGGCGTGCGCGCCACGACGGTCCGCCGACGTCGCCTCGGCGTACACGAACTCGCGCAGCAGCGGGTGTGTGAAGCGGAGCCGTTCCGCGGTGATGTCGATCAGGCCGAGCGTCTCGGCCGCGGCCAGGTCCGCGTCGATCGGGCGGTCCAGCGACCGGGCGAGCTGGGTCGTGGTCGGGCGCGGCGACGACGCGGCGTGCAGGAGCAGCTCGTGCGTGCCGGTGGACATGTCGGCGAGGCGCTCGCTGAGCAGGGTCTTCAGGCGGTTCGACACCGGGAGCGGGTCGTTGGGCGAGACGCTCCTCGGATGCCGCAGTACGGCGCGACCGAGCTCCAGCGCCATGAACGGGTTGCCGGCGCTCGCGGCGAAGATGCGGCGCGCCGTACGGACCGGGAGCGGGCTGGACAGCCGCTGCCGGAGCAGGCCGAGTACGTCGGGCTCGGTCAGCGGCGGGACCTCGAGCTGCAGGACCGGCTCGGGGCACGCGTCCGCCATCACCGGGAGGTCGCCGTCGGCCACCTGCTCGGTCGCCAGCACGTGGACGCCGTCGGACAGCCGGCGAGCACAGAACGTGAGCACTTCGAGGCTGGACGGGTCGACCCACTGGATGTCGTCCACGACGATCAGCACAGGCCCAGTCGTGGCGAGGCGGCGGAGGACGTGCAGTACGGCGAGTCGTACGGCCAGCTCGTCACGCACCGTGTCCGGCGCGCTGGCCTTCAGCAGCGCGACCTCGAGCGGCTGGCGGAGGTGGTCGGGCAGCACCTGCCAGGCGAACTCGAGCTGGCCGGAGAGCAGGTCCAGGAGCGTGACGTACGGCAGACCCGCCTCGGCGTTGGACGGCGCCGCGCTGAGCAGGCGGCAGCCCTTGCGGGCGAGGTCCGCGACCAGCGCGCGGCCGAGCGCAGACTTTCCGATACCGGTCGGGCCGTAGAGCAGCACACTGCCGCTGGTCTCGAGCTGCTTGGTAGCACGCTCGACCAGTGCGGCACGTCCGACCAGCTCGTCGTCTGTCAATCGAACTCCTTGAAGGATTACCTTCGAGGATTATCACAGCCCGCAGGCAGAACGACACGGCACGATCGTGCCGGGGCACGCTTGGGCCCCGGCACGTCGAGGACGTGTTTCAGATGGATTCCAGATCGCGTTCGATCGCGGCCAGTTCGGCCTCGCTGCCCTGAACCTTCGGCCCGGTGAACCAGCGGCGGGCGGACAGGAACCAGTACGCCGCCGCGAACCCGAGCACGACCAGCACCGCGATCGGCGTGTAGTTGAAGGTGCTACCAGTGACCGGGCTGACCTGCGGCAGCATGAACAGGATCGTGATGAACACG
Organism: Kribbella sp. NPDC059898; assembly: GCF_042730855.1. NCBI lineage: Bacteria > Bacillati > Actinomycetota > Actinomycetes > Propionibacteriales > Kribbellaceae > Kribbella > Kribbella sp. NPDC059898. The sequence continues at coordinate 913,198 of NZ_JBHWKR010000002.1, forward strand.
ACCCAGACGATCGCGACGATCCCGATCGGCCGGCTCCAGCGCCCGAGGTTCCACGGTCCGGGCTGGAAGCGGTCGCCCTGCAGCAGCCGGAGCAGCGTGGGCAGGACGTACGCGATGTAGAGGCCGATCACCGCGATCGACGTCACCGCGGCGTACGCCGTCGCGTTCCACAGGTACGGCAGCCCGAGGACGAACGCGCCGCCGGCCGCCAGCCAGATCGCGTTGGTGGGCGTCCGGGTGCGGTGGTTGATCTTGTGCCAGAGCGACGACCCGGGCAGCGCGCCGTCCCGGGAGAACGCGTAGATCATCCGCGAGTTCGCGGTCACCGACGACATCCCACAGAACAACTGCGCGCCGATCACCACCAGCAGCAGGATCTTCCCAGTGACCACGCCGGCCGCGTCGATGAAGATCTGCGCGGGCGGTACGCCGGTGGAGCTCTTCAGCGCGCCGTCGTAGCTCTGGATCGCGAACGTTAGCCCGATCAGCAGCACCCACCCGGCCGCCAGCGAGACCAGGATCGACATCACGATCCCGCGCGGCCCGGAGATCGCGGCGTTCTGCGTCTCCTCGGTCATGTGCGCGGACGCGTCGTACCCGGTGAAGGTGTACTGCGCCAGCAGCAGGCCGAGCAGCGCGACGTAGAAGGTCGAGCCCCAGCCGGTGTTGTTCACGAAGTGCCCGAACACGAACGACGCGGACTGGTGCTTGTCCGGTACGACGATCAGCACGACGACGATCGCGAGCACGCCGACGATGTGCCACCAGACGCTGATGTCGTTGAGCCTCGCGACCAGCTTCACGCCGAACGAGTTCAGCAGTCCGTGCACCACCAGGATGATCCCGAACAGCAGGATCGTGTGGCCCGGTGACGCGGTGAATCCCCATTGCAGGTCGAGGAACGCGTTCAGGAAGAACGCCGCGCCGAAGTCGATGCCGGCCGTCACCGCGACCTGGCCGAGGAAGTTGAACCACCCGGTGAACCACGACCAGGCGGCACCGTTGCTCGGCGCCAGCTTCGCGGCCCAGTAGTACAGGCCGCCGGCGGTCGGGTAGCTGGAGCAGACCTCGGCCATCGCGAGGCCGACGAACAACGTCATCAGGCCGACGACCGGCCAGCCCCAGACGATCATCGTCGGGCCGCCGGTGTTCATCCCGAACCCGTACAGGGTCAGGCAGCCGGACAGGATCGAGATGATCGTGAAGGACACCGCGAAGTTCGAGAACCCGGACATCGTCCGGGACAGTTCCTGGGCGTAGCCCAACTGGTGCAGGCGTTTCTCGTCGTCGGTCATCGGGGCGGAGCCGGTACGTTCGTCACTCACTGCGGGCCTCCTAGACACAGCGCCTCAATGGTCTCCCCCCAGACCTTTAGCTCATTGCGCCAGCCCGCCGCGCGCATGTCAAGGAGTCAGTCGAGAAAGCCGTGCAGCAGGACAGCCGTACCTTGCAGGTGTTCCTGCATGGCGAGCCGGGCGGCTTCCGGGTCTCCGGCCAGAACTGCGTCGACGATCGCCCTGTGCTGCTGGTTGGAGTGCTCGATGTTCCGCTCGAGCAGGGGAATCGCGTCCAGTAGCTCGTTGAAACGCATTCGTACGTCGGCGGTGGCAGACGTCAGCGACGGCGAGCCGGTGACCTCGGCGATCGCCAGGTGCAGGCGGGAGTCGAGGCGGCGGTAGTCGGTGAGGCTCGCGGCCTCGGTCTCGTCCAGGCAGCGTTGCAGGTGGTCGCGTTCGGCGTCGTTGAGGGTGCGGGACGCGGCGGCTTCGGCGGCGCCGGTTTCCAGCACCAGGCGCAGGGTGAGCGCGTCCTCGAGCCCGTCGCTGAGGTCGCGGGCGAGGCGTTTGGCCGGCGTACGACGGGGTTTCGGCAACTGCTCGTTGACGAACGTGCCGCCGTACCGGCCTCTCCTCGACTCGACGTACCCGGCCTCGGTGAGCGCGTGGATCGCCTCCCGGAGCGTGACCCGGCTGACGTTCAGCCGGGCCGCCAACTCGCGCTCCGGCGGCAGCCGGTCGCCGGGCACGACGACGCCGAGCTTGATTGCCTGCAGCAACCGCTCGACCGTCTCCTCGAACGGGTTCCCGGCCCGTACCGGCCGGAACACCGCGTCATCTGCCTGAACGACCATGTGCCCAGACTAGAGCGGGGTCACGTAGGCGCCCGAGATTCCCCCGTCGACCAGGAACGTGTTGGCGGTGATGAACGACGAGTCGTCGCTGGCCAGGAAGGCGACCGCGGCGGCGATCTCGTCCGGTTCGCCGAAGCGACCCATCGGGACGTGCACCAGGCGGCGCTGGGCCCGTTCGGGGTCCTTCGCGAACAGCTCGGTCAGCAGCGGCGTGTTCACCGGGCCCGGGCAGAGCGCGTTCACCCGGATCCCCTGCCGCGCGAACTCCACGCCGAGCTCCCGGCTCATCGCCAGTACGCCGCCCTTGGACGCGGAGTACGAGATCTGCGACGTCGCCGCGCCCATGATCGCGACGAACGACGCGGTGTTGATGATCGAGCCCTTACCCTGGCGCTGCATGTACGGGATCGCGGCCTTGCAGCACAGGTACACCGAGGTCAGGTTGACCTCCTGGACCTTCCGCCACGCGTCCAGGCCGGTGTCCAGGATCGACGCGTCGTCGGGCGGCGAGATCCCCGCGTTGTTGAACGCGATGTCCACGCTGCCGTAGGTGTCGAAGGCCTGCTTGAAGAGGTTCTCCACCGCCGCGGCGTCGGTGACGTCGGTGGCGATGAACAGCCCGCCGACCTCATCGGCCGCGGTCTTCCCCGCGTCCGGGTCGAGGTCGCCGATCACGACGTGGGCACCCTCCGCGGCGAGCCGCCGTACCGTGGCCAGGCCGATCCCGCTCGCTCCGCCGGTCACCACCGCGACGCGGCCTTCGAGCCGATGCGCCTTGACGTCCATTCAGTCCTCCGTGCTGATGAAGATGTTCTTGGTCTCGGTGAACGCGGCGAGCGCGTCCGGGCCGAGTTCCCGGCCGAGGCCGGACTGCTTGTAGCCGCCGAACGGCGTCGAGTACCGGACCGACGAGTTCGAGTTGATCGAGAGGTTGCCCGCCTCGATCCCGCGGCCGACCCGGATCGCCCGGCCGACGTCGCGGGTCCAGATCGACCCGGAAAGCCCGTACTCGCTGTCGTTGGCGATCCGCAGCGCGTCCGCCTCGTCCTCGAACGGAATCACCGCGACCACCGGCCCGAAGATCTCCTCGCGTGCCGCCCGCTCATCCGGCGGAGCCAACACGATCGGCGGGAACCAGAACCCCGCACCTGTGGGCGCACTGCCTTGAAATGCAGGGTTCTGGGCATACGAAGCAACCCGCTCCAGTTGGGCCTTCGAGATCAACGGCCCCATCTCGGTCGCCGGGTCGTTGGGATCACCAACCTTGAAGTTCTTGACGGCGGGCTCGAGCAGTTCCATGAACCGGTCGTACGCCGATCGCTCCACCAGGATCCGGGACCGCGCGCAGCAGTCCTGGCCGGCGTTGTCGAACACGCCGTACGGCGCCTGCGCCGCCGCCTTCTCCAGGTCCGCGTCGGCGAACACGACGTTCGCGGACTTCCCGCCGAGCTCGAGCGTGACCCGCTTCACCTGATCGGCGCAGCCGGCCATGATCTGCTTGCCGACTGTGGTGGAGCCGGTGAAGACGATCTTGCGGACGGCCGGATGTGTGACGAAACGCTGTCCGACCGTCTTCCCGGGACCGGGGACGACTTCGAGGACGCCCTCGGGTAGTCCGGCGTGGAGGGCCAGTTCGCCCAGGCGGATCGCGGTCAGCGGGGTGAGTTCGGCGGGCTTGAGGACGACGGTGTTGCCGGCCGCCAAGGCGGGGGCGAAACCCCAGCCGGCGATCGGCATCGGGAAGTTCCACGGGACGATCACGCCGACCACGCCGAGCGGTTCCTGGAACGTCACGTCGATCCCGCCGGACACCGGGATCTGCTGCCCGAGAAGGCGTTCCGGGGCGGCCGAGTAGTACGTGAGTACGTCGCGGACGTTGCCGGCCTCCCAGCGCGCGTTGCCGATCGTGTGCCCGGCGTTCGCCACCTCCAGTGCGGCGAGGTTCTCCAGGTCCGCGTCGACCGCGTCGGCGAACCGCCGGAGCAGCCGCCCGCGATCCGCCGGCGCCACGTTCCGCCAGGAATCGAACGCCTTCCGGGCCCGCTCGATCGCCGCGTCCGCGCCCGCCACATCGGCCAGCTCGATCGTCCGCACCACCTTCTCGGTGGCCGGATTGAGTACGTCGTGCATCATGTGGTGCTCCTGATCAAAGCGGTGAAGAGCCGCAGGTCCTCGGGGGTTTCCTCCGGGTGCCACTGCACTCCGAGCGCGAAGGGTTTGCCTGCCACCTCGGCGGCCTCGACCGTGCCGTCGTCCGCCCGGGCGGTGACCTTGAGGGCAGGCGCGACCACGTCGAGGGCCTGATGGTGGTAGCAGCTGCCGGTCGCCCGGTCGCCGAGGATCCGTGCGGTCAACGTGCCGGGCTCGATCTTCACGTCGACCCGCCCGAACATCGCCGGCGCGGGCCGGTGCCCGTCATGCGCGACAACCTCCGGCAGATGCTGCTGCAACGTCCCCCCGAGCGCCACGTTCAACATCTGCAGCCCCCGGCACACCGCCAGCAATGGAACATCACGGTCCAAGGCTTCTCGGATCAGGACTGTTTCGTGGAGGTCTCGCCCCGGCCTGGTATCAACGGTCTCGGGATGCGGCTGCGCGCCGTACTGCGCCGGGTCGACGTCGCATCCACCCGCGATGACGAGACCGTCCAGTAGGCCCAGTACTGATGGATCGGTGCCGACCGGGGGCAGCAGAACGGGTGTGCCGCCGGCTGCGGCGACCGCATCGAGGTAGACGCGCGGGACAAGGGCTGCCTCGCGGTGCCAGATGCCCCAGGTGGCCGGTTCGAGGTACGTCGTGATGCCGATCCGCGGCCGCTCAGAGGCGCTCGAAACCACGGACACGCTCCCAGTCGGTGACGGCCGCGTCGTACGCGTCGAGCTCCACGCGGGCCGCATTGCTGTAGTGGTCGACCATCTCGTCGCCGAACGCCGTACGGGCGAGCTTCGAGCCGGTGAACAACGCCGACGCCTCACGCAGCGTGGACGGGACGTGCTCCTTGTCGGACTCGTAGGCGTTGCCCTGCAGCAGCGGCTCGAGTTCCAGCTCCTGCTCGATACCGTGCAGGCCGGAGGCGATGATCGCGGCGACCGCGAGGTACGGGTTCACGTCGCCACCGGGCAGGCGGTTCTCGACCCGCAGCGAGTCGCCGTGACCGACCACGCGCAGCGAACACGTGCGGTTGTCGAGACCCCAGGCGACCGCCGTCGGCGCGAAGCTGCCCTTCGCGAACCGCTTGTAGGAGTTGATGTTCGGCGCCAACAGGTAGGTGAACTCGGACAAGCAGGCGAGCTGCCCGGCGATGAAGTACTCCATCAGTTGGGAGAACCCATGATCACGGTCCCCGGCCAGCACCGGATCCCCGTCCTCGGCGCGGAAGCTCAGGTGGATGTGGCACGAGTTGCCCTCACGTTCGTCGTACTTCGCCATGAACGTGAGGCTCTTGCCGTGCTTCGCCGCGATCTCCTTCGCGCCGGTCTTGTAGATCGAGTGGTTGTCGCAGGTCGCCAGCGCCTCGTCGTACCGGAACGCGATCTCGTGCTGGCCGAGGTTGCACTCGCCCTTCGCGGACTCGACGTACATGCCGGCGCCCTCCATCCCGTTGCGGATGTCGCGCAGCAACGGCTCGATCCGGGAGGTGCCGACGAGCGAGTAGTCGACGTTGTACTGGTTCGCCGGGACCAGGTCGCGGTACCGCTTGTTCCAGGCGGTCTCGTAGGTGTCGTCGAAGACGATGAACTCGAGCTCGGTCCCGACGTACGCCTTCAAGCCTTTCTCGGCGAGCCGGTCGAGCTGCCTGCGCAGCACCTGCCGCGGCGACGCGACCACCGGCGTACCGTCCAGCCACTGCACGTCGCACAGCACCAGCGCGGTCCCCTCCAGCCACGGCACCAGCCGCAACGTGTCCAGGTCGGGCGCCATCACCATGTCGCCGTACCCACGCTCCCAGGAGGACATCGCGTACCCGTCGACGGTGTTCATGTCCACGTCGACCGCCAGCAGGTAGTTACACCCCTCGGTCCCGTGCTTCAGCACCTCCTCCAGGAAGTACCGAGCCCCACACCGCTTCCCCTGCAACCGCCCCTGCATGTCCGTGATCGCCACCAGCACCGTGTCAACCACCCCGGCCTCAACCAGCCGCCGCAACTCCTCCACACCCAACACGACCACTCCCAGAGCCTATTGGTCTGTTTCCAGTCCATTGACTCAGGCTCGCGGGCAACTGTCAATGCGGCGTGGTGGTGCCGTGGCACTGGGGGGTCAGGGGATGGGTTGGCTGGGGGGCCGGTGGGTGGGGAAAATCTGCGGACTCGGCCGCACCGCCCAGGCGGCCCGAAACTTGGAGGACCGCTATGCGATCTTTCCTTACCCGTCCCCGTGTCCTGGCCGTGGTGATGGCCGGTACGGCGTTGGCGTTCAGTCCGTTCGGAGGTCAGGCGACGGCTCAGTTGCCGGCTGGTCAGCTCGGGAATCCGGCGTGTTTCACGCCGGCGGAAGGGGCCGCTGCGCGTGGTGGCTTCGGGCCCGACACCCGGGAGTTGTCGGTCCAGGAGCAGCAGGCGATCGACGCCCGTACGGCGCAGATCCTGAAGAGCAAGGGGCACGACGCCAAGCGGCTCGCCGCGGCGAGTGTGCCGGTGTACGTGCACGTGATGCTGAGTACGTCGGGGGCCGGTGACGTCACCGACAACCAGATCGCGCAGCAGATCACCGAACTGAACCAGGACTACGCCGGGCAGGAGTCGTCGCAGGCCGCGAACACCGGGTTCAGCTTCTACCTGGCCGGGACCGAGCGGATCAAGAACGACCAGTGGCACAACGACAGGCAGTCCACGCAGTACCGGTCGCAGACGCGGCAGGGCGGGAAGAACGCGCTGAACATCTGGCTCGTCGACTTCTCGTACCTTGGCATCGCGACGTTCCCGTGGGACTACGCGAAGAGCCCGAAGATCGACGGGATCCGGGTGCAGTACAGCTCGCTGCCCGGTGGTTCGGCGACGAACTACAACGAGGGCAAGACCGCGTCGCACGAGGCGGGGCACTGGTTCGGGCTCTACCACACGTTCCAGGGCGGCTGCACGAGTACGAACGACTCGGTGGCCGACACGCCCGCGCAGAGCAGCTCGTCCAGCGGGTGCCCGACCGGGCGGGACTCCTGCTCGCTGCCGGGGCTGGACCCGATCCACAACTACATGGACTACTCGTACGACTCCTGCTACAACCAGTTCACGCCCGGCCAGTCAAGTCGGATGAGCAACATGTGGACTGCCTACCGGGGATGAGACCCTACTGTGACATCTGGACCGTTCGGCAACTAGAGTGCGGCCGATGCGTTTGCTTCTGACGGCCTGCGCTACCACCGCGTTGGTGGTCGCCGGACCTCTGACAGCGACTGCCGCCGACCAGGGCCCGCAAGGCCCGGTCGGCGGTGAGTTGCTGACCGCGAAGCCGACGGTGGTCGCCGACGGGGCGGCGCCGCCGGCGGTGCAGGCGTCGGCGTACGTGGTGGCCGATCTGGACACCGGTCAGGTGCTGGCCGCGAAGGCCCCGCACGCCAAGCTGCGCCCGGCGAGCACGCTCAAGACGCTGACCGCGCTGGTCCTGCTGCCGCGGCTGAAGAAGACCGATCCGGTCATCGGTACGACGGCCGACGCCGGCATCATCGGCAGCAAGGTCGGGGTGTACCCGGGCCTGCACTACACCGTCGACCTGCTCTTCCGCGGCATGTTCCTGGCCTCCGGGAACGACGCCGTACATGCGCTCTGCTCGCACGACGAGGGCGGCATCCCGGCGACGATCCAGCGGATGAACGACAAGGCGAAGGACCTCGGCGCGCTCGACACGACCGTCACGGACCCGACCGGGCTGGACGCCGACGGGCAGTACTCCAGCGCGTACGACCTGGCCCTGTTCGCACAGGCGGGCCTCGCCCGGCAGGACTTCGCGATGTACGCGTCCACGAAGTACACGAACTTCCCGAACGCCGGGAACAAGGGCACCTACCAGGTCGCGAACCAGAACAAGCTGCTGTTCGGCTACGACGGCGCGCTGGGCGTGAAGACCGGGTACACGACGCTCGCCCGGAACACGTTCGTCGGCGCCGCCCGGCGCAACGGGCACACGCTCGTGGTGACGATGATGAACGCGCCACACGGCATCACCCAGGACGCGAGCAACCTGCTGACCTGGACGTTCGACAACTACGGCAAGCTGAAGCCGGTCGGCACGCTGGTCAAGCCGGCCGCCGCGCCGCCGAAGACGCAGACCCAGGGCAAGAACGGCACCGACGACAAGCCGACCGTCCGCACGGCCGGCGAACCGCCGACCCGCGCCGCGCTCGGCCCCGGCCAGGCGGTCACGTCGCTGGCCCTCCGGATCCCGGTCTGGGCGTACGCCGGCCCGCCCGTCCTGCTGCTCGGCCTGTTCCTCCGCCGCCCGCGCGCCCTACGCCGCCGCCGTCACTGAGTCCGCCGTACGACGCAAGCCGTCACGACGCCGAACCGTCACGGCGCCGAACCGTCACGGGCGCCGTACGGCGCGGACCGCCTTCGCGGCCTGGACGGCGAGCGTGCTGAGCGTGACCCCGAGGACGGCGCCGGCGGCGACGGCGACCGTGTCGGCCTTCCGTTCCGGGATCGGGACGACCTTGTAGCGCTTTCCGGGCGGACCGAGCAGCAGCGGCTCGGGTTCGGGCTCGACCTGCTCGACCACGGGCTCCCGGTCGAGCGTCGCCTCCTTGGTCCACGCGGCGATCAGCATGATCACCCGGATCACCAGGTAGATCCACACGAGCAGCGCGAGCGGCAGGGCCAGCGTGCCGTACGCCGCGTTCGCGCCGATCACGTGGTCGACGTACAGGTTGCCCAGCTTCTGCGCCAGGTAGAACACGACGCCGCCGGCCAACGCGCCGATCAGCGCGATCCGCGGCGGCAGCACGATCCGCGGCAGCGCGGTCAGCAGGTATCCGAACAGCAGCGCGCCCGCGCCGATGCCGACCACGACGCTGATCAGGTCGAGACCCCAGCTCGCCACCCAGGTGCCGTCCAGGTTTGTCGCCCGGACGATCCGCACGGACAGCCCGGTGAGGACCGACGAGGCGCAGGTCGCGATCAGCCCGATCAGGCCGAGCCCGATCAGCGCACCGAAGTCCGCGGCCTTCTGCTGTACGGCGTTGCCGGGCTCGTCGTCGAGCTCGTGCATCAGCCGGATCGAGGCCCGCATCGCGTCGATCCAGCCGAGCCCGGTGAACAGCAGGCCGACACCGGACACCAGCCCGATCGTGCCGGCGTGCGAGATCAGCGCGTCGATGTCGATGTTGTTGCCGATGCCGGGCAGGTTCTGCCGCAGCGACTCCTTCAGTGTCTCGATCGCGTCGTGCCCGAGCAGCGACCCGACGACCGCGGCGGCCAGCACGATCAGCGGGAACAGCGACAGGAAGCCGAAGAACGTGCTCGCCGCGGCCAACCGCCCGCCCCGCTGATTCCCGTACCGCTGCCAGGCCCGCCAGAGCTGAGTACGACTGAACCGGGCCCACACCTTCTTCACAGGGTCAACCTGCCAGTGGGAACGACCGCTGTGGGCGCCACACGCCGTCGGCGCCGTGTTCGTAACGGCTGAAGTACTCGACCTCGAAGTCGCAGTCGTACTCCGACAACGCGTCGTACGCGCGGTCGAGAGCGTCCTTGTCCAGGTCGTGCGCCACCGTCACGTGCGGGTGGTACGGGAACTTCAGGTCGACCTGCAGCGGGCCGGACCGCACCTGCGACTGCAGCACCTCGCAGGACGAGATGCCTTCCGCGAGCGGCACGAACACGACCGGCGAGATCGGCCGGAACGTCGCCGTACCGCGCAGCCGGATCCGGAACCGCGGGAACCGGGCGGCGACCGCGCGCAGGTGCTCGTCGATCGTCTCCAGGTCCCCGGCCGCGACGTCGGTCGGCGGCAGCAGCGTCACGTGGGTCGGGATCGACGCGGCCATCGGGTCGCCGAAGTCGGCCCGGTACTTCTGCAGCTCCGTGCCGTACGGCTCCGCGATCGGGATCGCAACACCGATCGTGGTCATGCGCGGACGAAACCGAGGCGGTCGTAAACCTTGGCCAACGTCGGCTCGGTGACCGCGCGGGCGCGCTCGGCGCCGGCTGCCAGGATCGCGTCCAGCTGGGCCTTGTCGTCCAGGTAGGTCAGCGTCTTCTCCCGGAACGGGGTGACGAACTCGACCACCACGTCGGCCAGGTCCTTCTTGAAGTCGCCGTACCCGCGGCCGGCGTACTCGTCCTCGAGCTCGGAGATCTTGCGACCGGTGAGCGCCGAGTAGATGGTCAGCAGGTTCGCGACGCCGGGCTTGTTCTCTTCGTCGAAGATCACGTCCCGGCCGGAGTCGGTGACCGCGGAGCGAATCTTCTTCGCGCTCGCCTTCGGGTCGTCGAGCAGGTCGATGATGCCGGCCGGCGACGAGCTGGACTTGCTCATCTTCGACGACGGGTCCTGCAGGTCGAAGATCTTCGCGGTCTCCTTGACGATGTACGCCTCGGGCACCCGGAAGGTCTTGCCGAACCGGTGGTTGAAGCGCTGCGCCAGGTCCCGGGTCAGCTCGACGTGCTGCCGCTGGTCCTCGCCGACCGGGACCCGGTCGGCCTGGTACACGAGGATGTCCGCGGCCTGCAGGATCGGGTATGTGAACAGGCCGACGGTGGCGCGGTCGGCGCCGCCCTTCGCGGTCTTGTCCTTGAACTGCGTCATCCGGCTGGCCTCGCCCATCCCGGTGATGCAGGACATCACCCAGGCGAGCTGCGCGTGCTCGGGCACCTGCGACTGGACGAACAGCGTGGACCGCTCCGGGTCGATACCGGCCGCGAGCAGCTGCGCCGCGGACCGGCGGGTGCGCTCGCGGAGGGCCTTCGGGTCGTACTCCACGGTGATCGCGTGCAGGTCGACGACGCAGTAGAACGCCTCGTGGTCGTCCTGCAGGGCCACCCATTGCCGCAGCGCGCCGAGGTAGTTGCCGAAGTGGAAGGAGTCGGCCGTCGGCTGGATCCCGGACAGCACGCGGGGGCGGCGCTGGGAACCGGCTGCGGAGGGGTCAGGCGCAGCATCAGACATAGGGGTGATTCTGCCAGCGGCCCCGGCGCACCACGTACCCGGGCGGCGTATCAGTCATATCTCAAGGACTATGTGTCACCAGCTCCAGCCGCGGGCGGCGAGGGCCTGTTCCTCTTCCCAGCGCTTCGCCTCGGAGCGCTGGGCGTCGGGCGGGTCAGGGCAGCCGGCCAGCCGGCAGGCCTCGTCGAGGAGGTCGTCGTACGCCGCCTCGAGCGCCATCAGGCGGTGAGCACGGGCGTACACGTGCGGCGTCGACTCGATGCTGCGGATCTTCGTGGAGACCGTGCCGAGGCGGGTCTGCAGCCGGAGCGTGTCGAACGGGTCCGGCGCCGGGGGCGGCACCGGGCGCAGCCGTGCCTTCAGCCAGCCGGCTCCGCGCCCCAGACCCCGCCCCAGAGCGCGGCGCCAGCGGGGCTGCGGCCGGTCCGGCATCAACAGTCCGAGCAACTCTCCGAGCAGGACGCAGAGCAGCAGGAACACACCCAACGACACCAGCCACGTCATCGCTCTCACTTCCTACTCAGAGCGTACGGCGGGACGGCGGCACTGAGCTACCCGTTGGTCGCGGGGTTCCCGTCCACCGCGGCCGCGAGTTTCGGGACCAGCTGGTCGAGCACGATCGGCAGGCTCAGCACCGACACGAACGACGTCGCGCCGTACAGCGGGTCGTCGTAGTTCTCCTCGATGAAGATGTCCCGCCCCTGCGTGCGCACCTTCAGGTTCTTGTAGAGCGGGTCCGCCTTCAGCTTCGCCGTACCGCCCTTGGCCGGGAACCACACCAGCGCCTGCTGGTCGAGCAGCGCGATCCGCTCGGCGCTGAGGTTCGCGCCGAACTTGTCGCCGATCGCCTTGTCCAGCGCGGCCGGCAGCGAGAACCCGAAGTCGGTCAGCAGCCGCGTCCGCGGGTCCTGCGAGCCGTAGACGAAGTAGCCCTGGTACGACGACGCCATCAGCGCGGTCTTCCCGGTGAACTCGGGGTGCTGCGTCCGTACGTCGGCGAACCGCTTCTCGACGCCCTTCACCAGCGTGTCGGCCTCCGCGGGCTTCCCGACCGCCTGCCCGACGGTCCGCGTGACGACCTGCCACGACACCCCGTAGTCCGGTACGCCGACGGGCTGGGCGACGGTCGGGGCGATCGCGCTGAGCTTCTGGTAGTCGTCAGCGGTGATCCCGGAGTACAGCCCGATGATCAGGTCCGGCCGCAGCGCGGCGATCTTCTCGAACTGCAGCCCGTCCTTGTCACTCAGCACCTGCGGTACGGCGCCGTCGCCCAGCTTGGCCTTCGCCCACGGGAACAGCGCGCCAGGCTTCTCCCCGAACCACTCGGTCGTCCCCACCGGTACGACGCCCAGCGCGAGCAGCGCGTCCTGCTCGACAAGCCCCACCGTGACGACCCGCTTCGGCGCCTCCTTCACGACGGTGTCGCCGTACTTGTTCTTGATCGTCACCGGGAACGCCCCGCCGGACGAGGCCTGTGGGGCATCGTCGTCGGCTGCGGTTCCGCACCCGGTCAGGGCGAATAGGACTACGACCAGGGACAGCAGACGGCGCATGGAGACCTCACGACGATTGAGTTAGGTTGCCCTAACCTAACCCAGGTCTCAGTCCCGGCGGTACTTCGTGATCGCGGCGTCCTGCTTGACCTTGTCCGCGGCCGCCTGGATGCGGGCGGTCCACTCGGACTGCTGGAGCCCGCCGGCCATGAACAGGCCGGTGGTCTCGGCGGCTGTGGTGGCGAAGGCCGGGTACCAGGTGTCGAAGTACCACCGGATCACCTGGTCGCCGGCCGCGGACAGCAGGTCGCGGGCGGAGCTCAGCGCGGTGGTCAGCTCCAGCCCGTCGGCCGAGCCTCGGACGATCGTGAGCTGCTTCGACTCGGAGCTGACCTGCGCGGCAACGTCCGCGGACAGCAGCGCCCGCAGGTACTCGAGCCCGCCGGCCTTGTTCTTCGCCTTCTCCGGCACCAGGAACGGCGAGGTCGCCGCGATGTGCAGTCCGCTCGCCATCGCGGGCGACGAGTCCAGCGGCGGTACGGCGAACACGGTCAGCGCGAACGCTTCCGGGACCAGGCCCTTCATCTCGTTCTCGAGCCAGTTCCCGCACGGCAGCATCCCCGCCTTCGAGGCGAGGAAGAGCTTCTGCGACCCGATGTGGTCGTACTGCGCGGTGCCGCTGGCGAGCAGGCCGCGCTTGGTGAGTTCGCCGACCGCGTTGATCGCCCGCGTGACGTTCTCGTCCTTCCAGGCGCCGTCCTCGAGGTTGTCGATCCGCTTGGTCACGTCCGGGCCGCCAGTCTTCGCGGCCAGTGTGAGCACCAGTTCGAGCAGGTAGTACGGGTGCGTGCCCGCGTAGATGAACGGTCCGAGCCCGGCCGCCTTCATGTCGGCGCCGAGCGCCAGCAGGTCCGGCCAGGTCTGCGGCACCTGCCAGCCGTTGCGCTGGAACAGGCTGGCCGAGTACCAGATGCCGTACACGGTGGAGATGTAGTTGAGCGTCCGCTGCGTGCCGTCGAAGTTGCCCGCGTCCAGCATGTCCGGCAGCAGTTGGTCCTTGACCTTCGCCGACTGGTTGTCCCACGACGGGGCGTCCAGCAACTGCTGCAGGTCGGCGAGCTGGCCGTCCTTGATCAGCCGGCCGAGCTCCAGCTTCTGGTCACCGGTGGACAGGACGACGTCCGGCGGCGTACCGGTCGCGAACCGCGGCATCAGCTCGTCCAGCAGCTGCGTCGACAGCTTCGGCGTGATCGTCGCCGCGGCGTACTTCTTCCGGTACGCCGCCGCCGCGAACCCGCCATACTCCTCGGTGATCACCACGTCCACCGGAGCGTTCCCGGCCACGCTGAACGGGTTGTCCGGCGACACGACCGGGGCGGCCGGCGCCTTGGTGCATCCGCTCAGGACCGCACCGGCCAGCGCCCCTTGCAGTAACGTCCGCCGTTTCAGCACCCCGGCAGGCTATTACCTCGGGGTGCCTTCAGGCGGTACGGCGGATGCGGCCGGCGTAGCGCGCCTCGAGCTCGTGGTTGTGCTCGTCGCCGCCCGGGATGTTCGCGGACAGGTACACCGGCGGGGTCTCGCCGGCGTCGGTCATCCGGCGCAGCACCTCGGCGACCAGCAGCTGGGCGATCAGCGCGGCGGTGATCGAGGACACCGCGCAGACCTTGCCGGCGTCGCCGGGCAGGTCCAGGACGGAGTCGCCGTACGGCGCGTGGTTGTCGAGCACCACATCGGCGAAGTCGATCAGCTTCTTGCCGGACGGGTGCCGGGACTCCATCCCGCCGGTGTGCTGCAGCGAGGTGATCGCGATCAGCGGGTGCCCGTGCTCCTTGGCGACGCTGGCCAGCTCGACGATCGAGCCGTTGACGCCGGAGTTCGACGCGATGATGAACATGTCGCCCTCGCGGGCCGCGGACAGTTCGTAGAGCTTCCGGGAGTACTGCGGGTCGCGCTCGAGCTCGGCACTGCGCAACAGCTCCGGCGGCTCGCCGCCGAGCAGCACCAGGTCGCGCAGCGCGATCCGGTTGGTGGCGATCAGGCCGCCGGCGCGGCCGGCGATCTCCATCGCGAGCGCCTCGGAGTGCCCGGAGCCGAACGCCTGGATGACGCCGTTCGCCCGCAGCGACGCGGTCATCAGGTCGGCGCCGTCCTGGATCGGACCGTCGATCTGGGTGGTGACCGCGGCCAGGATCGGGGTCAGAGTGTGCACGTAGGCCTGCGCACTCACGCCCTGGACACCGTCGGTCTCCCCCGTGTTACTGCTGGCCATCAGCGGCCCACCCCTCGACTAGTCGGCTCACAGCGACACTCGAAGTGCCGACAAATGCGCAAGTATGCGGTTTGCTGGACAGAACTTTTCTCAACTCGCAGCTAAAGTCAAGGCTCATCCGTGTCATCTCCCCATTCGGGACCGTTGCGTAAGCAGTTTGGAGCATGGCGTATGTCGGACGAACTGGTCCTGGGCGGGGACCTCGGCGGCACCTCCACCCGGATCCTGATCGCGGACTCCGAGGGCACCGTCGTCGGTCGCGGCGCGGCCGCGGGCGGCAATCCGACCAGCCATCCGGCCAGTGCGGCGGCCAACTTCGGGCAGGCGCTGCACGCCGCGCTCGACGGGCTCGACGCCGCCGCGGTGAAGGCCGCCGTGGTCGGAATGGCCGGCGGTGTCGCACTGCAGCGGCCCGAGGTGGCGGCCCAGTTCGAGGCCGCGTGGACCGGCGCCGGGCTCAGGTCGACGCCGCAGTACATCGGTGACCTCGAGGTCGCGTTCGCGTCGGGTACGCCGGAACCGGACGGGACCGTGCTGATCGCCGGGACCGGGAGCAACGTCGGGCTGGTCCGCAACCACCAACTGCAGCGGACCGCCGGCGGGCACGGCTGGCTGCTCGGGGACGACGGGTCCGGGTTCTGGCTCGGCCGGGAGGCGGTGCGCAGCGTGCTGGAGTCGCTGGATCTCGGGGACCCGCTGGGGCTGCTCGGACAGGCCGTCGTACAGGCGATCCTGCCCGGCCGGGACGAACCTGCTGCTGCACACCGTGCAGGATACGACGCACTGCGTGATCTTCTGGTGATGACGGTCAACAGTCGGCCACCGGTCATGCTCGCAGAGTTGGCGCCGACCGTCATCGCGGCGTACCACCAGGACGACAAGACTGCGCAAATGCTGGTGAAACGCGCAGCCGAGCTGCTCACGGAAACGGCCGCGCGGTTGAAGACGACGTCCGACATCGGCCCGATGGTGCTGGCCGGGAGTGTCGCCGGCGAGTCCTCGCCGGTCGGCCAGCTGATCCGCGAGCACTTCGCCGGCGACGTCCGGACCGCCCGCGACGGCGTCGGCGGCGCTACCTGGCTGGCCCTCGGCGCCCTCGACCCCGCGCTGGCCACCGAGCAGAACCACGCCCGCCTGGTCGAACGCTGAGGACCGGCCCCCACGCGGTGGATCGCACCGCGTGGGAGCTCCGGCTGCTACTCGAAGACGGAGACCGGCCGGACCTCGACCGCGAAGAACTCGGCCTCGGGGATGGTGGCGGCGATCTCCTCGGCGCGGTCCTGGCTCGCGACGTCGATCAGGAAGACGCCGGCGAGCTGCTCCTTGGCCTCGGAGTACGGGCCGTCGGTGGTGGCGCGGACGCCTTCGCGGACGCGGACCACGCGGGTCTTCGACGGCGGGTCGAGCGGTACGGCGTCGATCAGTTCGCCGCTGGTGTGCAGCTCGTCGAGGAGCTTGTCGAGCTGCGCCGCGAGCGCGTCCCGGGCCCTCTTCGGCAGCGCCTTGCCCTCCGCGGTGTGCAGGAACGACGGATGGCCCCAGGTGATCGGGTTGCTGTGGATCATCAGCAGGTACTTCATGACCGGACGTCCTTTCAGGTGACTGGATCTTCGCAGCAGAGGTCGGAAGCACCGGCCGGTCCTCGACATTTCCACAATCTAGGGTGAGTTCCATGGACGAGATCGACTTCCGGCTCGCGGACGGCCGGGTTCTGCACGGGTACGACAGTGCGCCGGGCGCCACCGACCGGCTCGCCGTGGTCTGGCACCACGGGACGCCGAACCTCGGGACGCCGCCCGCACCGCTGGCCGCGGCGAGCGAACGGCTCGGGATCCGGTGGATCTCGTTCGACCGGCCCGGGTACGGCGGATCCACGGCCGCACCCGGCCGTACCGTCGCCGGCGTCGCGGCCGACCTGAGCGCGGTCCTCGACACGCTCGGCATCGGGTCGTGCGCGCAGCTCGGGTACTCCGGCGGCGGCACGTTCGCGCTCGGCGCCACGGCCCTGCTCGGCGACCGGGTCACCGCGGTCGCCACGCTGGCCGCGATCGCGCCGTACGACGCCTCCGGCCTCGACTGGTACGACGGCATGATCCCGTCCGGCGTCGCCTCACTCCGGGCCGCGGCGGCGGGCCGGGATGCGCGGATGGCGAACGAGGAGCTCGAGTACGACCCGGAGTTCACCGACACCGACCTCGCGATGTTCGGCGGCCCGTGGGGCTGGCTCGGCTCGGTCGCCGGCGACAAGGCGATGCCGAACGGCCCGGACGGCGCAGTCGACGACGACCGCGCCTACGTCCTCCCGTGGGGCGCCGACCCGGCGACCATCACGGCTCCGGCCCTGCTCGTGCACGGCACCGCGGACCGGATCATCCCGTCCTCACACGCCCGCTGGCTCGCCACCCACATCCCGTCCGCGACCCTCGACACCCACGAGAACCTCAGCCACATCACGATCCTGGGCCAGGCCGAGCGAGCCCTGAACTGGCTGCACGGCCACTGATCAATCCGCCAGCAGGTGCCGCGTGCGCGGTGCTTCGAGGGCGAGCTCCGCGGCGGCGCGGTAGAGGTCGGCGTCGGAGCCGGTGATGCGTTCGTTGTGCTGGCGCAGGTGTTCGGACCAGGTGGCGACCTCGAAGACCTCGATGTACAGGTCCGGACTGCTCACGTCGCGGTACGTCGACCAGCGCCGCGCGCCGGTGCGCTGCCGGGAGACGCCGACCTTCGCGAGCGCCGCCCGGAACTGCTCGGCGTTCTCCGGCGGGACGTGGTACGACACCTCGACCAGCACCGGACCGGCCCGCGGATCGAGGGCCTCCGCTGTCGCGGTCAGGATGGCGATCTCCGGCGCCGGCCACGGCTGTACGACGGTCCGGTCCAGTTCGCCGGTCCGCGAGTGGATCGGCAGCACCACCAGCGACACCGCGCCGACGAGCAGCAGCACCCCGGAGACCAGCAACGTCGTGGACGCGCCGAGCGCTGCCGCGAGCAGACCCCAGATGAGTGCGCCGACGCCCTGGCCGCCGAGGAACACCATCAGGTAGACGGCGAGCGCCCGCGCGCGAACCCAAGCGGGCAAGGCGAGCTGTAGCGTCGTGTTCAGCGTCGACAACCCGCCGAGCCATCCCGCGCCCGCGACCACCAGCACCACCGCGACGATCGTTGCGTTATGCAACAGTGCCACGGCGAGTACACCGATCGCGTACGCAACGGTCGCGCCGCCCAGCACCGTGTTCCGGCCGAGCCGCGCGCGGATCGGCTTCAGCAGCACGGCTCCCCCGACCGCCCCCAGGCCGAGCGCCGCGAGCAGTACGCCGTACCCGGTCGACCCGAGGCCGAGACGGTTCACCGCCGCCACCGGGAGCAGGCCCCACAGCGCGGACGCCGGCAGTACGAAGAGCATCGCGCGCAGCAGGATCCGTCGTACGCCGGGTGCGTAGGCGACGTACCGGAGACCGGCGCGGAGTGCGGGCAGCATCGGTTCGCCGGCCGCGGCGACGGCGGCCGGGCGGTGCCAACGCAGCAGGGCGACCAGGATCGCGAGGTACGAGACGGCGTTCACCGCGAACACCACGGCGGGACTGCTCAGCCCGAGCAGGAATCCGGCGAGGGCGGGGCCGACCGCCCGGGCGATGTTCACGTTCAGGCTGTTCAGCGCGGCGGCCTCGGGCAGTTCGGAGCGCGGCACAAGCTCGGGCTGGATCGCCTGCCAGGCCGGGCTGGTGAGCGCCTGACAGGCCCCGAGGACGAACGTGATCGCGATCAGCGAGGTCGGCGTCAGCAGACCGCCCGCACTCAGTGCCGCGAGGCCGCCCGCGACCACCGCCATCGCCAGCGTCACCAGCGCTATCAGCCGCCGCCGGTCGAGGACGTCGGCGAGCACGCCCGCGGGCAGCGACACGAACAGCACCGGCAGCAGGCTCGCGGCCTGCACGATCGAGGCGAGCGCTGCGGCGTTCGGCTGGTGGACGACGGTCCACTGCGCGCCGACAGATTGCATCCAGCTGCCGACGTTCGACCCGAGCTGCGCCAGCCACAGTGCCCGGAACACACCCCGGCGCAACGGCGCCCACGCAGAGGACTCCTCGACGGCCATGAGGCATCGTACGGCGGAACATTCCAAGCAATGCCTTGACATCTCATCCAGGCCGGCGCATATTCCAAGCATGTCTTTGGAAAAGGATCCGCGGCGGGCGCGGTTGCTGGACGATCCGCTCGCGATCAGGGCGATGGCGCATCCGGTGCGGCTGGACCTGTTGTCGCTGCTCGGGCGCGAGGGGCCGATGACCGCCGCCGACGCGGCGCGGCACCTGGGGATCAGCCAGGCGCTGGCGTCGCACCACCTGCGGCAGCTGGCGAAGTACGACTTCGTCGAGCCGGCGCCGGGCAAGGACAACCGGGAGCGGCCGTGGCGGCAGGTGTCGACCTCGCAGTCCTGGGAGGACGCGATGAAGACGCCCGACGGCGCCGCGGCCGCCGAGGTCCTCGAGCAGCTGATGGCCGAACGCGCGCTGGACTCGCTGGCCAAGTGGCAGCAACACCGCCCGGACGCGGACCCGGTCTGGCGGGACAACTCCGGCATCGGCCAGACCGGGATCTACCTGACCGGCGACGAGCTCGCCGAGATCGTTGGCCAGATCAACGACCTGCTGCAGCGCTGGGTGGACGAACGCCCGATCGACGACAAGTCCACCCGCCCGCCGGGCAGCCGGTACGTCTCGTTCACCCAGATCGTCACGATCACCGCGGAGGAGTAGGACATGAAGGACTTGTGGGGCGTGCTTGCCCGGCAGCGCGACTACCGCCTGCTGCTCGGTGCCGGGCTGATCTCGCTGGTCGGTGACTGGTTGCTGCGCACCGGTCTCGCCTTCCAGGTGTACGTACTGACCGGCTCGACGCTGGCGTCCGGTGGGTTGCTGCTGGCGTCGTTCCTGCCCGCCGTACTACTCGGCTCGCTCGCCGGTGTCTTCGTCGACCGGTGGAGCCAGCGGACCACGATGATCGTGACGAACGTACTGAACGCGGTCGTCCTGCTCCCGCTGATCGCCGTCCACAGCGCG
The DNA here is from genome assembly GCF_042730855.1 of Kribbella sp. NPDC059898. Taxonomy (NCBI): domain Bacteria; kingdom Bacillati; phylum Actinomycetota; class Actinomycetes; order Propionibacteriales; family Kribbellaceae; genus Kribbella; species Kribbella sp. NPDC059898. Next base: position 933,253 of record NZ_JBHWKR010000002.1, read on the forward strand.
AACCTGATCTGGATCGTGTACGCCGTGGTGCTCGCGCAGAGCTGTCTGCAGCAGTTCTTCACGCCCGCGGAGCAGTCACTCGTCCCGCTGCTCGTGAACTCCGACCAGCTCGTCACCGCGAACGCGTTGAACAGCCAGATCCGCGATCTCGCGCGGCTCATCGGCGCGGCGCTCGGCGGCGTACTCGCGGCCGCCGGCGGGCTCACCCTGCTCGCGCTCGGCGATGCCGCGACGTTCGTGATCGCGGTCGTACTGGTCGCCGCCATGCGGCACCGGCAGCACCGGCCGCCGAAGGACGAGGAGACCGCGGGCGGCGCGATCCGGCGGCTGAAGGAGGAGTGGACCGAGGGGTTGCGGCTGTGCGTCGCCGGCTCGGCGATGCGGCTGTTCTTCGTGTTCTGCCTGGTCACCGGGGTCGGCGAGGGCGTGATGAGCACGCTGTTCGCGCCGTTCGTCAGCGCCGAACTCGGCGGCGACGGGAAGGTGTACGGGCTGATCGTCTCGTCCCAGGCGATCGGCGGGATCGTCGGCGGGCTGATCGCCGCCGCGATCGGCTCCCGCCGGCCGGCCGCGACGCTCTGGGGGATCGGGGCGTTCGCGTTCGGGCTGATCGACACCGCACTGTTCCTCTACCCGCTGGTGTCGAGCAGCGTGGTCCCGGCGTTCGTCTGCATGATCGTCGTCGGCCTGCCCGGCGCGCTCACCCTGGCCGGCATGATGACCGTCTTCCAGAACCTCACCGTGGACGGTACCCGCGGCCGGATCTACGGCGCGGTCGGCGCCGCCGAGAGCGTCGCGGTGCTGATCGGCATCGCGGCCGCCGGTGTCCTCGGCGACGCCGTCGGCATCATCCCGGTGCTGGTCTTCCAGGGCCTCGGGTACGTCGTCGGCGGGCTGGTGATCCTCAGTCGGCGGCGGGTGCTGGCGATCCAGGCTGCTCCTCAGCCGGCGTGACCTGGTGCAGGCGGACGCGTGCGACCCGGCGGCCGTCCATCTCGGACACAGTCAGCGTGTGCGCGTCCAGCCGGACCTCGTCGCCGGTCGACGGGACCTTCCCGAGCCGGGCGGCGAGGAACCCGCCGACGGTCTCGTAGGGGCCGTCGGGCAGTTCGATCGCGGTCGCGTCGGCGAAGTCGTCGAGGTTCAGCAGGCCGTCCATCTCCAGGTCGCCGCTGCCCAGCCGGGTGGTCTCGGCGGGTTCCTCGTCGTACTCGTCCTTGATGTCGCCGATCAGTTCCTCGACCAGGTCCTCCAGCGTCACGATGCCCGCCGTACCGCCGTACTCGTCGAGGACGATCGCCAGGTGCGTGCTGCGCCGGCGCATCTCGGTCAGCGTCGGCAGCAGCTTGGCGGTGTCCGGCAGCATCAGGACGTCCCGGGCGAGGTCGCCGACCCGCACCGACCGGGTCGCGACGGCCGGGTCGAACAGGTCCCGGACGTGCACGAACCCGACGATGTCGTCGGCCGAGCCGTTCATCACCGGGTACCGCGAGTGCGGCCGCTCGGCGGCGAACTTGACCGCCTTGTACGCCGGCATCTCGGCGTCCACGAAGTCCACCTCGGTGCGCGGCAGCATCAGCTCGCGGAGCTGCCGGCTGCCGGCCTCGAAGACGTCGTCGACGATCTTCCGCTCCTCCTCGCCGAGCGACTCGCTCGCCGTGACCAGGTCGCGGAGCTCCTCGTCGGACATCACCTCGCGGTTCGCGTTCGGGTCGCCGCCGAGCGCCCGGACCACCAGGTCGGTGGACCTCGAGAGCAGCCAGATCACCGGGCGGGCGCCGGAGGCGATCCGGTCCACCAGCGGGCCGAGCGCGAGCGCGAAGCCCTCCGCGCGCTGCAGCGCCAGGCGTTTCGCGGCCAGCTCGCCGATCACGATCGACACGTACGAGATGCAGATCGTGATCAGCACCAGTGCGACGGTGTTCGCCAGCGACTGCGGGAGGCCGAGCTTGCGCAGGTGCGGGGCCAGGCCGTCGGCCAGGGTCGCGCCACCGAAGGCGGCGGACAGGAAGCCCATCAGGGTCACGCCGATCTGCACGGCGGACAGGAAGCGGTTCGGGTTGGCGGCCACCTTGGCGACGATCTCGCCGCGCTTGCCGCGGTGTGACAGGGCCTTCAGCTGGCTCTCCCGCAGTGACACGAGAGCCATCTCGGCGGCGGCGAAGACGCCACCGATCAGCACGAAGACCAGGATCAGAACGATGTTCAGCAGGGTGTCGTTCATAGCTCGGAGTTCCTAGCGCCCTCTCGTCAGATGTCGAGAGGGCGGGCGTTGGGCGTAGTCGTCCATCTACCAAGACTAGCGGTCGGCCGGTCTATCATGCTTGTTCGAGTTTGTTGGTTTACGATGATTCCTGGCCGGACGCGTCGTACGGCCGGGAAGGTCACACGATGAACACACCCCGCGGTGTACGCCGGACCGACACCACTCTGTCGGACGGCCGCGAGCTGATCTACTACGACCCGGCCGACGCGCCGGGCCGGGTGCCGCTCGACGACACCCGCGGTCTGCCCGCCCCCCAGCCGCAGGTGGAGCTGCGGACGGACCCGCTGACCGGCGACGTGATCACCTACGCCACGCACCGGAACACCCGGACCTACCTGCCGCCGGCGGACCAGTGCCCGCTGTGCCCGAGCAAGCCCGGCAACCCGACCGAGATCCCGGACCACGACTACAACGTGGCCGTCTTCGAGAACCGGTTCCCGTCCTTCGCCGGCCCCGGCCGGACCGAGGTCGTGTGCTTCACCAGTGACCACAACGGCTCGTTCACCGGCCTGTCGCAGGGCCAGGCCCGGCTGGTCGTCGACACCTGGGCCGACCGGACCGCCGAGCTCAGCGCCCGCGACGACGTCGAGCTGGTGTTCCCGTTCGAGAACCGCGGCCGCGAGATCGGCGTCACGCTGAGCCACCCGCACGGCCAGCTGTACGCGTACCCGTTCGTCCCGCCGCGGATGCGCACGCTGCTGGCGCAGGCCCGCAAGCACCAGGAGGTTGCCGGCAGCAACCTGTTCGCCGACGTCCTGGCCGCCGAGCGCAAGGACGGCACCCGGGTGATCGGGGAGAACGGCAACTGGACCGCGTTCGTGCCGGAGGCCGCCCGCTGGCCGGTCGAGGTGCACCTGTACCCGCACCGCCAGGTCGGCGGCATCGACGAGCTGTCGGTCGGCGAGCGCGACGACTTCGCCGAGCTGTACCTGGATGTCCTGCAGCGCCTCGACGGCCTGTACGGCGAGCCGCTGCCGTACATCGCCGCCTGGCACCAGGCCCCGGTCCGGGTCGACCGCGAGCTCGGCTACCTGCACCTGGAGGTGTTGTCGATCCGGCGGGCCAAGGACAAGATCAAGTACCTCGCCGGCTCGGAGTCCGGCATGGGCGCGTTCATCAGCGACACCCGGCCGGAAGACGTGGCCGAGACTTTGCGGAAGGCTGGTTCGTGAGCTCCTTCGAGGATGTTTTCGGTACGTCGCCGGACGGCAGCTGGCGGGCGCCCGGACGGGTCAACCTGATCGGCGAGCACACCGACTACAACGACGGCGTCGTCCTGCCGATCGCGCTGCCGAACGAGATCGTGGTGACCGCGTCCCGGCGTACCGACGGCCGGGTGGCGGTCGCGTCCGGTGGGCACGACGGTGTGGTCGAGTTCGCGCTCGAGGAGCTGGCGCCGCGCTCGGTCGGCGACTGGGCGGCGTACCCGGCCGGGGCGGCCTGGGTGCTGCGCGAGTCCGGGTACCCGATCGGCGGCGCGAACCTGCGCTTCGAGTCCGACCTGCCCTCGGGCGCCGGGCTGTCGTCGTCCGCGGCCCTGCTGTGCGCGACCGCGGTCGCGCTGCTCGGGCTCGCCGGCCAGGAGGTGGATCCGGCCGAGGTGGCCCGGCTCGCCCAGCGCGCCGAGAACCAGTACGTCGGCGCACCGGTCGGCCTGATGGACCAAACCGCGTCGATGTGCTGTACGGCGGGTCACGCGCTGGCCTTCGACATCCGTTCCGGGGCGCTGGACCAGATCCCGTTCGACCCCGAGGCCGACGGGCTGCGGTTGCTTGTGGTGGACGTGAAGGCGCCGCACCGGCACGCCGACGGCGAGTACGCCGCGCGCCGGAAGAGCTGCGAGCACGCCGCGGCCGCACTCGGCGTACCGGCGTTGCGTTCGGTGGACTACGCCGACCTGGACGCGACGCTCGCCCGCCTCGACGACGAGGTCGACCGGCGCCGCGTCCGGCACGTGGTGACCGAGATCAAGCGGACCGAGAACGCGATCACACTGATGCGGGCCGGCCGGCTGCGCGACGTCGGGCCGCTCTTCACCGCGTCGCACGTCTCACTGCGCGACGACTTCGAGGTCACGGTGCCCGAGCTGGACGTCGCGGTCGACGCCGCACTCGAGGCCGGTGCGCTCGGCGCCCGGATGACCGGCGGCGGTTTCGGCGGCTGCATCATCGCGCTGGTCGAGGCGTCCGCGGCGGACGCCGTACTGTCCGCGATCGAGAAAGCCTTTGCGGAGCACGGTTTCACGGCCCCTTCGTCCCTCGCGGCAACGCCGTCGGCGGGCGCTTCGAGGATCAGCTAGCGATCACGAGATCGCAGCCCGTATCGCGCATCGCCTTACGGGCTGCGGTCGACAGGCCGTCGTCGGTGACGATCACGTCCAGGTCGGACCAGGTCGCGAACGTGCTCAGGCCGACGGTCCCCCACTTGGTGTGGTCCGCGACCACGACCACCTCGCGGCTCGCGGCGATGAACGACCGGTTGGTCTCGGCCTCCATCAGGTTCGGCGTACTGAGTCCGTGCTCGGCGTCCACACCGTGCGCGCCGAGGAACAGCAGGTCCAGGTGCAGCGACGCCAGCGCGGCGGTCGCGAGCGGGCCGACCAGCGCGTCGGACGGCGTCCGGATGCCACCGATCAGTACGACGGTGCGGTCCGAGCGGCCGTTGCCGTGGAACACGTCCGCGATCCGCGCCGAGTTCGTGACAACTGTCAAGTTCTCCACCCGCAAGAGCTGCCGGGCCAGCGCGTACGTCGTCGTACCGGCGCCGATGCCGATCGCACTGTCCGGCTGTACCCGGGTCGCGGCCTCGGCCGCAATCGCCTGCTTGGCCGCGGACTCCTGCGTCAGCTTGGCGTCGAACCCCGGCTCGTGCGCACTGCGCAGGCCGACCGACGTCGCGCCGCCGTGCACCTTGTGCAGCAGGCCGCTGGAGTCCAGCGCGTCCAGGTCGCGGCGGATCGTCATGTCCGAGACACCGAACCGGTCGACCAGTTCGGCCACCGTGATCGCGCCCCGGCTGTTGACCTCGGCAACGATCGTGGCCTGCCGCTGGGCGGCCAACTGGCCGCCGCGGCCGCGGGGCGGTTCTGCTCCGACTGGGTTCACGCGCCCAGAATACGCCCCGGCGGCAGGGAAATCTGTTGCTCGGCCGGTGGCAGCGCGTCACCCTGGAGCATGCGATTCCCCGAGGACGTGCCGGTGCTGTCCGACGACGTGGTGACCTTGCGTGCGCACACCGCCGCCGACGTGGAGCCGGCGTACCGGATGTGCCAGGACCCGGTGATGCAGGAATGGACCACGATCCCGGTCCCGTACCTGCGCGAGCACGCGGTCGGGTACCTCACCGAGGTGATCCCGGTCCCGTACCTGCGCGAGCACGCGGTCGGGTACCTCACCGAGGTGATCCCGGCCGGCTGGCAGGCGAACACCTCGTGGGCCTGGGCGATCGAGTACGCCGGGGAGTACGTCGGCACCATCGACCTGCGCGACGGTGAGGGCGGGGTCGGCGAGGTCGGGTTCGCGGTGTCGCCGGAGGTCCGCGGCAACGGGGTGATGACCCGCGCGCTGCGGCTGGTGGTGCGGTACGCGTTCGACGTACTGGACTGGAAACGGGTGATCTGGCGCGCGTACGCCGGGAACTTCGCCAGCCGCCGCGTGGCCTGGAAGGTCGGGTTCCACGGGCTGGTGACGATCCTGGGCGGCGGGCGGTCGCGCGGTGTCCGGAAGGACGAGTGGGTCGCGACGGTCGGCCGCGACGACGAGCTCGAACCGAAGGGCAACTGGTGGACGGTGCCGGTGCTCGAGGGCGACGGGTTTCGCCTGCGGCCGTTGCGCGAGTCGGACGCGCAGCGGGTGCAGGAAGCGTGCGGCGACGAGCGGACACAGCACTGGCTGTCGGGCATGCCGTCGCCGTACAGCCTCGACGATGCCAAGGGATTCATCGGCAGCCGGTCGGACGCGGCGGCCAGTGGTGAGGCGGTCGCGTGGGCGATCGCCGACGCCGACACCGACGAACTGCTCGGGAACGTGAGTGTTTTCGGGCTGAGCGGCCGGATGGACAAGACGCGCGGCGAGATCGGGTACTGGATGCACCCGGAGGCCCGCGGCCGCAAGGTGATGACGAGCGCCGTCCAGCTGCTGATCGCGTATGCGTTCCGGCCGATCGAGGACGGCGGGCTCGGCCGGCGGCGGCTGCTGGTGCGGTGCGCCGACGTGAACACGGCGTCCGCCCACGTTGCCGAGGTCAACGGGTTCACCAAGGTCGGCGACGAACGCAGCGCCGATCCGCGGCGGGACGGCAGCTACGACAACCTGCTCACCTACGACCTGCTCGCCGAGGACGTCCTGAGGGGTTGACCCGGTCAACTCGCAGGAGTATTGGTCACCCAGCGCAGGCAGAGATTTACGGCCAGTTGGTGTCATCCGACACCGGTTCCCCTCGCCGTTGCGCGGCCGGGCTGCTTGAATCGACGGGTGATAGATCGTGAGGAACTCGTCCGCCGTTGGCAGGCCGGGTGGTCCGTCTCGCGGGGCTGGACCACGGTTGAGGACGACAACAACGGCATTCTGATCGTCCGGGCAGGTGAGGAGAGCCGGCCGACGGAGTACGTCGTACTGGATGCCGACGGTAAACCGGAACGGGTGGAACGCGCCGCCCAACTGGCGTTCGCCGACGGCGGTGGCCGCGGCTCGGGGTGGATCACGCTGGCCACCGACGACAAGGAGGCGCGGATCGAGCAACTGGAGGATCTCGGTCTCGAGGTCCAGCAGGACCAGGACTGGCTGATGACGATCCAGCTGTCCGAGCAGCCCGCCCTGAAACTGCACGAACGCTACGCGTTGCACGCCGAACTCGAGGACGACCTGATCATCACCCGCGCCACCATGCACGGCGGCGTGGTGTCCAGCGGCCGGATGGCGGTGGTCGGCGAGGACGCGGTCGCGGACCGGATCGAGACCGACCCGGCCCACCGGCGGCGCGGTCTCGGCAGTGCGGTGATGGCGTCGCTGGTTGAGGCGGCCGCGGCCAAAGGCGCCAAGCGCGGCATCCTGATCGCGTCCATCGACGGGCTCCGGCTGTACCGAAGTCTTGGGTGGAAGGTGATCGCGGACATCGTGATCGCCCGGTCGCGTTGATTCAAACGATTGCCATGGTCAGAGCTTTGTAAGTGCTGCCGCTGACGCGCATCGGCCGGTGGTGAGCTGGGCAAGGCTGCTCAGCATGACGAACCACAGACGGTCACGCAGCTACGGCGTGGCCGGTCCGCTTCTCGCATCCCTGTCGGCACTGGTCCTGATCGCGGGTGTCGGGTGGTTCGTCATGCGGCAGTCCGGTACCCCGCGGCCGACCAGCCAGGATTCGCCGGTCGCGTCGACGACCGCCAGTCCGACCAGGTCCACGACGGCACCGAGCCGGGGTACTACGCGGACTCCTGTGAAGTCGACGTACACACCTGAGCCGCGGCCGACTCGTACTTCTTCTCGCACTCCTACGCGTACTGCTGCTAGTACTCCGGTTGCTTCCCCGAAGCCGACGCCTCCGCCTCCATCGACTCCTGCATCAACTCCTACGCCGACGAAGACGAAGACCACGAAGCCGCCGAAGTCCGAGGGAAACGGCTCCGCGGACCAACAGGTGCTCGCGCTGACCAACCAGGAGCGCGCGAAGTCCGGCTGCGGTCCGCTGAGGATGAACAAGTCGCTGACGAAGGCCGCCGAGGCGCACGCCGCCGACATGGTCGCCGAGCACTTCTTCGCCCACGACAGCCTCGACGGCCGCAGCCCGTTCGACCGGATGAAGGCGGCCGGGTTCGGCGGCGGCTCGATGGCCGAGAACATCGCGGTCGGGTACACCAGCCCGGAAGCCGTCGTACAGGGCTGGATGAAGAGCCCCGGGCACCGGGCGAACATCCTGAACTGCGGATACTCGATGATCGGCATCGGGTACGACACCGGCCAGGTGAAACCCGCCTGGGGCAACGGGAGCTGGGTGCAGGACTTCGGCGGTTGACAACGGCCGGTGGACGACTTTCAGTCAATCGTTTTCTTCAGGATTCGTTAAGAGGGTTCACACCCGCGTAACGATGACCTCGCGGGTCGGTTAAGGTCGCTGTTCGGTGACCAGGGGGGACCTGGCTGTACCACGGGGAACGACGCGCTGTTTCGGCATCACGAAGAAACGAAGAGGATTCGCCCACCCCATGACGGATTCGCCAACCCCCCGGCGGCACCGCGGCAGTAGACGAGCTCCCCGGCGGAGCCGCGGCCTGGTCGGCCCTGCTGTCAGCGCGCTCTCGGTGCTGGTCGCGATCGGCCCGGTGGTCTGGCTGATGTCGCACGGGACCTCCCGTACCGACGGCGCCGAGCGGGTCGTGAACGTCGTCGAGAACAGCAGCGTCGAGGACGGTACGACGGTCGACGGCACCTCCACCGGTCCGATGATCACGATCACGAAGACCTTGCCGAACGGCGCGACCACGACCGCCGTGGTGGGTCCGGCCGCCGTTGGCTCGGCGCCTGCTTCGTCCTCGCCTTCGCCTTCGTCCTCCTCGCCTTCGTCTTCACCTTCGAGCTCCGTCACCACGCCGACCGTCGGGGTCACGACGGTGACCGTGTCACCGACCGCGCCCCGCAGTACCAACGGAGCGACCGGACGGCCGAAGCCGAGCATCACTGCCACGCCGACGGGCAAGCCGACCGGCAAGCCGTCGAGTACGCCGACCAAGACCCGGACAACCGAGCCGTCGCCGAGCGACACCCCGCAGCCGCCCGTCGGCGGCGGCGGGACGAACGCGCAGGAACGGCAGGTCCTCGACTACACGAACCAGATCCGCCAGCAGCAGGGCTGCGGCCCGCTCAAGCTGGACAGCGCACTCGTCGAGGCAGCCGGCAAGCACGCGTCGGACATGGTCCGCCGGCACTACATGGACCACACCAACCCCGACGGCCAGGACCCGGGCGACCGGATGGCGGCCGCCGGGTACAAGGGGTCGACCTGGGGCGAGAACATCGCCGCCGGGTACGACACCGCGCAGAAGGTGGTCGCCGCCTGGATGCAGAGCGACGGCCATCGCAAGAACATCCTGAACTGCCGGTACACCTCGATCGGCATCGGCTACGACCCCGGCCAGGTGCGCTCCGACTACGGACCCGGCAGCTGGGTCCAGGACTTCGGCCGAAGCTGATGGCTGTCCTGATGACTGTCATTGTCTCGAAAGCACCGACTGTGGCTGGAACGTTGTCCCAAGGCCACAATGTCCGACCGGTTGCCGGTCGGTCGCGGCGGGTAATCCCGTCCTTGTCAGGTTGCCGGACGTTCCTGGGGGGCTCCGGTGAGGCGGCTGGTGAGGCTCGTCTCGTTGATGAGGCACGTCTTGGGGGCGCGACTTTGAAGGGAACAACGAAATAATGTCCGAGTCCGGCAACGGCCGGTACAAACCACGACGGAAGGCGACCCGAGCGGCCCGCTCGTCGCGTTCCGGCAACCGTCCTACTCCGCCCGCGGAATCCGCCCCGCCCGAACCGCCGCGGTACGCACCGCGTTCGAGCGACGAGTCGCCGTTCTGGGCGAACGCGCCCAAGGGCGGCACGGAGTCCCCGTTCTGGGCCGGCAGCAACCAGTCCCGCCCGGCCACACCGCAGTACGCCCCGCGCGGCGCGCTGCCCAGCTACACAACCCCCGAGGTAGCCACGCCTGAGGTCTCGGCTCCCGAGCCCCGGTCCTCCGAGGCTCCGCACCGCAGCACCCCCTCCTGGGTCAACCAGTCCTTGACCCCAGACCCCCACCCCAGCCGGGCCCCCCGCCCCTCGGAGAGCTCCTGGCCCGAAACCCCCGCGTACGACGCCAACGCGTCCGCGGGCGGCGGATCCACGTCTGCGACTCCCCCTGGTGAAACCGCCGGCACCTGGTCCACCCGCCGAGCAGCCGACGACTGGGCCTCCCTCGGCCCCGCAGCCACGTCAACCGAACCCGACACCTGGTTCGGCACAGCCTCCACCGACCGCCTAGCCGCCACCACCAACCTTGGCACCGGCGGCACGGGCGGCACCGGCACCGGCACCGGCACCGGTGGCACCGACACCCCCGCGACCGCCACCCCGCGCCGCGCACCCGACACCAGCGCGACCAGCACCCCGCGCCGCGCAGCCGACACCAGCGCAGCCGCAGGCCTGGCCGCTGCCGGCTCCGCCGCAGGCAGCCTCGCCGCCGCAGGCTCAGCCGCCGGCGCAGACCGCACCTCCACCACCAGCAAGTACGACGCAACCTCACCTGCCGCAAGCCCCACCCCCGCCACACCGCCGGCTGCTGCACTGACCGAAGCAGCCGACAACCACGGCACCACCTCAACCCCCGGCCGCACCCCCGCAACAGGCGACTACGGCACCCCCTCAACCGCAGCACCGGACTACGGCGTCACCAGCGCCCGACGTACCACCACAGGCGACTACGGCACCGCAGCCAGCGGTGGAGCCGCGGCACGCGAGCTCGGCGCCGTCGCAGGCGAGTACGGCGCCGCAGCAAGCGGTGGAGCCGCGGGCGCACGCGAGTACGGCATCGCAGCAAGTGCTGGAGGCGCCGCACGCGAGTTCGGCGGCGCGGCAGGTGCCGGCGCCGCCGCCGGTGAGTACGGTGCCTCGGCAAGTGCTTGGGGTGCGGGTGCTGCCGGGGACTACGGGACCGCGGCGGAGGCTCGACGTACTGCCGCAGGTGAACACGGCACCGCCTCGAGTGCCGGACGTACGGGCGCCGCCGCAGGTGCTGGTGGTCTGGCGGCCGGTGGGCTCACCGGCGCCGGAGCGTATGCAGCCGACGGCGAGCACGTTGCAGCGGCGGGCGGCCGCGGCGGCTCGGGAGGCGGTGGTACCGGAAACGGCCCCGGCGGCTCAGGCCCAGGCAACTCAGGCCCGGGCGGCTCCGGACCGGGTCGCAGAAGCGCGGGCCGCGTCGGACGGGCGTCCCGCGGACGCCGAGCAGTGATCGCGGTGGCATCCGTACTCGTGGTGATCACCCCGATCTCCTGGATCCTCCTGCACCAACCGCAGAACGACCCAGCAGACGCCTCGGTCCCGATGGTGACCCGCACCGACGACACCTACATCACCCCGTCCACCAAGGCAGCCGTCGCCACCCCGTCCGCGCACGTAACGGTCACCCCAACGGCAACCCCCACGGCAACCCCGACCGCGACCCCCACGGACACCCCGTCCGCCACGCCGACGGACAGCCCGACGGATTCGCCGACCGGTACCCCCACGGACTCCCCCACCAAGACGCCCACCCGCACCTCGACGTCCGCCCCCACCTCGGCGTCCACGTCGACCAACCCCACCACGGCCCCCACCTCCCCGGGCCGCACCATCACCACCACCAAGCCCACCCCTACCACCCCACCCCCGACGACGCCGCCACCACCGGTCGACGGAGGCATGGACCCCAACGAGATCCAGCTCTTCAACCTGATCGACAACGCCCGCGTGAACAACGGCTGCGCCCGCCTGAAGCAGGACCCGAGCCTGACCGACGGCGCTGAGGGAACTGCCGCAAGCCGGGCCGAGAGCGGCAGCGGCCTGAACAGTACCTCCGGGTCGCAAGCAGGTGCGGGCGGCGACAAGATGACCGCGCAGCAGGCCTACAACAAGCTCATGTCGAGCAGCCGTAGCACGATCCTGGACTGCGGTCGCACGACGCTCGGTGTCGGCTTCGGTACGGCGAAGCGGTGCACGCTCGACCTGCTCGTCTGCCTCAGCTACACGGACCGCAACGCCTGGGTGGCGAAGTTCTCGTAGTAGTTCAGCACCCTTCTCGCCGGTTGGTGCGACCATGGTTGGGCGACGTGGTCCACCAACCCGCGGGAGGCTGGATGTTCTTCGAGCGTGATGACGTGGATCGGGCCGGGCCGGCGCACTACGGGATCCATCCGGACGCGCTGGCCGAGGAGCGACCGGATCCGCGGCCGGACGAGGCCCGCAAGATGGGGTTGAGCCGGCACACCGAGGAAGGCGCCGTACTGTACTTCGCCTCGTCCCTCGACCGAGGCAAACCCGCGCACCGGATGATGGCCTGGATCCTGCTCATCACGTTCGCGGCGCCGGTGGTCTACATCCTGCTCGTGCTGCTGTAGAACTCCTGCCGATGCCGCTGCGGCGTCGTACCGAGCACCGTGTGGAAGTGGTGCCGGAGCGCGTCGCTGCTGCCGAACCCGCTCTCCCCCGCGACCCGCTCCACCGACAGATCGGTTGTCTCCAGCAACAACCTGGCCCGGTCGAGCCGTTGCCGCAACAACCACGCCTGCCCGGAGCTCCCGGTCCGCGCCCGGAACTGCCGGGTGAACGTACGCCGCGACAACGCCACCGCGCCGGCCCATTCGTCGAGTGTCACCGGCTGGTCGAGCCGCGCCCGGGCCCACACCATCGCCTTCTCGATCACGTCGTCGGTCGGGTCGGGCGGTACGGGTACCGGGATGTACTGCGCCTGCGACCCGCTCCGGTGCGGCGCGACCACGATGTCCCGGGCGACCCGTTCCGCGATCTCGAACCCGTGGTGCGTCCGGACCAGGTGCAGGCAGCAGTCCAGCGAGGCCGCCGTACCGGCCGAGGTCACCAGGTCCCCCTGATCCGACCAGAGCACGTCCGCGCGGACCTTCAACGCCGGGTACCGCGAGCGCAGCTCGTCGGCGAACCGCCAGTGCGTCACCACCTCACGCCCCTCAGCGATGCCGGATTCCGCGACCAGGAACGCCCCGACACACAGCCCGACCACAGTCGCGCCGCGCGCGTGCGCCCGCCGGATCGCGCCCAGCAGTACGTCGGACGCGACCAGGCCAGGCTCCCAGCTCGGCAGTACGACGACGTCGGCCCGCTCCATCGCGTCGAGCCCGTGGTCCACGGTGATCCCGAACCCGGCACTCGTCGGGAACGACCCGGGCTGCTCGGCACACACCTGTACGTCGTACCTGTCCGGCAGCCCGCGCCGTTCGCCGAGGACCAGGCACGGCACGGACAGGTGGAACGGGCTCATCCCGGGGTACGCGAGAACCGCGACAGTACGCATGAACACAGTATGGCCCGATCTTCGGTAACTATGGCTCCCGGGCCAATGGTACGGGCGTTCGCCGGCGCGGAGGATCGTGGTCATGAAGATCACGCACATCGGCGGCCCGACCGCCGTCCTGAACCTCGGCGGCATCACGTTCCTGACCGACCCGGCCTTCGACGAGCCGCGCGACTACCAGCTGCCCGGACGGGTGATGACGAAGCTGACCGGCCCGGCGATCCCGGCCGCGGAGCTCGGCCCGATCGACGTCGTACTGCTCTCGCACGACGAGCACAAGGACAACCTCGACGACTCCGGCCGCGCGCTGCTCTCGTCGGTCCCGACCGTACTGTCAACGCCCGGCGCGGCGCTTCGCATCGACGGCGTCCGCGGCCTGGAGAACTGGGAGACCGTCGAACTCCCCCGGCCGGACGGCGGCGTGGTCACGGTGACCGGCGTACCGGCACTGCACGGCCCCGAGGGCGCGGAGGCGGTCGTCGGGTTCGTGACCGGATTCGTCATGCGGGGCGAGGGATTGCCGACGGTGTACGTGTCCGGCGACAACGCTTCCCTCGGCCACGTGAAGGAGATCGCGGACCGTTTCGCGCCGATCGACGTCGCGGTACTGTTCGCCGGCGCCGCCCGTACCGGACTACTCGACGGGGCGAACCTGACGCTCACCTCGACGGACTCGGTCGAGGCGGCCCGGATCCTCGGCGACGCGGTGATCGTCCCCGTCCACACGGAGGGCTGGACGCACTTCAGCGAGGGCCCGGAGCAGTTCCTCGCGGCGTTCCGGGAGGCCGGTCTGGAGAACCGCGTTCAGCTGCTCGAACACGGCGTTCCGAGAACGTTCTCTTGAGAGCTTGACGAGCACGGAGCGTGACGGCTAGCGTGTGCGACCGCCGGGGGGAACCGGCAGTTCGTGTACATCCGGGCCGGGGGGACATCGGCCCACTGCCAAGGGGGACATTTCCTGTGTTCGTACACCGTTTTCGCATGCTCTTCTCCGCCGCGACGGCCGCCGTGGTTCTCGCCGGTACCGCCGTACTGGCACCGCTGACGGCCGACGCGGCGGTCACGGCGGTCCTGAGCGGGATCCAGTACGACCCGCCGGGCGCCGACACCCGCACCAACGCCCAGATCAACAACGAGTTCTTCACGGTCCGGAACATCAGCACGCGCCCGATCAACCTGTCCGGCTTCCGCGTCCTGGACGCCGCGAACCACGTCTTCGTGTTCCCGCGCGGGTACGTCCTGCCGGGCCGCTCGACGGTGATCGTCCGCACCGGCAAGAACCGCAACCGCGCACTCACCCTGTACTGGAACCAGAGCTGGTACGTCTGGAACAACACCGGCGACACCGCCCGCTTCCAGACCCCAGCAGGCAAAACCTTCGACACCTGCACCTACAAGGCCGTAGCCGGCCGCTCCCGCGTCGGCTGCTGATCTGTGGATAACCAATCCTCTTGAAAACAAGGGGATCCGCCTTTGAAAACTGTCGGAGGCGGCAACTAGGCTTGTCCGCATGGATATTCTCGGCAGACGCCCTGTGGTTGCTATCGGCAACCATGAGGTGCTGCCCGCCCTCGACGAGGCCAACGCCGAGATCATCCGCCTGCAAGCCGTCCGCCTCCAACTCATCGCCCGCGCCGAGACCGACGGCCTCGCCCAGGAACTCGGCGCCCGCGACACCGTAGAACTCCTCACCTTCCGCCACCGCCACGACCGCACCGAAGCCTGGCGCGACGTCCACCTCGCCCGCGCCCTCCCCAAATACAAAGCCGTCGACGCCGCCCTCACCAACGACACCCCCATCCAAACCGGCCACGCCGCCGCGATCATCACCGAACTCGAACGCGTCCGCTCTCGCGTCCCCATCGAAACCCTCGACGTCACCGAACAGCAACTGGTCGGCCTCGCATCCCACCTCACCCCCAAGGAACTCCGCACCGCCGCGAAACAGTTGTGCGACCGAATCGACGCCGACGGCCGCGAACCCGAGGAGCAGAAAGCCTCCGCCCGCGAATCCCTCACTCTCATCACCGCGGAGAACGGCGTCAAGTTCCGCGGCTACCTCGCCAACGACAACGCCGAACTGCTGCGCGCGATCGTCCACGCCGGCGCCCGCCCCCACAAAACCGTCGACGGCGAACACGACCCCCGCCCCCGCGACAAACGCCAAGCCGACGCCCTCACCACCGCCCTCACCGTCGCCGCGAACGCCTGGGACACCGACACCGCCAGCCACGGCGCGAAGGCCAACATCACCATCACCATCGACCTCGACGACCTGAAGTCAGCCACCGCCAACGCCACCGGTCAAACCATCTACAGCGACGACCTCTCCGCCGCCACCATCCGCCGCCTAGCCTGCGACACGAACATCATGCCGCTCGTCCTGGGCTCGAACTCCCAGCCGCTCGACGTCAGCCGCAGCGAACGCCTCGTCACCAGACACATCCGCCACGCCCTGACCGCCCGCGACCGGGGCTGCGTCGTCTGTGCAACGCCGCCCGTAATGTGCGACGCCCACCACCTCACGCACTGGGCCGACGGCGGCCCCACCGCCCTCACCAACCTCGCGCTCTTATGCCGCCGCCACCACGTCGACCTCCACAACGACCGCTGGCACATCACCATCACCAACGGCAAGCCCCACGTAGCCCGCCCCACCTGGGCCGACCCAACTCCCCGCCCCAACCTGCCCCAACCACCCAAGACAACCCCGCTCCGCAGAACTCCCTCCGACTCAGCTCCACCCGAGTCAACTCCACGCGACTCAGCTCCACCCGAGTCAACTCCACGCGACTCAGCTCCACCCGACTCAGCTCCACTCGGACCAATTCCACCCGTCGCACCTCCACCGGAGTCGACTCCACCCCATTCAGCCCCACCCGAGTCAGCACCGCGCGAGTCAACTCCGCGCGAGTCAACTCCATCCGACTCAGCTCGACCCGGACCAGTTCCACCCGTGGCATCTCCGCGCGACGCTGTACGTGGAACGGCCCTGCCCGAACCACCTGCACCTGAAGCAGCCCCGCATGAGGCTGTCCGTGGGATGGCCCCGCCTGGGGCAGACGCACCTGGGACTGCCGCGCCTGAACCAGCCCCGGACTGCGCCGCCCCAGGTGAGTCACCCCTGCGTGGGATACCCCTGCCCAGAACCGCCCCGGAAGGTGGGCGACCGAGCCGGTGGCGCGCGGACGCTGCCACCTACGCCGAAGCCGCCCGCTTCGCGGTCTGGAACGGGTCCCAGTCCAACGAGCCCAGCACAGGTCCCCCGTCCTTCGCGACAACCTGACGGCGTCGCCGCCTGGATCGGGAACGGCGTATTGACCCAGTCGTCCCGGTCCGGGTCGAACGCGGGCAGGGCGCCGACACCCGAGCACCCGAACGGCTTCGTCACGTAGTCGTCAGCGCCGGCGACCGGCGACCGGCGACGTACGGCTGGGGTCGTCCCCGTCTGTCAAGCTTCCGGTATGGCCGAGGAGCAACTGGCCGGCGGGATCGCGAACGCGGGCAAGGTCGTCCGCGTCGGTCCTCACGTGCTTCGCCCCTCGAGTCCGTACTCGGGGTCGATTCACGCCTTCCTCCGCGCGGTGAAAGACGCCGGATTCGAGGGCGCCCCCACGCCGATCGGCATCGACGAGGACGGCCGCGAGCGTCTCGGGTTCATCGAGGGCGAGGTTCCCGTGGCGCCGTACCCGGTCTGGAGCCAGTCCGGCACCGCACTAGCGTCCGTCGCCAGACTGCTGCGCGGACTGCACGACGCCGCTCGCGGGTTCGCCCCGCAGGGGCTCACCTGGAACGACGGCCTGGCTGACCCCGCGGGCGGGACGCTGGTGTGTCACAACGACGTGGAGCTCTCGAACGTCGTCTTCCGTGACGGTATCGCCGTTGCGCTGCTCGACTTCGAGTTCGCTGCCCCTGGTCGTCCCGTCTACGATCTCGCCCAGCTCGCCCGGCTCTGCGTACCGATCGAGGACGACTTCGACCAGCACCGGATCGGCTGGCTACCCGCCGACCGGCCGGCCCGACTACGACTCGTCGCGGACGCCTACGGCCTGGACCGAGACGGCCGCGCAGAACTGCTCACCGCCATCGACGACGCCCTCGCCCGCATCGAAGCAGCCGCACGCCGCACCATCAACAAGGGCGACCCGAACACGGTCGCGAGGCTCAACCGGACCGGAGGCATCGAGAAGTACACCCGCCGACGCCACTGGTGGACCACCCACCACGACCAGTTCACTGCCGCCCTTCGCTGACCAGGTCGCGATTTGACGGTCTGGGGAGCATTGTGTGCCATTTCAGGAGGGCGGGTTCAGGTGATTGTTGCAACGCCTGATTGTTGGAGGGTGTTGTGGCGGTGAAGCTGTCGGAGGAATGTCGGCGGGTGGTGCTGGATCTGC